>NZ_GG657882.1 GCF_000156355.1 Methylophaga thiooxydans DMS010 | reverse complement strand
TTTAATTTCTCTCGTAACCGTACTGATTAACGGTTGAATGCTAATTTTGCACAGAAAAAAACTCATTGCAACACTTTTACAACAAAAAAGAGAATTTTGACGCATATTTCATATTTATGTGTCTTTTTTACAACAAAAGTGCTGTTTTGGTAATATAAACTCATAGTGGCTGCGGTGATGACGCGGTATTACACCCGTCTGAAAACAGTTGTGCGTTACAAACATTAGTGACTGTTTTGGCTTTTGTTGTACTCAAGCCAATGCTTAAAAAATCAGTGGCCCTACATTCGCGTAGGGCCCTGATAACTGGCAAAAGACAGTCATGGAGAGATGTTTTTAGCGTTATATGGACAAATTACTGATACGAAAAGCATACCTATGCTGACTAAAAGGTGGATGTGAGCTCCACGCCGACGGTTGTTACCAGCATCGTGTCGGTATCAAGCGAACTGGGAACAAAGGTATTGTTTGATGTTGCTCCGGTGGCATGTTTAATTTCTGGTACATCATTGATATAGGTTGTAGCGATGTTGAGGCCAAAAGCAACAGCAGGAGTCACTTGATAGCGGGCTGCTAACTTCAGGTCTGCGCTGTATGTGCCCTTGTGTAAGCTATGGTTTTGCTGAGATTGCCCATCTGCGTAGTGTTCGTCTTGCCCTTTATAACGTGTCCGCAAGGCCAGCGCAGAAATACCTAGCTCAGTTTCAACGGAAACCTGATTGGTAAATTGTTTATCTGCTGATACGGCAAAGCGGATGCCTCGGTAACGTGAGTCGAGCGACTCATAACGATTGTAGGTTGAGTTAGGGTCATTAATGGCCATCCCGTATAGGGTATAGTCTTGCTTTAGCCTCAGTAGTTGGGGGCCGACTTGAGTTCGTATTGTCCAGCTACCTAATTCAGACTCAAGACCAAGATCGAGTCTGGCACCATAGTAGTCGATTTCAGAGCGGAGTTTATAGTTTAATGGACCACCATCCGAGCTATTAAAACCATTAGAGCCATCGAATAATGCAAAACGGATATTGTTGCCATCAGGATCAGAGCCAAGCGTGGCATTGGCGTTTTCATTGCTCTTACTGTAAAAACCGGATGCTTCCAGAAATACGGTGCTATTCAACCAGTTAATATGTTTGTCTGTCAGTATGCCCCCTGTGAGGGTCAGCGATGAACCATTGTGATCGTCAGCTTCAGAGAAATAAGGGCCACTGACAGGTTCAAGTCCAACAACGCCATATCCATCTTGATACTCTGGTAAATCAAAAAATACAGCGCCTAGCTCAGCACTGAAATAAGCATCGTCTGTCGTGTTCTCTGCTTTTAGTGTGAGGGAGCTTATAAGAAAAAACAGAAACAGGAAGGGGAGAGCGTATACAGTGGTTTGCGGTTTGACAGACATCAGCATTATTCCTTTAACAGTGAAAGTGTAGTGTTTTTTTAGTTCGTCAGCGATATGCAACACTAGCAATAATCGTTGAATATCAGAGCTCCTGAGACACTATACAGAAAGCTGGTAAATGATTTGCTAAGGAGATAAGGCGGTGTGGCAGATACAAAAAAACCCTGTCAGAAAAAACTGACAGGGTTTTCATGTTCATGGTGGCTCGACCTGGAATCGAACCAGGGACACAGGGATTTTCAATCCCTTGCTCTACCAACTGAGCTATCGAGCCGATAAGGGTGCGTATTAAACCCTTTTGCGGGGGGGCGTGTCAAGGGAAAGCAGGAATATTTATGCGGGATGCTTGTCGCTAGCAATATGCCATGCTCTAATGATTTGCTGATTTAGTCGATTATTCAATGGATAACAGATGGTGTTACGCAGAAAACTGAGGTTCTGGTTCGTATTTGTTGCGGTGGTGTTAGTGGTCGGTGTGGTACTACCTGCCATCACTCAATTTTCATGGTCTGGTTTTATGACGACAGTTGTTTCTGACTATAACGAGGCTGCGGAACGTGCGGCAAGTTATGGTGAAGAGGATGACGACGATGAAGAAGATGAAACTAATCTGCAGCCAATGACCGTCACTCTCGATGATGATGCCATTGATTATGCCGGGGTTGAGACGATTCCCGTTAGCAAAAAATTGTTTTTCTCTGAGCTGATGGCTTATGCAAAGGTTGTCGATACACGAGATTTACTCCGCTGGCGTTCACGAATTAATCAATTGCAGTCCACGATACGCGTTGCTCAAGTCGGTGAGCAGGCAGCCAAACAAGAGTTGGAACGACTTCGTAAACTAGCAAATAACACAGGAAGTGTTGCCAGCAAAAATGTGAACTATGCGGATGCCAGTTGGCAGGAAGCGCGAGCGAATTTACAGGCAGCTCGCTTTCAATTGGAAGATGCAAAAACAGAGCTATTACAAGGCTGGGGGAATCCTATCGCGAGCTGGGTGCTGGACAAGCCTTCGAAAGAATTTGACCGCATAGTCAGTCGTCAAGATACCTTGATTCTGGTGACCTTGCCGGTTGGTGCCTCATTGACTGCGGATGTCAGCATGATTCGTGTGTCGCGTGAAGGGGATAGGGATTCGGCTCGGAAAGCGTATTACGTCTCACCTGCTTACCTTGCGACACAGCAGATTCAAGGTGAAACCTACTATTTTCGTATCAGTACGGGCAAGCTAAGGTTAGGTATGCGCTTAGATGCTTGGATCCCAAAAAATGATGAACCCAAAACGGGATTTCATATTCCGGAACAGGCAATCGTCTGGTATGCGGGTCAGCCCTGGACTTATATACAGCAAGATGAAGCCACTTTTAAGCGTCGGGCACTGGCTGATGGCGATATTGTCGTGGGGGGCATTTTTATCGAATCTGGGTTCGAAGCAGGAGATGCGTTGGTGATTTCGGGTTCACAAATGCTGCTTGCCGAAGAGTTTCGTTGGCAGATCCATGATGAGGATGATGATTAATTTGCGGGTTATGGATATAAAGACGTTAATTAGGATCGCCCATGCTATCTAAGGTTGTTGCCTTTTCTGTTCGTTTTCGTGGCATTGTTGTGGCGCTTGCTGTGCTGCTATTGGGCTATGGTATCTATAAATTATCCAATTCCAGCCTCGATATTTTTCCGGAGTTTGCGCCGAAACAGGTCATCATTCAGACAGAAGCTCGAGGATTAACAGCCGAGCAGGTGGAGGTGCTGGTCACCCAGCCACTTGAAAATGCCTTGGGTGGATTAGTGGGCATGGAGTCTATCCGCTCGCAATCAATTCCCAGCCTGTCAGTGCTGATTCTGACGTTTTATGACAGCACCGATATTTATTTAGACCGACAGTTAGTGTCAGAACGATTATTAGGTTTGCAAGCAGCACTGCCTGAAAGTGTAGGACCGCCACTTATGGTGCCATTGGAGTCATCGTCAGGCACGATTATGACAATTGGCTTGAGTTCAGATGAACACGACCTGATGAAGCTTCGGTCTTTGGTGGATTGGACCTTATCGCCAAGGCTTCTGAGTGTTGAGGGCGTGGCAGACATTAACGTTTTTGGCGGTCACGAAAAGCAGTTACAAATTCAGATAGATCCTCGCAAACTGGCACGTTATGGCATTTCAGTTGATGAAGTGACAACGGTGGCTAGAAAAGCGACTGGCATACTGGGCAGTGGTTATATCGAGAATCAAAACCAGCGCATGATGTTGCAAGTCAGTGGACAGCCTCTTACCGCAGAGCAATTAGCTAAAGTTGTTGTGCGTAAGTCAGGTGCGACCATTCTTCACATAGGTGATATTGCTACCGTCAAAAGCGCTCCAGCACCTGCAATTGGCGGTGCGGCGATTGGTGGCAAGCCGGGTGTGGTGTTGATGGTGATCGGTCAATACAAAGCCAATACGCTTGCGGTGACAGAGGGTATTGAAGCAGCATTAGATGAATTCAAGGATGGCTTTGCGGCCGAGAACATTACGCTTCACGACGATCTATTCCGGCCTGCCAATTACATCGAAACCTCTCTGCATAATATTCAAGAGCATCTCATGGTCGGGGGTAGTTTGGTCATGTTGGTGTTGTTCTTATTTTTATTTAATTTACGCACAGCGATTATTTCAATGACGGCGATTCCATTATCGTTGTTCGCGGCTTTAATCGTGCTGCTTGAGTTTGGTATCAATATCAACATTATGGTGCTGGGCGGGCTGGCAATTGCATTAGGTGAGGTGGTAGATGATGCCATTATCGATACTGAAAATATTTTCCGTCGACTGCGTGAAAATGCCGCTTTAGCCACACCAAAACCAACGATGGATGTGGTGTATCAAGCTTCAATGGAAGTCCGTAGCTCGGTGGTTTATGCCAGTTTTATCGTGATGCTGGTGTTTGTGCCCCTGTTGACCTTAAGTGGTGTGGCAGGCCGAATGTTTGAGCCTTTGGGTGAAGCTTATATTTTAGCGATTTTTGCCTCTTTGGCCGTCGCGCTGACGGTGACGCCAGCCTTATGTCATATTTTGCTAACACGGGGCAGCAGTCTTAGTCATAAAGAGCCACCTTTGGTTCGTTGGATTAAGCCTACCTACGGCAAAATACTGCGTGGAGTCAGCGTATTTCCGCGGCTAACCCTTTCTGGCGTACTTGTATTTTGCTTAGGCGGCCTGGCAATTTTGCCTTTGTTAGGTGGTAGCTTTTTACCTGAGCTGCGAGAAGGTCACTATATTATTCATACCGCCAGTGTGCCGGGCACATCAATTCAAGAATCACTACGTATGGGCGGGCAAATTGAGAAACGGGTTGCCGAAATACCGGGTGTGCGATCAACCTCACAATGGGCTGGTCGTGCGGAACGCGGTGCGGATACCTTTGGCACCCATTACAGTGAATATGAAGTTGACTTAGAACCGATGGATGGGCCATCGCAACAAAAAGTCTTGGATGAAATCCGTGAGGTTTTGGAAGCTTTCCCTGGCGTTAATTCAGAGGTGAATACCTTTCTGACCGAACGGATCGATGAGACCATTTCGGGGTATACCTCACCGGTGGTGGTGAACATATACGGTAAAAACCTCAATGCTCTAGATCAAAAAGTGCAGCAAGTGGCAGAGGTGATGCAGCGAATTGATGGTGCGACCGATGTACAACTGCGTGCGCCACCCGGTGAGCCACAGATAGAAGTGCGTTTGGATTTGGATAAGCTGGCTCGTTGGGGACTACGACCTGCTGAAGTCATGCAAACTGTTAGAACGGGGTTTGATGGCGCTATTGTAGGTCAGGTGTATGAAGGTAATCAGGTGTTTGATGTTGTTGTGGTCTTAACCGATGAACAACGCCAGCAACCAAAGCACGTTAAAGATTTACCAATCCAGACGCCTGATGGCATTACTCTCCGACTGGAGGAAGTTGCCAGTATTCAGCAAGTTTCTGGGCGGCATATGATTCAACACCGGGGCGGCCAGCGCTTACAGACAGTGACCAGTAATGTTTCCGGTAGAGATTTGGCCTCATTCTTTGATGAATTAAAACAACGCGTACACGAAGAAGTAAGCTTTACCGCCGACATTTACCCTGAGTTTACCGGTGCAGCTGTCGCTCAGGCACAATCACGTGAAGATTTGGTTGTGCACTCTACCTTGGCCGGTATTGCCGTGCTGTTACTGTTATATCTTGCCTTGCAGAGCATGCGCAATATGCTATTGGTTTTGATGAACTTACCGTTTTCATTAGTCGGCGGTGTGATTGCGGTGTTGATGACCAACGGCGTGTTATCCATTGGATCATTGGTTGGCTTTGTCACCTTGTTCGGTATCACCTTGCGTAACTCCATTATGTTGGTGTCGCATTATCAGTATCTGGTGGTGGAAGAAGGGGCTAAATGGAATTTGGATACAGCGATTCGTGGGGCGCAAGAGCGCTTGCCTTCAATCTTGATTACGGCGCTCGTGACGGCCTTGGCAATGTTGCCTATTGCAGTGAACTCAGACAGTCCAGGTCGAGAAATTATGGGGCCGATGGCAAGTATCATTATCGGTGGACTTATTTCGTCCACGGTACTGAATCTACTGGTGTTACCGAGTGTGATTTTACGTTATGGCCGTTTTAACCAGTAGCTTAGTCTAGCGGAATCAAAAACGCGGCGGCAATGATCGCGACCACAACAAAAAGAAATATTAAATCGAGCATTATTATTGAGAGATGGCGAAGCTTTGGGCCTGCTCGTTGCGTTGCTCAGCAAAAAAAACATAAATTTGTTTGAGTTCATTCGGTGAGAAATGAATCAGAATTAATTGCTGGCCGGGATGAATTAGATTAGGATCATGGCCCATGGTGTGTGTGCTGAAGTTATAAATATAACTCGAGGTGACTTTTTTATTCAGCACCTTACCCAGGAATGAGCTTAAACCTGTTGGTAGTGGCTCATCAGCATCAGCAGGGATAGTGACTCTGGCGAGTTCTTTGTTTCGGCTAATGCCTTCAAGCGCCAAGCCTTGGCGAAAACGCTGAATTAACCCTGATTGAATAATCCCCCAAAGCCCTTGTCGGTCACGTTCTGTGACGCGGTGAAGATAAAACAGGGCGTTATCGGGTAACTCCCCCGCTTGTACGATATCTTTGACTGATAACTCTTCAATGCCTTGGTTAATGGTGGCGATGACTTTTTGAGATGATGAAATATCAGATTCAGCTAACTCGCCGATTGTCAGTTGCTCTGTGCGGTTGTGTTCTTTAATCACCGTAATAGACGCGTTTTTATCCGCATCTTTTTCGTTCAGCAGATCGGCTAACGGCGCCTGGCGGCGTGTGCCATCTTTTTGTTCCAGCGTAATTATCTGCTTTTTATCTTCTATTGAATCATCCAAGGCTTGCAGCGTTGTGGTTTGCTTTTCGGTTTCGGTGAATTGCAGGATCACGGGAGTGTCAGCCGCTAACGTTTTATCCTGCGATAATTCACCCACAGTGGTATTTCTGTGCTCGAGTTTGGGAATAGCGATGATGCCATCGTGGCGAACAAACTCACCTTGTTGTTCGTTAATGGTGACTGCGGTGGTTTCGTCTGCCTCATCGTCTGCCGCGAGTTGTTCAACAAAAGACGCTGCTTCTTCCGCGATGATCTGTTGTTGATCTTGCGCTGGCATGATGGGTGCTTCATTGATAATTTCGAGTTCAGGATCGTCAAGTTCGAACGGAGGGTTCACGGTATGCTCAGTCCGTGAGGGCTGTAAGTCAGCAAATAAAATATATCCCAATACAAAGAGCACAATCAAAGCCAGAACGGCAGGGATAAGGGATGGGGCTGGACGAGCAGACTTGGCCATAACAATTCGCTTTGAGGCTGAAACGTTAGTTCGAGAATAAGCTAGTCAATGTTGTCTGATCAAGTTTCCGATAACTGCCGGTCTGTTTTAATTCGTCAATAGAATGCTGTGCCATAATCTGGCGGGCTTGCTCTGTTGTTATATTAGCTTGCTCGAACAGTCCGCTGAGTTGCTTAATAAGATTCAGCCTGTGGTCTTGTTGCGACTGCAACGCTGTCATTACGGCGGCAACGATGGTTTGTAAATCAATGTGTGAGAGTAAAAAAGGAATGCGTTTGACGGTGATTGCGTCAGTATTTACGGTGAATTCGAGCGCCAATTCTTTGAGTAATGCGTGATGGTGGTTAACTAACGCTAGCGCATCCGATGCGAGAGGAATGTTTAGCGGAACCAGTATGGGACGAGATGCTAAGGTTTTATTGTCCACTGCATCTAAAAACTGTTTCCGTTTGAATAAAAGCGCTGCTTCTTGTAAATCAAGCACGATGGGTTCTGGCGATGTCAGGAGTAAATAGCGCTGATGCAAAAGCACAAAGTCAGACTCGGGTGCAGAAACCGATGACGGAGGTGTTGCTGTCGTTAAAGTTTGGCTGACTGGATGAGGTTGATAGTTTTGACTACTCTCTTTGACTGCTGAAGTGTTCTCAGGCTTCGATAAAGGCAGTTCTGACTGACTAACAACGCCATGCTCATCTTGGGTTAACGCTTCCTGCACTGCGCGGGTAATCAGGCCATGAACTAAGCGAGCATCACGAAACCGTACTTCATGTTTAGTCGGGTGCACGTTCACATCAACGCGATCCAAAGGTAAAGTCAAATACAACACATAAGCGGCTTGTCTGCCTGCTGGTAGTGCATCACCATAAGCTTGTCGAATAGCATGGTTAATGATGCGATCTTTAATGACGCGACCATTGATGAAGAAATACTGCACATCGGTTTGAGCGCGGTGAGCAGCAAAATTTCCCACCCAACCGTGTAAGTGTATGGCTTCGAATTGTTGTTCTAGGTAGCGCGCTTGGCGAACAAAGGCTTGGCCACAAATACGCGCAATGCGTTGATAAAACAGCTTTGGATCTGTGATGGCAGGAAGCTTCAGTGTTGTCTGATCGGCCAGTTGAGCAGAAAAGCCAACATCAAAACGGCTGAGTGCCAGACGGTTTAAGGTGGTGGTGAGATGGTTTAACTCGGTTTTGTCACTGCGTAAAAAGCGGCGGCGTGCCGGTAAATTAAAAAATAACTCAGCGACACTCACTGTTGTGCCATCGGGATGTGCTGTCGGTTCAACGGTTTCGACATCTGAGCTAACCTGCCAGCCACAGTCTTGATCGGGCTGTTTGGAGGCGAGTGTCAGACGCGAAACAGAGGCAATACTGGGTAAGGCTTCGCCGCGAAAACCGAGACTGTCAATATGACTTAATTGTTCGCTGCTATGAATTTTGCTGGTGGCGTGACGACTGAGCGCCAGAGCCAAATCATCAGGGTGAATGCCATTGCCATTATCGCTGACTTTGATCAGTTGGTTGCCCGCGCCTTCAATCGTGATGTCTATCTGCGTTGCGCCCGCATCAATGCTATTTTCAATCAGCTCTTTTAATACTGAAGCCGGGCGTTCAACCACTTCACCCGCTGCAATCTGGTTAGCGAGGTGAAGGGGGAGGGCATGAATACGCTGTGAAATCATGGCGCTAGTTTAACAGCAAGCATAAGCCATAAAGCTAGGGTATCTGCAGTACATCTCCGATATGCAATGTCGTATTCGACATGTTATTCACATTTTTAATATCTGCCATACTGACTTGATAACGCTGAGCGATCATGCTGAGCGTATCACCGCTACTGACAATATGTTGCTGTGGTGAGGCTGTTCCGGGTAAGGGGTTACGTTGGAAATAGTTTCGAATACCGACCATCATCGCATGCGCTAATTTGTACTGATGCGCACCATTTCTGAGTTTGTCTTCTTCTTCAGGGTTTGAAATAAATGCTGTTTCCACTAGTACAGAAGGAATATCCGGTGATTTCAATACCACAAAAGCTGCCGATTCGACTTGTTTCTTGTGTACATTACCCACCCGTTTCAGGCCGGATAGTACGGTGTTAGCAACTTCGATGCTGGCTTCGAGACTGGCTGTTTGCGACAAGTCGAGTAGCACAGAGGCTAGCAAATCATCTTTATCTTCAAGACTGATCCCGCCAGCCAAGTCAGACGCGTTTTCGCGATCCGCTAAAATCTGTGCAGCTTCACTACTAGCGCCACGGTCTGACAATACATAGACAGATGAACCACGAGCGCTACGTTTGTGAAACGCGTCGGCATGAATGGAGATAAACATATCAGCACCATTCTCACGGGCACGACGAATACGTTGTCGTAAGCTGATAAATACATCAGAGTCACGCGTTAGATATGAACGCATTCCCGGTTCTTTATCAACCAGCGTTGCCAGACGTTTGGCGATAGATAAAACAATATCTTTTTCTTTAGTGCCACGTTTGCCAACAGCCCCTGAATCCTGCCCCCCGTGACCGGGATCGATTGCGACGACAATATCGCGGCGAGGCAGCACTTTATTACTTTTGACGACCTTGGCCTTAGCTTCATTGTCAGCTTGAACTTGTTTGGCTGGCGTTTTCGGCGTTTCCGCGTCTTCTTGTAAGGCAATGAGTGGCTGTTTAGCTTGTTGTGTGGTGTAACTGAGGTCGACCACCAGACGATGCGGGTAGGTTTTATTCGGACCTAGGGTTTGGGTTTCGAATTTCACTTCATGAGCCAGATCCAGCACGATGCGCAAGGTGTGTCGATCATAAGCAGCATAGCGAATGGCTTGGATGGGCGTATTGATGAGTGAAGGGATAATCAGTTTGTCTTGCTGCCGAAAGTCTTTGAAGTCAATGACAAAGCGCTGTGGATTATCCAGGGTAAAGGTTTTGTAGTTTGCTTTGCTATCGAGATCAAATACCAGGCGGGCTTTTTGATCGTCATGCGATACGCGGATGCCCTGAATCGATTCAGACCATGCCAGACCACTTGTTACTAACAGGAATAAGCTCAGTAGGAGGCGGACCATCTCATCAACCCTAAAATAACGTGCTTCTAATTGTGTCTTCGGCATGTATAAAAATCAAGTTTTCTTTTTAAATAAGTAAGATAGCTTGAAAAGTTGAACTATTTGTGAAGTTTTCCACAGATTTGTTCGCCTAATACTGATTTTGCTTCTATGACAGCATTTCGTGCGTGCTCATGATAGTTCAATTGCACTAATAAGTCGGGTTCAGGTAAATACTCACTACCACGTTGAGCCCACTCCAGAAGACAAATGGCATTGTCTCTAAAGTAGTCATCTAAGCCTAGAAATTCCAACTCGCCAGCATCACTAAGCCGATACAAGTCAAAATGAAATACGGCTCGATTTCCCAGCTGGTAGTGCTCGACCAGAGTATAAGTCGGGCTTTTCACATTCCCCTGATGTCCCATTGCTCTTAAAAAACCGCGTGTGAGCGTCGTTTTCCCAGCGCCAAGTTCACCTTCCAAGTGAATGATACACAAACTGTCCGGGCAGGCTTCAGCAAGTTGTTTACCGAGTGCGAGTGTTGCCTCTTCATTAGCGAGAAAATAGTGCAAAACAAACCTGCTTTAAAATTTAAGGTTAACGAGGTGCCGTAAATGTGGCATCAAATCCATTGCGAGCATGCCGCGCTCACCATCTTGTTCGGCTGCTTTGTCTGCCGCCATGCCATGTATGGTGACGCCGATACAGGCGGCATCCATCAAGCTGAAGTTCTGTGCCAGAAGACCGCCGATAATGCCTGCAAGTGCATCCCCCATACCACCACTTGCCATGCCAGGGTTGCCACATGGGGATAGTCGAATAGGATTCTCGCCATTATAAATCAATGTGCCCGCGCCTTTTAATACAATAATGCCGCCATAGCGCGCATGTAATTGGCGCACGGCATCGAGTCGGTTTTCCTGTACTGTTTTTGTGCTACAGCCAAGTAATCTAGCGGCTTCACCGGGGTGAGGGGTTAAAATCCAATGTGGGTTTTGCTGCGGTTGTCGACTTAATAGGTTCAAAGCATCAGCATCCACTACCATCGGGTGTTTGCTTTCAGTCGCTTTATTTAATAGGGCTTGACTCCATTGCGATTGTCCCAGGCCTGGCCCAATGGTGACGACATTTGCAGTGGTTAGAAGCGGCGTCAGCTCGTCTATTATTTCCACCCCATGACTCATTAGTTCGGGGCGGGTCAGGTTTATCAAGGCACTGTGCGATGGGTGTGTTGCAATACTGACTAACCCGGCGCCAACTCTAGTTGCTGCTTCTGCGGCGATACGGGGGGCTCCCGACATGCCAAGATTGCCGCCAATGACCAATAAGTGACCAAAATGACCCTTGTGGGAAGTACGTTGTCGTGGTGCCAGTTTTAGGGTGGCCTGGTGATCGAGATCTAAGCGGTATGTTGTTGCTTCAATGGCCTCAAAAACGCTATCGGGTACGGCGAGTGCATCAAACACAATGCGACCGGTGTAATTAGGCGCGTCACCATTGAATAAACCAATATTTAGTCCAATAAAGCTGAGGGTAGCGGTGGCATGAACAGCAATGCCCAAGGCTTTTCCAGTATCAGCATGAATGCCGGAAGGAATATCGAGCGATAACACAGGCGTGTTTTCAACATGGTTAATCGCGTCAATCGCTTGCGCGAATGCGCCGGTAATGTCACGGTCGAGCCCAGTACCAAACAGCGCATCGACAATCATATCAGCAGCAGGCAGAACACCATCGAAAGCGATGGGCTCTGCGCCGGTAGCTAAATAAGCCTGTCTGGCTGCGGTAGCTTCATCACTCATTTTATCGGTACGACCCACCTCAACGAGCACAACCTGACACTGTTTCTCAAGCGCCTGCCGTGCGATTTCGTAACCATCACCCGCGTTATTGCCACTGCCGCAGAGAATAAGTAGTTGCTTGGCATCGGGCCACTGCGTGAGGATAAAATTGAGCGCCGCGGTGCCAGCTCGTGTCATCAGTGTTGCCGCTGGAATAGCGTGTTGCTCAGTGGCTATACGGTCGAGTTGTCGGGTTTCTTCAGCTGTATAAAGTGGGTAAGGCAGGTGTTGCATGAAGCCAATCTCAAATTAACGTCGCGGAGATCTTTATAATAACGTGCATGGCTGAAAATTACACAGACACTGATGGTCAAAAGTTGTTATCACGCATGCAACGCTGGGCGCGTTCGCTCGGATTTCAGGCCATGGGTGTCAGTGATATTGATTTGCGTGATGCCGAAGCCAAGTTGCAAGATTGGCTGGCGAAAGGCTTTCATGGTGAGATGGGCTTTATGGCAAAGCACGGCAGCATGCGTACTCATCCTGAGCAGTTAGTTGAAGGTACGATTCGTGTGATTAGCTTGCGCATGGATTATTGGCCTGGCGAAGCCGCTGAACCCTGGAAAGTATTGGACGATGGCAACAGAGCATTTATTTCCCGCTACGCATTAGGCCGTGATTATCATAAGTTAATGCGTAAACGGCTGGCGAAACTCGCTAAGCGCATTGAGCGTGAAGTAGGCCCAATGGGGTTTCGAGTCTTCACCGATAGTGCGCCAGTGATGGAAAAAGCTATTGCTGAAAAAGCGGGGTTGGGCTGGATTGGTAAACACACCAATGTGCTGAATCGTGATCATGGTTCATATTTCTTTTTGGGTGAAATATACACTGACCTGCCATTACCGGTGACCGATGCTACCAGCGCACATTGTGGTAGCTGTAGTGCCTGTATTGATATTTGTCCGACACAGGCGATAGTGGGTCCTTACCAACTCGATGCTAGGCGCTGTATTTCTTATCTGACCATTGAGTTGCGCGGTGCGATACCGGAAGAGTTCAGACCCATGATGGGTAATCGTATCTATGGCTGTGATGATTGCCAACTGGTTTGTCCCTGGAATAAATATGCGCAATCGACGGTGGAGCCAGATTATTTGCCACGTGAAGGGTTGGATGCCCCACAGCTGATCGATTTATTCAATTGGACTGAACAAGAATTTCTCAGCCGCCTGGAAGGATCACCCATTCGTCGAATCGGTTATGAATGCTGGTTACGCAATATTGCTGTAGCGCTAGGGAATGCAAAAACCTCAGCCCCTGTGGTCAACGCATTACAACAAAAAGCTGAGCATCAATCAGCTTTAGTGCGTGAGCATGTCACGTGGGCGTTAGATCAGCATCAACTGTCATAAAGCTGTCATCAAAACAGGCTATCGTCATAGGTTGCCTGTTTTTCTGTTGAGAGTGATTGAGTGAAACTTTCCACTGTATCTCGTAGTTTAATTATCGCTGTAATCACGTTGCTGACGTTGTCTGCGGCTATCGGTATTTGGGGCTGGCGACAGTTGGATAAGCCTTATCAAATCTCAGAACAGTTTAAGCAATACCGTGATGTGTTCGATATTGATGCCCGTATCTTGTTGGAACGCTATTTAGCATCTGGTCAAGCTAATTTACTCCTGGAGGCTGAAAATAAGCTTGAAAAAATGGCGGCAGAGTCGCTTGACTGGCTCTCACCTGAAGAAAATCAACAGATCCTCGACGCCATTGCCGAGTTACGAGAACAGGTTAGTTTGGTTAGGGCGGCCGGTAAACTGGCAGCAAACCCTCAGGGCCTGTTAATCAATAATGAACGTGAACGTGGTGGTGATCTGGCACTGCTGGTGGATTATGCGCAACAGGCAGATTACGAATACAGTACGGTCAAGCTACGTTTCCTCAAAACCTTGGCTGAGCTGGGACAGGGATTAAATAAGATTTCATTGCAGCGTCAGCTTTACATAGAAAGCGCTGATGAACAGCGTGCTCAGGCATTGCTGTCAGAAAATACCCGTTTTGCTGACTTAGTCAGTGAACTGGAAAATATGCCGCGGTTTGGTATTTATACTGACGTGGATGAAGAGGCTTTGATTCCTCAAGAACCGGATGAAGTCGGCGAATTGAGCATCAGTTCTTTACGGAGTCTGACCCGTCGCTACGAAAAAGAAATTGCGAATACCGCTGAGCTCGAGTCACGGATGGCTGAGAGTCGCGAACAGTTAAATACCCAAATACAGGCTTTACAATCCCTATTGGGTCAGTTTCAGCAACGTATAGGCGATATTAAAGCGTCTATTACCAATCAAGTTCGCTGGGCATTGCTGGTGGCGGTGGCATTAATTATTCTGGCGCTGACTGCACAATTTCTGTTGCAAAACAGAATGATTGGCTTTTTGTTGCAATTGGAGCGTTTCTTTAATGCCATGTTGCGTGGTAATTACACACAAAAACTGGCATCAGAGCTGCCGTTTGATGAAACGCAATCCGTTGAAAAGTCGGCCAATCATTTACAGAGTTATCTCGCAGAATTAATTACCAAACTTGAAGTACAGGCAAGAGATGTCACCGATGCAAGTCAAGCGATGCAAGCTATTTCGCAGGCCACGCTGGATTTGACCGTACAGCAGCAAAGCTCAACGGATCATGTTGCTACCGCCGTTACAGAGCTCTCTTATTCATTCAAAGAAGTGGCGAATAATGCCTCTAAAGCCTCAAACTCAGCCACTGAGGCAAACAAAACAACATTACAAGCAAGGCAAACGCTGGGTGTGGCCACACAGGCTAGTGAGAAGTTGGCTGCCGACTTAATGGAAGTCGAAAATGTCATGGGACGTCTGGAGCAGGACGGTAAAAATATTGGTGCTGTACTAGAGGTGATCCAAGGCGTTGCCGAACAAACAAATTTACTGGCCTTGAATGCGGCGATTGAGGCCGCCCGTGCCGGTGAACATGGTCGCGGTTTTGCTGTTGTGGCAGATGAGGTCAGACAATTAGCATCGCGCACCACCCAGTCTACAGAAGAAATTCGCACAATCATCGAACAGCTTCGAACCTCCGGCACTGAGGCAACTGAGATTGTGACAAGGCAGAGCTTAGCGGCAAAAGACTGTGCTAAACAAACGGCCGATGCCGGTTTGGCGATTGAGCCTGTGGTGGTCTCCATGGATACCATCACACAGATGAACGCTGCGATTGCAGCGGCAACCCAAGAGCAAACATCAACCGTGGATGAAATTGCCCGCAGCACCGAGCAGATTAAATTTGACTCAGAGCGGGTGAACCAACAGATTGCCGATATCAGTCTTGCAGGTGACGGTTTAACCTCTATCAGCCAAACCTTGGAGCAACTGGTAAGAAGGCTGAAAGCAGAAAAAGACTAATTGATAGCTAGTTTTTTAAGTCTGCAAAGGCATCAATTGCGGTTTGTCTGGCAGGTTTGTAGTCGATAATGGGCATTGGGTAGCCGGTTTCCGTTCTTAATTGATCCGACGGGTTATGAATCTGCTTGCCAGAAAGTTTTTTTAGTTCAGGTACAAAACGGCGAATAAACTCACCATCCGGATCAAAACGTTCTGACTGACGCGTCGGATTAAACACTCGAAAATAGGGCGCGGCATCAACACCCGTAGACGCACTCCATTGCCAGCCACCATTGTTAGCGGCAAACTCACCATCCAGCAAATGTTGCATAAAGAACTGCTCACCACGACGCCAGTCGATAAGCAGAAGTTTGGTGAGAAAACTGGCGGTAATCATACGTAGCCGATTGTGCATCCAGCCAGTTTGTTGAAGCTGGCGCATCGCTGCATCAACAATCGGAAACCCTGTTTTACCCTCACACCAAGCGTGAAAACCGGTTTCATCATCACGCCAAACCACATTATCTGTTTCCGGTTTAAACGGTTTTTCCATACTTAGACGAGGAAAATGGAGTAGCAGTTGGCGATAGAAATCGCGCCAGGCCAGCTCACGTAGCCAGTCATTATCCTGCCAATGTAAACCCTGCTCGCTACAGTGGTACTGGATACTGGCAAGTAGGCGACGCGGTCCGATGCGACCAATCGACAGGTAAGGAGACAGAGTACTAGTGCCGGACTCAGCAGGAATGTCGCGGTATTTTGGATAAGCTTTGACTTTATTGCGGCAGAACTGGCTCAGTTTTTTGAGTACGCTTGCTTCATCAGCAGGCCAGAGGTCATCCCGGTAATCGTCGGACCAGCCTGGCTTGAGCAAGTCCACAGCAATGGCTTCGCCTTGTTTGTCTGGAACAGGATAAGGCGGCTTTTGGGTCTCTTGTAAGATTTGTAACCAACGGCGGTAATAAGGGGTAAAAACTTTAAAGGGCTCATTCTGTTGCGTCAGAACGGGTACGGTGACAATTAGGTCAGCATCAAGCGCATGGCAGTTCACGCCAAAGCCTTCCAGCACGTCTATAACAGCATCATCACGGCGTCGTTCATCAAGCGGTGTTTCTTGGTTAAACCAGATATCCCTTATGTTTTTTTGCTGGCAAAACGTTTTCAATAATTTGGGTATGTCCGCAAACCAATCTGTTTCCAAAATAGTGAACGGTACGCCTAGCTTGGCAAGTTGTTGGTTTATATCCTCAATGCTGGCGGCTTTTAGCCCTTGCTTGGCAGCTGATTCATCATGTTGTTGCCATTGCTTGGGCGTTGCAATAAAAACAAGGTGCAAATCGCCCTGTTGTTGAGCTTGCGAAATGGCAGGGTTGTCGTCCAGTCGTAAATCATTTCTGAGCCAGACCAGTTGCGTCGGATTCATGCCTGTTCCTTTCTATTATCTTTATCCAAATGTGAAAACAGCCACGTGGCTCGCTCACGGATGTGTTGTTGTTCGGTTTCAGCTTTATTGAACCAGTTCCTGACTTGCATGCCCAGTCTTGGGTTTTTAGCCAACCAGACTTGGTTCTGATCGATAAAATGCCAATACAAGGTGGTAAACGGGCAGGCATCTTGGCCTGAGGCCTGTTTGGGCTTATATGCACAGTGCTGACAATAATTCGACATTCGATCAATATAGGCGCCACTGGCAATATAGGGTTTTGAACCGACAATGCCGCCATCGGCATACTGGCTCATACCCAGGGTGTTGGGTATTTCGACCCAGGCGACGGCATCGACATACATGCCCAGATACCAACGATGAATCGCATCAGGCTTGATGCCCCACAACAATGAGAATAATCCCGTCACCATCAGCCGTTGAATATGATGGCCGTAGCCATGCTCCAGGACCTGAGAAATAGAATGATGCATGCATTTCATGTCTGTATCGGCATGCCAGTAAAAGCTGGGCAAGGCTCTTTGATGATCTAATGCGTTATAGTCGAGCCAGTGTTCACGATAGCTCCAGTAAAGCCCGCGAATATACTCGCGCCAGCCCAAAACTTGCCGGATAAAACCCTCAACAGCATTTAAAGGGGCATTGTTCTCATAATAAGCCTGCTCTGCCTTGTTAATGACTTCCAGTGGATTGAGCAACTTCAGGTTAAGGCTACTTGAGAGGCAGGCATGAAACAGGAACGGTTGCTCTGTCCACATCGCATCTTGATAGTCACCAAATGAGGGCAGGCGATATTTAATAAACGCATCTAGTTGCTGCAAGGCCTGCTTGCGCGTTACGGGCCAGTTGAAGTCAGCAAGACTGCCTGGTAGTTCGGCACAGAATGTTTCCACATCCTGAATAACGTGTTTTGTTATCGCATCATGCTTGAAGCGGCTGTTAGAACTGGGCAGTTGCGGCCCTTTTTTATCGAAGCTGCGGCGGTTGTCTTTATCAAAGTTCCACTGGCCACCGATCGGCGCTTGATTGTCGTCCATCAGGATCTGACGGTCTTTCCTCAGATGGCGATACCAGTGCTCCATTCGCGGCTGTTTGCGTTCATCCAGCCACTGCTGAAACTCGCCTTGCCGGGTTATAAAGTGTTGATCGGCAAGCCACTCAATACTGAGGTTATATTGCGAAAAAAAGCTTTCTAACCTTGAGACTACGGTCATATCACCGGCCAGCACGCAGCGCACACGACTGACATTGTTATTTTTCAGCGTAGCTTCGAGTGCCGACTCAAAACTCGCTTGTTCATCGGCAAGTGTTGTGTAGCTGAGTCGATAACCTTTGCTTTTAATGTCCTCAGCAAAATGGCGCATGGCAGACAGAAATAGAGTTGTACGCTGTTTGCTCGATGGGGTTTGTGACGACTCGTGTTTTACCTCAGCCATCCAAAACAGATCATGCTGTTTATCGGCATCCTTCCAGATAAGGCTGTCCCAGTTGAGTTGATCACCGAGAATAAGGTTGAGTGTTAGAGACATTAAAGGCTACTGAGCAGTAAGGATAACGCGGCGACCAGAGAGAGTTGTCCGCGTAACTTTAAAAAGTCTCTGTTCACACGCTGCTTTAGCAAAAACCATTCATACAACCAGAGCAGGACAAACGATAAAGCCGCTGGTATCAACCAGTCATAGCCCGGCATCAGTAGCCACAGCCAAGCCCACAGCATACAACTGATGGAAACCAGGCTGACATGCGGTGCTAAGCTGAGTTGTAAGCTACAGCCCCAAAGAATACCACCTAAAAAACTAAAAATCAGCGCCGCATAACTGAGCAGAAAGAAATGAGCATGCTGGATACCTGCCAATGACGCCAGACTCAAAACGATAAAGGGGATTAAACCCGCATAGCCCAAATAACGATGCCATGACGTCATGATGCATGCTCCAATTGTTCAATAGAAATAGGTTTGATCCGTAAATGATGGTGTTTTTGTGGCGAGGGGGTGAGTAAAAAACGCAGCAAGATTTTGTAAGCATCCAGATCAAATGATACGGGTGTATGTTGACGGCGAGACAAGGTGGCCAGGCATTCTTCGTTATCTATTACCTGACCCAAATAACACCACTGATCGATGAGATGAAAAATTACATCGTCCCAGTCATCATGAACAGGATGTTCTTCCACCACAATAGGCCCAGACCATGGCCATTGTTGATTCTTTAATTGTGCTAGAGCGAGTTGTAGTCGAAGGTTGTAAGTTTCTGCTGACTCATCCCCACAACAAGCACCGCGACATTTTTTTAACTGGTAGCCGAAGCAGGCACCACGCTGACTTTTTTCAATACCACACAACTTTTGACAAAGACGGTGTGTGTCGATGAGTTCCAGCATTTTTTTTTCAGCCTGTTTGCGACTTCTGAACAGCCCGTAGCGTTGTGTAATCGTGTTGATTTCGGTCATATCAGCGACCTCGGTTTTGAGGTGATGATAGCCTTGTTTATCTGTCGTCAGGGTAAGTTGATACAGTTTTTTTGTTTTAGTCTGGCGGCGGTTAAAGCGTGGTGAGTAGTGCTTTATTTCAGTATTCTCAAGCAGTTGTGCGCCGAAGTCTGACGGGGTTTGTTGGAACGTAATATGATGCAATTGCTGACTGATATCTAATTCTTTCCCGTGTTGGTGATCCTGACCAAAATGACTGAGTACTCGCTCACGGATATTGACTGACTTGCCAATGTAGAGCAGACCACCGTTGGCATCATAAAATCGATAAATACCTGCTGCCTCTGGCAAAAGGTCGATGTCAGACTGACTGACATGACTAGGTATGCTCGGACGTTTTAATTGTTGCTTACAGGCAGAGCGGATTGTTGTTGCAGGGAACTGTGCTGAAATGTGTTCAAAAAAAGCTAATAGAACTTCTGTGTCAGCCATGGCTCGATGACGATTATCGATAGTCAGCCCCAGTCGTTCGATAATACGATCAAGACCATGAGAACGATGTTCAGGGAAGAGCTGACGACTAAGTTTGACAGAGCATAGGGTCTTGTTGCCGAGCGTGTACCCACAGCGCTGAAATGACTGGCGCAGAAAACTGTAATCGAAGCGTGCATTGTGCGCGACGATGACTTTTCCATCCAAACACGCAAAAAGCTCATCCGCGATTTCATCGAATGTTGGCGCATCAGCCACCGTGGCATCAGTGATACCTGTCAATCGCGTAATCCACGGCGGGATCGGGCGAAGAGGGTTAAGTAATGTTTGCCAGCGTTTGACTACATGACCATCCTCGACTTCGATCAAAGCGATTTCAGTCAATCTATCTCGGCTGGCGCGACCACCGGTGGTCTCGCAATCGAGAATAACCATTGATGGGGGGAATGCAGACAAGTCAGTCATGCTGGCTGCGTTTATTGCTGCGTCGACAGCGTTGAGAGCAAAATTTAACCTGCTGCCAGTCACGTAGCCATTTTTTGCGCCACGTAAATAACCGTTGACAGTTAACGCAGGTTTTTTCTGGTAAATAAGGTTTGCTATGACTCATTGCACTGTTCACGAATTTTTCGAGAACAGTGACTAATAAGTCGTGAAAGCGGTGTGAACGTTATTTACTCAGCTTCAGGCAGCTTAATAAATAATTCGCGGTAATGTTCCAGCTCACGAATCGAATCTTTGACATCGTCCATGGCCAAGTGCGAGGCACTTTTTTTGAAGCTTTTCTCAACTTTAGGCGCCCAGCGTCTGGCTAGTTCTTTCAGACTACTGACATCAAGGTTGCGGTAGTGGAAAAAAGCCTCCAGCTCAGGCATACAGCGCGCTAAAAAACGACGATCCTGACAAATGCTATTGCCGCACATAGGTGATACGCCAGCAGGTACATATTTCCTCAAAAACTCGATTGTTTTTTGTTCTGCTTCGGCTTCTGTGACGGTACTATCCTTAACACGTTGTGTCAGTCCCGATTTGCCATGCTGGCGGGTGTTCCATTCATCCATGCTGTCTAAGATGGCATCTTGCTGGTGAATGGCGAAAATAGGGCCTTCTGCCAGCACATTTAATTTAGCGTCAGTGACAATCGTGGCGATTTCGATAATATAATCGTTGTTAGTGTCGAGACCGGTCATTTCCAGGTCAATCCAGATCAGGTTATTTTTACTTTTGGCCATGGTCTCCGTCTTTATTGTTGTGAGTCGAGTGAACTAACTTGCCAGAGATTGTATCAAAGGCTACTCTGCATGACATTTTATAAAGATACAAACTGGGCTTAATGGAATGAATGAATTTACTTGGATATTTATCGCTGCTGTGGTGTTGATGACAGCCGTGGAGTTATGGTTGTCCTTACGACAAGGGCGCTATGTGCAAGCTCACCGTGATGAAGTACCCGCTGCATTTAAGGATCAAATTAGTCTGGCAGCGCATCAGAAAGCGGCTGACTACACGGCGGCGAAGGGGAAATATAATCGCAGTGAGAGCGTTTACGGCATGGTCATTTTATTGCTGTGGACGTTGGGGGGCGGTCTGGCCTTGTTATCCGGTATCTGGTCTCAGTTCGAGTTAGGTCCGGTGATCGGCGGTATCGCGTTTTTCCTGAGTTTTCTGGTGATTGGCTCAGTGATTGAACTGCCATTTTCCTATTACAAAACGTTTGTTTTGGAAGATAAATTTGGCTTTAATCGCAATACGCCAGGCTTATTTATCGCTGACTTTTTCAAACAAACCCTACTTACTCTGGTCATGGGCGGCATCTTAATTTGGGTTGCTCTGTGGATGATGGGTAGTGCTGGTGACTACTGGTGGTTATATCTGTGGGCTGCCTGGATGGCATTCGCATTATTTATGATGTGGGCTTACCCAGCCTTTATTGCACCTTTATTCAATAACTTTACGCCACTTGAAGACGCCAACCTGCAAAAGCGCGTGGAAGATTTATTAGCGCGTTGCGGCTTTAAGAGTCAGGGTATTTTTGTGATGGACGGATCTCGTCGAAGCGGTCATGGGAATGCTTACTTTACTGGTCTGGGTAGCAATAAGCGTATTGTTTTCTTTGATACCTTGCTTAATACCCTCAATGAAGACCAGATCGAAGCTGTGTTAGCGCATGAGTTAGGTCATTTCCGTCGTAAGCATGTGGTGAAAAATATGTTTGTGATGGCGGGACTGAGTTTACTGGGGCTTGCTCTGTTGGGCTGGGCATCTGGTGAGGCTTGGTTTTATGAAGGATTGGGTGTGAGCACGCAATCCAACGCGATGGCATTGGCGTTGTTTATGTTGGTGATCCCTGTGTTCTTGTTCTTCCTGCATCCACTGATGACCTCATTATCACGCAAGTATGAATATGAAGCGGATGATTATGCGGCGTCTGTTTCAAATGCTGATGATTTAATTGCAGCACTTGTCGCCCTGTATCAAGAAAACGCCAGCACCTTAACGCCGGATCCCTTGGTGTCAGCGGTTTATGACTCGCATCCCCCAGCGGCCATGCGTATTGCACACCTGCAGACGAATACTGCCTGATATGCGGTTTATGCTGCTGTTGTTGGGAATGATGGCCTGCGCCGGTGTATCGGCGCAGGGCAAAGCCCTACATGATGCAGCCTGTCTGCAATGCCATGCATCGTTAAGCGGCGGTAATGCTTACCAGTTGTATCAACGGTCGGATCGTAAGGTTAAAACACCGGAAGGATTAACAAAGCGTGTGAAAAGCTGTGCGCTAGCGGCTGATGTTAGCTGGAATGAAGCTCAGCGTGAGGCTGTTGTGCGCTATCTTAGCGACAATTTTTATCGGTTTTAATTGAAGTTTACGCGGTTCCGGCCATCGGCTTTGGATTTATAAAGCGCCTTGTCTGCTCGCTCCAGCAAGGTCAGTGGCGTGTCACCCAACTGTAATGCACTAATACCAACTGAAACGGTTATCTGACCGATCGATTCTTCACTGCCTTTTTTCTTCAATCTGCTTGAAGCAAACTGTTGGCGAATGGATTCAGCCATGAGGAAACTTTCTTCCAGGTTACTGTGCAAGAAAATCATTGCCATTTCTTCACCACCATAACGGGCGGCAATGTGAATATCATCTCGATGGTCATTAAGTAAGGTAGCAAAGTATTGCAACACTTTATCGCCCAAGACATGACCAAAAGTATCATTCAGACGTTTGAAATTATCGATATCAAATAATGCCAGTGACAAAACCATATCACCCTGTGAGCAGAGGTTTTGCAATTCGCGGTTAAAGGCGCCGCGGTTTAAAAGTCCCGTCAGACCATCAGTGCGTGCCGTCTGTTTGACCGCTTCAAGTTCGTCACGCAGTTTGATAATTTCTTCTGTAGAACGCATCAGTTCTGTTTTGAGTTCAGTACTGCTTGATGTGAGCTGTTGCGTGTTGAGTAAAATCTGACTGACTAAGGTCTTCAGCTCTTGCACATCATCACAGTTTTCCAGATCTGTCTGACTTTGTGTCAAGCCACTAGTACATTGCGTTGCGGTAGCTTCAACGCGATTGATATTTTCCAGTGTATTATCGACAACTAGCTTGAGGCCGCTGTTGGTTTTATCAATCCGTTCTGGCATGCCCATCAGCACATACTTTTCGTAAAGGTATTGCGTTACTTCAGCGGTGATAGGCTCTTTTTTGCTCAGCCGGGTATCAATGGCACTGGTCAGTGCTTCGTTATCACCTGAAACATATTCATACCAAACGGCATAGTTGACTGGATTAACGGGCGTTTTGAACTGATTGACAAAGGGCAGTGTACGTCGAAGGTGCTCGGAGGCTTGTTGAAATTCATCATCATAAATCGGGGGGAACGACGACGATTTAGTCACTTATCAGCTCACATTTATTGACATTTATTAACGCAAGAATTACTGAGTTTTGTAGTAATATCAAGCTCTCCGAGCTTTATTAGAACGCCAAACCAATAATAGGGCAAGTATCACCGTGATGATTGGAATGGCGTGAATCATTGTTTTGCTGGCGATTGCGGCGGATGCGGCCAAAAACGTAATGATAAGAAAACTAATCATGACCAAGTTCTGAACCCAGTTGTTGCCAGCCAGAATCGTACCTATTTGCGCTATCGGCGCATGCAATTGAATCAATGCGTTGAGGGGAATGATAAAGAGTCCGCCAAACAGACCAAACCCCATTATTGCGAATGCAAAGCTTACCGTCGTACTAAGATGAGGTAAAACAAACAGCACGCAACACATTCCAATTGCACCAAACGGGATCAAGACCGTTTTGATATGGCCTTGCGAACTGGAACCTGCAATAAATGAACCGATGATAATGCCAACACCTGAACAGGCCAGTAGGCCTTGGATAATGATGGTGTTGTCTTCTGCCAAGGCAATTTTGGCAAACGCTGGAAAGGTAGCGAGAAAGGTTTGGGAGATTCCCCAAAACATGGATAAGCCAAGAATGGCGTACCAGATAACGGGATTGTGGCGGATTCGGCGCCAGTTCTCTTGTAAAGTCCAACCACGCAAATAGCCTTGCCAATTAAATCGGGTGGATGCTTGTTCTGTGGCGGAGGCGGGTAAGCGACAAGCTAGAAGAAACTCGATACAAGATAACAAAACCAACAACCAACCAATAACCGCGATATGCTCAATGAGTTGCGATTCATTGTTGTACACCTGTCCGGCTAAAGTCAGTTCAAACAGGATGGTGAAAACAAAAATACCACTCAGGATGGCGATAATAGTGGTGGCCTGCATGAAACCATTGGCCGGTGATAATTTATCGTTGCCTGCCAATTCACGAATATAGCCATACTTAGCAGGCGAATAGATAGCGCTTTGCGCGGCAAGGACTAAGGTCATGGCGAAAGCAAACAAAAACCAGCCTTGATAATAAGCGAGAGTAATCAGCAGTGTGATGATGATGGCAGAAAAGGCGGTATAGCGCATGATTCGCGGCTTGGCAAAACGATCTGATAAAAAGCCTGCGGGGGTGAACAGTAATATGAACGGCAACAGAATGAGACTATTGATAACAGCGGTCAACGCGACTTGGGCTGCATCATCATAAACTTTAAAAATCGTATTCTGAATCAAAATTTTATGACCCAGATCGACCATGGCATTAATAAAAGCAACCGCTAAAAAACTCATAAACCCCGGCAGTTTTGCCGTGGCTAACAGGCTGGATGATTTCACGCTAAATTAAGAGTCCTGTAATCTGACAGCCAAAACGTCACAGTGGGCGTGGTGCAGTACCGCATTGGCGGTTGAGCCCAACAGTAACTTGAAGCCATGGCGACCATGGGAACCGACAACAATCAAGTCAACGTCATTATCATCGGCAATTCTGACAATGTCATGACCCGGGCTGCCACATTCAATCCACTGCTGTGTGGTAGGCACAGCAAGCGTGTCTGCTAATTTGGCGAGTTGTTTTTTACCTGCATTGAGCAATGCGTCACGCATATCAATATCAACGCTGATCATTGGCTCATAGGCAAAGTCGGTAAGGGGAAAGTCTTCCACAATGTGACAGATACTGAGTTTCGCCTGATAGCGCTCAGCGAGCTGTTGTGCTTTGTTACAGATTTCGTCGCTATGACTGGAAAAGTCGGCGGCGATCAGAATATGTTGATAGTCCTTGCTCATACGCTATTCTCCCAACAAAAAAGGGGCAGTTGTCTACCCCTTCATTGTACGACTAATTTGTTAGTCGTTGTCTAGGAAACGCTCTGCATCCAGCGCCGCCATACAGCCGGCACCAGCTGAGGTAACTGCCTGACGATAAATAGGATCTGACACATCACCCGCCGCGAATACACCCGGAATACTGGTTTCCGTACCTTTCTTCAGAATGATGTAGTCGTGCTCCATTTCCAATTGACCTTTGAAAATACCGGTGTTGGGCTGATGACCGATGGCAATAAACACACCTTGCACGTCGACTTCCTGCGTGCTGTCGTCTTTGGTGCTTTTAACACGAATACCGGTCACACCAGCGTCATCGCCTAGGACTTCATCCAAAGTGTGATCCCACAGAATTTCTACATTGCCTTCTTCGGCTTTTTTCAGCAGTTTATTACTGAGGATTTTTTCCGAACGGAATGAATCACGGCGGTGAATAACGGTGACTTTAGATGCGATATTAGACAGATACAGTGCTTCTTCCACCGCAGTATTACCACCACCGACAACCGCAACGGGTTGGCCTTTGTAGAAAAAGCCATCACAGGTTGCGCAGGCAGACACGCCGCGACCCTTAAAGGCTTCTTCAGACTCCATGCCCAGGTATTTAGCAGAAGCACCCGTTGCGATAATTAACGCGTCGGCGGTGTACTCGCCGGCGTCACCAATCAGCTTAAACGGACGCTGACTCAAGTCTGTGGTGTGGATATGATCGAAAACAATCTCGGTGCCGAAGCGTTCCGCATGTTTTTGCATGCGCACCATTAATTCGGGGCCTTGTACGCCCTGGTCGTCACCTGGCCAGTTATCTACATCAGTCGTGGTGGTTAACTGACCTCCTTGCTCAATACCAGTAACCAGTACAGGCTCTAATGCTGCACGCGCAGCATAAACGGCGGCAGTGTAGCCTGCTGGACCAGAACCAAGAATCAGTAAACGACAGTGTTTGCTGTCAGCCATAAGAATGCCTCCGAAAGGATAATCAAGTGTTTGCAGTAGAGTACCCACTGCTGTGACTTTGGACAAGCATGCAAGTTCAAAAGCTGTGTTAAAATCAGGCGTTAATTTATTGGCTGAGTTGGAAATATCACAGTGGCACAGGCAACACGAGTAAATGACAAGCAGAAACAGGACGCCAACTCTGGCGCAGTCGGTTTCCGTCTGCGTGAGGCTGCGCTGATTTTAGCCGTGGCATTAGCCGCCTATTTACTGTTGTCTTTATGGAGCTATCAGCCAACAGATCCCGGTTGGTCGACAACCGGAGCGAATGATTTTATTGCAAACAGCGGTGGCATTGTCGGCGCATGGTTGGCTGATGCCTTGTTGTATGGGTTTGGCTTTCCTGCTTATTTATCACCCTTGATGCTAGGGTTCAGTGGTTGGTTATTGTTCAGCTGGGGTAAGCGTGCAGACAGTGAAGATGCACTCCATTTCTGGGTGCTGAAAATGGTGGGCTTATTAATGGCACTAGCGGCAGCAAGCGGATTGTCGACGTTGAGCTTTAATGCGCATGCTCAGCTAATGCCGCTTGGTGCTGGCGGTGTGCTTGGCGAAGTTGTCGGTCATGGCTTTGAAGCGGTATTTGGTGCGTCAGGCACCAGTTTGTTGCTATTGGCTGTATTACTTACCGGTGTAACGTTGTTTACCGGATTATCCTGGTTGATGGTCATTGACAAGCTGGGCGGTGTTGCGATCATCGTAGTGACCTCTGTCGGTCGCTGGTTACGTGAAATGCAGGATGAGTTGCAGGCGCGCCGCACTAAACAACAGCGTGAAGAAAGCTTTCGCGAACAAACCGAAAAACTCCAACACAAGGCCAAAGTTCGCATTGAGCCAGTGTTAGAGAAAAAAGAACCTAGCAAGCGTGAAGAAAAAGAAAAACAGGTGCCGCTATTCGAGACGGCTGATGCGCCTGGCATGCCGGCGTTAGCATTATTAGATATGCCGCAGGCCAGTAAACAAGCTTACAGCGAAGAAGTGTTGCAAGCGTTGTCACGTCAGGTTGAACTTAAACTGAAAGATTTCGGCGTGCAGGTTCAGGTCGTAGAAGTGCAGCCGGGGCCGGTTGTTACTCGTTTCGAACTACAGCCCGCGCCCGGTATAAAAGTCAGCCGTATTAGTGGTTTGGCAAAAGATTTGGCTCGAGCCTTGTCAGTCAGCAGTGTGCGTATTGTCGAAGTTATTCCCGGTAAGCCGGTTGTCGGTTTAGAAATTCCAAATGAGTCTCGCGAAATAGTTCGCTTACGTGAAATTCTGGCCTGCGAAGACTACGAGAACAATAAATCAATGCTGATGATTGCATTGGGTAAAGATATTGCTGGTCGTCCTGTGGTCGCAAACCTTGAAAAAATGCCACATCTTTTGGTGGCAGGGACAACGGGGTCAGGTAAATCGGTTGCAGTGAATGCGATGATTCTAAGCTTGTTGTACAAGGCGACACCTGAGCAGGTTCGCATGATCATGGTAGATCCTAAAATGCTTGAACTGTCGGTTTATGAAGATATTCCGCATTTGCTGGCGCCCGTGGTCACAGATATGAAAGAAGCGGCTAACGCGCTGCGTTGGTGTGTGGCTGAGATGGAACGGCGTTACCCGTTAATGGCTGCACTGGGTGTCAGAAACATCGCCGGTTACAACAAAAAGGTGAAAGAAGCGATAGAGCGTGGCGAGCCGATAAAAGATCCGACGATGGATGTCGAACCCGGTGAAGTTGCACCTACATTGGAGCCATTACCGTTTATCGTCGTCGTCATCGATGAGTTAGCCGATATGATGATGGTGGTGGGTAAGCAGGTGGAAGAGCTGATTGCGCGCTTGGCACAAAAAGCCAGGGCGTCTGGGATTCACCTGATTCTGGCGACACAACGACCGTCAGTTGATGTTATTACAGGCTTGATTAAAGCCAATATTCCGACGCGGATGGCCTTTCAAGTGTCATCGCGAATAGATTCCCGTACCATCCTGGATCAAATGGGTGCTGAGCAGCTGTTGGGTCAGGGTGACATGCTGTATTTACCTCCGGGCTCAGGCTTGCCAGAACGTGTTCATGGTGCTTTTGTTGATGATCATGAAGTGCATCAGGTGGTTGACCACCTCAAGAAAAATGCCGCGCCTAATTATCTGGAAGAAATTACCCAAGATCCGGCGGGGGATGACGATGGCAGTGCTTTAGGTGATCCGAGTGATGCTGAATCTGATCCGCTTTACGATCAGGCGGTACAAATTGTGACAGAAAGCCGACGCGCCTCCGTATCCGGGATTCAGCGTCGTTTGAAAATCGGCTATAACCGTGCGGCACGGATAGTCGAAGCGATGGAAGCTGCAGGTGTGGTCTCGGCGATGCAGGGTAATGGTAGTCGTGAAGTGTTAGCGCCACCGCCACGCGATTAAGCGGGAACCAGACTTTCTTTGAGCAGTCTGCTCACTATAAATAAGACAACGGAGTCGTTAATGACGATGAAACAAATCATGGCAGGCCTATTTTTATCGCTGCTGTTAGTGACTGGCTTGAGTCAGGCGCAAACGACAGGTGAAGATAAGTTAAATCAATTTGTGCAACATGTTGAAACCTTTCAGGCAGCCTTTGAACAAACGGTTATTGATCCTGAAGGTCAGGTTATGGAACAGGCTCAAGGTCTTTTTGTGTTGTCACGGCCGGGTAAATTTCGTTGGGACTATGAAACGCCATACCCACAAAAAATTGTGGCTGATGGTAAAAATATTTGGTTCTACGATGTTGATTTGGAGCAGGTGACGGTTAAATCTCAGCAAGAGGCGTTGGCTGAAACACCGGCAACGCTATTATCTGGTGAGTTAGTACCGGAAGATAAGTACAACATTAACAATCTGCCATCAGACGATGGCTTATTATGGGTTGAACTCACGCCAAAGCAAACCGAGTCTAACTTTCAGGCTGTGACGCTGGCATTTGATGGTGATGTATTACAGCAGATGATTATGCGTGACAGTTTTGATCAACGTACACGCCTGACGTTTACGCAAGTGATTGAAAACCCGAAATTTAAACAGGATATGTTTAAATTTACACCGCCCACAGGTATTGATGTCGTAGGTGAAGCGCAGCAGTGAGTTTGTTCGATCAAGTGGATGATTTGGCCAGCCGACCGCTGGCTGACCGTATGCGTCCTAAAACGCTGGATCAATATATAGGTCAGGCTCATCTTCTGGGAGCAAGTAAGCCCCTAAGACAAGCTATTGCTTCTGGCCATCCCCATTCAATGATTTTTTGGGGGCCGCCTGGTACTGGTAAAACAACGCTGGCTAAGTTGATCGCTGGATACTGCGATGCTGAATTTATGACGATTTCAGCGGTTTTGGCTGGGGTAAAGGAAGTACGTGCCGCGGTAGCAAGAGCGCAACAGCTGCAGCAAGAGCAAGGCAGACGCACCATGTTGTTTGTTGACGAGGTGCATCGCTTTAATAAGTCTCAGCAGGATGCTTTCTTACCTTATGTGGAAGACGGCACATTCACTTTTATTGGTGCGACTACCGAAAACCCGTCTTTCGAGCTTAACAACGCCCTATTATCACGAGCCCGTGTGTATGTGCTGAAGTCGCTGGAAACAACGGATTTGCGACAGATCATTGATAGAGCCATGTCCAATGCTGAATTAGGTTTAGCAGAGCGTGGTATTGCTATCGCTGATGAACTGCGTGATCAATTAGCTCAAACGGCTGATGGTGATGGTCGTCGCGTGCTGAATTTGCTCGAAATTGCTATCGATCTGGCAGACAGCAAGGGGCAGGCGAAGGTAGATGAAACGGATCTGGCGGAAGTGCTTTCCGGCACTTTGCGTCGTTTTGATAAAGGTGGCGAGGCATTTTACGACCAGATTTCGGCATTACATAAATCGGTGCGAGGTTCTTCACCGGATGCAGCCCTGTATTGGCTGTGTCGCATGTTAGATGGTGGTTGCGATCCGGTTTATTTGATGCGACGCGTGGTGCGAATGGCGGCAGAGGATATTGGGAATGCTGATCCGCGCGGGTTACGTATTGCCCTGGATGCTTGGGAAAGCTTCGATAAACTGGGTACGCCTGAAGGCGAGTTAGCCATTGCACAGGCGGTAGTGTATCTTGCCTGCGCTCCCAAAAGTAATGCTGTCTATACTGCTTTTAAAGCCGCCATGCATGATGCCAAGGCTCACGGTAGTGCAGAGGTGCCGGTGCATTTGCGAAATGCGCCGACCAAGCTGATGAAAGAACTCGGTTATGGCAGAGAGTATCGTTACGCCCATGATGAGCCCGAGGCATACGCAGCAGGTGAAGAATATTTTCCTGAATCGATGCGAGAGCGAACGTACTACGAACCTGTTAATCGTGGTTTGGAAATAAAAATTGGTGAAAAAATGGCTCGACTGCGAGAAATGGATAAACAAGCCAAACGTTAAATATCGAGTTATTTAAAAAGTAGGATAAATATCAAAGCGGGTGTTTTTACTTTCGATAGACACAGATGGTTTCTGCTGACCAACATAATCGGCGCCTTTAGGCCGTTTGACCACGACTCTTTTCAGCGCTTTTTTCCGCGCTACGCTCAATAAATCATCACTATTCAGATCAGGGCCTATAAGCTGATGCAGTAACTGCATTTCCTTTTTCACTAAGGCGGATTTTTCTCTGCTGGGGTACATCGGGTCCAGATAAATGACATCAGGTAATGTACTTAGTTGTTTGAGATAATCAACGGCGTTGCAGTGATGGATCGATAGTCTTTGAGTAATATCAGCAATCTCATCATTACGAAGGCCATGTGTGATTGCCTGCTCAATTAACAGGCTCATTACCGCACTTTGCTCCAACATGGTCACCTGACAACCGAGACTGGCTAGAACAAAAGCATCACGGGCAAACCCGGCTGTGGCATCAATCACATTCGGTGTTTGGCCTTTTTTAAGACCGATGGCTTTTGCTAAAGGTTGGCCGCGTCCGCCACCAAATTTTCTACGGTGATCATATTTTCCTGAGGCAAAATCAAGGGTAATTGGCTTACCTAGATCAGGAATCTGCAAGGCGATAAAGTCAGTACTTACGTGGATTTGTGCCTCAGCATGAGAAACAGGCACGACTGTTAGACCAAGCCGCTCTGCCACAGCATTGGCCTGTGGCAGGGCATCTTGAGTTATGGCAGATACGGAACTGAGTAGCTTATTCAATGTGGCTAATGAAATCACCAAATGCACGGCTGCCTTTTGCCGTTTCAATCACCCTCAATGGCTTTTCAGTCTGAGCATCAATAACGGTCATATTGCCGCTACCCCAGTTGGCCACATAGATTAGGCTACCATCGGCGGTGGTGTCGATACCCTCCGGCGCATCTTCAACCGGAATGGTGTTCGTGACTTGGTTTGTCTGGGTATCAATGACCGAAATGGTGCTGTCGTCCTGATTGGTAATGTAGAGCTTTTTACCATCCGGACTGACAACCGCACAATAAGGCCACTCCCCAACGGGAATAGTGGTGACGACTTCTGCAGTTTGTGTATTGATGACGGTGACATCGCTGCTTTGAACATTCACACTGTAGACGAACTTACCATCTGGGGAGATGGCCATGCCAAAAGGCGCTTTGCCGGTATCAACACTTCGAACGACGTGTTGGTTGTTCAGATCAATAAACGCGACAGCGTTATCATCACGGTTGGCAACATACAGTCTTTGTTGGCTTTCATCCAGTACCATGCCTGCAGGTGATTGACCTACGGTGATGGTCTTAATGATAGCGCCGGTATCTACCTCAATGACCATGATGTTGTTGTCATACCAATCAGCAACATACACGTATTTACCTGCCTTATCAGCAATAATGCCGACAGGCCCAGGCCCAACAGTCACCTGTCGCGTTTCAGCCAAGGTGTTTAGGTCAATAAAGGAAACCGTCTGACTGTCTGGATTAGTGACAAAAGCCAGTTGTTTAGTCTGACTAATACTGATGCCAGCTGGACTATCACCGACAGTAATGCTTTTGATTACTTGCTGCCTATTGATGTCAATCACGCTGACATTATTGGCGAGTTGATTGGTGATCAGAGCATATTCAGTTTCATCACTAAAACAGCCGCTCACTAGACAGCTAGCTAATAATAAAAAGGCGACCCTACTCAGAGTCGCCTTTTTGATTTGCTTGTTAAGCGGTGCCAGCATTATTTTTCCATGATGGCTTTCAGGTTGTTCAGGCCTGATGTGTAAACCCCAGTAATGGCGTCAACAGCATCTTGGTCCGCCTGACCTTCTGGCACTGGTGGGTTGTCCATGAATGAACGGTAGAATTTACCTTTCCATTTCACTTCTGAACCACCGTCTTTTGCTTTGACTGACAACCATGATTTGTAGTTGTTAACAGGGAAGGTGTAGTAAGGCGTGTCTTTACTATTGAATGTGATGGTTTTAACAACGCTCATATCTTCAATTTTGTAGATCATCATCATTCTTTCATCGTCTAGCTTATCAAGCTTTTCGGTGATGGTAGGATTACCTTCTGACTTCAATGTCAGTACACGAGTTTTATCGTCTTTCAGTTCGGTGCTTGCAACAGCTGGATGCCAGTTATGTAAACCACCGAAATCTTTTACCATCGCCCAGACTTTTTCAGGGGCAGCATTGATAAAGATTGTTTCTTGAACTTGTTGACGAGTAGGGCCGTGAGCACTGGCCAGCATTGGCATGACCATCATGGCAGCAGCAAAAAATTGGAACAACTTCTTCATATTATATTTTCTCCGTTTTTTTTCAGTAGGTGTGTCAGTAACGTTAGCACACGGATTCTGAACACAATCTGAACAAAAAACGCGGCTAGGAGTTCCTATCACCAGAAACTGGATTGCACACTCTAGCGGAACTCGTGCGGATTTTCCATACACAGATTTGACTTAGTCGGGGTTATTCACGAAAATTGACGGCCTTTATTCTAGACTTAATACAATGCTGGAGAGACCTGTGCCACTGGTAAAGATCAGGGACTTGCACTTTTATCGTGGTAACCGTGCCATATTCGACGGCGTCAATATTGATATTGAGCGCGGTAAAGTCACGGCTATTATGGGCCCAAGTGGCACTGGTAAAACCACTTTGCTGAAACTCATCGGCGGTCAACTTCGTCCCCATCAAGGTACGATTGAAGTCGACGGTCAGGATGTTCACAAACTTTCTCACTCGCAACTTTATGAGCTGCGTAAACGAATGGGTATGCTATTTCAAAGCGGTGCCTTACTCACAGATTTAAATGTTTACGATAATGTGGCTTTTCCATTAAGAGAACATACTGATCTTCCTGAGTCATTAATTCGCGATCTGGTGTTAATGAAGCTGCAATCGGTGGGATTACGGAACGCCCGTAACATGTCACCGAATGAGTTATCCGGTGGTATGGCGAGACGTGTTGCTTTGGCACGTGCGGTTGCGCTTGAACCGATGATGATTATGTACGATGAGCCATTTACAGGTCAGGATCCTATTTCCATGGGAACACTTGTCAATTTGATTCACCGCATGAATGATGCGATGGGATTGACCAGTATCGTGGTCTCTCATGATGTAGCAGAAACCGCCGAAATTGCCGATAACATTTACTTACTTTCAGACGGCAAAATTATTGAGCAGGGCACAACGTTGCAACTTAAGCACTCTAGCTCTCAGTGGGTACAACAGTTCATGCAGGGGCTACCTGATGGCCCTGTGCCGTTCCATTACGGTGGCCGTGATTATGCAGACGATCTATTAAACCCTGAGGAGAATGCATGATAAACCTGATTCGTAGCCTAGGACGCTGGGGCTTAGGTACGTTTGAACGACAAGGCCGTGCGCATTTGTTTTTGTTCAATATGTTGCTGGGCATTCCGGGCTTATTTCTACGCTTTTCCCTGGTCGTTCAACAATTGTTCTCAGTGGGTGTGTTATCAATCCTGATTATTCTGATTTCAGGCCTGTTTGTCGGCATGGTATTAGGGTTGCAGGGTTACAATACGTTGGTTGATTTTGGTGCCGAGGAATCATTAGGTGTTCTGGTGTCGCTGTCGTTAGTGCGTGAATTAGGGCCAGTCGTTAGTGCCTTATTATTTGCTGGGCGAGCGGGCTCAGCGTTGACCGCTGAAATTGGACTGATGAAAAGTACTGAACAGTTGTCAGGTATGGAAATGATGGCTGTTGACCCGATTAGACGAATTATAGCCCCGCGCTTTCTTGCAGGCATTATAGCGATGCCGTTATTGGCGGCGATTTTCAGTGCTGTGGGTATTCTTGGTGGGTTCTTGGTAGGTCATGGCCTGTTGGGTGTCGATGATGGTGCGTTCTGGTCGCAAATGCAGGCCAAAACGGATTTATACGATGACATCCTCAATGGTGTGATTAAAAGTGTGGTCTTTGGTTTTGTTGTGACATGGATCGCTTTATTTGAAGGGCATGATGCCACGCCGACGTCGGAAGGGGTCGGTAGAGCAACCACGCGCACAGTTGTGCACTCCGCGTTTGCTATTTTAGGGCTAGACTTTGTGCTGACTGCGTTGATGTTTGGAGATGAGTAAAAATGATGCAGAATAAGAGTACCGAAATTTTTGTCGGGATGTTTGTTGCCGCCGGTCTGGCTGCTTTATTTATGCTTGCGATGAAAGTCAGCAACTTGGGGGATTTTACCGATGAAACCGGTTATCAAGTCACGGCTGAATTTGAAAACATCGGTGGTTTGAAGGTTCGTTCTGCGGTGACGATGGCAGGAGTACGTGTCGGTCGAGTGGCATCCATTAATTTGCATCCAGTGACGTATAACGCGGAAGTCACCATTAACATGTATCCACAATTTGACAATCTACCTTTAGATACCTCAGCCAGCATCTACACCGCCGGTCTGTTAGGTGAGCAATACATCGGTTTGGTAGCCGGTGCTGAGGAAGAATTTTTACAAGATGGGGATGTCATAGATTTAACTCAGCCTGCCTTAGTACTGGAGCAGGTAATCGGACAGTTCCTCTACAGCAAAGCGGAAGGTGATGAATAATGACCATGCCAACAACATTGATGAGTAAATTTATACTGGCGTTAGCGGCAATGATGCTTGCTTGCAGTCCAGTAGCGTTGTCAGCACAAGAAATGTCTGAGCCACAAGCTTTGGTCAAAAAAGCCTCTGATGACATGCTTGCGGCATTAGCAGAGAATGAAGTTGAACTTGAAGATAATCCTGACAAAATCTACGCCTTAGTCGAAGCTATTTTGATGCCGCATTTTGACTTTGAAAAAATGTCAAAACTGGCGTTAGGAAAGAATTGGCGTCAAGCCAATGCTGAGCAACGTGTGCGTTTTACGGAAGAGTTCAGATTGCTCTTGATCAGAACCTATTCCACTGCGATGCTGGAATACACTGACGAAGAAATTCGTATGTTGCCTTTCCGTGATGATATTAGCCGTAAACGTGTCAGTGTGCCCATGGAGGTCGTGCAACCTGCTGGCCCTGCAATTCCTATGGCCTTATCGCTGTATCAGAACAAGCAAGACGAATGGAAAGTGTATGATGTCAAAATTGACGGCATCAGCCTCGTTACAAACTATCGGTCTAGTTTTGCCAATGACATCCGTCAAGGTGGAATGGAAGGCTTGATAGAAAATCTAGCTAAACGTAACGAAAAAGTTAAAGTATGAGCGATTTATTCAGCATTCAGTTTGATAAGGATGCCCAACTATTTCGTGTCAGTGGTGAATTGACGCTGGACTCAGCCTCGGCAGTGATGGCTGAAACAGAGACCCTGTTCGATACGAAATCCGAACTGGATATTGATCTGGCTGGTGTATCGAGAGCAGATAGTGCCAGTTTAGCCCTGCTGATCACATGGATGCGTCAGGCAAAACAATCAGATAAAACCATTAGTTTTCGTAATTTGCCCAATCAAATGCGGGCGATTGCTGGAGCCAGTGGTCTTGATGAGTTTTTACCCATTCAATAAGCCTCCAAAAATAGACAGAGATTAATGAAAGCCTCAGATATAAAACACATGATCGAAGCTGGAATGCCAGATGCCGAAGTAGAAGTACTAGGGGATGACGGTCAGCATTTTGATGCCCGTGTTATCAGCCCTTCTTTTGCCGGGAAAACACTGGTGCAGCAACATAAAATGGTCAAAGAAACGTTGGGTGATAAGTTTGCCAGCGGCGAATTACACGCACTATCTTTGAAAACCTCTGCGCCGCAGTAAACGGCACTTCCGGCAAATAGCTATGGATAAACTGATAATTAATGGCGGCGTTGCACTAGACGGCGAAATCCGCATTTCTGGTGCTAAAAACGCGGCATTACCTATCCTTATGGGCGCCTTACTAGCCGATTCACCGGTGCGTATTGGTAATGTGCCACATCTGCATGATATTACAACGACCTTAGAGCTTCTGGGCCGCATGGGTGTGACGCTGACAGTGGATGAACGCTCTGGTGTTGTCATTGACCCCAGCACACTGACGGATACTGAAGCGGCATATGATCTGGTTAAAACCATGCGTGCGTCGATTTTGGTACTCGGTCCGTTATTGGCGAAATACGGTAAAGCCGATGTGTCTTTACCGGGTGGTTGTGCGATAGGTTCACGTCCGGTTGATTTACATTTACGTGGTCTTGAGCAGATGGGCGCTGACATCAAAGTGGAAAACGGCTACATCCGTGCCACTGATGGTAAAGGCCTAAAAGGTGCTCACATCTTTATGGATCAAGTAACGGTAACAGGTACCGAAAACTTGATGATGGCCGCCACGCTAGCTGAAGGTACAACGACGATAGAAAATGCTGCCCGTGAACCTGAGGTGGTGGATTTAGCTAATTATCTCAACACGATGGGTGCCAAGATCAGTGGTATTGGTACGGCAACATTGGTGATTGAAGGTGTGAAATCGCTGAGTGGCACACAATACAAAATACTGCCAGACAGGATTGAGACCGGTACTTATCTCGTTGCTGCGGCGCTAACGCGCGGTAGGGTTAAACTGAAAGACACCGATGCTAACCAACTTGAAGCCGTTTTGCTGAAGCTGGAAGAAGCAGGGGCCGAGATCGAAGTAGGAAAAGACTGGATTAGCTTGGACATGAAGGGAAAACGTCCGAAAGCGGTCAATATTCGTACCGCCCCTTACCCTGCATTCCCAACCGATATGCAGGCACAGTTCACCGCGTTAAACAGTGTTGCCGAAGGTCAGGCAACGATTGTTGAAACAGTCTTTGAAAATCGCTTTATGCATGTGCAGGAAATGCAGCGTATGGGTGCAAACTTACAGATCGAAGGTAATACCGTGGTATGCCAGGGACGTGATGCACTGACAGCCGCGCCAGTGATGGCAACTGACTTGCGTGCTTCGGCCTGTTTGGTACTGGCTGCATTAGTGGCAGAAGGTGAGACCGAAGTTGAACGCATTTATCACATCGATCGTGGTTATGAATGTATTGAAGAAAAATTACAACAATTAGGCGCACGCATTCGTCGTGTACCTAGTTCAGCGAGGAGAGCCAATGCCTGATTCATTGACCCTGGCATTGTCAAAAGGGCGCATTTTTAAAGAAACGCTGCCATTACTGAAAGCGGCGGGTATTGAGCCTTTAGACGATCCTGAAACCAGTCGAAAGCTGATTCTGGATACCAACGTTCCTGATGTGAAATTGATTATTGTGCGCGCTTCAGATGTGCCCACCTATGTTGAGTATGGTGGTGCGGATATTGGTGTGGCAGGTAAAGATGTGTTGATGGAACATCCGCATGCCGAACTGTATGAGCCTGTCGATCTGAATATTGCCTGTTGTAAGTTAATGACGGCGGGTAAACCTGACCAATCAGTCAGCAATGGCCGTTTGAAAGTAGCAACCAAGTTCGTTGAGAGTACCCGCCGCTTTTACGCTGAAAAAGGCGAGCAGGTAGAAATTATTAAACTTTATGGCTCGATGGAGTTGGCGCCTTTAGTTGGTTTGGCAGATCGTATTGTTGATGTGGTTGATACCGGTAATACCTTACGTGCCAATGGTTTGGTACCGATGGAACATATTGCGGATATAAGTTCACGTTTAGTAGTCAATAAAGCATCAATGAAAATGAAACATAAACGGATTCAGACATTTATTGATCAAATCCGTAATGCAGTCCGAGACAAGAGTAATGATTGATATTAAACAATTAGATGCCGCCGCCGCTGATTTCTGGCCACAGTTGGAAAAACTGCTGGATTGGGAAGGTGTGTCTGATGAAGCAGTAACTAACATTGTCAGAGAGATTCTAGCCGCTGTGAAAACGCATGGCGATGCTGCTGTTATTGAATACAGCCAGCGATTCGACCGTGTGAAAGCGAAAACTATGGCTGATCTGGAAATTTCTCTGGAGAGAGCTAAAGCCGCGTTAGAGAGTATTCCGCATGCTCAGCGTGAAGCGCTGGAAGCGGCGGCGGAGCGTGTTCGTATTTACCATGAACATCAAAAGCAAGATTCATGGAGTTATACCGAAGACGACGGCACTATTCTTGGTCAACAAGTGATGCCTTTAGATCGTGCAGGTTTGTATGTGCCTGGTGGTAAGGCAGCATACCCATCATCTGTATTAATGAATGCAATCCCGGCCAAAGTGGCTGGTGTGCAAGAACTGATTATGGTGGTGCCAACACCAGATGATGAAGTCAACGAGTTGGTATTAGCCGCTGCTGCGGTTGCTGGCGTTGATCGTATATTTGCTGTCGGTGGTGCGCAGGCTGTGGCAGCGTTGGCTTATGGCACCGAGACAATTCCACAGGTCGATAAAATTGTTGGTCCGGGTAATATCTTTGTGGCGACAGCGAAAGGTATGGTGTTCGGCACGGTGGGCATCGATATGATCGCCGGACCATCCGAAATCTTGGTGATTTGTGATGGTAAAACGGATCCGGACTGGATTGCGATGGATTTGTTCTCACAAGCAGAGCATGATGAAGATGCCCAGTCTATCTTGATTTCACCAGATGCCCAGTTCCTGGAACAGGTTAAGGCGTCGATTGAACGCTTATTACCGACAATGGAACGTAAAGACATTATTACGACGTCATTGACTAGCCGTGCAGCCTTAATTCATGTCGAGAACATGGATACAGCGATAGATGTTGCTAACTTTATTGCAGCAGAGCATTTAGAGTTGTCGGTTGATGACCCTATGGCAATGGCGAAAAAAATTCGTCATGCCGGTGCGATTTTCTTAGGGCGGTATACGCCTGAAGCTTTGGGCGATTATTGTGCTGGCCCTAACCACGTGTTGCCGACGTCACGCACAGCGCGATTCAGTTCACCGTTAGGTGTATATGATTTCCAGAAACGCTCAAGTTTAATTCAGGTATCAGAATCAGGCGCACAGAGCTTAGGCAAGATAGCCTCAGTGCTGGCTCGCGGTGAAAGCCTGACAGCTCATGCGCGTAGTGCTGAATATCGTTTAAAGGATGACTAATGAGCCGCTACTGGAGCGCGTTTGTCCACAATCTTGAGCCGTATGTACCTGGTGAGCAGCCTAAGATAGCAAACCTGATCAAACTGAATACCAACGAGAACCCATACGGGCCATCACCGAAGGTATTGGAAGCCATTCATTTTGATGTCAGCGACAAATTGCGTTTGTATCCTGACCCAACCTCGCGTGAGCTTAAAGAGGCCATCGCCGATTTTTACAAGGTAAATACGGCCAACGTGTTTGTAGGTAATGGTTCTGATGAGGTGCTTGGGCATATTTTCCATGCTTTGTTTCAGCATGAGCCGCCCTTGCTGTTCCCCGACATTACCTATAGTTTCTATCCGGTTTATTGTCAGCTTTACAAGATCGACTATCAGACCATTCCTCTGACGAATGATTTTCAGATTGATATAGCTGATTATTTGCGAGATAACGGCGGTATTATTTTCCCTAACCCCAATGCACCGACAGGCTGCTTATTGGCATTAGCTGACATTGAACGCTTGTTAAAGGCCAATACCGAGTCCGTGGTTGTTATTGATGAGGCCTATATTGATTTTGGTGGTGAAACGGCGATATCGCTGGTCGATAGCTATCCCAATTTGATAGTGACACAAACGTTTTCCAAGTCTCGGTCTTTGGCGGGAATGCGGATTGGCTTCGCAGTAGGTCACCCCGATCTGATTGAGGCCTTAGTCCGCGTTAAAGACAGCTTTAACTCCTATCCGCTTGATAGCTTGGCTACTAGCGCAGGGGTAGCAGCAATAAAAGACGATGCTTATTTCCGTGATACCTGTAACAAAGTTATTAGCAGTCGTGACAAGTTAACAGCATCACTGAATGAGTTGGGTTTTGAGGTTTTGCCATCTGCCGCCAACTTTATTTTTACCCGTCATCCAGCGTTTGATGCAGCAGATTTAGCGATGAAGTTGCGTAAAGAAGGCATTATCGTGCGTCATTTTAATAAGCGCCGCATCGATCAGTTTCTACGTATTACCATCGGTACACCATCAGAAAATCAGCACCTTTTATCCGTGCTGGATGGTTTGGTCTAATTATTACGCTCAGAACGTCTTTGCAGCAAATAACGTAAACGTTCCAACTCTATCGCATACTCTGCTGACAAAGATTCGATTTCTGCCCGGTATTGTTGAATCGCTTGGTTGCGAATAGCGATTTCTTCGTGTGCAGCATCTAATCTTTTTTGCATGTTATCGCTAATTTTACTGCCACTCAGCTCACGTGCTGCCGCCTGTTTCTGAACGTCTATTAAGTGTTGTTCTAACTTAGGGAGTTTGGCAAGGTGTAAGTCAATTTGCTCTTTACGATAGTTAATATCTTTATCGCGAGCATCTATCAAATCTTGCTCTGTGGGGTATGTAATAAGCAATGTACGATCAAAACTGGCTTGCTGTTGACGGTGTTTCTGAGCTTTTTCAGCTTCTAGCTTAGCTTGTTTTTCCTGCTCTTTTGCTTTCGCTTGTTGCGCTTTGATTTCAGCAATTTCTTCTTCTGTTGGCGCAGGAGCGACGCGCTCAATGACGCGCATCGTTTTATCATCCAAAATAACGTAGCCTTTTTGGGCGGCTTCTGGCGGCAAACTTCGGCTCAACGTTAAAACACCGTTTTCATCTGGGAAACGATAGAGTCTGTCAGCTATGGCTGAAAACGATAACGTCAACAAAGATAGGATGCAGATGCTGTGAGAGAGAAATTTACGTATCATCATTCGCTTATTCTAAAGTGAGTTGTTGGTAATTTGAACCTTTTAGAGCAATTTATCCTGTTTCTGGTGTCATTGGTAGCAAATACCTTTTCAGCGTTTAGCGGAGGGGGGGCTGGCCTGATTCAGTTTCCGGTTTTAATCTTCCTTGGCCTGACATTTGGCGTTGCTTTAGCGACACATAAAGTGGCCAGTGTCGCCTTAGGTATCGGTGCCGTCTTACGTTACTTTAGAACCAGTCGTTTGGAGCGGCAATTTGTTTGGTTGATGCTTCTTGCCGGTGTCCCTGGTGTCGTGTTGGGGGGTAGTGTGATTTTGTTAGTACCAGATCGATGGGCTGAGATTGCCCTGGGGTTACTCACCGGTGGTCTAGGTATCTATTCCATGCTGAAAGCGCAGCTAGGCCAGAGTTATGATCCAATTAACCGAAGTCGCAGAGGCTTTTATATTGGTGGTTTGGTGTTATTTTTTCTGGGCTTTCTCAATGGCTCATTGACATCGGGGACGGGCTTGTTTGTGACCATCTGGCTGGTGCTATGGTTTGGTATGGATTACCAACGCGCAGTCGCGTACACGCTGACAATGGTGGGATTGTTCTGGAATGGTTCAGGTGCGATTACCTTAGGCATTCTGGGTGATATCCGCTGGGATTGGTTACCGGCTCTATTGCTGGGCTCCTTGATCGGCGGCTACTTGGGCGCGCATCTAGCTTTAAAGCATGGCAATCGGTGGATTAAACGTGCTTTTGAAGTGGTAACCTTGTTGATTTCAGTAAAGCTGATCTGGGGCTAACAAATCAGCTCACACCCCATACTGCTCGCGATAGGCTTGAACAGCTGGCAAAAATTCAGCTAATTCATCACTGTTTTGCAAATAACCAAGTAGGTCATTTAAGGAAATGATGCTGAGCACAGGTATATTATGCTCTGCCTGTACTTCTTGAATCGCTGACAGTTCACCTTGCCCACGCTCTTGTCGGTCTAGCGCAATAATGACGCCGGCAGGTTCTGCACCAGCCGCGCGGATAATATCGACAGACTCACGTACAGAGGTTCCTGCAGAAATCACATCGTCGATTATCAACACCTTACCTTTGAGTTCTGCACCGACCAGTTGCCCACCTTCGCCGTGATCTTTCTTTTCTTTCCGATTGAACACATAAGGCACATCACGTTGTTGCTGATCTGCTAGCGCCACCACCGTTGTCGATGCGAGGGGAATGCCTTTATAGGCTGGGCCAAATAAAACATCAAACTCAACCTCTGACTCGGCAATTGTTTGCGCGTAAAAACGGCCTAATTTCGCTAAGCTGGCACCACTATTAAACAGACCACTGTTAAAGAAATAGGGGCTCTGACGGCCTGATTTAAGGGTAAATGAGCCAAATCGTAATACGCCGGTTTCAAGGGCAAATTCAATAAATTCTTTCTGGTAAGTTTTCATTATGATGTTTGTTTTTGAACAAGATAGACGGCAATCTGACCAAATAAATTAGGCAGCAGTTTAATACCGAGACTGTCTTTGTGTTTATGGTTAACGATACTGTGGTTCAATACGTCAAGGCGATGATCGTCACAAAGGCGTTCAAAGTCTTGAATAGTGCACAGGTGAATATTAGGGGTTTCATACCAAGCATTAGGCAAGGTCTTTGATACCGGCATACGGCCTGCCAAAGCTAATTGGGCACGGCATTGCCAATAGCCAAAGTTAGGGAAGCCGATAATGCCTTTTTTACCAACGCGAACAATTTCCCTCAATAGAAAGTCAGGTCGCTGAATGGCTTGTAAGGTTTGAGATAGGATTACAAAGTCGAAGCTTTGATCGGCAAACTGCGATAAGCCTTGGTCCAAATCGGCTTGGATAACATTGATGCCAGCTTTAATGCACTCTGCAAACTTGCTGTTATCAATTTCAAGACCGTAGCCAGTGACTTGGCGTTGTTGCAGATGATTGAGCAGTGTGCCGTTGCCACAGCCCAAATCAAGTACTTTGGCACCATCGGGAATCCAGTCACTGATAATTTGTTGGTCGACGCGTAAATTCATCGATTTTCCCCTTCGTTAGCCACTTGTTGCATATAGCTCGCGAATATTTCCAGATAACGGGGGATAGGCATCAGAAACGCATCATGGCCTTGGTGAGCTTCAATTTCGGCATAGCTGACCGACTTGCCAGCTGCCAGCATCGCATTGACGATTTCTCTCGACCGTACTGGTGAAAAGCGCCAATCACTGGTGAAGGAAATAATTAGCGATTTTGCTTTTATATTTGCCACTGTAGCGGTCAGGTCATCATCGAATTCTTTGGCCGGGTCGAAATAATCTAACGCTTTGGTCATCAGCAAGTAGGTGTTGGCATCAAAGCGTTCGACAAAGCTGGTGCTTTGGTAGCGCAGATAACTTTCGATCTGGAATTCCACATCATAACCAAATTGAATCGCACCGCTACGTAGTTCACGACCGAATTTTTCACCCATAGCCTCATCGGACAGATAGGTAATATGACCCAACATACGGGCAAGGCCTAAACCTTGTCGAGGTAGGGTATTCTGCGCCATGTAATAGCCATCATGAAAGTCGGGGTCGGATTTGATGGCGGTACGGGCGACCTCGTTGAAAGCAATATTCTGTGCCGATAACTTTGGTGCCGCGGCGATCACGACCGTGTGGCGAACCCGTTCCGGTAAGCTGATGGCCCACTGCAGAGCCTGCATACCACCCAAGCTGCCCCCAATAACAGCGGCCCACTGTGTAATCTGCAGTTTGTCAGCGAGCATGGCCTGACTTCTCACCCAATCTGAAACGGTGACGATAGGAAAGTCAGGACCATACAATTCGCCGGTTTCGGGATTAATAGTATTAGGGCCCGTAGAGCCTTTACAGCCGCCCAGGTTATTGACAGAAACAACGAAGAATCTATTGGTATCTATCGCTTTACCGGGCCCTATCGCCGTATCCCACCAACCGGGTTTGCGATCTTCCATCGTATGGAAGCCTGCAGCGTGATGATCACCAGACAGTGCGTGACAGATCAATACGGCATTACTGTGCTCGGCGTTGAGCTCACCATAGGTTTCATAAACCAGATCATAATGTGGCAAAACGCGACCGCAATCCAGCTTCAGTGGATCATCGATGTGCAGTGTTGATGGGCTTACCAAACCAACTGAGTCGGCTGGTATTGATTCCGGCATAAGGGAGTGATTCCTTTAAAAAAGCGTTAAGTCTAATCAGACTGCGGCCTGAGCGCAATCCTGAAGGCTTAGATTTGTCCTGTTAGCAGTGGCATGACCAGCATTGATAATACTTGCAGACCAAGCAATACAAATAGTGGTGATAAATCTATTCCGCCCAGAGAAGGGATCAGATTTCTGACTGGACGTAGTAATGGCGCATTCATGCGACTGACCAATGGCGCCACTGGATTGTAGCTGCCTGCTGGTGTTACCCAACTGAGTATAACTTCAATAATAATACTGACAGTGAAGATACTGATAAATAATGAAAAGATCTCGGCCAAAAGCACGCTGAGCCACATCAGACCATTAGGTAATGCTCCGATGATAAGGCCTACTGCCAGCAGCTTGGCGAAAGTCACCAGTAACAGTAAGACAATTGTGGCTGTGTCCCAGCGACCCAATGCAGGTATAAATTGGCGTAAAAACTTTACCGGTACTTGGGTTGCTTTGATGATGAATTGGACTAAAGGGTTGTGGTATTCCCAATTGGCCCACTGCATGACGAGTCGTAACGCGACGACGATCATGTACAGGTAAAATAAGGTATCAACGATAAAAATCAGTGGGTTGGCAAGGTAGCTACTACTCATGATCTTGTCCTAGTTGCGTGGCTAATTCGTCTGCTCGTGATGCGGCCGCTGTTAATGCTTTGCTGAATAAACCCCGTAAATCACCCTTTTCAAATTCGTCGAGGGCGCGTTCCGTGGTGCCGCCGGGAGAGGTAACTCGCTGACGTAACACACAGGCTGACTCATCGCTTTCCAAAGCCATTTTTGACGCACCAAAAGCCGTTTCCAGTGCCAGTAGGCGGGCAGTCTCTTCAGGTAAACCCAACTCCATACCTGCTGTTTGCATTGCTTCCATCACTAAAAATAAATACGCAGGGCCGCTGCCAGACAGAGCAGTGACTGCATCCATTTGCTGTTCGTGTTTTACCCACAGCGCTAATCCCACTGCTCTTAGAATGGATTCAGCTAATTCATGCTGCTCTGTTTCAACATGATCATTAGCACACAAAGCAGTGGCGCCGGCTTGCACCAGAGATGGAGTATTTGGCATTGCCCGCACAATCGCTGCTTGTTCTTGTCCCAGCCAGCGCGAAATGTCATCTAAACGGATGCCAGCCGCAATGGAAATAAGTAATTTGTCTTTACTCCAGTTAGCACTGAGTTGCCGTGTCACTGCCTGCAATTGTTGAGGTTTAACAGCCAGAATCACGACTTCAGCATCAGCGATGGCGGCTGTATTGTCGGTAAAGGTTCTTACAGGGTATAAATTGGTCAGAGTCTGTAATGTTTCATTGCTGGAATCCGCGACATGAATGTTGTCTGCGGCAAAGCCATTAGTGATAAGACCACCGATCAGGCTGCGAGCCATGTTTCCACCACCGATGAAAGCGAGTGTGCATTGTTTCATTGATTGACCTTCGTTTTTTTCTATAGTGATTGATTAAGTGTAAAGCTTATCAGTCTTGTCGGGTATGGCGTTGACCAAAAAGAGCAGTACCGATTCTGACCATGGTGCTGCCATGTTGAATAGCGAGTTGCCTATCTGCTGTCATGCCCATCGATAAAGTATCAATACCATCAAACTGGCTCTGTAGACTTTGATAAAGTTCGAATGCACGTCGAAACGTTTCTGCTTGAGCTGTTTCATTGTCATGGCGGGCTGGGATAATCATTAATCCGCGCAACTTAAGCTTGTCGAATTGTTGTATCGCTTCGGCAAGTGGTTGGATTTCTTCAACCGAGACACCAGATTTACTGTCTTCATTGTCGATATTTACTTGAATACAAACATTAAGCGGTGGCAACTGTTGTGGGCGTTGGTCGTTAAGCCGCTTCGCAACTTTGAGTCGATCCACTGTTTGTGCCCAATCAAAAAATGTCGCGATATCACGTGTTTTGTTTGATTGTATGGGCCCAATGAAGTGCCATTCCAGTTCCAAATCTGCAAGCGCATGAATTTTGTCTAACGCTTCTTGAAGATAATTCTCACCAAAGCGTGTTTGGCCTAAAGCGGCAACTGTACGAAGTTTCTCCGCGGGCCATGTCTTACTGACAGCAAGAAGTTGTACCGCTTTTTCGGCACGGTTTGCATCCGATTCAGCCTGACGGATACTGCTGGAAATGGTTTCGAAGCGTTTTTTTATCTCTGTCATGTTGCAAGCCTGCGATGAGCGCGCTACCTTTATATCAATTGCTTTATTCTTGAGCCGCTTAGGTTACTACAATCATTCTAGGGAAAGTGGATGGATATTACTGAATTGCTTGCTTTTAGTGCAAAGAACAAGGCTTCGGATTTACATGTTTCCGCCGGTGAACCGCCTATGATTAGGGTCGACGGCGATGTGAAGCGGATAAACTTGCCGCCGATGGAGCATAAAGAAGTTCATGCGATGATTTATGACATCATGAATGATAAGCAGCGCAAGGATTTCGAAGAGTTTCTGGAAGCGGATTTTTCATTTGAGATTCCCAATTTAGCGCGTTTTCGTGTTAACGCCTTTAATCAAAACCGTGGTGCGGCGGCGGTATTCCGGACCATTCCTTCCGAAGTGCTAACTCTCGAGGACTTAGGGGCGCCGGAAATATTCAAAACCATTGCCGATAATCCACGCGGTATTGTCTTGGTTACTGGGCCTACGGGTTCAGGTAAGTCAACGACGCTAGCGGGCATGGTGGATTACCGCAACGAGAAAGATAACGAGCACATTTTAACGATAGAAGACCCGATTGAGTTTGTGCATCAGAGTAAGAAGTGTTTGGTGAACCAGCGTGAAGTGCATCGCGACACCTTAGGCTTTAGCGAAGCATTACGCAGTGCTTTACGTGAAGATCCCGATATCATCCTTGTCGGTGAGCTGCGTGATCTTGAAACGATTCGCTTGGCGTTAACAGCCGCAGAAACAGGTCACTTGGTGTTTGGTACTTTGCATACCTCGTCGGCGGCAAAAACTATTGACCGTATTATTGATGTCTTCCCGGCAGCTGAGAAAGATATGGTGCGTTCGATGCTATCGGAATCACTTCGCGCAGTAATTTCACAAACCTTGATGAAAAAAGTCGGCGGCGGACGTATCGCTGCGCACGAAATTATGATTGGTACACCGGCAATCCGAAATCTAATTCGTGAAGACAAGGTGCCGCAAATGTACTCCGCGATTCAAACTGGTGGTGCCATTGGTATGCAGACCTTAGATCAATGCTTACAAGATCTGGTTAGACGTCAGCAAGTGACTAAGGCAGAGGCGTTACCTCGAGCTGTTAATAAAGATCTATTCCGTTAAGGAGCGACAACGATGGAAATCGTGACTATTTTAAAAGCGGCGGTGAAACATGATGCCTCGGATATCTTTGTAACAGCTGGTCGTCCCGTTACCCTCAAAGTTAGTGGTCGCATGGCGACGTTGTCGCAGGACTCACTTGCTGATGATGAAGCACGTGATTTGGTGTTAAGCACCATGTCTGATGAGCAGAAAAAAACGTTTGAGCGAGATAAAGAATGCAATTACGCGCTTGATACTAAAGGTGCAGGACGTTTTCGGGTGAGTGCCTTGTATCAGCGAAGTAGAGTGGCGATGGTGCTACGTCGCATCAAGGACGAAATCCCCACTATTGAAGAGTTGAATGTTCCTGAAATCATCAAAGAGCTCGCCATGACCAAGCGAGGGTTAGTGATTTTTGTCGGGGCAACCGGTAGTGGTAAATCGACGACACTGGCATCGATGATAGGTTACCGGAACAAAAACAGTACCGGACACATTTTGACGATAGAAGATCCCATTGAATTTGATCATAAACACAGTGGTTGTGTAGTAACTCAGCGCGAAGTAGGTATTGATACCGACTCATATGATATTGCCCTGAAAAACTCACTACGCCAAGCGCCTGACGTTATTATGATTGGTGAAATTCGGGCGCGCGAAACAATGGATTATGGGATTGCTTTCGCTGAGACCGGTCATTTATGTCTTTCTACTTTGCACGCGAATAATGCCAATCAGGCGATGGACCGTGTCATTAACTTTTTCCCTGAAGAGCGGCATAAGCAGCTGTTTTTAGATATGTCATTAAATCTAAAAGCCGTCGTTGCGCAGCGACTGATTCCTAAAAAAGATGGAAGCGGTAGAACCGTTGCGGTAGAGGTCTTGCTCAATACACCGCTCATTGGTGATCTGATAGAAAAAGGTAAAGTTTCAGAGATCAAAGACGTTATGAAACGCTCGCGAGAGTTAGGCATGCAAACATTTGATCAAGCGGTGTATGATCTCTACAAAGCGGGTGAAATCACTTATGAAGACGCAATCAAAAATGCAGATTCAAGCAATGAAGTTCGTTTAATGATCAAGCTTGGCGCAGAATCTGGCGAGTTACCGCAAGATGACGCGGTTAAAGGACTAGCATTGGAAGCAGAAGATGAAGGCATAATGAATAGGATGTAAGGTTTGTAGCATTTTTGATACAAAATTAAACGAAAAAACAGAAATTTATTACAAGACACTTGAAATTAGCCCCTGTATGTAGTCAAACTACAACAGTCTGATGTCTGTATGGAATAAGCCATCCTGATATCAAATACGATTTTTTACTTACCTAACGGGAAGAGAAGGAAGGCAATATGAAACTAACAGGTAAATTAGTAGCAGTAGCGTTTGCGGCTGCATTACTCGCTGGGTGCGCTGGACCGGCCAAGCGTGACGCAGGAACGAACTTTATGTGTGCCTTAGGTGGTGC
>NZ_GG657883.1:36466-292472 GCF_000156355.1 Methylophaga thiooxydans DMS010 | reverse complement strand
GTTGTTGACAACTGGGCGTTAACGCAGATGAAGTAACTGCAGATGCTTCATTCATCGACGACCTGGGCGCCGACTCTCTGGACACAGTAGAATTGGTTATGGCTTTAGAAGAAGCCTTCGAATGTGAAATCCCAGACGAAGAAGCTGAGAAAATCACTACGGTTAAAGAAGCTGTCTCTTATATTAACGCTAACCAGTCTTAATATAGCGACAAGCTTGAAGATAGCCGTCTAGTGTGTGTAAGCATGCTAGGCGGCTATGTTGTGTATAGTCCTGCAGGTTTTAAGGGGAAATCCTGATGTCTAGAAGACGTGTTGTCATCACAGGCCTTGGTGCAGTAACACCAGTTGGTTTATCTGTAAAAGAAAGCTGGGAAAATATTGTTGCCGGTAATAGTGGTGTTGCACCACTCACATTATTTGATACGACTGAATTCAGTGTAAAGTTCGGTGCCAGCGTAAAAAACTTTGATGTGACATCTGTCATCCCTAAAAAAGATGCTAAAAAAATGGATACGTTTATCCATTATGGCGTAGCCGCTGCTAAAGAAGCGATTGAAGACTCAGGTCTTGAAGTTACTGACGACAATGCAGAACGCATTGGTGTCGCTATCGGTTCGGGCATTGGTGGCTTACCAGGCATTGAATCGGGTTACGATAACTACCTCAGTGGTGGTCCTCGTAAAATTTCACCTTTCTTCGTGCCTAGTAATATTATCAACATGATCTCGGGCAATCTGTCGATTATGTATGGCATGAAAGGCCCCAACACAGCCATTGTTACTGCATGCTCTACAGGCACACACTGTATTTCTGCAGCTGGACGTATGATTCAGTATGGCGAAGCAGACGTGATGATTGCCGGTGGCGCTGAAATGGCTACATCTAAAACGGGATTAGGTGGTTTTGCTGCTGCGCGTGCCTTATCAACACGTAATGATGATCCTGTTGCAGCCAGTCGTCCTTGGGATAAAGACCGTGATGGTTTTGTTTTGGGTGATGGTGCTGGTGTCGTTGTTCTGGAAGAATATGAACATGCGGTTAAACGTGGTGCAACGATTTATGCTGAGTTGATTGGCTCAGGCATGAGTAGTGATGCATATCATATGACCATGCCGTCAAAAGGCGGTGAGGGTGCCGCACGTTGCATGAAAAATGCGATGAAAGATGCTGGCATTAATGCTGATGAAATCGATTACATCAATGCACACGGTACCTCAACACCAGCCGGTGATGTTGCCGAAACCATGGCGATTAAAGATGCGATGGGCAGTGCAGCGACTGAGGTCGCCGTTAGCTCTACCAAATCGATGATTGGTCACCTATTAGGCGCCGCAGGTGGTGTGGAAGCTGTTTTCAGTATTCTCGCTATTCGAGATCAAGTAGCACCGCCAACAATCAATCTGGACGCCCCTGATGGAGGCTGTGATTTAGATTACGTTCCTCATACGGCACGCCAGATGCCAATCAATGTCGCCATGTCGAACTCATTCGGCTTTGGTGGAACGAATGGCACTGTTATTTTCAAAAAATTAAACTAATTCCCGGAGATTACCGGTGATTCTGATTAACGGCCAACCGGAAAACAGAATCCCTGTTTCAGACCGTGGCCTGCAATATGGCGACGGTCTGTTTGAAACACTGGCATTCCGTAACGGTGAACTAGAGCTCTTAGAGCAACACATAATGCGTTTACAGCGTGGCTGCAAACGTATCAACCTCTCTTTTCAGCACGTTGATAGTCTTAGAGCTGAGCTTGCCATGTTGTGCGCACAAACTGCTGAAGACAGTGTGATTAAAATCATACTGACTCGTGGTTCCGGCGGTCGTGGCTATAAAGCACCGCTTGAGAATGAAGCTATTCGAATCATCTCCTCACATTCTATGCCCGAATACCCGGAAGCTAATCAGTCTGGTGTGACTGTGCGTCTCTGTGAGCAGCGTTTAGGCCTTAACCCGACGCTGGCTGGTCTCAAACACCTTAATCGGCTTGAGCAAGTGCTGGCACGTAGTGAATGGGACGATAGAACCATTAGTGAAGGTCTCATGCTTAATATCAATGAGAATCTGATTGAAGGCACGATGAGCAATCTGTTTATCGTAAAAAATCAACAACTGCTAACACCCGCGTTAACACAAGCCGGCATCGCTGGAATTATGCGCAGCAAAGTCATGGAAATAGCAGATAGTATGTCCATAGCCTGTCATGAGAAAGCGCTAACTGTTAATGATCTGCTTGATGCCGATGAAGTCTTTTTAACTAACAGTATTATCAAACTATGGCCTGTAAAAACACTGTTACACAACGATACAAACACGCATTGGCAGCATGGTGCTTTGACGCAACAAATACAAAATGCCCTGAAAGATCTTGCTCATTAATATGAAAAAAACACTGTTGTTAAAGGCCTTATTGCCAGCGCTCATTGTGGCGCTACTACTAAGCTATGTATTGCTGCAATATCAGCGTTTTATGCAAAGCCCGCTTACACTCGAACAAGCTCAGACATATGTTGTCAGTTCGGGTAGCAATCTTAAATCGATCAGCAGGGATCTAACTCAGCAAGGTCTGACTGACTTGCCATCATGGTATTTACAGCTTTATGGCAGAGCTACGGCACAAGCGCATAAAATAAAGGCGGGGGAATACCGTGTAGAGCCGGGGACAACCTTGCCAAAGCTATTGGCTCAATTTGTATCCGGTAAAGTGCTGATGAATGCTTTCACGATTGTCGAAGGTATGACAGCAAAGGAATTATTACTCGCCATTACCACGCATTCTAAAATTGAAACGACAATTGAACCTGTGACAGTAGAAGCGCTTATGACTGCCTTAGGTGAGCCAGATAAAAAAGGCGAAGGCTGGTTTTTACCGGAAACCTACCACTTCCCAACCGGCATGACAGATGTGGCGTTTCTCAATCGTGCCTATCAACAAATGCAACAGGCGCTAGCTCAAGCCTGGGAAAATCGTGATAAAGACCTGCCATATCAATCGCCCTATGAAGCGTTAATTATGGCCTCCATTATTGAAAAAGAAACTGCTGTTGCAGATGAAAGACCACATATTGCAGGCGTTTTTGTTCGCAGGTTGAATAAAGGGATGCGATTGCAAACAGATCCTACCGTGATTTATGGTCTCGGAGAGCAATTCGATGGTAACCTGCGAAGAAAAGATTTACGCAGTGATACGCCTTTTAATACCTATACGCGGGCTGGGTTACCACCAACACCTATCTGTCTGCCAAGTATTGAGTCGATCGAGGCGGCATTACATCCTGCGAGTGGCAAAACCTTATATTTTGTGGCGACAGGTGAAGACGGCCGCCATGTCTTTTCATCAAACTTGAGAGATCACAATAATGCCGTCAGGCGTTATCAGTTGAAGCGATAATGAACGGAAAATTCATCAGCATTGAAGGGATCGAAGGCGCGGGTAAATCTACCCAGATGCGCTTTATTCAATCTTTTCTGGAACATCAGGGTAAGACGGTCGTTGTAACACGTGAGCCTGGTGGTACAGTTCTGGGTGAACAAATCAGGGAATTATTGCTCACGCCCAGAGATGAAGGCATGAGTCATGATGCTGAGCTGTTATTAATGTTTGCTGCGCGTGCGGAACATCTTGAGCAAGTGATTAAACCTGCTTTATCGCGAGGTGACTGGGTATTGTCTGATCGCTTTGTCGACGCCACCTTTGCTTATCAAGGTGGTGGGCGAGGTATCGATATTAAGCGTATTGAGTCGATCTCTGACTGGACCCTACAAGCCATACACACCGATTTGACCTTATTATTTGATTTGCCGGTTGCGGTGGGGCAGGAACGGGTTATTAAACGTAGCCAAGATAAAGATCGCTTCGAGCAAGAAAAGGGCGTTTTTTTCGAGAAAATTCGCCAATGCTACCTCCAGCGTGCTGATCACGAACCAGACCGTATTAAAAAGATTGATGCCGGTCAGACCATAGAAAATATTCAACATCAAGTGACCACAGCGTTGATGGCGCTTCTCTAAACTATGACGACGCTTAGTTATCCATGGCACGCATCCGCTTGGCAGTATGTTACTCAGTTGCATCAAGCGCAACGTATGCCACATGCGATATTGCTCAGCGGTATTCAAGGGCTGGGTAAACGTGCCTTTGCCGATACGTTGATTGCTAGTCTCTTATGTCAGCAACAAACTGATCAATTTGAAGCCTGTGGTCATTGTCACAGCTGTCAATTGCTTGCCGCCGGCAGTCACTCTGATCACACCCTGATTACACCTGAAGATATTGGTAAACAGATTAAAGTCGACCAGATACGTGAGTTAAAAGCGAGTCAGACCTTAATGCCAAAAGTATCGCATGGCAAAACAGTGTTGATAACGCATGCGGATCAGATGAATCTCAGCGCTTACAACAGCCTGCTAAAATTACTCGAAGAGCCGCAGCCAAATTCTGTGCTGATATTGATTTCTGAAAATAGTCAGCAACTACCCATTACAATAAAAAGTCGCTGTCAGAAGATTGTCATCGCAACTCCAAATGAGGAAGAGTCGTTGGATTGGCTAGAGCAGCAAGCGCCTCACCATGATAGAAAGACGTGGCAGTCGTTATTGAAATTAGCGCATGGCGCACCGTTACACGCCCTGGATAATGAAGAACATAGCCTGATTCAAAGCCAGACCATTATCAAAGATATTGCTGTACTAATGAAAGGTCAGGCGAATCCGGTGCAGATGGCAGCGAACTGGCAACAATTTGATTTGAAGTCGGTGATGTATCAAATACAAAGCATGATGCAAGCTAAAATCGAATCACTGTTGTTAGCTGACAATCCAGCCTCAATAACGCTTATCAAGCAATACTGGGCGATTTCAGATTGCATCAAACACACAATAAAGTTAATATCATCTCAAAATAATTTAAACAAGATATTGTTACTAGAGGACTTTATGGTGACGATCATGCAACATGCAGATCACATCCGCCTCATTCAAGGCTCAAACAGGTAAGTTTTATGGCTATGAATCCACGCAAAGGTATTTTGTCGTTAAAAATTACCGATCAAAATATGCTTTATCATTCATACATGCCGTTTCTTCAGAACGGTGGCTTATTTATTCCTACAAATAAGGTCTATCAGATAGGCGAAGAAGTGTTCATTCTATTGACCTTGATGGATGAGGCTGAAAAACTCCCCGTCGCTGGTAATATCGTCTGGATAACGCCACGAGGAGCACAAGGCAATCAAGCAGCTGGAATTGGCGTCCATTTCAGTGATATTGATGGCGGTGCCTCCATTGTTCGTGGCAAAATTGAAAATTACCTGGTGGACAAGCTAAAGTCGGATAAAGCCACCTACACTATGTAACGTCTGGCGTTACTCACTCACAAAAATCAAGCAACACATATTTATGTATATCGACTCCCATTGTCATTTGAACATGCTGGCCGATGAGCCGGGTGGTATTGACGCTATGGTGGCAGAAGCTACCGATAACGGCATTCAGCACATACTTTGCATTGCTATTGATAAAAAAAGCTGTGCCGAAGTGAAAGCGATTGCCGATACTTTTCCGCAGGTCACTGCCAGTGTGGGAATACATCCCAATGTTGAGCAGGAAGAGCAATTCACAGTCGAACAGCTTATTGCCGAAGCCTCACACCCAAAAGTCATTGCGATTGGTGAAACGGGTCTGGATTATTTCCGTAGTGAAGGGGATTTAGAGTGGCAGCGCGAACGTTTCAGGGTTCATATTGAAGCTGCTAAACAAACCCAAAAGCCATTAATCATTCACACCCGTGAAGCTCGTCAAGACACGATGGCTATTCTTGAAAAAGAAAACGCCGAAAAGGCGGGCGGCATCATTCATTGTTTCACTGAAAACTGGGAAACCGCACAACGTGCGCTGGACATTGGCTTCTATATTTCTTTGTCAGGCATCGTCACCTTTAAAAGTGCTAAAGAATTGCAAGACGTGGCTAAAAAACTGCCTCTAGATCGGATTCTTATCGAGACCGACTCACCGTATCTTGCTCCCGTTCCTCATCGCGGCAAAACTAACAAACCGGTGTTTGTAAAACACGTTGCTCAGTTTTTAGCAGAACTACGTGGCGATACAGTTGAAAATATAGCCGCTACCACCACGGCTAATTTCCAACGTTTATTTCCGACTACTACTTGATAATATGCTGAGACAATCAGGCTTTATAAGCTACTGCTTTACGCTGATACTGATTGTCAGTATGACTGCTTGCAGTGAGTCTGATACAGCTAAGCTTCAGGCATTATCTCAGGATGCAGTTATTCTGGCATTTGGTGATAGCCTGACCTACGGCACCGGTGCTAATTTTGATACTGAAAGCTATCCTGCTGTGTTATCTCAGCTATCAGGTCGGCAGGTTATTAATGCAGGTATACCTGGTGAAATCAGCCGTGAAGGGCTTCTCCGTCTTGATGAGCTATTAACGCTTCACCAACCTGATTTGGTTGTGCTCTGCCATGGTGGTAATGACCTTATCCGTAAACTTGATACTGAATTGCTTAAGCAAAATCTTATTGCGATGATAGAGAAAGTAAGAGGAAGTGGTGCGGAGGTGGTGATGCTTTCTGTGCCTAAACCGGGGATTTTTCTCAAGCCATCACCAGTGTATAAAGAAGTTTCCAGTGCATCACAGGTGTTGCTGGAAAACGACGTTATCGCAGATATTGAGTCTGAAGCACACCTGAAGTCAGATCCCATTCATCCGAATGCAGCAGGGTATAAACTACTGGCTGAAGCCGTACATAATTTACTGCTCAGACATGGTGCCTTGAATTAGTCAGTAATGCTACCAGGCTCTGTCATCTTTGATTCATCCAGATCAGCGCTGATAATGACTTTATTGCGTCCTGCTGATTTTGCTTCGTATAAGGCCTCATCCGCTTTCTGAACCAGACTTTTCAGTATCATGTCAGTACGTGGTATGACCACGTGAACGCCGAAACTGGCTGTAATATTGATAGTTTGATTAGCATGACGTATTTGTGTCGTGCTGACAGTCTCTCTGACCCGTTCAAACAGATCCGATGCCTCATCCTTGTTATTGATTTCAGCGATCAGCATAAACTCTTCACCTCCGTACCGACAGACGATATCGTACGGTCTCATTGTTTGACGAAGGACTCTGGAAAACACACGTAATACTTCATCGCCTGTTTGGTGGCCAAATGCATCATTAATTTTTTTGAAGTGATCGATATCGACCATCGCGATGCTGACGTTTTGCTCCTTTCTAATCGCACGATCCATTTCCACCTGAAAGCTGGCGTTGCCTGCCCGGCGATTAAGAACACCTGTTAATTCGTCATAATATGCGAGTTTTTCCAGAACAAGGTTGGTTTGCCGTAATTTTTCCTGAATACCTAAGATGCGTTGTGCAACTGCAAATTTTGCATTAAGAAAGCGGCCGTCAATGGGTTTAACAATATAATCGTCAGCGCCATAGGACAATGCTTTTATAACATCCTCGTCGTCACTATTGGATGAAATGATAATAACGTAAGGCTGATTCTCTGCAACCGTTTCCCTGACTAAGGTCGTCACTTCGACGCCACTGAGTCCAGGCATGTTCCAGTCCATAAATATCAATTCTGGTGGGTGGTCAGATTGAATAACTTCCAGTGCTTTGAATCCGGAATCAGCCTCATATATTTCACAGTCATGCTTTTTTAGTACCCCCTCCAGGGTCATCCGAATAGTGGGGTCATCATCGACGATTAAAACGCGCATAACTTACAAGCTAACCTTTTGTTGTTGTTTTTGAAGAAATATACGCTAAAGCGATGTGCCATAACTAACAGAGTTATGCAATTTATAGTCGGCTATAGCATTGAGCATTCGGTTTACTTCTTGATTTATTATATCAAAGGCCGCGACAGATGCCTTTTTTTGCTCTTCATGTGCCGCTGTTTCCAGTGTTCTGGCAGCATCTAAAACCTGCTTAGCCCCAATTGCAGAGGCACTACCTTTGAGTTTATGTGCTGAACGTCTGAGTTGTTCAAAATCTAAGGTATGAAGTTGTTGGGCTATTTCCTCTATTAATTCAGGGGTCTGCTGCTCAAACATTTCTAACATACTGAGAAACAAATCTTCATTGGATAATAAACGTACAAGAGACGCCTCACGATCCCAGAAGACAGGTTCCGATGATGAAGCTGTGGGTGGGGCTATTTGTTCGCGTGTTTCTGGTGTAGCCGTCTCAATCGTTTGGCGTTGCGCTTTTGGCCTTGCGTCTAACCAGAGGCTGGTTTTCGATTCTAAATCTTCTGCTGATAGGGGTTTTGTCAGGTAATCATTCATTCCAGCATTGAGACATTCTTCACGGTCACCCGTCATCGCACCGGCTGTCATCGCAATGATTGGGATCTTTTTATAATGCGTTCCTGCATCACCATGACGAATCGCTTCAGTAGCCTGAAACCCATCCATTACAGGCATCTGGCAATCCATCAAAACTAAATTGATAAAAGGAGTTTCTTGAAGCGCCTTAATAGCATTAGCACCATTTGAGGCAACAGTTATTTCCACACCAAAATGCTCGAGAATGCCGGCTGCAACGCGTTGATTAATCTCATTATCATCAACAATCAAAATATGTGCACCTTCAAAGCTTGTCGAGCCGTCAAATGACTGTTGTTTCGTCTTATTGGATGTATGACTGATAGGCGTTATTGGCTCTTGCGTTATTTCCGATAAAGCTGTCGCCAACTGCATCGGCAGAATGGGACGATAAATAACGTGATAGGAAAGAGGGGGCGGCGATGCTTCCAGACTGTGTCTTTGTTTAAAGCTTAAAGTAAAGATAAACTGTTCGTGAAGACCCTGTAGCGATAACTGCTCAATTTGTTGCATCACGCTAGTATCATCAACGCCGTTTTCCCCTAACTGGCTGATCACAATATCAACATCTCCGTTTGCTACCTGCTCCGAGAGGATGGTGGTCGCTCCCCAACCAGTCAGTAACTTATTCAACGCGTGTCTTACACTATGACTGCTTTCTGAAATTTGTACCGTATAGTTACTCAGGTTTAATATCTGGTTCAGCCTTAATTGTTCTTTTTCAATCGGTTTTAATGACAAACGAAATGAGAAAGTACTCCCTACATTTTTTTCACTTTCCACATGACATTCACCATTCATTAATGAACACAGATTGCTTACAATTGATAGGCCAAGTCCGGTACCACCATACTTACGTGTCGTTGAGGAATCCTCTTGAGAAAAGGCTTTAAATAATTGATTTAATTTTGCTTTATCTATTCCCACTCCTGTGTCCTGAACACTGACATCAAGTATCACCCGAGCACCGGCAACATCTTCAGTAGTCGCTGCCGAAACAATTATTTCACCTTTATCGGTGAACTTTATCGCGTTAGATATTAAGTTGTTCAGAATTTGTCGTATGCGTAAGTCATCACCGATAACGACAGTGTGTTTGATATCGGCAAGATCTAATACAATTTCCACATTTTTATCCATGGCACGTACAGCCATAGAATTGGCAGCCTGACTGAAGCTGTCAATCAAATTGATAGGAAGCGATTCAATCTCAAGCTTACCCGCTTCGATTTTGGATAAATCAAGAATATCGTTTATCAGCATCAGCAAGGATTTAGCACTCTGTGTAGCCATTTGTAGATAGCTTTCCTGCTTTTCGTTCAGATTTTCGCGTTTAAGCAGGTTATGCATACCTAAAATGCCATTGAGTGGTGTTCTAATCTCATGACTTACATTCGCCACAAAACCGGACTTCATATTACTGGCTTCAATGGCTTCATTTTTGGCTTTTTCAAGTTCTTCCGTTCGAGTCCGAACTTGTTCTTCTAAGGAAGAATTAAGATTCTCGAGTTGTTTTTTGTCCAGAATTTGTTCAGTGATATCTCGAATAATGGTGGAAGCGCCGATAATAGTTTGTTTATCTTTGTGAATCGGAGAAAGAGAGACTGATAAAGCCAATAAATCGCCATTACTAGTATGGTAGTCAATGTCCAGTGTCGCTGTGGACTTACCTGCTAAACAGGCCGCAATATTTTCGGTCAACAGCGCTCGTTCGTCACTGTCGAGAATGTCTTCTAATTGTCTGTCAGTGATATCAAACGGAGGTAATTTTAAAACGTGATATGTGGCCTCGTTCCAGTCTTGAATTTTGCCTTCTGTAGAGAGGGTGAGAATGGCATCTTTTGATCCTTCAATTAAAGCCGAATACAGAGAGTGGGCATAACTCAGGTCAACGTCTTTGATCATGATTTTTCGATAAATGGCGATAATGACAACGCCCACCAACACGATTGAGAGAAGAATAACCGTACTTGCTTGGCGTCGCTGAGCGATGATCTTGTCGACTGTTGTTTCAGGTAGTGAAACAATAAAGTTGATATAACGTTGTTGTTCGTCACCCGTTAAATTGACACGTTTTTCGCTGGCTAACAGTAATTGATTATTGTTGAGTGATCTCAGCCTCAATGACTCACCGTTATCAGCCACAACAGTGAAGTCTTCCTGCCACGATGAGGCATCTTGTTCATGTTCAAACTCGAATGATTTTGCTTTGAGCGGGTGCAAGATATAGTGACCGTCACCATCTATCATGTACAGAGCCATAGCACTTGGGAGCTTCGACTCAAACGTATCCAGTAGAAGCTGTGCGTTGTAATTGATGACAACAACACCAAAGAAATCCTCTCGCACATTATAGATTGGCGTAGCAATACGATAAGTGGGCCAAAGCGGGTAGTCGAGTCTGCCGTGTTCTCTGTTTAAGGTTAAATCTGAAATGTAGATTTCGTCCGCACTAAGCTTTTTAGGCTTTTGGAAGTAGTCGCGACTCCCCTTTGACTGCAGTAGATTGTCAGGAACAACACGCATAGCACCACTGCCATGCTGTCTTTCCACACGCACCAGTTCTTTACCATTATTGTTATTGCCGATGTAACGGATTTGAGCCACTTCAGGGTGACTATTCATAAAGGCGAGAAATATTTTGCCTAAGCGTTCTTGCCACAAGGCCAAACTGGTGTTTTCTTCGGCATCGTAACCGGCATTACTAACTGCACGGCTAATACCAGAAATGGGGGGCGTATTGGCTAAAAAGCGGACATCAGCAGCATTACTTTTCCAGGTTTGACTCAACAGCGTCTGGTTATCACTGGCTTGGGAAGAAAGTGAGCTTTGCAGCTCATCGACTACTTCATTTTTATGTTGGAGCTCAAAATATAAAAACAGCAGCAGCGAGATAGCAGCCAAGCCCAAGCAACTAATAATAAGAAAGCTATTGGCGCGGTTTTTTTTCCAGTCGAAAAGTACTGTCAAGCTTCTAAGCCTTTTTTAGCAGGCTTGTTCAAGTAGTCAAGCAAGGCGTCATGCGGTAGGGGTTTTGCATAATAATATCCTTGACCATATTGGCAGCCTAATTTTAAGAGTGCGTCACGATGAAACTCTGTTTCTATGCCTTCGGCAATGATATCGAGGTTCATGGATTGGCCAAGGTTGATAATAGTTTTAACAATTTCATAATCACGTGGGTTTTCTAGCATGCCACGCACATATGACATATCAAGCTTAAGTTTATCAACCTCAAGTCGTCGCAGGTAAGTCAAATTTGAATAGCCTTTACCAAAATCATCAATGGAAATACTGATTCCTATTTGCTTTAGCTGATGAAACTTTTCAAGCGTATCTTCAAAGTCACGAATAAAGGCTGTTTCGGTCACTTCTAACTCAAGTAACGCAGGTTCAAGACCAGAGGTTTGCATAGACGTTTCAATGGTGTTGACAAGATCATTATGCAAACACTGTACGGCAGAGATGTTGACCGAAACAGGAATTTTATGGCCTTTTTGATTCCACTCATAACAGTCCTGGCAAGCTCTTTCCAATACCAGGTTACCTAACTGGATTATCAGCCCCGTTTCTTCAGCTATCGGGATAAACTCTATCGGCGACACAATCTTGCCTGAATCATCTCTCAATCTGGCTAACGCTTCGACACCGATGACCTGACTGGTAGCTAAATCAACTTTAGGTTGGTAAAACACCTCGAGCTTTTCAGTGTTAATCAGACTTCGTCGCAATAATTCTTCGGTGGAACGTCGTTGCAATAGGGATACTTCAAGTTCTTTCGTGAACACACGATAGACATCACCACCCTCAAATTTAGCGCGATATAAAGCGGCATCAGCCTGTTGCATCACCTGATCTGGTTCATTGCAATAGGCATCGATGACGCTAACGCCGATGCTGACAGAGAGGGAGTAACTAGTGTCTTCGACTCTGAATGGAGTACGAAGCAAATCCAATAAAGCGTGCAGGGTGGTGTCAATGCCATCGTTATCATCAATGTCACGAAATATCACCATAAACTCATCAGCACCCAGTCGGCCGATGCTATTGCCTGGCTCATAGTTTTCGAACAACCGTCGCGCCAATGATTTCAATACAGCATCACCAGTACCGTTTCCATGTGCATCGTTAAATGACTTGAAATAGTCCACGTCAATCACTGCCATCGCCATGCGCATATCTGATGCTTTAACGGCATCGCAGGCTAACTGTAATTTTTCGCGAATAAAGATCCGGTTCGGCACATTGGTCAACTGATCGTAACTGGATGCCTGACTTCGGAGTAAGGAGAGGCTGATTGATTGACTGATGTCATGTATGACGGCGACAGCACCTGACAGCTTGCCATCAACATCACGAAGCGGGGCAGCCGTTTGTTCGATTTGTGATAAACGCCCATCCTTTGAAACCAGCTGGGTATTCAGTGGCATTCGTGTGATTCGGTGTTGGCGTAAACATACCCGTATCGGGTTTTCAGTATTGACCTTAGTTTCAGGGTCACGAAGTTGTACAACTTCCTCTATCGAATGTCCCAATACCTCAGACGTCTTCCAACCCGTGATTAATTCAGCTTTGGGGTTGATAAAGGTGACCAGACCACGTGTATCCGTTGCAATTACGCCTTCATCAACGGAACTGAGAATAATATTTAAATATTCGTTTTGTTGAAACAGGTTTTGCTCAACCTGTTTTTCATGGCTGATATCTACCATGGTCATTAAATAACCATCCGCACGGTCGTTATAAGGTAATTGCGACCAATTAATAATGAAATGGCGTGCATGATCAGGCGTAATATAAAAACAGGTAGACAGGTGATATAAGCCTGTACTATTTGGCAAACACTGTTGCATCTGATCAATAACCGGTTTAGGTAAAATCAGCGAGATATGCTGGCCTAGTAATTCCTGTGAGTTAAAGCCAAACCAACTACCACGATCGTCATTGGTGTAGCGGTTAAACCAATCTTTATCCCAGTATGAAATAAAGTTAGGCACCTGATTCACAAGATGCATTAAATCCTGTTTGGCATTCTTCAGGTGTCTTTGTTGCTTCTGAATTAGCAGGAGGTTTTGAATTCTTAGCTTGCAAACCTCGTAGTTGATGGGCTTGCTGATAAAATCAATGCCGCCGAGGTTGAACGAGGCGATTTCATTTTCCTGATGGCTGTGTGCGGTGACAAATACGACTGCAACATCATTTAGTTCAGGGGTCTTACGAAGCTGTTCGCAAACCTCAAAACCATTCATGTCAGGCATTTGTATGTCTAATATGACAAGATCGGGACGCACCTCGGCTATCAGCTCAAGTGCTTGCTGACCCGACGATGCTGTATGTATATTGCCCAACGTCTTTAATGTTTCTGATAGCTCAAGAACACTAGACGCTTCGTCATCAACTACCAGAATAGTGGGCGGACTTTCTGCTAGTTCGCACTCCTTCGTAAACATCAAGACTCCCTTGCCTGTTGATCCATCGTTGAGGCTTAAACTCTATTCAATCACACTTTGAAAACGAAATCAGCAAACAGTTTCAACTAAAAAATATTTTCAGAACTCGAAATCAACTAAACAGTCAGAGTTTTAACATTGAAAGGAAGTGGAGTTATGAAAACCAATTTTATCGTTACCGTTTTTTTTGCATGTCTCTACCAGAGTGTATCGGCCAATGAATTGGGTTTATTAGAGAAAGATTGCTTTAATGAGTGGCAAACGCGACAGTGGGTGCTGGGGGAGGATAAAACGCCTGCATCTCAGGTTCCCCGCTTTGCTGAGGGCATTAAACAAATCTGTGAAACCCGTGCACGTTTATTTAAAACGAACCCTGACATTTCTCCATATATTCAAGGTCGAATTGCTGAATTAGCCCCCTATATTTTTAGCGGCGACAACAAAGCCTATGAATCACTCATCATGAAGATTGAAGAACGCTCATCCAAACCACAGTTTTCTGGTGCTTATATGCGTGACTGAATTATCACGCCCCCGTTACCTGTTGAATCTTTTGCTTGATTTGGTCAATACCAACCGGTTTGGATAAATAATCATTCATGCCAGCCTGTATGCATTTCTCTTTATGCGTCGAACTAGCATTAGCAGTTAAAGCAACAATCCACGGTTTTTGCGCAGACTCGGCTTGTTCGCGTATTAGTCGTGTTGCTTCAACACCATCCATTTCAGGCATTTCCCAATCCATAAAAATCAAATCATAATGGTGTGTCATTTGCTTATCCAGCGCTTCACGACCGTTATTTGCTGTATCTGCTGTATAGCCGATTTTTTCCAGCATCATCACCATCATGGTTAAATTCATACTGAGATCATCTGCCACCAAAATGTTCAGGTTTTGTTGTACATCTGGCAGCATGACTTGAGCTGTTTGTTGAGCATCAACGGGATTAACAATTTCTAACGGTAAGGTCACGATAAACCGCGAACCTTTATCGACCTTGCTGGTGACAGTGATATGACCACCCATAAGTTCTGCCAAGTTTCTGGATATGGCTAAACCAAGCCCTGTACCGCCATATTTGCGTGTAGTACTCACATCAGCCTGAGAAAAACGTTCAAACAATCGTGCAATTTGGTCGTCACTCATACCGATACCATTGTCACTGACCATAATTTTTAATACCGGCATTTGATCATTTGTATCAGCACTGATGGCGAGTTCTATATTGCCTTGCATACCAGTGAACTTAACGGCATTACTAAGAAGGTTGATCACAATTTGTTTAAGGCGTGTTGAATCGGCTTTAAAAAACACAGTTTTCAGGCTCTGAGAAACACTTAGACGAATATACTGGGATTTCTCTTCAGCCTGGGGAAGGGTGATGTCAATGCAGCTTTGAAACAGCTCAACTAATTTGACGGCATGATAATCCAGTTCAATTTTGTTCGCACTGATTTTAGAAAAATCTAAAATATCGCCAATAATGGCAGACAGATGACTGGTACTAGTATCAATCGCCTTGACCATTTTTATCTGTTCTTCAGTCAAGTGCGTTTCTTTCAATAAGCTTGTCATGCCTACCACGCCGTTTAGTGGTGAACGGATTTCGTGACTCATACTGGCTAGAAATGCATCTTTAGCAATATCGGTTTGTTTGGCTATGCGGTTACGAGACAGCAGCACTTCGGCATAGACCGTTGCCAATGTAAGTAGTAGACCTAATGAAAAGATTGACAGTAACGAGCTGAGAGGAAATGCACTGGTATGCTTCACGGCTAAAAGCCAAGTACCCGCATCAAACTCAATGGTTTGAGTATGTGAATTATTGTCAAACACATTAGCATCACCCCAAAAAACCTCGCCATTTTCGCCTAGACCGTGTCGGCCTTTGAGAGCGAAATTGAACTCGTCCATACTGGGTGACATTAATCCTGCTCTATCGAGCAAGGCTTTAGTTGTAAAAAGTACCGTTGCTAAGCCCCAAAAGTCATCAGGCACTGGCACCTCAGGCGATAAGAGCAACTTTTCTTGTAAACGTGCTGCTGAGGCGTTGGGTGAGGCGGCAGCAAACAATGCTTTACGGGCAATAATCGCTTCACCACCTTGAACGAGCTTTATGGGCCCGGTGATGACTTGATGATAACCATAAATCGCATTAATAATTTGATCGCGGCGACTATCATCTTCAAACAAGTCATAATTTAATGCTTTATTGTTATTCTCATCACCCGTTAAGTATCGAATTATGCCTTGTGGTGCTAATTGCAGGCTTAACACTCCCTCAACCGAGTCATGCAACTCGTTAGCAAAGAGTCTGAAGTGATGTTGAAACTGTTTTTCCTCGTTCGGTTTGCTTAGATCCAGTTCGGCATAGCTATGAAGAAATGCATTTAATGCATCAAGTGTGAAAAGCCGACGATCCAACGAACTTTGTAATGATGCAGCGTATTTAGTTAATGTGTCTTCAGCAGAATTTGAACGTTGTGTGTCAATATCTCTGTATTGCAAAACAGTCAAAATAATGGTTACTAAGCTGCCGATCAGAAACACAAAAATAGCATAGCGATGCTGTTCAATGAATGCTGAAAGATTTTTCACGCTCAATCACTTCGTTAAAATGGAATGAGTATCATAGCCTGAGGAACACGCTCGATGACACCATCAAGGCCGAGTTTGTTATACCAGTATGAATATTCGATACCCGCATAGAGTTGATTATCATGCTGCCAATAGTGACCGATATCCAGTAATAGTTGGGGTTGTGTCAGTAGCGTCGCCTTTTGACCGGTTGCTTTAGCACTTTGCCAATCAAGAAAACCCTTAAATAAAAACAGATGCTTACCTAGGTTAAACTTCATCCCCCAAATCGGTGAGACTTGAATACCGGTTGTTTTTACATTCTCAGACTTGAACGTCATCACATCCAGCTTTAAGTAATCCATCGCTGGTGCTTTAAATTTCACACCGAGTCCTAATAAATAGGCTGTAAATGGATCGTTACGCGGTAAATTGCCCGTATTGATCCCGGCCACAATAGAGATATCATCTAACATCGCAACGGGGAGGTCTTGTTTAGTTACTGATTTCCATGTCAGGCGAGGGTAAAACTCAGCATAAAATTCAGTGCCGACATCTCGACGATTGAAAATATTTGAGAAGAAGTAACTCTCACCATAGCGCCATGAGCTAGCATGTTCTAGCGTGATAGATTCACGTGTTTTAGGCCCTAGCTCGTATTGATTGCCGTGTAGAAACTGAATATTACTGGAACGCCATGATGGCGGTTCTGCCGAAGCTTGTGTGAAAACAAGAAGTAATAGGCCAAAAGCTGTTAGTTTCATCATTCTTCCCTGATTTGCGTCACCTTCTTTAACGGCACGTCAGCACGAATACTGAATATTTTTAACCCGTTACAGCCTTTATGTTGTTGCTGTTTGTAATACCAGATCAGCCATCACCGACGACGCACCTAAATGCTCAGTAACATGGATCCTAATGTCAGGGTATTGTGATTTGATCGCTGTAATGACTTCAGGAATATCCTGTGTGACATGTTTGCCCGAGTTGAGGAAGTAGGGCATAACAATGATCTCCGTGGCGCCAGCTTTAGCGCATTGTTCAATGCCATCGGGTATCAATTTATCCGCGATTTCCAGAAAAGCGGCTTCCACAACATCAAAGTCATGATCGTTTCTTGTCGAAATGGACTGAGCTAACGTTAATACTTCCTGATTGGAAGCATGTCTGCGACTACCGTGTGCCACAATAAGTAAGGCTTTCATGTTTCTCCTATTTATTTATGTATTGTTTTATCGACCATTTCCCATTGCTGAGATTCCCATGCGTGGATATTCAGCGTGTTTTTGCGGTCAGTTGCTATGGCATTTATTATTTGAGGTACAGCTATGATCAAGTCGAGTCTGTTTTTTATCACTTTATTAAGCGTTAGTCATAGTGCGACACTACTAGCAGAAAACAAACAGTGCGAGTTAATCGCCGGTCTTACTGGTGATTATTATGCACAACGACTTGAAGGTAAAACACAGCAGCAACTCGAGTCCGAAACACCCTCAGAATTTGCTAATCTGGACTTTCTCAGAACGATTGATCTGGCTATTAACCTGGCTTTCTCATTCCCACCAGATAAAACAGAAACGGAAGTTGAAGATCTGGTTTTTGCAAGCTGCATTAAAAACCAACAGTAACGGTTAACCTAATATCCCGCGTCGGTGTTTGGCGCAGCAGGTCACTAAATAACGTCCCTGACGGAATTGATTAGCGGTGTCTCCGCAATACATACAGCGTTTCACGGAATCCATTTGCGCCTTTTTGATAATGTCAGCAATGTCTTGATTGCTGTTAATGACATCACAAGAGATCCGCCCCATGTGTTCTTCTATGAAAACGATTCTGGGCAAAAACATCCGTTGACGTTTTTTGAGGTTAATTTGTTGAGCAATATCTTCTATTTGCTCACACATCTCGAAAACCAGATTAAACCAGCCATCCGGAATGGTGATGTTGTGTTCACGACCCAATGCGATAGGGCAACGAAGTTTCAGTCGTGCTGTCTGAGATGCCTTCATAACCACACTCAAAAAAAAGGATGGCACACGCGGTACCATCCAACCTTTAACCAAGATATAGCATGGTGTGTCACTGCTAAATTCAACAGCAACATAATCTAGACCACATGAATCTGATAATTACTGCATCAGAAGACAAAATGACGGTTTTAACTTATTGGTCTGTACTTAATGCGTTCTGGCTGGTGATCTTTACCAAAGCGTTTTTGGTAATCTTCAGCATACTCTGCGTAGTTACCTTCAAAAAATACCACTGAAGAATCACCCTCATAAGCGATGATATGCGTACAGATACGATCCAAGAACCAACGGTCATGCGAAATCACTACGGCAGAGCCGGGGAAGGCTAATAGTGCTTCTTCTAATGCCCGTAAGGTTTCAACGTCAAGATCATTTGTCGGTTCGTCAAGTAGCAACACATTGCCACCAGATTTCAACAGCTTGGCCATATGAAGGCGATTACGTTCACCGCCTGACAAGTCTTTAACAAACTTTTGTTGATCTGATCCTTTAAAGTTAAAGCGGCCACAGTAAGCGCGAGCAGGCGTTTGATAGTTCCCGACGGTAATAATGTCAGCACCATCAGAAATTTCTTCAAATACTGTTCGGCTTCCGTCCAAATCACGTGCTTGATTAACATAAGCCAGCTCAACCGTGCTGCCTAACTCAATCTCACCGGAATCTGGCTGTTCTTCACCTGAAATCATACGAAACAGTGTAGATTTACCCGCACCATTGGCGCCGACAATACCCACGATCCCACCGGCTGGAATGGATAAACTCAAGTTTTCGAACAGTAACTTATCACCGTATGATTTGGTGACGTTATTGAGTTCAATGACTTTATCGCCCAGACGAGGACCAGGTGGAATATAGATTTCCTGGGTTTCATTGCGTTTTTGGAATTCGCGTGAATTCATTTCTTCAAACGACTTCAAACGCGCTTTTGACTTGGCCTGACGACCTTTAGCGCCTTGGCGAACCCATTCCAGCTCTGCCTGAATAGCTTTACGGTGTGAAGCCTCTTCTTTGGCTTCTTGTGCAAGACGCTTCTCTTTTTGTTCCAGCCATGAAGAATAGTTGCCTTCATAGGGAATACCGCGACCGCGATCCAGTTCTAAAATCCAACCAGCTGCATTATCAAGGAAGTAGCGATCATGGGTAATGGCAACGACCGTACCAGGATATTCCTGGAGAAAACGTTCTATCCAAGCGATGGATTCAGCATCAAGATGGTTTGTTGGCTCATCAAGCAACAACATGTCGGGGTGATCCAGTAACAAACGACATAATGCGACACGGCGTCGTTCACCACCGGATAAGACTGAGACAGAGGCGTCCCATGGCGGTAAACGCAGGGCATCAGCAGCGCGTTCCAGAGCATTTTCTAGGTTGTGGCCATCTTTCGCCTGAATCAGGTTTTCTAACTTGGCTTGTTGTTTCGCCAACTCATCAAAGTCAGCATCAGGTTCCGCATAAGCTGCATAAATGGCATCCAGATCAGTCAGTGCTTGTTTGACGTCTGAAACAGCTTCTTCAACCACTTCTCGAACGGTTTTATTGTCATCTAATTGGGGTTCTTGCGGTAGATAGCCAACGTTAATATCCGGCATCGGACGCGCTTCGCCAATATAATCTTGGTCAATACCCGCCATGATGCGAAGCAAAGACGACTTACCGGCGCCGTTAAGACCCAACACACCGATTTTGGCACCGGGGAAGAAGGAGAGGGAGATGTCCTTTAGAATCTCGCGTTTGGGCGGTACAATTTTGCCCACGCGATCCATACTGTATACGTATTGCGCCATGATTGAATTCCACTAAAACTTGAATTGTCAGAAGCGCTGAATTTTACATCTCCAGACTAGGGAATGCGAATCTGTCATTCATCGGGCTATCTAGTTATTGCTGTACAGCGATTGGTAGAGTTTTCGTTCAAATCGACGAATTTCGCGCTTTTCATGGCGGTGAAAATCAGGGTGATGATAATTAGTGACTAATTGCACAAACAGCAGGTCTTTACCCGTCTTGGCAGTTAACACTCCCGCGATGTTGAATGTGCCAAACAACGAGCCCGTTTTGCCTTTTACATTGTTTCTTAATTCATCAGTGCGAAGACTATATCGGTAACGAAGCGTACCGCTTTTTCCCGACACAGCCATCGCCGCCATCAAGTTTAATTCAGGGTGACTGTATACATATTGCAAGATTTGCATAATATGATGCGTAGTCATACGGTTATTGCGAGATAAACCCGAACCATCAGCGAGGACAGCCGCTGAAAAATCAATCCCTGCTTGTTGTTTCAACACCGCTTTTATCGCGGCAACACCATTATCAAAACTCCCTGGTTCGTTAAAATAATGACGGCCGATGGTTTTGAGCAGGTTATCGGCAATTAGATTGTCAGAGTCTTTCACCATTTCATCGATTAAAACCGGTAAAGAGGCTGATTCATGACGGGCAATAACTTTACCTTCGGCTCGGTCATTACGAATAATATTGCCCTGTAATTCAATACCTGCATGCTCAAGTTCACGTCGGATCATTTCTGCGACATAAAGTTCGGTATTTTGAATAGCAAAGCTCAAAAAACGAGGGATTTCATGTCGGCCAATGCAGCCCCCCAGTTTAAATTGATTGGTATTGTCAGCGAGCAATTTGAAGTTGCAGTAACGCTTTTCAAGACCATCCAATAAGTCTAGGTTTTCAATAATATTAATGGGTGCATCACGGGAGATTTCAAACCCCAGCTTTGTACTTTCTTTATCTTTAAAAACCATCTTGGCAACAGCGCAGTTGTCGTCTAATGATATTGAGCTCGCAGGCGCGCTGTAGCAGACTCCGAGGTTATCCCAAGGCCAGCCGTCGGCGCGTTCAAATTCATTAAAGGCACTGCCATTAAGATAGACATTACCTCGAATAACACTTCGATCACGTTTTAACCTAGCGACCAATTGTCGAATGTTATCTCGACGTAAACTGGGATCACCTGAAAACCGAAAAATCACATCCTGATCTTTGGCTTCAATATCAGTAGTAAAAGTAAAGTCCGTGCCTAATTGAAGTGTGGCGGCTAAGGCAGTAACTAATTTTTGCACACTAGCAGGCGGACGTAGGGTGTCGCTGCGATGGTTTAATAAGGTTTTATTGGTGTTTGACTCGACAACCAGAATACTTGCTTCAGACCCTGTCGGTAATAACGGTAGAGACGCATTCATCAGTGTTTGATTAGCATCAGCTATCGCACTGGATGATAGCAGTAGGGAGGATAAAATCAGCAGATATTTCAGCATAAGAAGCATTCGATCTAAAAAAGTAAGTGAAGCACCAAAGTAAAAATTTTTACTCAACACGCCAGAGTCTCTATGTATTAAATAGGAATGTAAAGCGGGTAGATGACACCATTCGATGAATACGAAATGGGATCAAGATCTTATCTTCAATTGTTAAAAATCTCACCCGCTCAGATAGCGAGCACAATGCCGCCAAAGTATTTGATAACAACCTTTCATTAAATCTGCTGCGTTAGCTGTTTTACAAAAACCAGTTGCTTAAACTTTATAAAAGGTGTGAACTCTAACTATGGGTGAAGCAATGGAAGGAGTTACATCTTGCTGGAGCAGAGCATTATTACACTCGCCAGACATCGTCTGAAATGGTTGAAAGTACTGGTTGCAGACAGACAAGCCCCCTCAGTGAAAGTGCAAAATGCCTTTTATGAGCTGACAGGACTGACCAGTTTACGGTTTGTTCAGGATAACGGGCTCTCTGAGAAAATGCGTTATGAGCTGGTATTAATCGATAATCTCGCCATTTTGACCGTGAAGCACTCCCATCCGGATGTTTTACAGTTCTTCTCTAAGGAAACTCAAAACCTCGCGATTTATCTTGATATGCCGGCCAGAGAACTGGTTGACCTTATTTTTAAAGATGGCGCACGTTTTAACAATCAGGAAGCGGTGTCGGTGGCCATCCACCGAGGGCTGGTAGAGAACATCAACGATGAATCTCAAGCGTATGAAAAGTTGAGAAGTATTGAGGATCGGTTAGCGTTAAAACATCAACCAAACTGACAATGTCGTTATTAGTTATCAAGAGAGGCTTGATGCTGAATAGTAAAGATAGAATCAAAAACTAACATCGTTATGTATTGCCGGATGAGTTAATAGATTCGCCTCGATGGTTGATAAACCGTATAGTGTTTACATCTTATAAACAACTCAACCTTATCAGGAAGAAGAGGTTTAAAGAGTGAAAATTTTACTTGTCGATGATGACCGCATTTTACTCTGTGAGCTGAAACATGCCCTGCGTGATCTGGGCGCTGTATTCATGGCCACATCAGGACAAAGCGCTGTAGCTACGGCGCGAGACATTGTTCCTGATCTCATCTTGCTGGATATTGGTTTACCTGATATTGACGGCTTCGATGTGATGAATGAGATCAATCACAACCCCGATCTTCAGACGACTAATGTCATCGTTATCACCTCACACGACACCCCAGAAACGCAGATGAAGTCACTGACTCATGGTGCTACTGACTTTGTTGTAAAGCCTGTTGACCATGCACTACTACAGGTCAAAGTCAAAAACATTCTCTCTCAACGTCAATTGTTTGAAGCGCAGGCTATGTCAAAGCGTGAGAAAGAGTTTACGTCGCTAGAGCTACGTTTCCAAAATATCCTGGCAATGCTGACAGAGGCTGTCGTGATATGTGATACCGATGGCAAGATACAGTTGGTTAATGATTATTGTAATGTCCTGTTTGGCTACAATGATAATGAGCTGATTGGCAGAGATATTAATATCCTGTTACCTGAGAAAGCCAAACAAACGACTCAAGATAAAGCAAACCCCACCTATAGGTTCACCGGCGAACATGCCATGGTCGGTGTCATTGAGGAAGTTGAAGCGATAACAAAAACAGGGGCTGAAGTAACGGTAGAAATTAATCTGATGGATTATTCAGACCATAAAGGCTCGCATTATCTCGCTTTGATTCGTGATCTTTCTGAAAAAAAACGAACCCAGGCTAGATTGTTAAAAGCCGCGCTCTATGATTCGCTTAGTGGCTTGCATTCACGTGAAGCACTAGAGCTTGATACGGAAAAAATGGTCGCGATAGGCACAGAAAAAAGCTTTTTTGCCTGCTTGATAGATATTGACCGCTTCCACCAACTTAATTCAGTGTTTGGCCACAGACGTTGCAACGATTTGATAAGAAGCCTGGCTAAACAGCTTCGGCGCTCACTAAGCGATTTACAAATACGAATTTACCGTATAGGCAGTGATGTGTTTGTAGTAAAGTCAATTAAACCGCTCTCAAACCACCAAATAGAGCGTTACAAAAAGACGCTCGACGTGGCATTTGAACGCTTAATTAGTTCGCTATCAAGTGACTTAAATCATCGTTTGTCGATATCAGCCGTTAGCAGTCTTTTTAATATTGATATATTGAAAAGTGGAGCCTTAGTTTCAATGCTCGAAGGTGCATTGAAACTAAATAAGGCGGAAGGCTATTCGGGACAGATCCGCTTTATTGAGAAATTAAACTATGGCGTTTCCTCGCAGATGGCTGAGTTGTCTCAGTCATTGTTCGATAAAGTCGATGAATCGAAACTCAGCGTTGTGTACCAACCCAAAGTCGCACTGAATGGCAAAGTGACCTCATCGGAAGCTTTGCTAAGGTGGCAGGATGAGTTTTTCAGTCCACTTAATTTGGGTGATTTTATTTATGTGGCCGAAGATACCGGCGCCATCATCGAAGTCGGCTATTTCGTTGTTAAGCAAGTCTGCATGGCTCTTTCCGAGCTGAGTCAAACAGGTCGGGAGATGTGTGTATCAATCAATCTGAGTTTAAGGCAACTTGCTGACAGTCATTTGATTGAAAATATCGTAGCCATTTGTCGCGACTATAACATCGAACCCAACAGAATTACTTTTGAAATCACTGAATCAGTGGTTGCTGAAAACATAGACATGGTCACAACCATTTTATTCATGCTTAAAGAGCAGGGGTTTAGTCTCTCAGTCGATGATTTTGGCACAGGCCATTCCAACTTTAAATATATTCATAAACTGCCAATTGATGAGATTAAAATTGACAAGTCATTTGTCGATGATGTTGTTGATGAAAAAGGCTTTTATCCGATTGTTGAAACGATCATCAGCATGTCAAAAGCGATGGACTTAGATGTCGTAGCAGAAGGCGTTGAACATCAATGCCAAGTCGACTACCTCAATAAAAAAGACTGTGATTTTATCCAAGGGTATTTCTTCTACAAGCCATTGAGTAAAGAAAAGTGGTTAGAAACCTTTTCTCTCGCACAACAGCAGTCACAGTAATCATCCCGGACAGTTTTTCACTGCGTAGTGAGTTTCAATTTCGAACGTGATCAGGGATAGTGACACTACATTTCACGAACCCTTATCAAAATGCCAGATACAACAAAAATCAAAGTCCTGCTAGCCGGTATTTCAGCACTGATCCTTAGCGTTGGTATTGCACGTTTTGCCTACACACCCTTTTTGCCACTAATGCTTGAGCAAACTGAGCTTGATACTTTCTATGGTGGCTGGTTAGCGACGTTTAATTATTTAGGTTATCTAATTGGCCTATTACTAATCTCACAAATCAATGACTTACAGATTAAATTTAAATTTTACCGGGTGAACCTGATTGTAGCTTTTGTCACAACTGTGGCGATGGGTATGACCACGGATATTGTGATTTGGAGCTTGTTACGATTATTAGCAGGCCTGGCCAGCACCGCAGGAATTATTCTTGCCGCCGGGTTTGTGATGAGTTGGCTCAAACAGCAGGGATTCAAAGCACAGCTCGGGCTACACTTTTCAGGGCTCGGCTTAGGTATCGCGATACCGGGACTGCTTATCGTATTTATGAATCAACACTACAGTTGGGCCTTACAGTGGATCATCATGGGCTTTTTTGGGCTCCTCTTCTTTGTCCCTGCCTGGTTTTGGATGCCGGCGCCAGATAGAACATCAAATAAGCATTTTGATACCGTCAAACAGCCATCAAAGCGCTGGATGAATTTGATGATTGCAGCCTATTCCTGTGCGGGGGTAGGGTATGTGATCAGCGCCACCTTTATTGTCGCGATACTTGAAAACATGCCAGAGCTTCGAGGCAAAGGCGATTGGATATGGGTAGTTTTAGGTATCGCCGCTGTGCCTTCATGCATTGTCTGGGATAAAATTTCGACACGAATAGGTGAGGTGAAAGCACTTATTTTGAGTTACGGCCTGTTATTACTTTCAATTGTAATTCCAGCTACCAGTTCGACACTAAGCCTGAATATTATTGGCGCTTTGTTGTTCGGGGCAACATTTGCTGGCATTGTCAGTATGATGTTGGTCTACATGGGCCATAAATTTCCTGCAAACCCGGCCAAAGCGATGGCAAAGCTGACGATCTGCTATGGCATTGCACAAATTATTGCGCCGGCTGTTGCCGCACAGATTTCCAAAATTACACACACGTACACTGGCGCGCTGTGGTTAGCCGCCATAACAGTATTGTTAGGTATGGTATTACTCGGGTTTATTTACAAAGAAGAAACCCAAAGAGGTGTAAGCTGACTTGTCTTCAGTAAAAGCGCTTGAATCAGTGCTTATAAGCTCCGTGTGCTTCTCGTGCTAATAATTGTCGCTTTCGTTCCATGCCCCAACGGTAACCGGAAAGTGAACCATTTTTCCTAATAACCCGATGACAGGGAATAATGGCCGCCAATTTGTTAGCCGCACAAGCATTGGCAACAGCTCTGACCGCATGCGGTGAGTCAATTTGTTGCGCTATTTCAGTGTACGTAGCGGTTTTGCCTGGTGGAATATTCTGTAAGGCTTGCCAGACATGTTGTTGGAATTTTGTCCCGTGAATATCCAGTGACAGGTCATGCTTAGTATAAGGATCTTCAATGAGACTAATGACTTCTGAGGCAATACGCTCTTGGTCTTCACCTGCAGCAATTAATTCAGCTTGGGGAAACTGACTTTTAAGCTCTAAAATCAGCGGTTCAACTTCATCGCCAAGCAGTACTGCACATATGCCTAATTTCGATTGCGCGATCAGCACATGCCCGAGAGAACATTGTTTTAGCGTGAAAAATAACGTCATTTATTATCTCCATTAAGGCCTGCCATTTTGATTATAGGCGTTATTATGCCGTCTGTAATATGTCAAAAAATATCAGTTAGCAGTGTGTCGTAATACTACATAATGGCCATGACTTTATTGAAAATTTTCGCCACGTTGACATTGGTCTGTTTGTTTATAGCTAATTCAATGTAGCATTTTTGACATTGAATTTATTGCGATAAGGATGGCGCTAGGTCATATGACCTTCACTGAACTAAGCCTGTGCGTGTCTGCCAGCAGGGCAATAGTCGGGGCCCGGCTGGTCTGTAAGTCATTTAATGTAATGTTTCTTTACGTAGCTAGTGATTATTTTTACCGCTTCTTCAACGCTTAATAAGTCAGTATCAATGATGATTTCGGCATGTTTGGGTTCTTCATATACATCGCTTATCCCAGTGAAATTAGGGTATTCACCTGCAAGCGCTTTGTCATAATTTCCGTGAGTATCTCGTTTTTTACAGGTTTCAATATCTGCCTTGATATACACAACAATGTTGTTGTGTACCATTTTTCTTAATGCTTTTCTCGACTCACGATAGGGGCTGATGAAAGAGGCAACAGTCGAAATCGAATTATTTTGTAGTGTTTGAATCAGATGTCCGACTCTTTTTAGATGACGATTTCGTTCTTCTCTGGAATAACCAATATTCGGTATTAAATCGCGTATATCTTTCGAGTCTATTCGCTCAAGTGGGATGTGTAGCTTTTCTAATTCGACAAATACTGCATCGGCGATGGTTGTTTTGCCTGATGATGGCAGTCCTGTAAACCATAAGTTAAAAGGCGAAATTCTTTTTCGTCCCCATCTTATTTTATGCCATCCACGTTCATGGGCCCAATATAATGCTACTTTCAGTACGCTCTCAAGAATACCTGCAGCAATAGCGAGATCTAATCTTCCGAAAAACACATAGACTATAATTACTGTAGTCGTAGTGGCGAGTACTCTCCATGTGATTCCTTTAACGATCGAGCGGCTGTTTGTTTCTCTGAACATGTGTTTTTTAACTTTATGAATGTTTCAAATTAAGTTTGTAATAGCGATGGGCTGATGACATTTAGCAGATTACCAGCTGATGAAAATCTTGCCGTAGTGTAAACCATCAACCTGCTGCACGAACAGATTGGCTAACCTTAACATTTATGAGTGCCATCGATAATTCGATGCAAATTTTTTATTTGTTTTGAGAAAACACTTTATTATAGTTGGCTGCAGATAAGTAAATAGATGTTTTACTTAACAAAGCTTTTTACAGCATCAGATGTCTGGAAAAATATTTTCCCCGGTGATAGGTCGCTTACAAAATTTATTTTTTCAAGTATTTCTAAAACAGGCCCTTTCACCTCTGCCAGATTAAGCGTTGTGCCTTGCTGTTTTAAATTGGATATTAATTGGCGGAAATAGCTAACAGCCGTTGTATCAATATAGCTCACAGATGAAAATATCAGCACGATTTGTTTCGGACTGTACAGTTGATATTCATGTTCAATAAATTCAGAAATATAGTTGATATTGGCAAACGTGATATTTTCATCTATCCGTATCAATAGTAAGTCTTCCCATGTCTGCACTTTATGTCGTTTGATATTACGAAAATGGTCGGTGTCGTGAATTTTGCCAACGACTGCAATATGAGGTTTACTTGTTCTTCTCATATAGCTGAAGATAGTGGCTACAACGCCAAGCACAATGCCTTCTTCAATACCGAGAATTAACACGCCAAGTAACGTAACTAACTGACTGATACCGTCCGCTTTATCCGACTTCCATGTACTTATGATGGCCTTCACCTTAATAAGGGGGGCCACCGCAATAATGATGATGGAAGCGAGCACAGCTTTAGGAATAGATTCTAAAGTTTGTGAGACGCTCAGTAAGGCTGCTGCCAGCACAATAACAGCAATCAGCATTGCCATTTGCGATTGAGCGCCCGCCGCGTAATTGACCATGGTTCGGCTAAAACCACCGGCAACGGGCATACCGCCTGTAAAAGACGAGGCCAAGTTCGCTGCACCAAGACCAACTAGCTCTTGGTTTGTATCTAGCTTTTCATTTCTGACTGAAGCAATAAATTTAGCTATTGCGACACTTTCAACATAAGCAATTAAACTGATAAAAAACGCACTGGGCAAAAGGGCCAGCATATGCGCCAGTGATACATTTAGAAATTCAATGCTCGGAGTTGGCAGCCCTTGAGGAATTTCGCCCACAATCGCCACCTGATGCTCAATATCTAATGAGAATTGTGTCACCAGAATGATGCCTAGGCTAATGGATAAAAGCGGTGCCGATTTGGTGATAGCTGTAGCAATGGTTTTTTTGACTTTCAGTTTACTTAACAAGAAGTTGAGCGGTGAGCCCATTAAAAATAGTAGGGCAACTGCTAGCAGCCCCAATCCCATGGTTGCAGTATTGATTTGTATGCTTGGATCTATAAAGCATGCCTGTAGCGATTCACAGCTCGTTAGATCCAGGCCTAGCATTTTGGGTAACTGACTAAAGACAATAATGATGGCTGCGCCCGTAGTAAATCCGGTTAAAACGGGTTGACTGATGTAGTGCACGAGTCCGCCCATTCTAAGCATCGACATAAGACAGAGGATTAGACCGCCTTCAAGCGCTAAGATCATGGCATTTTGGACTGGTGTCCCTATCGCCACTACCTCGGGTGAGGCTAATGCGCTGGCAACCATAATAGCTGCGATAGATACCGGACCGACCGAAAGTACACGGCTGGTGCCAAGAACGACATAAAGCAAGGCGGGTAAAAGACTTGAGTATATACCGACCTCTGCGGGTAAGCCTGCGAGAAAGGCATAAGCAATACCTTGAGGGATCAATAAAATCGCCGTGATAATGCCCGCAAATATATCACTGTGGAACAGTTGTAGATTATATGTCTTAATCCAGTCCAAAACAGGGAGCCCATTTTTGAGTCTCTGTAATAAGGAAAGGGCAGGTGCTTCTTTTAGCATATGTCTTTAGTCTTATTATTACGATAAAGGTAGCCACGAAGGCTCTGAACTATCCACATGAATAAGTTGGCACCTGAATTAAGTTAATGTTTAATCTACGTATTTTTTTGCATAGCTGGCCTTGCTAGGTAAATCGAGACGACGCCCTTTGAGCATGATGTCCCAATACAACCAAGGGAGACCAATACGTTTTACCAACCACCAGATATAACGATTCTTTCGTGGATCCAGCATGGGGAAAGAAGGCGTGACCTCACCACCATAGGAAAACTCAGCCAGCATCACAGTCGAAAGTGAGGTGGTCAGAGGGCAAGAGCCATAGCCGGTGTATTTAGCGCTGAGCTGGTGTTTGTCGATAAGGTTGAGAATATTGTCGACAACAACGGGCACTTGTTTTCTGACAGCAGCAGCTGTTTTTGCATTAGTGGTACCAATCACATCGCCTAAACCAAATACATTGTCGTACTGAGTATGTTGCAGGGTTTCCGGACTCACATCGAGCCAGCCAGCCTCATTACTCAAGGGGCATTGTTTAATAAAATCAGGTGCACTTTGTGGTGGTGTCACATGAATCATATCGAAGTGTTCATCAACGAGCTGTGTATTTCCTAGGGAATCCTTAACTTCAAAAGTCGCTTTTTTGGCTGGACCATCAATTTCAACTAAATTAGAGGTGAAATGCGTTTTGATTCCATAGCCTGCCACGACCTTTTCAAGCTCCTTGGCAAAAAATGGCACGCCAAACATTCCGGGGCCAGCGTTGAAAAACTCCACACTGATATTCTTAAGACAACCATTTTTCTTGAAATTATCTGCCGCCAGATACATCGCCTTCTGCGGCGCCCCAGCACATTTTATTGGCATCGGCGGTTGTGTAAACAAGGCTCTTCCTGAGGTGATTTTTTGAACCATTTGCCAAGTGTATTCGACATGCTTGGGTGAGTAATTACAGCAAACACCATTCTGGCCTAAAGTACTTTCGAGACCTTTAATTTTGTGGAAGTCTAGTTGTAGACCAGGGCAAACAACTAAATAGTCATAGCTGATTTCACACTCTGTATCTAAATAGACTTTATTTTCATCAGGTGAAAAAGAAGCAGCATAATTTTTATGCCATGTCACACCCTCAGGGAGCAGATCTTTTTGCTGACGAAGCGTATTTTCAAACTTGTAAGCACCGCCACCTACCAAAGTAAACGCAGGCTGATAATAGTGCTCACTGGAAGGTTCGATAAGCGCAATATCTAAGGATGAATTTTGTTTTTTTAAGTCATTGACGACTGACGTTCCTGCTGCGCCACCGCCAACAACGACAACGTTATAATGGTTATTTTTCATATTTATCTCTCTCCCGTTAATTGTTTATAAAGCAGGATTTGATTCTTTCCAGGCTTCATAACCGCCACTCATTGACAAAACGTTTCTGAACCCCATTTTGGTCAAACTTGCTGCGGCTAGAGCAGAACGGTTTCCCGAACGACAGTACAAGATGATTTTGTTTTGGGGGTTTAACACTTTTTCAAGCTCTAGGATTTTGAATTCAAGCACGCCACGAGGTAAAAAGTGAGCATTAGGAATAGCACTCTCCTCGTACTCATTGGGTTCACGAATATCGATAAGGATCACGTCATCCTGATTCAACATACTTTCGACGTCAGAAGGCGTGATTTCTGAGATTTCAGTTTTTATTTGTGCCACTAACTGATTTGAGGTTAATAGTCTGCCGGTGTTAATACTTAAATTCACATCAGAAGCTTGTATTGCATCGTCTTCGTCGATACCACAGTAGCGATTAGCGGGAACAGCAATATCAATCAGTCTCGGCTTCGGCAGGTCTAAATTATTCATCATGGTGATGAACTCTTCGCGTGAGTTAGTCGATAGGCGAGGGTTGAGCTGCTTTTCCTGAAGTATTGAGCTAACTCTAAAGCCTTTATAGTCGTGACCTGGGTAAACCAGTGTTTCATCTGGCAGGCTAAATAGCTTTTGTGTGATGCTGTCATACAGCGTACCGGCGTCACCACCTTGAAAGTCTGTTCGGCCACAGCCATTGATTAACAAACTATCACCGGTAAAGAGCTTGTCACGCCATATGAAAGACATGCTGCCTGCGGTATGTCCCGGAGTCGCAATGGCTGTAATGGTTTCATTGTCACCCAGCCGAAACTTGTCACACTCTCGTATTTGGATATCGGCCAGTTTGGCATCACAAGCGTGACTGACACCAGTTTGGCAGTTCAAACGTTGTCGCAGTAAACCACTCGCAGTAATATGATCCGCGTGTACATGTGTTTCTAGAGAAAACTTCAAGCTGAGTCCATATTCAGCGAGCAAGGTTATATAGGTTTCTATTTCACTTTTAACGGGGTCAATAATCGCCGCTTCTGATGATTTTAAGTCAGCAATAACATACGTTAATGTACTGCTTTCTTTATCAAATAGTTGTCTGAAAAACATATGTATATCCTAGGTTGAGCCTTCAATATTTGTGTCGTAGTTAGTTAGATATCAGTGGTTGGATATCTTCGACGTTCCATTCCCTTGGTCCCATCGCTTTGTAAACCACATTACCTTCCGGATCGACTAAGTAACTCATAGGCAGAACGGGTATATCCCAGCCTTTTAAACTGGTATCCGGATCGCTGACAATAGGGAAACTAATACCAAAGTGCTTCACAAACTGTGCTGCCTCCGAATTGTACGGGCCAGCATGAATTGCGATGATTTCAAACTGTGTTTTGTCTGATTCGTCATACAGTTTCTGCATGTCCGGAAATTCTTTGATGCAGGGTGAGCACCAATGTGCCCAGAAGTTAACCAGCACATATTTACCGGAATAATCCGATAGGCTGATAGTCGCGCCAGAAGGAGACTCAAGTGTAAAGTTCTTAGCTTGTTCATTCGGCGTTACCGCAGTCATTATCATGTCATTGGCTGCAAACACGGATGTCGAGAGTAATAAAGTTGAGAGAATAAGTTTCATCATATGAGCCTCTGACTTAGTTTTTTGAGTGATCGCCAATCGGTGTGGCAAAGGAGTCTGAAATGATTTCGGCCACATTATCGCCATTCAGTGATTTTAAAAATGCCACCAGATCTTCCATCTCAGCACTAGTCAGGTTTAGTGGTTGAATGAGTGGAGATTGGATTTCATTTTTGATGCCGCCCTCATTATAAAAAGTGACAACCTCTTCCAATGTACCTAGGGATCCATCATGCATATAGGGAGCAGTGAGAGCGACATTGCGTAAACTTGGGGTGCGGTATTTCCAACGATCTGCCGGGTCTTGCGTAACTTCATAATGACCCAGATCACCTTCTTGTTGGTTACCAACGGATTTAATAATGTCATTTTTAACATTCACATAACGACCAGGCGCCACTTGAACGCGTTGTGATTCAGGATCTTTTCTCATCGCTCTTTCCCAACCGATGCCTGTGTTATGCAGACTGTTATCGGTAAAGAGAGCATGTTTTTCGGTAACGGTATGACAGGCGATGCACTGTGCTTTGCCGGCAAACAGATCAAAACCCCGAATGGCGGATGGCGGCATCGCATCCTTTTCCTTACCGTAATACCAGCGATCGAAAGGTGAATTAGCTGAGTTTAATGTTCTCTCATACGATGCAATCGCTTTAGGAATGGTTTCAAAACTGGCTTGTTGCCCATCAAATGCCGCTTCAAATAATCCGACATAATCTTCTAGATTGCGTAGTTTTTCGATCACCACTCCAAATGAGGGGTTGGCCATTTCATTTCGCGCCAGCATGGGCTGCCATACCTGATGCTCCAATGATGTTTCACGACCATCATGAAATAACTTTTTGAAATAAGCCGTGTTATAGATAGTGGGTGCATTTCGCTTTACTGAGCGGCCTTCAAAACCTACCGCAGTCAATATTTCATGATTGGTAAAGCCTTGCTCCGGAACATGACAAATTGCACAGGAAATCGTGTTATTAAGTGACAAGCGTCGGTCAAAGAATAACTTTTTACCCAGTTTGATTTTGGCTTCGGTCACTGGGTTATCTGCCGGTACCGGCACTTCAGGTAAACCCAGAGGTGGGTTTTCTACAAATTTGAGTAGGTCGGTTTCTTTACCTTGACGGTTTTGAATGCTCAGCGAATTAGTAATGTAGTTTTTACTTTCATAACCCGCTTTGGAGTCTCCTGCACCAATACGAATATTTTGCAGGTGCTGGTTCTGAGCGTTACTTTCATCGACACCGTATTCCATCATCAAGGTTTTAAGATCATTAATGATGATGTCTGGGTGGAGAAATGACACGCTGTAAATATTGCGTATTTTCAGATCCGGATCGATTAAAAATACTCGTAAGATGTGTGAGAAATTACCGTCATCGTCACCGGCGTCATCTGACTTGGGAATCACTGATTGACCATAGTCATCCAAAATCGGGAACAGCTCTTCTTCAGAGTGTGTGGTGAGATATTTCCAGTTTACGGTGTCAGTTTCTGGCTCATGATGCATTTGGTGATCACCATGCTGCATATCATGACCGTCATGACCCGAGGAATGGTCCATATCCATATGTTGATCATGTAAACCACTCTCAAGTTTTTTTAAGTGCTCAGGAGTGTCATAGGTCGGGTCAAAACTCATGCTCAGCATTTGTAAGTTTTGAGCGACAGTAGGGTCTTGCTTGGCAAGCTCCTTAATTCGGCTGAAAACGACATGGGTCAATGGACAGCCATTTAAATCGTCACAGCGGGTATACATAAAGTTCAGTAGCGTGTATTTGCCTCTGAACATTTCGTGATAAGACACGGTTTCATTATTGGTATCAATGACTTTTGCATTTTTGGCATAGCCCAGTACAGGTAGCTTATAGCTACCTGCACGGGGTGCCTCAAAGTCTAATTCACCATAACCGGGTGCAGGCAATATGGTCTGTGGGCCTGCAGCCCCATCAAACGATTGAACATTAGTCGAGAGGCTTATACTGAAAAAAATGCCTAATGTTATTTTCTTTAGATGTGTCATGGTGAACTATCCTTGAACTACTTCTCTTGGGTCAATGCTAATTGAGCGTCAGCATCACTTTCATGTTTGGCTTGTTTGCCATACAGTGAATACGCGCCAAAACGCATTTGATGAGCTCTACCTAATTTCTCTTTATAGAAATCAATATGGAATTGCTCTTCCATTGTTTTGGTTTCTGGATCCCAATGCATCAGTTTCATGAACTGAACATCTTTTTCACCTTTATGGTCCCAGTTAGCCAAAAGCGAAGTGGTGTAGTACAAACGTTTGTTATCCCAGCTTGATGAGACCATATTGATTTGCTCACCAATATACTGCTCATGGGCCAGTTTTGGATTGTGAGGATCGGTAATGTCGTAACCGCGAGTTGTACCGTCCATGAATGTATTTACCCAAATCATGGAATCATCACTCGAGATTGAGAAATCAACTGGCAATGGTACATCTGAAGGGTTAGCTACAGTGCCAACAACCTCTGCTTTCCAGCCACCTTTGTCATCTTCTTCAATCAAGACAATTTCAGCTGTTAAGGCAGTGATAGTGAAGCAGTAGTTATTTTCTGCACCCCAAGCACATCTGATTTCCAATGGTGCGCCTTCAACATCAAGAACCTGTTTAGGCTGACGTGTGTGTAAGTCCCAAACCACCATGGTGTTACCAAAACGTTTCATGGCTTCTTTGTCTTGCAGCATTTGACCAAAGTCCATCATGTAGTTTGACCAGCCGGTGAACGACGAAGTCAGCATCATGTTACGACGTGGTAATACCTGGATGTCATAACCGTAACCATCCGCATACTGGCCTGTTTTTTCAGCACCTTGCAGGTTGTCATCGGTAGGAATCCAATAGGTATCGACGTACTCGCCTTCATTGGTGTATTCAACCAATGCGGTACGACCACCATGGTCTTGGTTGTTTGATAATGCAGTCCACAGCATACGACCAGGTAGAGCGTAAGGAGTATGTGGGCCTACAACACCACCTGTTTTACTAACAAAGTCATCGATAGTTTTGACCAATGTTGGTTTTGCAGGATCTGAGTAAACATCAAAAATAAAGATTTTATTGGTATCTAAACCGCCAGCCCACAGGTATTTACGATCATCAGTAAAACCTGAGTGATGCGCTTCGTTTCGACCACCAACTGAGGTAACGTGACGAACTTTACCGTAATCATCAGCTTCTGGGTTTACGGATACTGTCACCAATTTATCCTGGCCATCGCCCAGACCTTCAACACCTAAAGTCCAAACATAAACAAAATCTTCCTGACCGGAAATTTTAGCCATGTAAGGGGACATACAGGTTTCGTCAGCACTAACTGTCGGTGCTGCCATAAAGAGTACAGAGCTAGCTAGAATAGGACTTAATATTCGTAGTGTTGGTTTTAGCTTTTTCTTAAGAAATTGAGTAACTTTCATTTTTCTCTCCTGTTATCTAATTACGAGTTAAATAATTTTTAACAACTTCGATGAAATTGAGGGGTAAGTTAGATAGATTTTTAGATAGTTATTTTTACTGTTGATTGATGATTTAGTCTTCTGGTTGATATTGATTAAATCGATATGAAGGTTTTCAGTTTAACTATTGGAAGACCACCACATTAACCACAGCTTGATAACGGATTCTCATTAATTGCTTATGTCTTCCCTCCATTCAGATATCAGCAAAACATATAAGAAAATCTTAAATCTATATATGACTTGCGATTTCTAGTTTAGTGTTTTTGTCATTGTGAGTATTTAGGTATATATACCTATATAGTTTTATCTATATATATAAATATAGTATCGATATTATTGTTGCTGTTACGAAACCAGTTAAACTAAGCCTGCAGCACCAAAACAACCATAATATATGCATGTAGCAGGTCTTTCCCTCTTTACAGGGTTCAGTTTCAAATAAAATTATATATTAGTATAAAGGATATACATATATAAATATCTATCAATAAAAGCTTAAAGAAGTAGTCATCATCAGATTAAAAGCTGTATCGATCTAAAATTTAAGGATCAGTCGTATTTAAAGAGGCCTGCATAAGCTTCCAAAACAACCAACCAATCTGATACGAGCCATGACAAAACCTAACAGCGAAACGCCCATCAAGATCATGTCTTTCAAGTCAATAAAATTTTTAAACGCATAAACAATAAGGTGAGTAGATAATTATGAGTGAAGTGGACAACCCCGCTAAGGCGGATATTGGTTTAGTTGGCCTTGCAGTAATGGGTCAGAATTTGGTGCTTAACATGAACGATAACGGGTTTACCGTATCGGTCTTCAACCGCACAACCAGCAAAGTCGATGAGTTTCTCGACGGCCCTGCAAAAGGGACAAATATTCTCGGATTTCACGAGCTGAAAGCCTTTGTCGAGAGCTTAAAAGCCCCCCGTAGAATCATGCTGATGGTGAAAGCGGGCCCCGTTGTGGACGCGTTTATCGAACAACTCGTGCCTTACCTCGACAAAGGTGACATTATTATTGATGGCGGTAACTCGCTGTATAACGACAGTGACCGTCGCACTCATGAACTGCACAAAAAAGGCATTCTATTTATTGGTAGTGGCGTCTCCGGTGGTGAAGAAGGTGCCCGTCACGGACCATCACTGATGCCTGGTGGTAATCATGCTGCCTGGCCTCATATCAAACCCATCTTCCAATCTATTGCTGCCCATGTTGATGGTGAACCCTGTTGTGACTGGGTGGGCAATGATGGCGCCGGTCACTATGTCAAAATGGTGCACAACGGCATTGAATACGGCGATATGCAGTTGATCTGCGAAGCCTATCAAATGATGCGCGAAGGCCTGGGCATGACGGGAGATGAAATTCAGCAAGTGTTTGCTGAATGGAACGAAGGCGTGCTCGACTCTTACCTGATTGAAATTACCCGCGATATTTTGGCTGTACGTGATGACGATGGTGAATTACTGATTGACCATATCCTCGACACGGCTGGTCAAAAGGGCACCGGTAAATGGACCGGCATGAATGCCTTAGATCTGGGTATTCCTTTGACATTGATTGGCGAAGCCGTGTTTGCCCGCTGTCTGTCAGCCCGTAAAGAAGAACGTGTTCGTGCCTCAAAAGTCTTACCCGATATTTCAGCGACCTTTGACGGTGACAAAAAAGAGATGGTCGATGCCATTCGTGATGCGCTCTATGCATCAAAAATCATTTCTTACGCCCAAGGTTACATGCTGATGCGTGAAGCGGCCGAGATTTATGGTTGGGAACTCAACTATGGTGGGATTGCGTTGATGTGGCGCGGCGGTTGTATTATCCGTAGCCAGTTCTTAAGCAAAATCCGAGATGCCTTTGATGTAAACCCGACACTTGAAAACCTGCTGTTGGATGACTTCTTTATCGGCGCTATTACCCAGGCTTTACCCGGCTGGCGTAAAGCGGTGGGAACGGCAGTAGCGTTAGGTGTGCCCGCGCCGACATTCAGTAGTGCATTGTCATTTTATGATGGCTACCGTAGCGAACGTTTGCCCGCAAACTTATTGCAGGCACAACGTGATTACTTTGGTGCTCATACCTATGAGCGACTAGATAAACCTCGTGGTGAGTTCTTCCATACTAATTGGACGGGGCGGGGTGGAGATGTGTCTGCGTCGACGTATGACGTGTGAGGGAAATTATTACTACAAATAAACAATTAATAAACAATATCTTACAATAATATTGTAATGTATTTTATATAAATTATTGCTGATAAAGTTTTTAGCAGTAACAGCGTTAATATAGGGGGCGCAGCCACTTTTACCTCACCGTAGATGCGGTGCAGCCCCCTTAAATAATGTATCTAGGCTTTGTCCCGAAAAAACTGCTGATATATCGAGGCGGTTAGGCTTCACTCGTTCTCGCTTGAATGGCCGCTTGTGTTAGGTGGGGAGCAAAACACTCAATAAAAGCATAAGTATAGGCACGTAAATGACCACCTTTGCGAAAACCGAGTAGAGTTGTACTTGGTCTAAATAAATGGCTTGCATCAAGACCAACTAAAGGGGTGTCTTTTTTCGTGTTAAACGCCATGCTGGCAATAATACCGATCCCCATCCCCAGCCCCACATACGTTTTAATGACATCTGCATCCGTTGCAGTAAATATCACATTAGGTTCTAGTCCTCTTTCCTTGAATGAGGCATCTTGTAATGCTCTGCCTGTGTAATCCATCATATAGGTCAAAATCGGGTATTTTGATACCGCTTCCAGTGTCAGTATCTTTTCTTTAGTTAATGGATGATTCTTTGGCACCACAATGGTTCTGTTCCAGTCATAGCAAGGGAAAGTGTGGAGAGCTGAATTGTGTTCTAAAGCTTCAGTCGCGATGGCGATATCTATCTCGCCTTCTGCAGCTAACTCAGAGATTTCTCTTGGCGTACCTTGCAGCATATTAAGGTGTACGTTGGGATAACGCTCTGAAAAAGTTTTGATCGCAGACGGGAGTGCATATAAGGCCTGCGTCAATGTGGTGCCTATCGATAAGGTGCCGCTCGCTTCATTGTGATTATCTGATGCAAGACAATGAATATTGTTGACGTCTTTTAATATCCTCTCGGCGATTTCAACGATGGTTTCTTTAAGCGGGGTAACAGCAACCAGTCTTTTGCCGCGACGCTCAAATATTTTTAATTTGAGCTCTTGCTCTAATTGCTGAAGCTGACTGCTAACGCTCGGTTGGGATGTTTTTAATACTTTTGCGGCCTCAGAAATACTCAAATTGTTTTTTACTATTTCCCGTACATACCTTAGCTGATGAAGTTGCATTGCTGATTAGCCTCTTATTTATTTTCCTGATATAGCTATAAGTTAATTTTAGCATAAAGAATAAGCAAGTTTGTTGTGCCGGTGTACAAGAAATTCACATAAAACAAGGATTTTTTAGCTGAGGCAGATACGTATATACATCTTGTCTGTCCCTATATAGTGTAAGTATATAGTGAAGGAACTTATAACTTTATCAGGGTGGAAAATAATCATGTTTGGGCTGGAACTCATTAAGTTTAAACGAGAACTCACACAAAACTTCTCTGATTGTTTTGCGACACTCAAAGATGAATTAGGTAACGTGCCTATAGAGATACAAAACGATGCATTTATTAATGGTGCCATTGTCGGGGTATGTGATGCTTATCTTGACCAGCAGCAGGTTCACAAAAAATCATCTAGAGCCCTTATACTCGATGCCGTATTTGAAGAAATATACCGACGCGAATCTGTACAAGTTCAAACAAAAGTAGATGACTGGTTTCAACAACAAGACAGTGCTTTTTTTGAAGGGCATAAGCAAGCATCTACTGGTATAGAACATAGTGCCCGGTTGAAGTGGTTATCAGAATTTGCTCAACAAAATTTTGAGTCAGCTAATAACTTGATTTTGTAGTTTGATTTACATTACAAACCACAACAGGGAGTAGAAGCCATGTTTGGATTATCAGTCATAAAACACAAGCGGATTTTAAAGCAAGCATTTTCAGACTGTTTTTTCCCCGTCACCGATGATCTGGGAAATGTGCCCGTTAGCATGCAGACAAGCAAAGCTATTACAGCCTCAATTATTGGTGTATGTCGCGGATATGGGGAAAGTCGAATTCCCCATGAACCGGACTTTGAGCTTATTGTTGATGCTGTATTTGAAGAAATATTCCGTCGAGAATCTGTACAAGTACAAACTTTGACTGAATCATGGCTACACGCTAGCGATGATGAATTTATGAAGTATTACTATCAAGCTAAGCATAAAGCCAAAAGAAGCGGGGATCTAAAATGGCTGCAGAAATTGGCATTGGCATCTTTTAAACCAGCACAGACGGTGGCTTTCCCACTATAAGCTCGGCTTTACGGTCGAGATTAAAACACCGTATCAATCATTTCATGCAAGAGAGTTTTGGTGTCATCATCATCGGTAATGGCATCGGCGATCCCACACTTGCAGGCCATATTTGGCTCAAACCCACGGTAAATTAGTTTCGCTGTATGCACCAATAAGCGCGTACTGGCGCCTTCCTCTAAACCATTGCCGACCAGGTTACGAGTCATATTGGCTAATTTAACCAAGAGTTCACATTGCTTTAAGTCTAGTTTTGACTCTTCATGGACAATAACACTCTCAATATCTTCAGCAGGGTAGCTAAAATCAATGGAGATAAAACGCTGTCGTGTGCTGGGTTTAAGATCTTTAACGGCGCTTTGATAGCCCGGGTTGTATGACATCGTCAGACAAAAGTCAGGTGAGGCTTTCAATAGTTGTCCTAATTTCTCTAAGGGTAAAATTCGCCTATCATCACAGAGTGGATGAATCACCACTGTTGTGTCCTTGCGAGCCTCTACAATCTCATCTAAATAACAGATACAGCCATTACGCACAGCGGTAGTTAATGGGCCATCTTGCCAGACGGTACTGCTATCTTTAATTAGATAACGTCCAACCAAATCGGATGTAGTTAAGTCGTCATGACAAGAAACGGCTATCAGTGGTCGCTTATGGTACCAACTCATATACTCCATAAATCGTGTCTTGCCACAGCCTGTTGGTCCCTTAAGCAGAACGGGGATATTTTCAGCTAAAGCAGTATTAAATATTTCTATTTCATTGGAAGAGGGCTGGTAATAAGGCTCTTTTTCAATAAAATACTCGGCGTTATTAATCGTTTTATTATCAGTATTCATGGGCTTCATGTCGTTAATTGCTTATAAATAGTAGAAATCTGGACTGGCAACATAGCGATGTCGGAAATTAACCGGTAACGGTTTTTGCCAAGCATATGTGGCAGGTAGTCAATGCACGCCTGATCAAAGGTTAATACGAATGGGTTCAAATAAAGCGCCTTGGCTTCATTGAATGCACGTCGTGTATCTTCTACCCCATAGTGGCCGCGGTAACTGTCAATATCGTCCGGTCTGCCATCGGTCAGAACAAATAAAATTTTTGTTTTAGCTTCGGCCTGATTCAATATTTTGCTCAAGTGACGAATCGCCGCCCCCATACGCGTATATTGTTTGGCTGAGAGATTAGCTATTCGCTGTTTGATGGTAGGACTGTATTTTTCTTTAAACTCTTTAACTGGATAGATATCGCATTGTTCACGTCCCGAACCAGAGAAGGCATAGATCGCAAATTGATCGTCTAACTTTGACAATGTTCGCGATAACAGCCAGGTCGATTGCTGAATAATTTCATTCTTCCAGCCTGCTGTTGAGCCGCTTATATCAACAGCAAACATAATCGCCACGCTACGGCTATTTTTATTGTTCCGTACGTAAACGTTTTGAAAGTCATCAGCATGTTTTGTTTTGTTCGATTTTGCCTCGACCCACGCATCAATATCAATCTCATCGCCGTCACTTTGATAGCGAATAAAGCGCTGCGTGTTGATGATCATGTCTAGGGTCTTTTTAATTTTATACTCAGAAAACCGGAGATCGGTTTTGTCCAGCGCATGAGTAGCATTCTCGTTATCGGAGATAGCTATTTCCTCAACGCGACACCAATCCTGACGGTACTGATTGAGTGATGTGTCCCACTCAGGATAATAATAAACACGCTTATTACTTTCTTCCTCGCGGCGCTTTTCTGCTTCTTGCTGATGTTGGGCTACTGTTTCATTGAGTTGCTCCCAAATATCTTGATGTTTGTCGGGCAAATTAGCTAAAGCTTCGGCGTTTGCGTTGTGTTTTATAGAAATGCGATCTGCCAGCTTATCTTCTGTCAGCGCATCCTCACCTGCATCAATATTGTTATTCATCAGGTTCATCAATACCGACTGGTTTTCACTATTCTCCACCTGATTAAGAATGAGTTTTTCTGGTGAAAAATCACCCTGATAGGGGAGTGAGTCAGATGAAAATGATGCAAAATCTGATTGTTCCATTATTGCCAAGGTATTGAAAACTGTGGTTTTTTCATCACCTTCGAAAAGCGACTCAGGGTAGTTCTCTACCGCTAACTTTTTGTGTATATCAACGATCTTTCGCCAAACCCCTGGAAACGTATATTTCAAATAATGGTTAATTCTTACTGTTTCGATAAAGGAAAACTGCTGCAGAAAGTCATTACCGTGATCCGCGATTCCTGACTGAAGAGGCTTGATAGCTAACAGGCTTTCACATTGAAGCTGCCCCAGCAGTTGAAACGTGATGACTTTATAGAGTGAAAAATTATCAGCGTAATTGTCGAAAGAACTAATAGATGCCGGTAAATAAAGCTGTTTACCATCCGTATATGCCTGTTGTTTAGATGATATATCCAAATGGCCAATCGTTAGCGTGTCTTGTGAGATGGTCGAAATAAGCTTTTCCAGTAGCTCTGCAACCTCTGAAAGTTGAACGGTGGTTTTATCTAGATTTGAAACAAAGTCACCGTATCCATTAATGAGGATTTCAGCATGTTCAAATTTTTGCTCCGACAGTGCTTGCTTAATCGTCTCAAGCCAATAACTGTGTTCCGATGTACTCATTGCATTTAATGCTGGTGCATAGGTCAATAATAATGCGTAAGCGTGACTAGCTGATAACTCAGCTACGCTGGCCAGCTGCGTAAGAAACTCCGACTGCAAAGCATGGCTAAGTGCTGCTATGCCTGTAACGGGCTCGATAATCTGCCGAGTATCGACACCATCAAGAATCAACTCGATACGAATTTTCAATTCTGTAGTACTCATTCCACCACAAGAGCCTGTCTGCTTTGACTCGAGAGAAAGCTGCTTTGTATTCCTTTGTGGCCCCAGCCAAGTTTTTAGCAGGGTTCGAATGAAACTCATGAGAAATGTCCGCCGTATAAAACCTATATATCAAAGGATAAAGGCATGTTTGTAGCAACGTGATAGGTATTTGTACTTACAGCCATAACACGACAAACAGACCATTATCTGTGTCAGGCGATACCGAATAGGCGTTTAAACAGAGGAGGAAAGTAGCGTCACATATGCAGTAGGGATATATACGTATATCAATAACAAATATAGAAACTTAAAGTTTTAGACAGTTGGAAATTTCAACTACTGCAATATGAAGGTAGTAACCCAACAAATAGAGAGAGTTTAATAAAAGCAGAAGGTGGAGGGAGTAAAGAATGAAGAAACTATTAATCAATATTCGTTATTTTATGGCGCCGATACTCATTTTAGTGAGTATGTTTGGTGTCATTTTGGGTGGTCCATATGTTTGGGCTGGTGTCGTGTTATTTGGTGTGGGCATTCTACTTGACACACTGAGTATGCCAATGCACACCAAAGGCGCAGGTTTTGATGAAGATGGTGAAACAAATGGCATTCCTGGATTACAGAATGCGGTTATGTACATCATGCTACCTGTGTTTGCACTTTTGCAGGTTGCCATGGCATGGCGGGTTTTCCAATATGTGAATGGTGTACCGATTGAGCCAGGCATGTTTATGGGGATTCCAATTCAAATGGGGATCTCTGGAGCAGAACTGATTGGCGCAACACTATCTACAGGTATCTTTGCAGGTATCGGTATCATCTATGGTCATGAGCTTGCTCATACTAAAGGCTTTAGTTTCGTCATCTCTCGTCTGATGATGGGCTTAAGTGGTTCAGCACATTTCTGTTATGCACATGTTTACAACCATCACTTGGAACTGGCTCATCAAGATGATCCAGCAACCTCACCCCGTGGACGTAGTATCTATCGCCACTTCTGGTTGTCACACATGGGTCAATCTAAGTTCCTGTACAAAATGGAACAAGCTCGCCTGAAAAAACTCGGTAAACCGTTTATCTCTCTGGATAACCGTTGGATCCGTGGTTACTTCATGAGCTTGCCAACTATGATTTTGTTTGCCTGGGCCGGTGGTTTGGTTGGTGTGGCATGTATGTTCGTTATCTGGACAGTGTCTAACTTTGAACTTGAAGCACTTAACTACATGGAACATTACGGTCTTATCCGTGAGAAAGGTCAGCCTATTGACTACCGTCACTCATGGGACAACGACAATATGTTCACTAGCTGGTTCTTCATCGAAATCGGTCGTCAAGGTGATCACCATGATCGTGGTGAAACACACTTCTGGGAACTGGATGAAGTTGGCTCACCTAACCCTGGCTGGGGCTACTTTACTGAATTCACCATGGCATTAGTACCACCTGTGTGGCATTCGGTTTACAAGAAAAAACTGGCTACATGGGATAGAGATTTTGCTTCAGAAGGTGAACGCGCAATTGCTGCACGTATCAACGCTGAAGTGGGCTATGAGGTCGAAGACCAACCAGGCTCTTACGCAAAAATCTAAAGCAAAACAGTTTGACTGGTTGGGGCTGAAAAGCCCCAGCCAAACAAACTAAACCTCTAGGAGACAAGTTCATGAGTGATGAAAGTTTATATGACAGATTGGGTGCTCACGAAGGGATATCCGCATTAGCAAGAACGGTTTTTAACAACCACTGCAGCAACGAAGTCATTAAAAACCGCTATGTCAAAAGTGACCCAGAAAATGTTGTACAAAAAGTCACCGAGTTCATGTGTGCAGGTTTCGGCGGTAAAGAAGAATACACCGGCGAAGATATGTTGACAGCACATACAGGCATGAACATTTCTGACGAAGAGTTCAATGCAGTTGTTGAAGATGTCATGAAAGCACTCGACACGCATGAAGCCGGCCAAAGAGAGAAAGATGAGATTTTGGCAGCTTTATGGTCAATGCGCGGCGAAATCGTACACGTTTAATCAACTGAAAAAGGTTAACAAATGAAAGTTAATTGGGATCAAAACGTATGTCAGCACGCCGGAGTATGCGTCACAAAATACCCATCGCTTTACAAAATCGAGGATGGTCAGTTTGTGATTACTATCGAAAATGCTTCCGACGAGTTGATTAGAGAAAGTGTTGAAAAGTGTCCATCTGGTGCACTGACAATCGAAGACTAAAACATTTTTAAACCTAACTATATAAAAAAATAGGAGAGAGAAAATGGCAATAGGTGATCATTTAGCAGACGTAAAAGTTCTATATGGTGTAGCAGGATGTGCAAACACAAGTAAATGTTTGTTCACGGCAGCTGAAAAAGGAATCGATATCGATGGACGCTCTGTAGATATCAATTCCGAAACTGAAATGGCAGAAATCTTCAAGATGTCTCCTTTTGGCACATTACCGGTATTAAAAGATGTTGATTTCTATGTCTACGGTATTGAAGCCATTCTGTCTTATTTAGATGACAAAGGCTTTGGTAACTCGCTGGTTCCTCGTAATGGCGTTGCAAGAGCACAACAGTATCAATGGGCACATATCGCTCAACATGTCTTTTCACCAGCAGTAAAAGCAATCAGTGAAGGCAGTGCTGACTCAGCAGCACTTGAGGCTGTCAAAGATGTACTTCAGAAACTGGATGATCAACTCAGTACACGTGGGAAGCGTGGTGATTACATCGTTGGTGATCTAAGCCTGGCAGATATTCATTGGGCACCTTATATCCATAACTGCTGTTTGTATGGTCATGAAGCACTTATCGATGCCTATCCAGCTGTGAAAACCTGGTGGTCGCATATGAAAGTGAGAAAAAGTACCAGCAAAGAAAATTATGTGGCGTACACCGTATTGCCATCGATTGACGAAATTCACAGTAACAAAATGCGTTCCGTCAGTATCAATGTCTAACGCATGCACGCACAACGTTCCATTTAACTAAAAGAAGACACAATCATGTTTGGATTTTTCAAAAATAAAAAGCAAGACTACGAAGCAAAAATTAATTCCGTAGACACGCTTATTGTTCGAGCTGGCGATAATCTGCTCAAAGCAGCGTTAGAGTCAGATATCGCATGGCCTCATGATTGCCGAGTTGGTAGTTGTGGAAAGTGTAAATGCAAGCTTGTAGACGGAAAAATTAAACCACTCGCAGACTTTAGTTATGTATTGGAAGGCGAGGACATCAGGGATGGATACATCCTCGCCTGCCAAACGCAGTTAAAGTCAGATGTTTCAATTGATGTTGAATTACTCAGCGATAGTGAAAAGCAGAGTCATTGGGAAGCCGATGCCGTTATTACCAAAATCAATGAACTTACTCACGATATCAAAGAGGTCATTGTAGAGATTGATGCGGCTGATCTGCCTCAGGGTGTAGAGCTCTATAAAGCAGGTCAGTACGCAGATCTCAAGGTAGAAGAGGTTGAGTCTGGCAGAAACTATTCCTTTGCTGCTGCTCCACAACCTGGTCAGAACGAATTCCGCTTTTATATCAGAGAAGTACCTGGTGGTGAATTCACAGGTTGGTTGTTCAAGCAAGACCGCACCGGTCAATCCTTAAAAATGTCAGGTCCTTATGGTTTGTTTGGATTAAAAACAGACCCTGTACCTATGACTTGTGTGGCAGGTGGTAGCGGGATGAGTGCCATCATCAGCGTGCTTGAACAAGCATTAGAGTCGGGTGTGAAACGAGATGTGCGATTCCTGTTTGGCGCGAGAACTCAAGACGATCTTTACTGTGAAGATCTGATTCAGCAAATCGCAACAGACTGGGAAAAACAAAATCTTGGTTCATTTCAATATATTCCATGCCTATCACGAGAACCAGAAGATAGTTCATGGCAGGGAAGAAGAGGCTCCTGTATCGAGTTTATTGTCGAGGATGGCGTTGAACTCACAGGCCAAGCCTATCTTTGTGGACCCCCAGGGATGATTGATGCAGCAATAGAAGTGTTTGAAAACAATGGCATAGCGAATGATGAAATATTCTTTGATAAGTTCCTTGATAAGAGTAATACCCATCCTGTCGCGAGTGCTAAAGCGTAAGACTTAGAACAGTAACCCTTAGGAGGGATTAGATATGGCTTCATTTAAAGCAATTGTAGTTATGGCTATCTGGACTGCCTTAATTGGCTATGGTTTGTACAGTGTTGGTGCTCACGAAAATTTCCGTGAACCACTCTGGGCACTTGGTATCGGAACAGCCTTACTAGTGACACATATGGTGAATATGGCGATTTATTTCAAAGTAGCAGGAGAAAAACCGTTCCAATGGGCTAGTTAATAAAACTATTAGCTAATGCGACATCAACACTAAATAACAGATGATCATTAGCGTAAAACTACACGGAGAGAGAGAATGAATAATAAGAAATATTTAGCAACACTGATCGGAATGCTAACGACATCTTCATTTGCATTCGCCGGCACATTTGGTACAGATCTAAATAATAATATGTTGCCAGCAACAGGTGGTATGGGTGGGGCAAGTGTTGCCCGAACTGTGGAACCTGCAGCTGCCGTATTTGGTAACCCAGCAACATTGACGGAGTATAACAAAGGCACCAGTTTCACCTTCGGCGCTACATTTTTTGATCCCACTCTAGAAGCTGATCACAGCGGTGGCGTTAGGGATATACCAGGTTCCGAAGCAATCATTCCTGCTTGGAAAGGGTCATCAAATGCAGATAAGTATTTGGTACCAACAGTGGCCATCACACATGCCTTCACCCCCAAACTTGTCGCAGGCCTAGGGCTAACGGCACAATCTGGTGTTGGTTCAGACTTTAGGGGGGTACAAGGAAGTCAGAATCCAACCGGTGAACTTCTTGTATTTAATGCCAATGTAGGTCTTGGTTTTCAAGTAACAGACAATCTCTCGCTTGGCGCAATGGCAACGATAGGTAACGGTTACTTCCAGGCCAGTCTGTCCCAAGATACCGGCTCTGCACATGGTTTTGGTATCCGCGGAACCGTTGGCGCGAAATATGATATCGGTGCAACCAGTCTTGGTGCTTATTACAGAAGTGAGCTAAACATTCAATATGATGAATACATCTCCCGCGGTGACGGTACGTTTTGGGATGATGATGTGGCACAACCACAAGAATTTGCCATAGGGATTGCTAATAACTCTCTAATGGGTGGCAACCTGCAAATTAACGCCGACGTTATTCATAAAGCTTGGTCAGATGCTAATTTCTATGAAGACTTCTATCGCGATCAAACCGTGTTTGCATTAGGTGCTCAGTTGTCCACAGGAAAGGCACAGTGGCGAATTGGTTATAGCCATGCTAGGGATCCAATCAAACGAAATCTGCCATTGGGTCAAGACATAGGGATTGGTGGTAATAGCCCAATAGGATGTGCTGACTGCGGTGGCCAACTACCTGTAACTGCTGGGGTAGTAGAGTACTTCCAGGCTACTAATGCGGCCGCTATATGGGAAGACACCATCACTGCTGGTTTTGGTTATCAACTAACCCCTGAAATAAAAGTTGATATCCACGCTGCTTACACATTGGATGAAAGTCAGCAGATTGGTAACACTAAAGTCGATATTGATGCCTGGCAGGCAGGTGCCGGTCTTACATGGCACTTTGAGTAATAGTATCAGGAGAATTAATGATGAAATCTACATTTAAAACATTACTGGCATCTGCCATTTTGACAACACCTATGCTGTTTGGCTCAGTACAGGCTCATGATGCAGAAGAGGCGAGTTTATTCAACCGTCTGGGTGGCCCTGACAAGATACGAGTAATCGTTGAAGACACCTATCATAATCATGTGACTAACCCGATCATTAGAGACAGGTTTGTCGATAGTGACCATGCCGCGGTTAAACAAAAAGTCTATGAAATCTTTGCAGCCGCCACCGGTTCTGAAGAGATTGAATATACCGGCAGGGATATGAAAACGACCCACCGCACGATGAATATCAACGAAATGGAATTCAATGCGGTTGTTGATGATGTGATGGCTGCACTGGAGAAAAATGGTGTAGGTCAACAAGAAAAAAATGAAGTTCTGGCCATTCTATGGTCGGTTCGTGGCGATATTGTTAATCCAAATATCACTACGCAAGCACTGACTGATTCTGAAAGTTCTGAATAAACGAAGCGATCAATGCCTCGCTCTGACGGGGCATTGATTATTAGTCGTTAAAGCAAATAGCTGTTTGAATCTTAATTTTAATAATCAACAAATAAGAGGGTGACGATGCCTAAATTTATCATTGAAAGAGAAATACCTGGCGCTGGTGATTTAACAAAAGAAGACCTGACTGGTATCTCTCAAAAATCATGCTCAATTTTGAAAGATATGGGTCCACAAATTCAATGGGTTCATAGTTATGTCACTGAAGATAAAGTCTACTGCGTCTACAATGCACCTGATGAAAAAACCATTATGGATCACGCTGAGACGGGTGGATTTCCGGCAAATAAAATCACGCAAGTTAGAAATATGATTGATCCCACCACTGCTGAATCTTAGCCGTCATTATTTAACAACATGTTTAAAACACGGTTCACCGATCTCGTTGGAATTCAGTGGCCTATAGTACAAGCGCCTATGATTGGAGGCTTTAGTAGCCCAGAAATGGTTGCTACAGTCTCCAATCTTGGTTGCTTAGGCACCTTAGCGTTGGGTAACTCATCACCTGATGATATTGAACAACTTTATACAGCCACGCGAAAACTCACCAAGAAACCTTTTGCTGTTAATTTATTTGTTAGTAACGATATAAAACTACCGACGCATGAGGAAAAATCAAAATCGGTTAAAGCGCTTCAGCCATCCTATGATGAGCTTGGTATTGATCCGTCCTATCTGCATCACAAATCATTAACGTTACCCATCGATTTAAATACACAAATTGAAACGATTTTACGTCTCAATGTACCTATCGTCAGTTTTACCTTCGGGATTCCCAGTACTCAGATTATTAGCAAGCTGAAACAAAAAGGCATCATCATAGTTGGTACTGCTACCAACCAAACTGAAGCCATGCGTGTTCAGCAAAAAGGCTTTGATGCAGTCATCCTGCAGGGAATAGAAGCGGGGGGCCATCGCGCTTCATTTTTAAGTGATGGTACAAGTGGTCCTTCTACGACCTTATTAAATCAGCAAACGTCAGAATCGATAACGATCCCCAAAATCTTGACAGGTGGGATCATGACAGGACAGCAGATAGCAGGCCATATCGGTCAGGGCGCTGATGCGTGTCAATTAGGCAGTGCCTATTTATTCACCGATGAAGCAAAGCTCGATAAGGCTTACCTGGACACACTGCTAGCTGGTGAATCACAAACCTGCCTGAGCAAAGGTTTCACAGGAAAGTATGCACGAGTGGTCAGCAGTAAGTTTACCGATGCAATGAAAAATAAAGCAGTGTTAGCGTTTCCGTTCCAAGGGCAGTTAACTATGGATATGCGAACTAAAGCCACAGCAATAAATGAGAATGACTTTGTTCCTTTCTGGGCTGGTGAATCAGCCTCTATCGGGCAGCGCCAATCAACTGCCAGCCTGACCCATAAATTGATCAGTGATTTTCGTACTAAAGTTCCAGACATGTAATGTTTTGAAGAGTATTCAAACAGGTGTGAGGCTGTAACAACCTCATACCATTACAAAAACCTAACTCAGATTCAAAAATGACCGACTTAATACTTCATAAAAATAAACAATACATCGACGAAGATTTGGCATATTATTTTTCGGGACAGCGTGATGTTAATAATCAGATTCGTCCCCAGGAAAGTATCTATAGTCTTTCACCTGATTCGCAGCACTTTAATACCGATTTTAACGATGGCCAAGTAGGGAGCTTATTCTTCCCCATTGCTGCTTATTCGATTGATCGAATTTATATCGGAATCAGCTTCCCCTTATTTGCCAATAATTGGGGAGCTGCATTTTTACGATATCTGATGACACGCGTGAAACCTGGCGGTTGTGTCATTTTACCAGTCTATCCAGAAATGCAGGCATCAGAGAAGAACTACTGGTCGAGAAGTATCTTAGAAAATACCTTTCTCAGTCGTAGCCGCTGGAAAGGAACCAGTAATATATGGGCAGAAAATGATGGTGTGATGTCCATGCGCATTGGCAGAAAGTTTCCGGCAGAAATGAACAGCACGGCCTCATTCTTTTTTGAAGAATCTGGTAACAGTATACTCCGGCGAAGCCTACAAGCACCTTCCCACAACACGTCGAATCAGCAACAACTTTTCGAACTGGGACAGCACTATTGGAATACCGCAAACACCTATTCAATTGTCGAGAGAATTATTCTTGATTATTTTGGTATGCAACAGACGGTAACTCTCTGCGATATCAGTGATAGCAATGGCTTAATGGCCATAGAGTGTTTATTCAGTAGAGAAATCAATCTGACTCAGGCGGTGAGTTTTATGACAGATAAAACGCACATCAATGACACCTCGCTTTTGTCTAAGCGCTATCACTCTGTTATAAAAAATCGTTTCAAGTCTATTGATACCAGCATTACTGACACACTCAATGACCTCGCAAACTATAAAGTCATTTGTTTGATCAACACGACAACAAACGGCGCCACGTCAGACAAAACAAATGAAGTCATCGCCAATGCCTTAGATAAGCTCATGCCAGGCGGTATTTTGATTGTGCACGAGTCTCAGGGACTATCTGATGATGTTTTACAGTTACTCGACAACTATCCAATGACAAGCTACTACTCATCAATCGTTGCATCAAAATTACAAAATGGTGATGCCATATCACATTACAGCTCGATAATAGAAACAGAGCTAGTCAGTGAAAATAACAACCGAAAATATGCCTACATCGTTATACAAAAGCATCATTGACGCTAGTTTGTGTTTAATTTGTTTGGCTCCACAAAAGTCGACACCTTAAGTTGACTCTTTGTTTATGTTGCAAGCTACTGATAAATAGTAAATTAACAATCACGTCCTACCTATTTACCAAAAACAGTCCGTCACGCCTTTATACTTATAGTATATATACGTATTTGTAAATCTAATATAAAAGTTAAACTGTAAGCGTAAAAAGTGGTTTCAGCTTCACCACTGCCAGAGCCAATACCTTCTCTCGAAATCGTATGACGACCCCTCTCTGGCAGTGGTTTTTTTTCATTCCAAATAGCCAACCATCTATACCATTTCATGCGTATTAAGTGTCAATATTTTCCTAGCGAATCAATCAGGAAAATAGGTATACAAGGCAAAATCCAGACAGAATTTCAAAAACTATACGTAAAAATACGAGTTAGTAATTCAGGCCATATAGCGTTTACTTGAATTAAGCATCAATAAACGATTTTTTATACCAAACGGCACGGAATACGAGGCAAGAAAATGACATCCAATACCTATTACACAGCAGCACAACACGGTGAGTTTGAGGTGTATGAACTTGGTGATTTAGTATTGGAGCAAGGTGCAACGTTGAGAGGCGCACAGCTCGCCTACACCTGCTACGGTAAATTAAATGAGCAGGGGGATAACGCCATTGTGTTTCCCGTTATGTTTTCAGGTACTCACTCAGCCATGGCTCCCTATGTCGGTGAAGGTTTAGCACTGGATCCCAGCAAATACTTTATCGTCATTCCCAATCAATTAGGCGGTGGCTTATCATCATCTCCTCATAACTATGCAGCACCTTACCAAGCGAATTATTTTCCTGAACTCACCATCGGTGATGATGTAAGAGCACAACACCAACTACTAACACATCTGGGCGTTACAAAACTCAAATTGGTAACCGGCTGGTCTATGGGCGCACAACAAACCTATGAATGGGCGGTACGATACCCTGATATGGTTGAAAGAGCGGCACCGATAAGTGGAACCGCCAAAACGACGCCACATTGCATGCTCTATGTGGATGTATTCTGTGAGGCACTAACATCAGATCCCGCATGGAATAATGGCCGCTATGACAACTCAGAAGACGTTGAGCAAGGTTTACGCCGTATGGCTCATGTATTCGCGATGATGGGGGCAAGCCAAGGTTTATATAACAACGCATTGTGGCAAAACGTGGGTTTTTCTTCACAACAAGATTTCTTAAAAGGATTATGGGAAAACTGGTTTTTGCCTATGGATCCAAATAATCTGCTTTGTATGGCGCAAAAGTGGCGTTCAGGAGATGTCAGCTTACATACAGACGGTGATCTCGCTGCAGCATTAGGGAGAATTTCTGCCAAAGTATTTGTCATTTCATTTGAAAAAGATATGTTTATTTCCCCTGACGACTGTCTACACGAACAGCAAATGATTGCCGGTAGTGAACTGGTTTCTATCCCTTCCGCCTGGGGCCACTTCACGATGCTGGGCATAGCACCGGAAGATTTTCAGATGATCAATGACACGCTGAAAAAGTTATTGAATACGTCGGTATAGGACTGTTTGATTAGAAGTCAATTTTTAAGAAGCATGAGAATAAATGAAGCCTGTCATCCTAAATAAACCAATAACAACGATGAAAAGACGACATAAAGGTCAAAGATATTCTAAAGTAGTAAATAGTTTTCGGAATGTGGGTTTAGTAAATGTACTCAGAGATATCTAAGGTTTTTGAAATAACTGAAGAAGTCAGTAAATCAGTTATTGCTAAAAATACGGTACATACGGATAAGTATGCTGAATGGCCAGAGGAAGGTATTCGAGCCTTGCAACAGGCCGGACTGGGTGGACTGACAATTCCACTTGAGTTTGGTGGCATGGGACATGGCACAGAAACACTAGCAAAAGTCTGTGAAATTATTGGACAGTCTTGTGCCAGCACGTCTATTTGCTACGGCATGCATTGTGTCGGTAGTGCTGTTATCGCTTCAAAAGTCACGGATTTTCAACAGGATAATTACCTGACACCAATCTGTGAAGGTCGACATATCACCTCTCTGTCTTTAAGTGAGCTGGGTTCTGGCTCTCACTTTTACCTGCCTCGTACCAAGATGACTAATACCCATAACGGGGATTATATAATTGAAGGTGAAAAGTCATTTGCTACCAATGGTGGCAGAGCTGACTCCTACGTCGTTTCGGCAGTGACAGAAGAGACCAACCAACCTACAGGAAAATTTAACTGCATAATCGTACCAGGAAACAGTGAAGGTATAGAGTGGGGGCCTGCTTGGGCTGGATTGGGATTAAGAGGAAATAGCTCACGCAACTTATCTCTTAACAAAGTGGCAGTTTCTGAAGAGCACATTTTAGGTAATGAAGGAGATCAAATCTGGTATATCTTTAATGTCATTACCCCTTATTTTCTCACCGCCATTGCTGGGGCATACCTTGGCTTAGCCCGTGCTGTGATTGAAGAAGTCAAATCCCACATCATGAAACGCACTTTCTCCTTCAATGGCAAAAGCATTGCCTCATCATCTGTTACTCAGCACCAAGTGGGTTGTTTGTGGGCAAAATATGCCCGTACCCGAGCCCTGCTGTATTGGGCGACGCAATGTTATGACAATGGAATAGAGGGCAGTCAGCTAGATTTATTTTCCGCCAAGGCAGAAATCGCAGACACCGTCATTGATATCGTTAATGAAGGCATGACGCTGTGTGGCGGAAGCGCCTATCGAGAGGACTCTAACTTAAACAGGATGATGCGTGATGCACGGGCTGCACACATTATGTCACCCACCACTGACATGCTGAGAGTCTGGACCGGTCGCTCTATTCTTGAACAGCCTTTACTCACTGATACCTGATGAGTAGCCGAATTGCTTTATTCCTGGACGACGATGCTGAGTTATTAGATTATTTAAATTCACACCTTAGCGCCGGTGTCATGCTCGGGTACGTCACATCAGCGGACGAGCTATATACCAGGCTGGAGGACAAGCTTGGTGTCCCAGACATTCTCGTGCTGGGACTCAATGTACAAGAGCCAATTCGGATAGCAGAACACACGCTTGTTTTACATAAAGGCATAAAAGTCATCATCTTCTGCGATGACAACCAAAAAGAAACCATACGAAAGTCGATACTTTTTTCACCTTTTTTAAGCTCTGATGTTACGACCTATATCTATGACAACAAAGATAACTTTCTCGATTTGTTGCAACAAAAGGTCGACGTCATTGAAAACCAACGTAATTACGCCACTACCATGGCTGAAGTTGAGAGGGAACGCTTAGCTTCGATGACCGGACAACCGCTTGTCACGAATTACTTGGACAGGCTGCTTGATAGAGTGCCGATTGGCATCTTGAATCTGGATTCTAAAGGTAAGATTTTAAACCTCAATCCCTGTGCACAGAGACTGCTCAAATATAGTGAACGGGATCTGGTCAGCACCTATTTCTATGCGGTTTTCCCCGATACCCATGAGAGCCAAATCAAGGATATGATTGCCGCCGCGCTGAGTACTCAAGACCGTGGGCATAGTGGCAATCAGACGGTGAGTTTTTATGGCCCGAAAGGAAAGTGTTATTTTGATATGACAATTTCCTCTTTGGCGAAATCGGCATCCGAACCTATTCTTACCGTTATCTTGCAAGAGGTTACATTAAAGGTTCAAGAAGAAAATAAACGCCGCAAAATTGAGCAGGCTTTGCACCAAAGCGAGCAGCAACTACTGTTGGTCATTAATGCCATTCCTGAGTTGATAGCCTATGTGGATAAAGAGCTTCGCTATCAGTTTAATAACAAAGCATTTGAAAAGTGGTTTGGTCTGTCACGTCAGGCAATCTGTGGACGAGTAATCTGGGATGTGATTGGTGAGCCTTCATATCGGATTGTTGAAAAATATGTCAGACAGGCTATGGCTGGTAACACCGTCACTTTTGAGGAAAGACTCAGCTACCCGAACTCAGGTGTGGTTTATATTCGCAGTACCTATGTACCGAACTTCTCTGAAACCGGTGAGGTACAGGGCTTTGTGGTACTGACATCTGATATCACGCAATCGAAAAGTGATGAAGAGTTAGAAAAGAAACATTTACTTGAGTTGGCGCATACCTCACGAATGATAACCATTGGTGAAATGAGCTCGCAGCTTGCACATGAGTTATCACAACCACTCACCTCAATTGAAGCGTACAGTAGGGCATGTATAACCCTGATTCAGAAAGATAAAACGACTAAAGAAGAAATTCTCAGTGCTTTGGAAAATGTCTCTAGTCAGGCCATCCGCGCTCAGGAAATAATGCATGAGCTCAGAAATTTTGTGAAAAAGGACGATTCCAGAAAAACGGTTTGCGTCAATACGCTGATTAATTCAGCCATTAAATTACTCAGGCTGGAGTTTCAGGAGCAAGATCCTGAAGTAGAGCTAAAGTTGTCAGAAGATTTACCTCACGTATTTGCTGATCGTATATTGATTGAACAGATCCTGATTAACCTGATTAAAAATGCCATTGAAGCAATGCGGGTGCTCGTGGCAGAAGAGAGGCAGTTGATTATCGAGTCACACAACCAGAGTGAGGAAGTTTTGGTGTCTGTGCATGACAGTGGCCCCGGACTTTCTGAGTATGAAATCAACAAAATTTTTGAACCATTTTATACAACTAAACCAGAAGGCATGGGAATGGGGCTGGCAATTACTCGCTCAATTATTTATTCACACGGGGGGCGCTTGCTCGTTGAGAAAAATACATATGGCGGAACAACGTTTAAATTTACCTTACCAGTCGAAGATATCGAATTTATCGAGGCTTAAAATATGAATAACATATACATAGTTGACGATGATGATGCTGTCAGGGGCTCTTTATCAATGTTATTACGCTCTGAGGACTTTGAGGTGGTTGCCTTTGGCAATCCAGCAGAGTTCGTCGCAAATGTAGAAGAATTAGAAGAAGGATGCGTCATCCTAGATTTATGCATGCCTGAAATGTCTGGTATGGAAGTCATGGAAGAGTTACAAAAGCGAGAGTTAAAAATGCCCGTTATTTGTATCACTGGCCACGGCGATATCCCCACAGCAGTGAAGGCACTCAAGGTCGGCGCATATGACTTTCTCGAGAAACCGTTTGACTCGACCATGTTGATTGGCATCATTAAAGAATGCATTGCCGACAGAAAAGATAAACAGCAAATTGAGCTATTTGAAGCGACAGCCAAGGAAGCCGTGGCCAGTCTGACACCGAGGGAACACGAAGTACTGAAAGGCATGGTTGATGGGCTAAGAAATAAGCAGATAGCTTTTGATATGGACATCAGCATCCGAACGGTTGAGCTGCATCGAGTACATGTTATGGAAAAATTAGATGCGAAATCGCTGTCCGATGTCTTAAAAATAGCGATAGCAGCAGGTTTTGATTACGTTGATTTATCCGCATTCAAAGAGCCCTAATCCATGGAAAGCATTTATAATCAGGGATGAAATAGTAAACAAATATAATATAATCAAGTGATTATAATTATTTGTTAGTGCCAAGTGATTCTTTAATTTACAACCCCCCATCATTAAAATCTATTTTTGTAATATTCATATTTGTTATTTATATATGAATAATTACGTACATATATTTCCACAAAAATTAGTTATTGTTTTTCTAACTAAGAACTCACTTATGCGCCAGACCCGAAATGGGTCACTGTAAAGCGCATCGAAGTCGAGACGGTTTAGAGCATTACAAAGACTAATATCAACAGAGGTGGAATGATGGGCTTATTCAGTTGGAAAAAAGACAAGAGTAGTCAAGAGATAACATTGCTTGGGGTGAAAGGGCAAATTGCCACCATGAAATGTCTGCTTATGGCAGGAATCAAAGAAATTTCATTAAAAACAACATTGGCAACGCCTGAGACTGAGATAGATCACATCAACAGCTATCAATACATCGAGGGAACACAAAAAGTACCCACTTTAACGCAAGGTGACTTCTCAGTATCCGGTGCACGAGCAATTTTGACCTACCTCGATGTGCGAGGTAAGGGCACTTCATTAATCCCCAAAAAAGCCAGAACTCTAGGGCTGCAAAATTATTGGGTTGATGTTTGTTATCAAGCATTAGCTCCCGCCACAGAAGCGATGATCCACGGCAACATGACTGTGGAAGATAAAATCGCTCTAGAAAGAGTGTTATCTAGCTTGAATAAAATCTTAGCGGATAACCAATTCATTGTGGGGCAATTGAGTTTTGCCGATCCGCATGCTGCTGCTTATATCTATGTTCTTAAATGCGGTGGCTATGACATAAGCCAGCACCCCAATATAGAAAAGTGGATTACCCGTATAGAAGAAAAAATGTCTGGACCACTGAATATCGAGTACTTACCGATGCAGACTGGGTCAAGTAACAGTCAAGTGGCATAAGACAGACACACTGAATTTAGAGGAAAAAGCAATGGATATATTCGATCAAAAAGCGCCAATGGATCTAGATGGTAATTACGGCAGTACCGGCGAAATGAAAAAAGCACAATACATGCTCCAGTTACTGGGTACCCCCTGGGATGCCGATACACTCAAATGTATTATCACTGCGGCAGAGCAGGGTATGGAAATGAGAACAGGCTATCTGGACACTCTAAACGCTGAACAAAATTCGCCTGAATACCAGGACATTTTTGAGTTTGGTACATACCCCGGTTTAAAAGAAGCCGATTATAATGTCGCTGGTGCAAATGCCATCATGGCCTTTATTAATGCTAGAGGCTTGGGCTATTCGTTAGTTCCTAAAAATGTTACCGAAGCAGCGACACAAGACTTTTGGGTTGATATTGCGGTCACAGAAGCTACGCCTAATGTCGATATTTTAGTTCAAGAACAGTTGTTGAAACCAATGACTGACACCGACTACACGGCAAACGCTGAAGCATGTGAAAAAGCCAAAGCCAATCTGAATCGCGTGTTAGATCTACTTGAAAAGCAATTGACTGGTAACGCCTATATCGTCAACAAGTACTCATTTGCAGATGTCCATTGGACAGCCGTTATTCATTTGTTAATGCAGACTGAAGAAGCCAGCTTGGTGAGACAACGGCCACAGATCTCACGCTGGTATGATGCGCTGGCGACACGTAAAAGTAATTGTGGACAAGACATTGTTTCATTCTCGCTGCTGCCCAATAAAGACGATATCAAGCAACAAGAACTATCGTCAGTCGTTATTGATGATTATTAATTTGTCGAGAAAGTGAAATAAAGCAAGACTGCTTTTATTTCAAATAAATAATAAGCCGTAGTTCAGCATGAACTACGGCTTATTTTTTGATTTAAAGGCGTCTTAATGAGTGATGACAAGGTGCATGAATACATCCAAAATTTCATGCTCTTGCTAAAAAGACTTACTCCTGAGTACTGACATCAGTAGTGTCACTGGCCACTTGCCAGCCCCCTCCGAGTGCCTTATAGATTCCAATCAGATTGAGTACCGACGCAATTTCACTGTTGGCAAGTGTATCTTCCGTTTCCAGCAAAGTGCGTTCGGCATCGAGCACATCAAGAAAGTCATCATAACCCTCATCAAAACGTTGCTTTGCAAGATCACCCGAATGTTTAGCTGATTGTGCCGCTAGTTGCAAAGTGGCACGTCGTTCTTCTTCACGAGCAAAATTACTGAGTGCGGTCTGCGTTTCTTCGAGTGCAGCTAACACTGTTTTGTCATAAGTCGCCAACTGTGCTTGACTGCGCGCATCGGCTTGATCAATTCGGGCACGCACACTATCACGGTTAAATACTTGCCACTCAACTGACGGACCGAGCGAACCAGCCAGAGCCGAAGTGCCAAAGCTACTGAGATTGGTTGCTACAAAGCCTAATGAGCCTAACAGCCTGACCGTTGGGAATAAGTCAGCGGTGGCCACATTGTAAGCCGATACAGACGCTGCCAACGTTCTCTCTGCAGCGCGTATATCTGGCCGTCTTTTAAGCAACGATTCAGCATCACCTACAGCCACGGTTACCGGTAATTCTGGCAATGGTGCTTTATCAGATAACTGATTTCTCAAGGTATCAGGCACCTGTCCGGTTAGTACCGACAAACGATTGATGGCAGCGGTCATTTGCGCTTCGAGGGGAGGGATAGTGGCTGCCGTCAGTGTCATTTGTGTCTTCGCTCTGGCAACATCTAATGCCGTGGCACGACCGCCGTCTAACAAAACCTGAGTCAACTCATGCGTTTCTGCCTGATTTTTCTGATTCCGCACAGCGATATCTAAGCGGTGTTGCGCACCGCGTAACTCAACATATGTTCTGGCTACTTCAGCCGCGATAGTCACATACATATATTGCAAATTGGCCTCGGCAGACTCTGCCAGTGCCGCCTGCGTTTCAATTTGAGAAGAGACTCGGTTGAATAAATCTAATTCCCAGCTGGCATCAAAACCAGCCTGGTAATTGTTGTTCGTTCTGGGTAACGCTTGGCCACTCTCGGTTTCCTGAGAATTTAGGTTCCGTGAATAATCAGCACTGGCATCGACTGAGGGGTAACGGTCATAACCCGCTTCTCGGCTAAGTGCACGCGCTTCCTGCAGGTTACTAAAGGCAATGCGAATGTCGGGGTTCGCTGCCATTGCGGCTTCAACCAGTTGGGTCAAAGCAGGGTCCGTGAATTCTCGCCACCAGTCAGCAACGGGTTGGCTCGCCGACTTAAAGCGACTGTCATCAGACTGCTCGAACTCAATACGCTCCACAGTCTCCGGTGCACTAGGCGCTGTATAGTCTCGAAATGAAGCGCAAGCTGAGGTGGTAAGCGCAACACAGATTAACGTCGTAATCAAACGTGGTTTCATATTAAACAGTCTCCGAAGACAGGGATTGCGAGTCTTTTTTAGTTCGAATTAAAGCAAGCTTACGACACAGAACGTAGAAAACGGGTGTAAATATCAAGCCAAAGGCAGTCACACCTAACATACCGGAGAATACCGCTACACCCAGCGCTTGACGCATTTCAGCCCCAGCACCTTCGGCAATCACCATCGGCACGACACCCAGAATGAAAGCAAATGAGGTCATTAATATAGGGCGTAATCGTAAGCGGGCAGCTTCAACTGCAGCTTCCCATATATCACGTCCTTGATCTTCAAGTTCTCTGGCGAACTCCACAATCAGAATCGCATTTTTGGAGGCCAAACCTACCAGCACCACAAGACCAATCTGGGTCAGGATATTGTTATCCATGCCGGCAATATAAACGCCGGTGATCGCAGAAAGAAGACACATTGGTACGATAAGAATGATCGACAATGGCAGAGTCCAACTTTCATATTGTGCTGCTAACAGCAGAAACACGAATACCACTGCCAGCACAAACGCCAGTATCGCGGTGTCACCTGTGGATTTTTGCTGATAAGCGATTTCGGTCCACTCGTAACCAACACCATCAGGTAATATTTGGTCTGCTAGTTGTTCCATTGTGTCGAGCGCTTCACCTGAACTGAATCCGGCACTGGCACTACCCATGACACTCGCAGCAGGATACAAGTTATAACGTGGTACACGTGATGGACCAGAGGTGTTCTGTACCGTGGCAAAGGAGCCGATCGGCACCATATCACCGTTATTGTTACGCACGCGGATCCGCATCGCATCATCAATGCTCAGACGCTCTTCTGCTTCAGCCTGAGCAGTAACACGAAATGTACGCCCTAAGTAGTTGAAGTCATTAACATAAACAGAACCAATAAAGACTTCCAATGCATCAAACACATTGTCCACCGGCACACCCAAACGTTCCGCTTTATTACGATCAATATCCAGATACAACTGTGGGTTGTTCGTACTGAAGAAGGTAAAAGCAGAGGTCGTTGCTGGGTTGTCAGGACTATTCGCCGCTGCAGCCATGTCGATGGCGGCTTGTTCCAGTACTTTGGCGCCACGCCCACCTTGATCCTGCAACATCATTTTGAAACCACCAGCACTACCGATACCCGGCACTGGAGGACGCTCAAACACCGCTATTTGGGCGTTTTTAAATGAGGCGCCGACAGCTCGCATATCACTCAGAATCGTTTGATACTCAATCCCTTCTGCGATACGTTTATCAAACGACTCTAATGGTGTGAAAAGTACTGCTGAGTTTGACTGTAGTGTGCGGGTAGCACCAGAAAAACCGGTAAAGCCAACTGTGTTTGCCAAACCCGGAACCTCAAGCATTTGACGCGTGACTTCCTGCACGACTTTATCGGTTTCATTCAGTGATGCACCTTCAGGCAAGGTAATCGCAACAATGAGTGAACCCTGATCCTGTGATGGAATAAAACCCGTCGGCACCCGGTCAAACTGAAATGCCGTGAAGGTCATCAGTCCACCATAAATCAACAACATAATGGTCGTCATGCGTATCGTTTTACCGACAAACCAGCCATAGCGTTCTGACAGCCCCTCCATGCCCTTATTAAAACCATTGAAAAAGGCTTTTACTGGCGATTTGTACCATATCACCGGTTTATCGTGATTCGGGTCCACTTTCATCAAAATGGCAGCGAGGGCAGGTGATAGGGTCAGAGAAACTGCAACAGAAATGATAGTCGCAACAGCAACAGTCAAACCGAAGGCTTGGTAGAACTTGCCAGAAATACCACCAAGGAACATTGTCGGCAAGAACACTGCTACCAGTACTAGCCCCATTGCGATAAGCGCTGTACCTACTTCATCCATGGTTTTTCGGGCGGATTCACGAGGCGATAGCCCTTTACGCAGGTTACGCTCCATATTTTCAACAATAACGATCGCATCATCGACCACGATACCAATGGCCAATACCAGGCCAAACAAGGTCAAATTATTAAGCGAAAAGCCCAGTGCCGACATCACGGCAAAAGTACCAATAAGCGAGACGGGAATAGCCACGATCGGGATGATCGCTGCCCGCCAGGTTTGCAGAAACACTAGAATGACGATGACCACCAAAAACACAGCCTCGTATACGGTGAATTCGACCGCTTCAACAGACTGCTCAATAAATTCCGTCGGATTATAGGCAAACTCATATTCGATACCGGGTGGGAAGTCGGCCGCGATATCTTCCATTTCCGCCATTAATGCCTTTGTGGTCGCAATCGCATTGGAACCGGGTCGCTGGAATATAGGTAGCGCAACAGCAGGCTTTTCACCCAAGTAACCTTTTGTGACGTATTCCTGAGCACCGAGTTCGATCCTGGCAACGTCTTTCAAACGAACGATACGACCTTCACTGGCTTTTACAATGACTTCACCAAATTGTTCAGGTGTTTCCAGTCGGCCCTGAGTTTGGACAATGTACTCGTAGTAGTTTTGCTCGGTTTGTGGCGCGCTGTTAAGGGTACCACTGGCTACCTGAATGTTCTGAGAGCGTAACGCTGTAAGGATGTCGCCGGCAGCAATACCATAAGACTGAAGCAGGTCAGGCTTCAGCCAGATCCGCATTGCGTAATCTGCCGCGCCAAATACACGTACTTCACCCACACCTTCAATACGGCGCAGACGATCACGCACATTGAGTACACCATAATTCGCCAGATAATTCTGATCATAGGTACCGTCCGGAGAGGACATATTCACCACAAGCATCAGATCCGGGGTATTTTTACGTGTCGTTACACCCATGCTGCGAACCACCTCAGGAAGGCGTGGTTCAGCAATCGCAACACGGTTTTGTACCAAAACCTGAGCCGTATCCAGATCGGTCCCTAACTCGAAGGTAATGGATAAGGTCATGCTGCCATCAGATGACGCCTGCGAAAACATATAGAGCATGCCTTCAACGCCGTTCACTTCCTGCTCAATTGGTGTTGCAACGGTCTCTGCTACTGTTTCAGCGGTCGCACCCGGGTAACTTGCTGATACTTGGATGGTGGGGGGCGCGACAGAAGGGTATTGCTCAATAGGCAAGGTCAGAAATGCCATGGCCCCGACAATCACCGTGATAATCGAGATCACGGTGGCAAAAATAGGTCTGTCGATAAAAAACTTGGGAAACTGCATGGTCAGCGATCCTTATTGTTGCTCTGCGACTTGGACAGCCGCAGGTTGAGCGTTTGACTGGACTAAGGTTTCAATTTCGCGCCATTCCAGCTGTGTCATGTTAGGAGTGACGGGCTGACTAGCCTGACGAATACGCTGAATGCCATTAACCACAACACGCTCATCACCAGACAAACCGCTGCTAATTACAATAAAATCGTTATCGAGCAGGGTACCTACGCTGACATATCGACGCTGAACCTTGTCATCATCATTAACGATGTAAACAAACTTCTTGTCCTGATCCGTGTTGATAGCATTTTCAGGTACTAGCACCGCTTCATAGTTTGCACGGCCCATTAAGCGAGCACGACCAAACAGCCCCGGATAGATAAGGCCTGTATCGTTGTTTAGAATGGCTGTGGCCTCAATCGTGCCGGTAGAGTTGTCTACCGCATTATCAACGAAGTGCATTTGGCCTTGATGATAGAACTTATCTTCATCAAGTAATTTGATATAAATAGGGTTAGGTGCAGTGTCACTGCTAGGTCGCTGACCTGCACGGTCGAGTCTCAGATATTTCAATAATTCACTCTGTGACCCTTCAAAACGGAAATGGACAGGGTTGGTGCTGACAATACGCGTCAACACAGTATTGTTTTCTTCAACCATATTACCGACATCCACATAGCTATCACTGACTTTGCCATCAATAGGTGACGTCACCTCGGTAAAACGCATTTGTAAACGGGCGTCCTCAAGTGAGGCTTTAGAAATCTGCAATTCCTGGAAACGACGATCGACTTCTTCTTGTGAAATAGCCTTTGATTGACGCAGATTTTGGGCACGTTCCCACTCTTTTTGGGCGAGTTGATGCTGGGCTTCAATGCGTTGCAATTCATAGCGAAAAGGGCGCTGATCGATAATGAACAGTACATCACCTTGTTTTACAAACTGACCATCTTTAAATTTTTTCTCAACCAAATAGCCCGTTACTCTGGCACGCAGTTGAACATCGTTGATGGCTTCAAAGCGACCTGTAAACTCATCCCATTCAGTCAGAACTTGTTTAAGTGGTGCAGCCACATCCACTTCTGCTGGGGCTGCTGCTACCGTTGGACTAGTTTTTGTGTCTGTCTCGGTACAGGCGGTAGTGGCGATGGTAAGAATAAAAACGAATACAAAAAATGATGAACGCATGTTCAAACTCCATAAATAGGTCAGGCTAATGTACACACAGAAAGGTTAAAGCTCGGTTAAATAAACGGTCATAACGAAGAAAAAACACAATTCATGTCTAATAAAAAAACGAACGTTGAAACGACAATGTGCAGGTAGTTAACTATCCCGCCGCTTTCGTAATAAATTTCAGCCATGTTTTACTACGTGGCATGGTGTTATCTCTCACAACATACCCATTAAATAAACAGCCTCTCTGCCATCTCTGAAGCCATCAAAGAATAAAGGCAAACCATCTATAATAGAAATGTTATTTTAATATGGCAGCTATACACATTTCTTATAGGTCATAAGGTAATACTTAGATGGACATCAAAACTCTTAAAAGCTTCATAAGCGTGGCTGAGCATCAAAGTTTTTCAGCGGCGGCAAAACAGCTTCATACTGTGCAACCAGCCGTAAGCCGGCATATTGCTCAACTCGAAGAATCATTGGGCGTTTCGCTGTTTAATCGAAATTCACGAGAAGTTATTATCACCTCAGCTGGTAAGCAATTATTAATAGACGGTCACGCCATACTGGAACAGATAGAAGCGGCGAGCCTTCGCGTTAAACGGGCAGAGCAGGGTGAAATAGGGAGATTGAGGGTGGCACATATGCCATCCGCCTGCTTACCGTTTATGGCAAAACTCATTAATCGATACACAAATCACTACCCCGGAGTAAATATCAGCCTGTACGAAATGGCTGTGACCCAACAACTTGAAGCATTTAAAAACAAACAAATAGACATCGGCTTTTCTCGGGCCATGCCCACAGCCTTATCGCACGATTATTCAAGTCACACCATTTATAATGACCAACTAGTGGTAGTGGTGAATCAAAAACACACACTCGCAAACAGACAGTCGGTGAAGCTTGAAGAACTACAAAGTGAAGCAGTCATACTATTCAATCGCGATGAAGCGGTGGACTTGTTTGATGACATTATTGCGATGTTTAAGAAAGCAGGATTTTCACCAAATATCGTCAGTCAACCACGACATATGCAAACATTACTGACAGAGGTTGCTGCAGGCTTAGGGGTAGCGATTGCACCATACTGCATCCGTAAGCAATACTCGGCTGGCTGCCACTTTCTGACCATCGACGGCCTAAACAAAATCATTCCTACGCAGTTACATGTCAATAAAAGCAATCAAGCGGCCACTGTTGCTCCCTTTGTTGAACTCACCATCGCAATGAAGCAAGAAATCGAACAAAGCATGTCTGAGTGACCATACATAAATAGAATCCTCCAAAAAGCGTTAGCATTAAATGCAAACTGGGTTTTTTAATTAATATACGGAAGCACGTATTCTCCCAGCTCTTGTATCATTTCTTGGGCGGGGCGCTTGCCATATTTGAGATTGATCGCCACATGATTCGCACCAATGAGTTTTAAGTGATGTAAATAGTTGATTAGCGCCTTACGACCTGTGCGAATCCCCAGATGAATTGGCGAGGGTAGCGTATCTACGTCCTCAGTTAAATCCACATAAAGTGACTGAGCAAAAGGCTTAAACGCTTGATTAACATCCGCTACGGTTTGGTGCCAGCCTTTAACAAAGCGATCATGATGTGGCAGTTTTCTGGGGTAGGTGATCCAGCCATCAGCATGCTCAGCAATCCACTCAAGACTTTGCTGGCTATGGCCGGTAACCAGAAGCGGGATAATGGCTTCTGGTTTAGGCAAGCTGTCAGCCTCTCCCGCCAACGTTCCATACCGATTGTCATAACGAGGAAAGTCTTCGTAAAGCAGTTTTCGTAAGGTTTCAAAGTGTTCTTTAAACAGTTGCCCGCGGTTTTCACGATCAACACCGAAAGCCGGAAACTCAACGGGACGGTCACCTGACGCAACACCGGCGACGATACGACCGCCAGAGAGTGCATTCAATGACGCTAATGATTTTGCCAAATGAATGGGGTGGCGTAACGGTAGTATCAGTGAGCCCGTAACTAAGGTGATCTTTTGGGTATGCGCTGCAATCCAACTCATGTAAGTAATAGGGTCATAGATCTGGCCGACATCACCAAACATTGGATCACGAAGAGGCACATCTCTGAACCAAAGCGCTGAAAAACCAATGTCTTCAGCCAATTTAGCCAGCGATTCCTGATCTTTCATCGTCGGCATATCACCTTGATAGGACTCAAGAGGAAAGCTCAGTCCGAGACTAAGCTTTCCTTCAGAAAATAAGTTGTGATAACCGACGTTGAATTTATGTTTCATTACTTACCTTGAGAGCGGAGAAGCCCAGCCAAACACAGCGAAGTAACAGGATCGCTGTCGGAGTCGTCACCGTTATTTGATTTCATATTTATCATTAGTGCGAATATAGAGCGTAACTTCAGAGCTATCCGGCACAGCCAGTGTATGATTGAATTCGCCTTCGGAGCTAAAATAACTACCTGCAGTCAGGTTTTTATCGCCATCAACTTTGGCTGAGCTGTAGACTATCGATCCCTCTATCACGATGGCTCTGAACTCACTCGCTGACGATACTACCTGTCCTTGAAAACCGGCAGGCAATTTCACCAGCGATCCATTCAGCTGTCCTATATCAGTGCTTCCCCAGAGAAAAGTTGACTGAACACCAGCAGCCGTAAGTCTGTGACTATCAGTGTTATCCAGCCATACCATATTAGAGCGATGTAAGTTCAGCGGGCGTTCACCGTTATCAAAGGCTTGAACAGAGGGCTGTACTAAATAGGGACCACTGTCAATTTCAAGGTAAATCAGATTGGATTCACCCTTTGCCGCAGTAATATGATCTTCACCGGCCGGTTGTGTCCAGAACGATCCCGTCGGTAACCACATCTCAGCTGCATCCGGGTCATCATTGTGCATCTGGCCATTGATAACAATACCTTTGTAAGTGATGTTGTGAATATGTGGGGGCGATGAGAAACCAGCATTGAAGCGCACTAACATACCTGTCGCACCATCTTTTGTACGGTCACCCCAAAGATCGGCAGCACCGGGACTAGCGTCACCGCGAAGCGGGTTTAAATAGCCCCACTCAATGTCCTCGGCAGAGACAACCTCGGCAACCATTGGTTCGGCCATAGCGTGTGAAGCGAACAGGCACGTTGCGGCAAAGAGTGTAGCTTTCGTGAAAGACATCTTAAGGTTCCCATCGTTGATGATTTGATAAACCAGAAGTTTAGTCCTGATGCATCTGAAGAAAAATACGCTAATAGGGAAAACAGTTTATAGCTAATGTTGATAATAAGTATTTTCTGCTCGCAAAACTTGCCTAAAAAGGAATAAGTAGCATTGCCTGTGGAACTTGCTCGATAACACCATCTGTACCAAATTTATTTCGCGCGTAAGCATATTCGATACCGGCATAAATTTGATGATCATGTTGCCAGTAATGGCCTATATCGAGTAATAGCTGCGGTTGTGCCGATAGACTAGGTTTATTACCTGTGGCCTTTGCACTTTGCCATTCGATAAAACCTTTAAACCAAAAACGGTGTTTGCCCATATTGAACTTCATGCTCCAGACAGGTGAAACCTGAATGCCAGTAGTATTCGCATTCTCGGACTTAAACGCCATCACATCTAGGCTTAGGTTCTCCATAGCCGGCGCTTTGAACTTAACACCTAGTCCAAGTAGATATGCTTTAAAGGGATCATTGCGAGGCAGGTTGCCGATGTTGATACCAGCCACCACAGAAAAGTCATCCAATAACTTAACGGGTGAGGGCTTGCCTGTGATCGCTTTCCAGGTCATACGTGGATAAAACTCGGCATAAAACTCCGTACCTACATCGCGGCGATTAAAAATGTTCGAGAAAAAATAACTCTGCCCCATGCTCCATGAACTGGCGTGTTCAATCGTGATTGACTCACGCGTTTGTGGCCCCAATTCGTATTGATTACCATGCAGAAACTGAATATTGGTTGAACGCCAAGATGGCGATTCGGCGATAGCGGGTAGTGCAAACAAACACACTGCTGCCATCAGGAATGTTTTTAAGATGGACATACCAGACTCCCATATAGTTAGTGACTCGTATCAGAGTCGAGAAGTCTAGTGGTTGGGCAAGTGCTGAAAAAGTAGCGAACAGCGAAAACAGTTTATCGATAATGTTAATAATAAAGCATTTTAATGCAGTATTATTTATCTTTTAAATAGTCCCAGTAGGGTTCCGGTCCAAACTGCTGAATCAGGTATTCAATAAATACACTGACTTTAGGCGCAAGCAGTCGTGAGCTAGGGTAAACAGCCCAAATAGCGGTATTGCAAACTAATGGAAAGTCTTCAAGCACTTTAACCAGTTCACCTTGGCTAAGCAGTTCATAGGCACTCCAGGTTGAATTGATGGTGAGCCCCAAGCCATGAGCACAGGCATCACGAACCGCTTCACCATTATCGACACGAATTTGACTGTCAGGTTTAACCGAGACCTGACCGGTAGGCGTGTGGAAATGCCAAGTATCCAAGCCTGTTAGCGTGATGCAGTGATGGTCTTTTAAGTCATCTGGTGTGACCGGTTCGCCATATTTAGCCAGGTATTCAGGTGACGCACAGAGCACGCGACTATCCGGTGCAAGTTTGCGGGCAATCAGATTTGAATCTTTCAGCTCTGCGTTACGAATCGCCACATCAAAACCGCCTTCGACCATGTCCACAATGGTATCGGAAAGACGAAGATCCAGCTTCAGTTCAGGATAACGCTCAGTGAAATCTTTCAATACCGGAATCAGATGCATATGTGCAAATGAGGCTGGCGCAGCGATACGCAAAGTACCCGAAGGAATCGATTCACCCGCTCCCACAGATGACCGTGCGGCTTCAACGCTCTCCAGCACCTCTCGGGCATGAGGTAAAAAAGCCTTTCCCTCTTCAGTCAACGATACTTGTCTAGTAGTCCGGTGAACCAGTCGCACGCCAAGGCTTTTTTCTAACTTATTAATGTAGGAGCTCGCCACTGCCGGTGATAAGCCAATTTCATTGCCAGCAGCACTGATATTCTCGGTGACCGCAATACGGGTGAAGAGTTTGAGGTGATCGACATTCATACTATTTTCAACGAAAACTATAAACAGATTGTTCTTATTGCCTGATTATCAATCAGATTCAAAACAAATACAATCTGTCTCGTAGCTCGGCAATCGCTGAGAAGTTATTTAGATAACGCTTTTTTTCGAGGATATACCAATGAAAGCCATGATTCTTAATGCATTTGGTGGTTCAGATAAGTTTGAAACCGCTGATATTAGTAAGCCAGAAGTACAAGCCGGCCAAGTGCTGGTGCGTATCGCTGCCAGCAGTGTCAATACCGTAGATACTATGATCCGTGAAATGGGGCCTGAGTTGCCGCTTTCTCCAGCATTACCCGCTGTGTTGGGTATGGACTTCGCCGGCACCGTTGAAGCAGTAGGTGAGGGTGTCTCAGCGTATGCCGTAGGAGATGAAGTATATGGTTGCGCCGGTGGTTTGGGCGAACTACAAGGTACATTGGCAGAGTACATCGCTGCCGATATACGCTTGATTGCACACAAACCTAAAAACTTGTCCATGCGTGAAGCAGCAGCTTTACCTTTGGTGGGTATCACGGCCTATGAAGGTTTAATTCGTGCCGGTATCAAAGCAGGTCAGACTGTGTTGGTGCACGGTGGCTCCGGCGGCGTTGGTCATGTGGCACTGCAACTCGCCAATCACTTCGGTGCAAAAGTCTATGCAACAGGCGGTGGTGATAAACAGTTAGCACTAATTGAAACATTGGGTGCGAAAGGCATCAATTATAAAACCGAAACCGTCGCTGACTATGTTGAAAAATACACTGGTGGCGCAGGGTTTGATGTGGTCTTCGACTCTGTAGGCGGCGAAAACATGCTGAACTCGTTTGAAGCTGCTGCGTTAAATGGCCAGGTTGCCTCAACAGTCTCGATGGTGGAGCTTGATTTATCTGTGGCGCACTTCAAAGGTTTGTCATTGCATGTTGTGTTCATGCTGATCCCAATGATTCATAACTATAAGCGTGAACAACACGCCGACATCCTAGCGGCATTAGCCAAAATTGCTGAGCAGGGTGCACTCAAGCCGATTCTTGATGAAAAACAATTTTCCCTGGAAGAGGTTGGCCAAGCGCATGATCGTCTAGCAAGTGGTCAGGGCATGGGGAAAGTGGTTGTAGACAACGGATAGTCAACTGGAAATAACGATCTTTTAAGACCTAAGTGGCGTTTGCAACGCCAACGCTTCAACCAATATATCAATAGTCACTGTTATCGGCATTAGACAATAGCAGTCACGTAAAAATGATGGATTACCCATCAACAACCGAGGAAGAAAACAATGAAATACTATTCTGTTATATCTGTAACACCGACAAATGAAGACTGGATTCCTGCTTACCTAGAGGTTGTGGTTGGCCTAGTTGCCAAGCAAGGTGGTCAGTTCTTGGCTCGTACTCCCAACCATGAACAGTTGGAAGGTGAAAAGCAGGACGCAGCACTGCGCATCATTATTGAGTGGCCTTCAAGACAAGCCGCTTTGGACTTTAGTAACGATGCGGACTACCAGCCACATCTGGAAGCTCGACTGGCCGGATCAGTCAGCCAACATTTCCTGATTGAAGGTAAAGACCAATTAGCCTGAGATCAACATCACTGAGATCTATCTGTAATTTCTTTTATTTGGAGAAAGTTATGAAAAAATTATTTAACATTCTAGCTGTTATCGGTTTTATTGCTACTGGCGCAGCGAGTTCAGCTATGGCTGACGATACAGATGCCACTGTGGTATTGAATACCGTTAATGCAACTTGGAACGATACTTTTAATAGCGGCGACAGTAATGCTCTTGCGGCACTTTATGCCGAAGATGCGACTTTATCGCCAGGTAACGGTACGGTTTTGGAAGGGCGCGAAGCGATTGCATCATTGTTTAAAAGCTTTGTTGATAGTGGCGTTCATAATCACACTATCGAAACCATCAATGCCTATCATCAGCAGGATCAGATCGTACAAATTGGTAAATGGCAAGCTCAGGGTACTAATGAGCAGCAAGAAATCATCACGTTTGGTGGTGTGCTAATGACTGTCATTGAGAAAAATGCCGATGGTCAATGGATCACACAGTCTCATATTTGGAATATGGGCCAATAAAGCAAACGTGGTCACCATATAGAAGAAGCCGTAATGCTGAGTGCATTACGGCTTTTTTTTACAAACACCGTTATAAATAATTAAATCAGATGTTTAGTGTCGTTACTTTAGGTTTTAAGTTAACGACCTACTCAATACCTACGCATCTAATTCAAAGCGATCCGTACTATTGAATAGTCGCATTGATTACGACGCAGAGTTAAGAAACCACGATGCATGAACAGCACCGCGGTGTAAGCCGATAAAAAATTGACTGTAATCATTAAACTGAAAGCTGGGCATTAACGATATTATCTGCAAAGCTTTGGTATGCCGTCTCAAATTGTTTCGCCAGCTCGTCTGGGAATAAAAGAAATTCACCAGCTTGTAATGCCTCAATAATGCCTTCCGATACTTTCGTTGCTGCTGGTGCACCTTCAAATCCTGCTTCAGCACCCATATCGGTATCGATGGGTCCGGGATGAACACTCAGAACCGTTACCCCTTTTTCACCTAGCTTTTCTTTTAAGCCTTGTGTCAGCGCATAGGATGCTGCTTTCGATGCACAGTACGAAGAAATATCCCCAAATGTTTTGAGTGAAGCAATTGAGTTGAGTTGAACTAAAGCACCTTTATTCGTGGTTAAAATATCAGCAAAAGCATTAGCGACACGTAATAAGCCGAAGGCATTGATGTCCAATTCGTTTGCCAAAGCCGCTTCGATATCCTCACTGAGTGGTGATGCAAACCGCATGATTCCCGCGTTATTCACCACAATATCAACATCATTCGCTTTTTCAGCTAACTGTTTAATAGACTCTGTATTTGATACGTCTGCTCGCAGTGTACTGACTTTATCACCGTACTTTTCTTCAAGTTCCTTTGTAGTGGCGGGGTTACGTACTGCCAAATAGACTTTTATAACGCCGTTTTCAATAAACGACTCTACGATAGCTTTACCGATACCACGGTTTGCGCCGGTAATTAATGCAACTTTGTTTTTTACTGAAAATGACATTTTTTATCCTAAAAAAATTGACCATAACTTATGTACCATTCGGTACAGTTGATACAATTTATACCGATAGGTACAATATGTCAAAGTAAACTATTGCGTTAATAAGGTTTTGTGCTTATGAGTGGCGGAAGAAAAAAAGATTTCGATATTGAGGTGGCACTTCAATCTGCGATGCAGGTCTTTTGGGAAAAGGGCTACATCGGTGCGTCTATGGCCAACCTGACAGAACGAATGGGGATCAACAAACCCAGCCTCTACAGTACATTTGGCAATAAAGAAGCCTTATTTTTACAAGCAACAAAACAATATTGTGATAATAAAATTGAATCACTGGCTATGTTGTTAACAGCAGACGGCCTGTCATTACAGCAACGTTTGCGAAACTACATGATGGCTGTGCTATCAGTACAATGTGAGTCGGAACAAGGTAAAGGCTGCTATGTCGTGCAATGCCAATCAGAAGTGGCAAGTGGTGAAATACCGGAAAAGGCCAGCATGCTTTTAACGCAAGCGGGGGAGGCCGTTAAAGATTTACTCATTGCGACACTCACCAACGACCAAGAGGCCAAGACGTTAGGGCTAAGTGACGATGCAGAAAAAAATGCATTATGTTTATCAGCAACACTTAGAGGAACCGCAACACTGGCACGATGTGGATATTTGATGTCTGACCTGGAATCTGTCATTGAGCATAGCCTGAAAGGTATTGGTGTTGACCATCGCGAGAAAGAACGATTAGTACTTATGCAAGCGCAATTAATCGCAGAGACTGATAATGACAAACGTTGTTAATAAAGTGTTACTTTACACACGCCGACTGGCCATTAATCTGATTACATATGGGGAAGGGCATAGCGTTCCGGCCCATATTGATAATGTTGAAACAGGGCAATATTACAAACTCAATGTTGTTATTGTGAAGCCAAAAGAGGGCGGAGTCTTTCAAACTGACGGGCTCATCTTTTCGGTGATGAACCGCATATTCTTATTTCGACCTGATTTATATAGCCATAACGTGACACAAATAAAACACGGGAAACGCGTTGTACTCAGCTTCGCTTTACATTTGAATGCCTGATAATGACTGATTACTACATCATAGGCACCTCCTTAAGACAAACAATGCATGGAACTAAAAAATGCAACTAGGTAATTCGATCTATTTAGATTATCAAGCAACGACGCCTGTTGATCCCCGAGTTAAAGAAGAAATGGCGGCATATGATGACTTTTTTGCTAACCCACACTCTGTTGGACATTTTTTGGGCCAACAAGCGGCCATGGCCGTTGACTCTGCAAAAGCAGATGTAGAGTCATACATCGGTTCTGCCAAAGACGAAGTCATTTTTACTTCAGGGGCCACTGAAGCAAACAATCAGGCTATAGCAAGTGTTTTATTTGCAAACAAAACCGCCCGTACAAAAATACTTGTGGGTGCACTAGAGCATAAATGTATTAAAAATGCTGCCACCTATTTTGCAACCTATCTTGGTTATTCGGTGGAAGAGGTTCCTGTTTTACCGTCAGGGCTAATTGACCTGGAAGCCTATAAAAACATGCTCTCAGAAGAAGTTTTGTTAGTGTGTGTTATGTCAGTAAATAATGAAATTGGGACTATCCAAGATATTAAACAACTATCCGAGTTAGCCCATGAGTATGGTGCGCTATTCCATTGTGATGCAGCGCAAGCCCCTGAGGCCACAAATATTGATGTCCGAGATTGGGATGTTGATATGCTGAGTCTGTCAGCACATAAGGCATATGGCCCCAAAGGTATTGGTGCTTTGTATATTAAGAATTCATTACAAGCCCAGCTTCCACCGCTCATGCATGGTGGGGGGCAACAGTTTGGTATGCGCTCAGGCACACTGCCAACTGGTTTATGCGTCGGGTTTGCTAAGGCGCTCACTATTTCCAAAGAAGAATTAGCACAAACCAGATCGAGACTACTGTCTCTTAAACAACGCTTTCTTGAGAATCTTTCAAAATCAGATACTGAATTTTTGATTAATGGTGACTCAATACGTCGCCACCCTGGCAATATCAACCTACAATTTGTTGGTCGTAACGCCACATCCTTATTATCTTCTTTACAGCCGGAAATATCGGCATCGACGGGCTCAGCCTGTAATAGTGAAATGATTCTTGCTTCTCATGTTCTAAAGGCTATTGGACTTAGCGACGATCAGGCGATGTCTTCTCTTCGATTCAGTCTTGGTCGTTTCACGGACGAGAAACAAATTGATCAGGCAACGGAAATAATCAGACGCGAATTGCATGCGTCTGTTTGAATGAGAAAGGGCCTGAAGAAAAGGCTGGAATCTTCGGTAAGATAAATAACGTTTACCCTTGATAGCTCAGTTTCCGTTGAATCATTCCCCACCAAATTGTTGTCACTGCGACTAAAAAAATAAACGGTAACATAGCAAGGTTAAGTGCTTCCCAACCTAGCCAATAAACGAGTTGTCCCGACATCAGGGAGCCAATGGCAACGAAAGAGAAAATAATCAGATCATTTATTCCCTGAACCTTTCCACGCTCCGCCTCTGTATGAGTCGTGGAAAGCAGGGCACTGCCTCCCACAAATAAGAAATTCCAACCTACACCCAGCAAAACAAGGGCTACCAAGAAGTGAGCCAAGCTATGTCCCGAATTTGCAAAAAGTGCCGAGCCAACCATTAAAGTGCAACCTGAAAGCAGAACATAACCCGTACCAAATCGTGCAATCAAACTACCCGTGATAAAAGACGGCAGGAACATGCCCAGCACATGCCATTGCATAATGAAAGCAATCTGCTTCATATCAAAGCCAAGTGCACTCATCGCCAAAGGCGTCGCGGACATGACCAATATCATAATGGCATAGCCGACCGCCGCTGCGATAACGGCAAGTACGACACTAGGCTGTTTCATGATCTCCCGCATTGGACGGGCATAACTGCCTGGTTGTGGCTCACCACTGGCAGGTACTTTTAGCTGTGACAACAGGCCAATAACGATCAGTGACTGTATTGCCAGCATCAGGTATGGGCCGCCCATCGGAATGGCTTCAATTAAATTGCTCAGTTCGCTGGCATTCCAGGGGCCAAGGAAAGCCGCCACAACACCACCGACCATTACCAGTGAAATGGCTCGACTGCGAAACGCCGGGCTGGCAACATCAACGGCAGCAAACCTATAGTACATGGCAAATCCCTGATACAAGCCCAGTAACAAGTTTCCGCCACAGAATAGCCAAAATGCATCCAGTGCAATACCAACCATGCTAAGCAAGCCGCCACCGATGCCACCCACTAAAGCGCCACCGATAAAACCGACTCGACGACCGACTTTTGCCATGAATAACGAAGCAGGCAGTGTGGAGACAACGGTTCCCAGCATCATCAATGCGATTGGTAATGTGGCCAGAGCAGGGTTAGGACTCATCTGATAACCCACGACACCGCTTAACGTCATCACTGTAATTGCAGCAACCGTGAACAGCGACTGGCAAATCACTAGAATAAGAACATTGGTTTTCTCACGTGAAATTAATGGCACCGTAAATTCCTCAACTGATGCCAAGAACGACACCTATTAAAATTAAGTCTACATTCTAGTAACAGAAAGTGATTAGTCTTTTATCGGTGACTCTCATGAAAAAGCGTCAACGCTAGATTTTCTTAAATCTTCAACAGTGTCTATATCATGAAAAATGGCAGCATCTGGACTAGCAATTTTGTGTATCAGCTGTTTATCGTTTTGAATAATAGCCTTTGCTCCAACATCGCCCTTTAAAGACATTAAGTTATCGCCATATCTTGCTGAAAAACCTACAGGATTTCCCCTTTTATGGTTGAAAAAGGGCGCTGTAATCGAGGCGTTCTGTTCTAATGCATGTTTGGATTGAAGTAAGACGTTTTCTGATACAAAAGGCATATCAGCAAGCCCGATAAGCCATGCTGATGCCCCCAAGTTCGATTTGATGCCGGCCTTGATGGAGTTACTGACTCCTTTTTTTGCATGTAATGCTTCAATCAGAGTCACCTGCGATGAATATGGGCCCTCATTTATAAGTGACACGAGCTCAGCGTTTTCTGTGCTTACTACGAGGTTTATAGTCTCAAATACTGCAAGCCAACGCGCTATAGTGTGGATTAACAGTGGTGCATAGTTTCTATCATGCTCAAATTTATATAACAGCTTATCTGAGCCAAATCGTGTTGATTGACCTGCTGCCAATATGATTGGAGCTACTGTATTAACAGACATTAGCCTTAACTGACTGCACGAATCTTTGGATGCTGAAGTTGATGTTGTTGACTCTGCTTCAACTTCACTAACTCCGCCAAAATGGAAACAGCAATTTCTGCCGGCGTTTTGCTACCAATATCCAAACCTACCGGACCATGCAAGCGAGAAATTTGCTCTTGGGTCAAATCAAACATAGCCAATCTTTCCCGCCGCTTAGCATTAGTCCGAGATGAACCCAGGGCGCCTATGTAAAAGGCATCTGATTTCAATGCTTCCAACAGCGCCATATCGTCGAGCTTGGGATCATGAGTCAGTGTGATAATACTGGTATTAAAATCAGGCTTGATCTTGATGACGGCATCATCTGGCATCATTGCCAGCAGTTCACCATCGTCTGACTGCCAAGTTAACTGCATGTCTTCACGTGGCTCAGCCACCATGACCTGATAATCCAGTGCTGATGCCATCTTGGCGAGATAGCTTGAGGTTTCACCAGCCCCAATTAATAACAAGCGAGCGCGTGGGCCATAAACAAATGCCAGCTGATTTTGTTGCTCTTCTACCTGTTTATCAAATTGCGATACAGTCTCTATAACATTTTCTCGACTGTGAAGAGACACGCGTCGTTTAACCCGTTGTCCATGCTCTATTGCTGATAACACCTCGAGCAGCCACGTCGCATCTGTTATTTTTTCTACAGCAAGACGCAAGGTGCCACCACAAGGCAGACGAAACCGATCACGTTCTTCAACTGATTCACCGTAGGTCAGAAATACAATTTCATCATCTGTTAATGTGCCTTGCAGCGCTTTGTCTTTAAGATCGTCTTCGATGCAACCACCGGAAACGGAGCCTACCAAGGCGCCATCCTCTCGAATCGCACACATCGCCCCGGGTTGGCGTGGACTCGAGCCGTAGGTTTTCAATACAGTGCTTAACCAAACCGAATACCCCTCAGTCAACCACTGCTGCGCCTGTTTGAGCACAGTAATGTCAGTGCTTTGCATCTATGCCTCCAATTGATAGCGTATAGGGAGGTTGCGAATACGTTTCTTCGTCGCAGCAAAAATGGCATTACATAAAGCCGGCGCTATCGGTGGCATTCCTGGTTCACCGACGCCACCTAGTGGATCATCGTAGCTATTGGCTGGCATCAGATGAACATTGATTTCGGCAGGGGCTTCATTCATCCGACTGACCTGATAGCCATCAAAATTATTTTGAACAGCAACACCGTCTTTAAAGCTGATTTCTCCGAGCATCGCCAAACTAATGCCCATAATGCAGGCACCTTCAACCTGTGAGCGAATTCGCTCCGGATTTACCTGTGGGCCACAATCAACCGAAATATCAACTTTAGGCACTGATACCTCACCATCGTCACTTACTTTTACCTCTACGACAGCAGCCACATACGTCACAAAACTATAGTGGGCGGCCAAACCTTGGCCTTGGCCTTCAGGCAGGCTTTTACCCCAATTCGCTGTTTCAGTAACGTGTTCAATCACACGACGTAAGCGTCCCGTGTTAAGCGGGTACTGCTCGGGTGACTCACCATAGTTCCACTCATCACGTAACATTCGTGGATCAATTTCACGATCATCACCAATGAGTTCCAGCAACAACGCCTTGTGGTCACGGTTTTGCTGATGTGCCATCTCTGAAATAAACGATTGCACAGCAAAAGCATGAGGGATATTAGAAACCGAGCGAAACCAACCAATACGGGTGTGATTTTCAGCTGCCGGATTTTCTAATTGGATGTTAGGAATAGAGAAGGGGATATTCACAACCCCCATACCAATTTCGATCGGCATTTGATGTACAGAGCTGGCATCAAACGTTGAGGCGATTGAAGGCGCAACAGTGCGATGCAGCCAGGCCTGGGTTTTACCATTTTCGTCGAAGGCGGCTTGAAGATGTTCATAAGACACCGTATGGAAGTAGGAATGCTGAATATCATCTTCCCGCGTCCATACCAGCTTTACTGGCTTTCCGCCTAACGCTTTTGAAGTAAGTGCCGCCTCGACCAGAAAATCCGGTTTAGACTTACGCCCAAAACCACCCCCTAACAAAGTCACGTTAACCTTAACTTGCTCCGGTTTTAGTTCAAGCCACTTCGCTACTGTATCCCGGCTCGCCTGTGGCGCTTGAGTTGGCGCCCATAGCTCACAGGAATCACCCTTAAAATAAGCGGTTGCCACTGGTGGCTCCATCGGGGCTTGTGCAAGGTGTGGAATGTAGTAATCTGCGCTAATAGTTGCTTCTGCGTCCTCGAGTACCTGATAGCTGTCACCCAGTTGTCTTAAAACTTTTCCACCTTTTTGGTTTGCTGACGTTTGCATTTTTTCACGAAACGCTGCGGACTCATAATCACTATTCGGTCCAGCTTTCCATTCAATTTTTAGCTTTTCACGCCCTTGAATCGCTGCCCAAGTATTCTCAGCAACGACAACAACACCACCTAACGGGTTAAACACAGCCGGAGGAGCACTTGAGGGAAGGGTAAGCGTTTTGATAACACCGGGGACGTTAAGCGTTTCTTTATCATCATACGATGCCAGCGTGTCACCATAAGCAGGGGGATGAGCAACAACGGCATACACCATGTTTTCTAAACGAATATCCATGCCGTATTCAGTCTGGCCTGTTGCAATAACTTCACCATCAGCCAGCTTCATATCAGATTTACCGATGTATCGAAAATCACTGGCATCTTTATATATGAGTGACTCTCTCTCAGGTACAGGTAGCTTCGACGCAGACTGCGCCAGTTCACCAAAACCTACTGAGCGACCAGAAGCCTCATGCACGACCTTATGATTCATCGCTTTGACTTCTGATACTGGCACCGACCACAGAGCGGCAGCGGCCGTTTCCAGCATCATGCGTGCAGCAGCACCAACATTACGCATCGGCATAAAGAAGTGGCGAACACTGCGTGAACCATCGGTATCTTGGTTACCAAACTTTTCTTCATCACCATAGGCTTGGACAACCTTAACCTGAGCCCAGTCGGCTTCCATCTCATCTGCAACGACCATCGGAAGACTGGTGCGAACCCCCTGGCCCATTTCCGAGCGGTGGGCGACAATCGTTACCGTGCCATCTTCTGCTATGGAAACAAAGACTAAAGGATTATCCACCCAACCATGAGGCATGCCATCACGACCATATTGCTTGGCTTCTGCAGCTGTCGATAACCCGGGCAAGCCAACGGCTAACACCAGACCGCTCAGTGCAAAACCTTTAACAAAATTACGTCGACTGATATTAGCGATTTTATCCTTCATGATCGGCCTCCAGCTTGTTTGCAGCCTGCTTGATGGCATCACGAATGCGGTTGTAAGTACCACAACGACAGATATTGCCACTCATCGCATTGTTGATATCTTCATCGTTAGGCTGAGGATTAGCGTTTAATAGAGCCGTGGCAGACACGATTTGACCAGACTGACAGTAACCACATTGCGGCACATTATTTTCGATCCAGGCATTTTGAATCGCTTGCCCGGTTTTTTGTTCAGAAATGGCTTCAATTGTCGTGATCGACTTATTTTCTGCTGCTTTAACTGGCGTCACACAAGAACGAATAGGGTTTCCGTCAAGCATCACGGTGCAGGCACCACACAACGATTTACCGCAGCCAAACTTTGTACCGGTCATACCCAGCACATCACGAAGCGCCCATAAAATGGGCATTTCATCGGGTGCATTCAGCTCGTGCACTTGTTCATTAATCGTGAGTTTCATTCATAAACCCCTTACTTTGTTTATAGTAAATTTTAAATAGTTCGTTCGTAGTGATGTCAGGCGGAACGCGTATCTTTGCTTGGTGAAACACCAAACAGACGACTGTATTCGCGACTAAACTGAGATACGCTGGCGTAGCCAACCTGCAGACTGGCTGAACTAACATCCATCATTTTAGATAGCATCAAATTTTTGGCTTCATGCAAGCGTAATTCTTTCTGAAATTGCAGTGGGCTCATCGTGGTAACAGCTTTAAAGTGTTGGTGAAATGCCGACACACTCATATTCACGTGTGCTGCAAGCTGATCCACTTTCATCGGTTGTGCGTAGTGCTCTCGTACCCAGGAAATCCCTTTTGACACCTTTTGTAGATTTGAATCAGTGATACCAATTTGAGCCACTAAAGCACCGATATGACTTCTGAGAAGACGAATAAAAATTTCATCCAACACAAGCGGTATTAACAAATCAACATCGTCAGGCTCTGAAAATAACTCCAACAGCCGAATCCCGGCATCCACTATCTTAGGGTTAGTGGGGCCAATATGAATCGCTCTAGATTCTGGGACTCTGGGCAGGCCATGGGGGAAGGCCTTAGCAGTCAATTCTGCAAGTTTCTGTGGTGTAATGTCGATAATCAGGCACAAATACGGCTCATCAATACTCGCCCGGATAATGTTGGCAGAAATAGGGACTTCAGTAGAATAAACCACCATTCTGGAATTATCATATTCAAAGATGTCATTGCCCAATACAACACGCTTTGCACCCTGTGCAACAATGCACATTCCGGGTTGGCTGATATTCCGAGCGGGCTTAGCATCCTGAGATGACTCTCTGAGAACCCGAACACCGGGACAGACTTCAAACAGCCCGTCAGCTGGAGCATATTGACTAATAAGCTTTGCCAGCTTATTTCTCAGCATCAGCTCATTATTTTTATCTTGGTGATTTTGCTTGGGCATTGGTACCTGAACTCTATAGCAATCACAAATAGTGACTATGCCTTACTATATTAGTTCAGTAACACACTCGCTTGCCTAATTCTCCAAGCATTATGCTCGATTCTCGCTAGTTGGGCTTTTTAGGTAATTATAACTCCCAGTAAAAGAGGCTTGGTTCGACTATAAAACTATTTATCAGGTTTCATGTCGGATCATCTTAAAGCCACTTTTGTCATCTTCACGCCAACATTTCAGCTCTTAGATATATTTACTCCACAACTAAGATTTTCTTTCAACATCCACTGTTTTTTTTGCAGTGTTTGCGCAGCAGCTTAACTTCCTACTCACCACATTAACGTAATTGTATGTGAATACGAAAAATTCAATCCATACAATTGCTTATTTACAAGTTATTTGTATGTTTTTATTGCATACATAGTGTTTTAGGATATGATTTTTATACCTAAATTGTATGGAATTAACGAGGTGGAAAATGGCGGTATGGCATCCACGAATTATTGAAAGCGCACGAGTGAAATATATCGGTGTGGTTGAAGCACTTGAGTCTGATATTAAGACCCGTGTCGTCAAACCAGGTGATCGTCTGCCACCTCAGCGACAAATTGCTAATGATCTTGGCATCGATCTGACTACCGTGACACGAGCAATGAATGAAGCGGCAAAACGAGGACTTGTTGATGCTCAGGCTGGCAGTGGCACATTCATCGCTCAGACGGCGTTTACTAATTACAACTCTATACATATAACCGAGGGAAAACCCCTTGATTTGAGTATGAACAATCCACCCATTCCGCCGCATCTCTATATAGAGCAGGATATTGCTGCAACACTCACAGAATTAAGTGCTTCTTCGTCAAAACCACTGCACCACCTCAGCTATCAAGAAACAGCTGGTCATCCAGATGATAGAGAAGCAGGGGGATTATGGTTAGCTCAGAAGCTAGAAAAAGTCAGTGCTGATTTGATTCTAATTGCCAGTGGTGCGCATAGTGCCATTTACTCAATACTGAGTTATTTACAGAGGACGGGGGCAAAGTCTATCCTTGCCCCGGAGTTATGTTATCCGGGCCTTCGCTCAATTGCTGATCATCTTCAGCTTGATGTATTCAGCGTAGCAATGGACGAATCTGGCATCATTCCCGAAGATCTGGAACGAGTTATCAAGAAACATCAGCCAGATGCGTTCTACTTCACGCCGAATATTGATAACCCGACTACGGCGACGCTGACTCTGGAGAGACGTCTGCAACTTGCAGAACTCGCCAGAGAGCACGATCTCAAACTGATTGAAGATGACCCGTATTATCCGTTTCTGGATAAGCCATTACCTGCACTCTATAGCCTGGCTCCTGAACTTACCTGGCATATCGCCACAGTTTCTAAATGCTTATCACCCGCACTACGAGTAGCTTATGTTGTTGCACCTCAATTGGATGATGCCTTATCGCTAGCAGAAGAGATGCGTATTAGTAGCATAATGGCCCCACCTCTAATGAGTGCCGTTGTTGCACGATGGATACGCACAGGTCATATCACTCATATTGTCGATGCTATCAAAGCAGAAAATATCAAACGACAAGAGTTGGCAAACGCCATTTTAGATACACAAAAATTACTGACGAATCCTGTTGCCCCTCATTTATGGTTACAACTTCCTAAAGGCGCCAGAGCCTTGGACTTTTCTGAGCGTGCCAGCCGGATAGGCGTGTCTGTTGTTCCCTCTACAGCTTTTGTCAGTACGCGTAGCCGAGTACAGGCGGTTAGGGTTTCGCTAGGAGGTGCTAGTGATTATCCGGCGCTGCGTCATGGATTGACCTTGTTGGCTGACTTGTGCGATGCCAAACAAACACGCTCTAAATCCATTATCTAGTAATACGGCTCAGCTATTGGCTAGCTAGGAGAACACCATGTCAAAATTAATAGATATTCCAGTCAAAGTTGAAGTCTATGACACCCTCTCGGAATGGGAGGTCAATACTGGCGAGCATGGAAAAATTTTGCCTAAGAGAATGAAAGGGCGGTTCCGCACGCTCAAAAACTTTGGCATGGCAATCTGGCTAATCTATTTCATAGGTCCTTACCTAAGGTGGAATGGAAAACAGGCCGTACTTTTCGATATACCAAACCAGCAATTTCACCTATTCGGCTTATCACTTTTTCCCCAAGATATTTGGGTACTGTCACTGACATTACTATTTTTCGCAATATTATTAGCTGCTGCCACGAGCGTCGCTGGTCGCGTTTTTTGTGGGTACTTTTGCTTTCAAACGGTATGGACTGAAGTTTTCACCATTATCGAAGGCAAGTTCGAAGGTAACACACCACAAAAAAGAGCAAAATTTCAGGCAGCCCCATGGACTATAAAAAAGGTTTCAAACAAGGTTGCCAAGCATAGTATATGGCTTGTAATAGCGATGCTGACAGGCATTACATTCTCAGCCTGGTTCACTGATAGCTTCCAGTTATGGGCCGATATTTTTTCCCTAACCGCACCACTACCTGTATGGATAGTAATGGGAACCTTTACGTTCTTCACCTACTGGTTTGCTGGTTTTATGCGTGAACAGGTTTGTTTCTGGCTCTGTCCATACGCACGTTTACAAGGCGTTATGTATGACCAAGAGACTGTATTACCCGCCTATGATGCGGAACGTGGCGAGCCAAGAGGAAAATTATCTCGTCAAGAATCAAAAAACCAAGGTGCATGCATAGACTGCAAATTATGTGTAGCGGTATGTCCTACTGGAATTGATATTCGTAAAGGCCAGCAAGAGGGCTGTATTACCTGTGGGCTTTGCATTGATGCTTGTGACAGCGTTATGGATAAAATCGAACAACCACGAGGCCTAATCCGCTATGCATCCTATAAGGAATTGTATAAGGGGATACCCACAGTCCCACTGATAAAACGTCCTCGCGTAATTGTTTACAGTTTAATCATGCTGCTTTCAGTTATAGGTGTCATTTACGGTTTCTCAACCTTTTCACCAACTGAATTCAGCGTGATTCATGAAAGAAAACCGTTATTTATTCGTATGAGTAATGGTGATATTCAAAACAAATACACGCTGAAGTTACTCAATAAAACCGACTCTTCACTCGAGATCCGATATCAGATTTCTGGCTTAGAAGCTGCCTTTATAGATGGCCTAGATAAAACATACATTGTGGAGCCAGGAAAAATTGTCCCTGTCACAGCGCTCGTTCGTTTACCAATGAACCAGCAAGGTAAAGAAACACTTCATGACATCCGGTTTACTGCAACATCTGTTAATACAAATGACATTTCAGACAGCTATGACGCCGTCTTCATAACACCATAAAGAATAAGGTTGAGCATGTATCAATACGACTTTTATGACAAAGCACTCGTCAGGGAGCGAGTGGCTCAGTTTCGCGACCAGATTGAGCGGTATCAGGCAGGTAAACTAACTGAAGAAGAGTTTCTCCCGCTGAGATTACAAAATGGACTTTATCTACAAAAGCACGCCTACATGCTTAGAGTAGCTATCCCATATGGAACACTTTCTAGCAAACAACTTAGAACACTCGGTGACATAGCTACTGAGTTTGACAAAGACTATGGACACTTCACAACAAGGCAAAATATTCAGTTCAATTGGATCGAACTGGATCGGGTTCCTGAAATTATTGAACGATTAGCCGATGTAGAAATGCATTCTATCCAAACCTCTGGGAACACAGTCAGAAATGTCACCACAGAAGCCTTTGCTGGTGTTTCAGCTGATGAGTTTGTCGATCCCCGGCCATTTGCTGAAATCATCCGACAGTGGTCAACGATTAACCCTGAGTTCTTGTTTTTACCTCGTAAATTCAAAATCGCGGTCTCGTCCTCGGTAAAAGACCGGGCTGCGGTACGCACTCATGACGTTGGTATTTATATCAACCGCACTCACGGGGGATTAAGACTGGATGTCATGGTTGGAGGCGGATTGGGACGTACGCCAATTCTTAGTCAAAGATTGAAAGAGGGGCTTGAATGGCAACACATGCTCACTTATCTCGAAGCTGTACTGCGAGTATATAACCGTCACGGAAGACGTGATAACCGCTACAAAGCGCGGATTAAAATTTTAGTGAAGAGCTTAGGTATCGATGTTTTCGCAGAAGAAGTCGAGAAAGAATGGCAGCAAATCAAGAATGGGCCTAGTGAATTAACGGCAACTGAATTTCAGCGTGTTGCAGAACAATTTCAGTCAGCGTCCTTAGTCGAAGCACCAACGTATGAATATGAAGCAGCTTTAGCACGTGATCATACATTTTCGAACTGGGTTGATAAAAATACCCATGATCACAAGCATACAAGTTATCTGAGTGTTGTCATTTCAACTAAACCTGGACCTAACAATCCACCAGGTGATGTGACCGCTACCCAAATGAATATTATTGCGGATTTATCTGAACAGTTTGGAGATGGCGAAATTCGTGTCACACACGAGCAAAACTTAGTCCTGCCATCAGTTCAAAAAAGACACCTTTACGATGTCTGGTCGACACTAAAACAGGCAGATCTCGGCCATTCAAACATTGGCCTTTTAACAGATATGATTACCTGCCCAGGTGGTGACTACTGCGCACTTGCCAATGCGAAATCGATTCCAGTGGCAGCTGATATACAGCAACACTTTTCAGATCTGGATTATCTCCATGACATCGGTGAGTTAGATCTCAATATTTCTGGTTGTATGAATGCCTGTGGCCATCATCATGTAGGCAACATCGGCATTCTTGGCGTCGATAAGAATGGGAGTGAATGGTATCAGGTCACGATTGGTGGCAAGCAGGGTGAAGATGCCCGGATCGGTAAAGTGATTGGGCCCTCGTTTAAAGCAGCCGATGTTCCTCAAGTCATAGACAAGTTAGTACAAGTATTCATCACTCACCGTGAATTAGAAGAGCAGTTTAGCGATACGGTTCAAAGAATAGGTATCACCCCATTCAAAGAGCGTGTCTACGCACCCGCCATGGAGACTGCAGAATGAATAATGTTATTAGCCTAGTGAACTCATCTCAGCCAGAAATCAGTGAACACGATAATTGGCATCTCGTTGATGCGATAGAAAATAGTGAAGCGATATGGCCTAAGTCTATGTTGGTTATACCTTTTAAGGAATGGCTTGAGTCAGCTGAAGCCTATGCAACTGCCCCTAAAGCATTTTGGTTGGACAATGAGACTGACGTTCATCTTGTTGAGCCGTGGTTAGACAAAATTGAACTAATTGCACTCAACTTTCCAAAATTTACTGATGGTCGTGCATACACTCAAGCTGTTGAACTTAGAACTCAACTGCGGTGGAGAGGGGAGCTCAGGGCATTTGGCGATGTGCTGAGAGACCAACTGACACATATGCATCGTTGTGGTTTTAACAGCTTTGCAGTCAGAGAAGATAAAGACATTCTAGATGCTATGAAAGGTCTGAACGGTATTAGCACACGATACTCAGGGTCGGCAATTGAGCCTGAGCCACTGTTCAGACGTCGCGCTGTAATTTAACGTTTAGTAGGAAAAAGAAAATGGAATCCAAACCATACAATTACGATATTGTGAAATGGTTCTTAGTGATGGCGTGTGTTTACTTTGTGATCGGCACAGGTGTAGGCGTCTGGATCGCTTCCGAATTGGCTTGGCCTGTATTGAATTTTGATAACCCGTACCTGAGTTTTGGTCGTCTACGTCCAGTCCATACGAATGTAGTTATTTTCGCTTTTGGCGGCTCGACATTAATGGCCTCGGCTTACTATATTGTCCAACGAACGTGTCACACAGCGCTATGGAGTGATAAGTTAGCCTGGTTTACATTCTGGGGATGGAATTTAGTCATCATCGGAGCAATTATCACTCTACCAATGGGGTATACCCAATCTAAAGAATATGCAGAGATGGAGTGGCCTCTCGATATATTGATAACAGCAGTATGGCTGGCTTACACCTATAATTTCATCATGACCTTGGCCATAAGAAAAGTCTCACATATCTATGTGGCGAACTGGTTCTTTTTGGCTATGATGATCATGATCACCTATCTGCACGTCGTTAACAGTCTGGTTATTCCTGTTGAAATGTGGAAGTCGTACTCCATCTTTGCAGGCGTACAGGATGCCATGATTCAGTGGTGGTGGGGGCACAATGCCGTTGGTTTCTTTCTCACTGCTGGATTCTTAGGGATTATGTATTACTTTGTTCCTAAGCAAGCAAACCGTCCGGTTTATTCTTACAGGCTGTCAGTTATCCATTACTGGGCATTGATTTTTGGTTATGTCTGGTTGGGTGCTCACCACCTTCAATACACAGCATTACCTGACTGGACCGGCTCGCTTGGTGCAGCTATTTCATTAGCGATGATCATCCCATCTTGGGGTGGTGCAATCAACGGAATGTTTACCTTGAGTGGCGCCTGGGACAAGCTCCGAACGGATTATATTCTCAGGTTTCTCATCGTATCGCTGGCTTTTTATGCCATGTCGACGTTCGAAGGCCCGGTGATGTCTGCCAAAACTGTGAATGCTTTATCTCACTATACAGACTGGACGATTGGGCATGTTCATGCCGGGGCGCTGGGGTGGGTAGCAATGGTGTCAATAGGCGCTATTTATCACATGGTAGAGAAACTATGGGATACAAAGCTTTATTCAACACGTCTAGTCAATGTTCATTTCTGGATGGCGACTTTAGGTACAGCAATCTACATCACTGCTATGTGGGTCTCCGGCATTATGCAAGGCTTGATGTGGCGTGCTTACGATGATTACGGAAATCTGGCATATACCTTCGTCGAGTCTGTAGCTCAAATGCATCCATATTATGCAATGAGGGCTATTGGCGGCCTAATTTTCTTCTCTGGCGCCTGTCTGATGTTGTGGAATGTGTCGGTTACTATTTATCTAGCAACCAAAACCACAGCACGAGAAGCCGCTAATCAAGCCTCAGCTGCCTAATTCAAGGATAAGACGATGACAATTCAATTACTTGAGATTTTCTCGATGGATATTCACAACATGGCTCTGGCTGATTGGGTAGGGGTGACAGTTACCGTGATTACTTTTTTTGCTTTGACCATCGCATATAGTAAAGTCTTCCACCCTAAAAATAAGGAATCACTGGAGGCTCATCGTTATCACCTTATTGATCACGATAGGGAAGTTCCGTATTGGGGAAGAGAGAAAAAACCGACACGGATCAGACATAAATAAATTGAGAATATCAATATAAGAGTAGGTAAATCCCCTCAAAGACGTCCGGTACGTATCAAAATGCCGTCGGTTTTTCAGTAACAATAGTATCGTTTTTTGTCACAATGGCAGTACTTGAAATAATTGGTCTGAATGCCATGGGGCTAATTGTCATTAGCAGACTTCACGTATTACGTGGTTTTTCATTGGCGCACTGACAAGTTGCACCCAAAAAGCAGAATTATCATTACCCTGAATCACGAAACTTCAGGGTAATGATCGATTTCCTCATGCACAGGCCGATGAAAACTGTTCTTTGGCACTAGGGTAATCGGTATAACCTTTTTTATCGCCACCAAATAAGGTATCAGGCTGATGTGTATTAAGTACCAGGTTTTGGGCTAAGCGATGAGGTAGGTCAGGGTTTGCCACAAAGGGCCTGCCAAAGCCAATCATATCGGCCCAGCCTTCGGCTATTGCGGTTTCAGCCCGCGATTTGTCATATTTCCCAGCATAGATCATCATCCCACCAAAGCGTTGGCGTAGTGAGCGTTTAAAGTCTAGTGGCATCAGCGGTGCATCATCCCAGTCTGCTTCAGCAATATGGATATAGGCCACCTGATATTGATTCAGTAACGTTGCGATGGCCTCATAGGTTTGCTGTGGATTATCATCCACGGTGCCATTTAAGGTTGTCAGAGGTGCCAGACGAACGCCGATTTTTTCTGAGCCTATCGCATCGCTAACAGCGGCGACAACATCACTTAAAAAACGCAGGCGGTTAGTGAGGCTTCCACCATATTCATCTGTACGGGTATTACTTTGGGAGTCAATAAATTGGTTAATGAGGTAACCATTGGCGGCATGCAGTTCAATCCCATCGAACCCGGCAGACATAGCGTTGAGGGCTGCTTGTACATATTCACCGATAACCTTATCGATATCCGCTTTACTCATAGCGCGAGGCATGACGCTGTCGACAAAGCCTGTCTGACCATTGTCATCAATAAACACTTTGACGTTTTTAGCCTGAATGGCTGAAGGTGATATTGGGGTGACGCCCCCCGTATTCGCCGGATGTGACACACGACCAACATGCCACAACTGAGCAAAGATAGTCCCATCGGCAGCGTGTACCGCATCGGTAACCTGGCGCCAACCGATAATTTGCTCTGTTGAGTAAATACCTGGTGTCCAGGCATAGCCTTTGCCCAGCGGAGAAATTTGCGTTCCTTCGCTGATAATCAGACCAGCCGAGGCACGTTGACTGTAATAGGTCGCCATCAACGGGCTAGGAACATCACTAGGCTGGGTGGAGCGGGAACGCGTCATTGGTGGCATAACAATACGGTTCTTCAATATTTTTCCCACCAAGGGGAGGGTGTCAAAAAGGCTGGTCATCACATACTCCTGAATTTAGTTTGAGCATACGTTAGCAAACACGCGCTGAACGATTAACCGTAGCAATGACAAAACAGTTTTGCTGTCCTTGCTATCAAAAACAGATGAGAGGGCGAGTCGTGCAGTTTTTCTTAGGTAATGCTAATACTGACCGTAAATTGCTACGTTAAAGTGTTCCTGCTTTTGGAGTGCTGACAACCACCTCAGTGGAGTGATAAAGCTGCCGCATGAAAAGCATATTAGCTATTTATTATCATAGCTTTAAAGAATACTATTCATACTTAACTTGAGATGTGAGACGCCATATTAAGAAACCGTTTCTACGGATACTATTGCGTAATTAACAAATTGCTTTTTCGTTTTATGCGGTTTTTGTGCGCTCTCCAATTCGCCAGACTAGGCCTGTCTTAAACACAACTGACAGGTAAAAATATGGACTTAAATCTTAAAAATAAAACCGCTCTGGTGACAGCCTCATCGGGTGGTATCGGGCTGGAAATAGCACGAGCCTTAGCTGCGGAAGGTGCTCGCGTCATTATTAACGGTCGCACACAAAGTAATGTCAACAGCGCCATTGAACGCTTAGCTATGCCAGGCGCCAATCTTGTGCCACTGGTCGCTGATAACGGAACAGAGGTGGGGGTGGAAACTACTATATCGCAAGTGCCGGAAGTCGATATTCTGGTTAATAATCTGGGTATTTACGAGGTCGAAGGTTTTTTTGATGAAGACGACGCTTCTTGGCAACGCTTGTTTGACATCAACATCATGAGTGGGGTGCGTTTGGCACGTCATTACCTGAAAGGCATGCTGGATCGGGGGCAGGGCAGAGTCGTGTTTATTTCCAGTGAGTCAGCCGTGATGGCTGCACCAGAAATGCCACATTATACGGCGACTAAAACCATGCAGCTGGGCATTTCTCGTGCTCTGGCAGAACTCACCAAGGACACGGAAGTGACTGTTAATGCCGTACTTCCGGGACCGACACGTACCGACAATTTACAGAAATTTATCCAGGATGTGTTTCCGGAGCTTGAGCCGGATGAAGCAGAGAAGCAGTTTATGGCTGAAAACCGGTCATCGTCGATTATCGGCAGGCTGATCGAACCGCAGGAAATCGGCAATATCGTGGCATTTATTTGTAGTGAACGCGCAGCTATCATGAATGGTGCTAGTATCCGTGCCGAAGGCGGTAGCATCCGTAGTGTTTTTTAATTGCTTATAGCGTAAGCCTCGGTTTGATAAAATCCAGCAGTGCCGTTATCCGCGAGGAGACGGCACTGTTTTTATAGAAAACCGCCTGAACTGACTCGCGGCGGTTCGGACTTGCGATAGAGCCGGGCAGCACTTCAACGAGCTTTCCTTGATTCAAATCCTGCCTGATCATGAAATTTGAGAGCAGGGCGACACCCTGACCAGCCAGGCAAAGCTGCCTGACTGTTTCGCCACTACTGGCACCGATAGCAAACGTCAGCATGACTTTATTAATGAGCGGCCAGTCATTCAGGCTGGGTGCATCCGTAAACGCAATCAGGCGATGTGACATCAAGTCCGACTCGGTATGGGGCTCACGTTGTTTGGCCAGATAATCCGGACTGGCGACCAGACGTAACTTGCTCCGGCCTAAAAGCCGGCTATTGATATTGGAGTCTTTCGGGTCTCCGAGGCGAATGGCGACATCGGTTTTATGCTCCAGCAAATCAATAATGCTGTCGTGTGAGGTGATGTCGAGGTGGATGTCTGGATACAACGTCGTGAACTCACTGATGAGTGGTGTCAGTTGATGCAGCACGAAGGGGCTGGCTGCATCCACACGCAAGCGACCAGAAGGTTTTCCATGCATCAAACGTAGCATATCTTCGCCTTTCTCCAGTGCTGTCAAACCTTCACGGGCATAAGCGATAAACAGATGACCTTCTTCCGTTAACTCTATCCGTCGCGTGGTACGGTTGAGCAACGTACAGTTAAGCGCAGCTTCCAGTCGGGACACTGCTCGTGAGACTTTAGCCACTTGCTGATCAAGTAACAATGCAGCCGACGAAAAGCCGCCACTGTCTACCACGGCAATGAATGTTTCCAGGTCTTCCGTTTTGGCTTGAACACTCATCAATACCTTCTTTGCAGTAAATACAAAAATACTTTTCTATTTATACTGTTTTTTACTATACACCGGCAGACTTGACGCTTATCAATATTATTTGGCCGAGGATTAAAATTAAGGAGTAATTATTTCAAGTCAATAGCGCTCGTATTATCGATAGTCATGGTTTTGACAGAATAAAACTTCCAGAGAATTATCTATTAAGTGAAGTAAGAATTCATTGCTGCAATATTGAGCCAGCTCAATTTAAACCTACAATGTAATCCAACTTTTAATTTGTGTTCATGTTGTTCGAAAAAGAACATATAGATTTTAAATTCTGAACATACAGTATCTAAAGAACACGAGTATTAGACACTCTTTTGGTTTTTATATTAAGTTCGTATAATATATATTATGTTAAATTAAGTATTAACTAACAGAGCATAGGAATGATGTGGTCACTTACTAACATGATTTGTTAAAGCACTACTATTACGCCCAGAATTAAAAATCTGAGCGTAATTTGAGTACTTAGGTTGCTGAATAACGCGTTTTAAGAATTAGCGATGCGAGACTTTAACAACGGTGTGTTGCCAAACATTCTGGAGTTGTTGTTTAACATTTTCCAATGCGTTGCTTTGATCAGTTTGTTTGTGAAGTTGCAGGATAATTTCAATTCCTGAAACTAAATAGTCAGCTGCGGTTAACATCAATGAGGACAAACGGTCTTGATGATCGGCACAAGTGTTAATGCCAATTATCGAGTCTGATTGTTCATCCACCTCAAGATCGGCTTGTAAGGAATGTAATGAGCTGTGAACACTTTCACTCAATAATTGATACGTTGTGCGATATTCATTCAACAGACCTGCAAGTTCCGCTTTCATGAAGACATGAATATCTTCACGGTCGATGCTATCGGCACTGTTAATTACGTCGGTTAAATACGTCATCTCTGATGTTGTGAATGTCGGTGTTCGCTCTTGTTCGTTTAATAGCTTAATCAATACCTCACGCCGTTGGTCATCATTACCGACAATCATGGCGTTCAGTACATCTGCATTTTGATGATAAGCAACCAGGTTAATGAGCAACTCGAGCATACAGCGTGTCATCACTTCAACTTGATGCGTCATACCGCGCTCTGACATGATGACTATTGACTGAAAATGCGACAACATCCGTTGGAAATGAAGGGTTAAGTAGACTTCTTTTTCGTCATCAGGGTGAATATGACAATGATTTAAAATCTGTTGAGCAAGCTTATTAAGATCCATGCAAGCCATGTAGTGGCCGCTTTGTTTAATTTCTGTCGCAAAATCACCATGACTGCAATGTTCAGATAGAAACCCGATTTCTTTAAAGCTGGCTACATCATTCATATCCCCTCCTCCTTCTGCTTTCAAGAAAGTTATACACACTTTCATCTTACTCTTTCAACGCATTGATACAAGCCGTTTTCGGCATTAGTTCAACCTTTGACAGTCATCGTTATATATGTCTAACTGAGCGTACAATACAGTTATAAACTAAGGAGAAAAACAATGGGCTGGAGAGAAGAAAATAACGACAAAACGTATAGCGATGAAGAAGTAGAAGCCATATTAAAAGAGGAGCTTCCTCATTGGTATCTGGAAAATGGCTGGATCCGCCGTAAGTACAAAACGAGTGGTTGGAAAAGCACCTTAATGGTGGTCAATACTGTTGGACATCTCGCTGAGGCAGGATTTCATCACCCCGATCTCACTGTTTCTTACGCTTTTGTTATTGTTAAACTGATGAACCATGCGGCTAAAGGCATCACTAATAAAGACTTTGAACTGGCTAAGAAAATTGAAGAAGTCGTGATGTGGCAACCCGGTCTTGATGATGGCGCCTTACCCGGTACGCCTGATGACGCTAGGTTTAAATATCTAAAATACGATTAATTCGTAAAGGGGCAATATCATGAATGAAGACACATTCAATATGGATATTCGCAAATTCCTGAAAAAAGTCGGCATTAATGCACAGCGCGAAATTGAGCACGCTGTGCTGCGAGCTCTGGATGAGCGTCAACTATCAGGTACCGAAACTCTTAATGTCAGTATGACACTGGATGTACCTGAGTTATCAATACATGAAAAGTTGGCCGGTAAAATACACCTTAATTAGCCCTTTTTATCACGTCACGTTTCATTCAGATGAACTGCTCAAGGTGAGTAATGGATATAGATGAGTCATTGAACGTTTTTGGGGAACCACTCGAAACATGTAGTAAAGAACCGTTAACTGGTTTTTATCGTGATGGTTGTTGCAATACCAGTGACGCCGATTATGGTCAACACACAGTGTGCGTGCAGGTAAACCAAGCATTTCTTGAGTACTCGCGATTTCGCGGTAATGACCTCACCACGCCTGTATTAGAATTTGGCTTTCCTGGTCTAAAGGAAGGAGATCGCTGGTGTTTGTGCGCACAACGCTGGCTTGAGGCATATGAGCATGACATGGCACCCAAGATCTATTTGGCAGGAACACATCAACGCGCGACTGAGATCATCCCAATGGCAGTACTCAAGCAATATGCCGCCGATCTGAACTAAACAGTGGCTTTTAGTGAAAAAAACTCGGCAACATCATCAAGTTGCTGAGTTATCGGCATGGGTGGCAAGCTACGCATGAAAATCTTACCGTAAGGTTTACTTAGAAATCGCGGATCACATAACACTAAAACACCGTAATCGCGTTTATCACGGATGAGGCGGCCTATTCCCTGTTTGAGTTGGATGACTGCTGATGGAATCTGAATCGAACGAAATGGATTACCCCCCCGCTCACGTAAATGATTAATTCTGGCTTCCAAAACCGGGTCCCCCGGTGAAGCAAAAGGAATCTTATCTATCAAAACACAGGATAAGGCTTCCCCTCTGACATCGACACCTTCCCAAAAACTGTTGGTGCCTAATAACACAGCATTGCCGTGTTCTCGAAACTCAGCTAACAGCTGACTCTTCGCCCCTGCTCCCTGAACCAATATTGGATACTCCATATCCTGTAAGGCATCAGCCACTTCGTGTAACGCTCTATAACTGGTAAACAGTAGAAATATACGTCCCTGACTATATTCAATAACTGCTTTAGCTATATTCGCTATGTGACTGTTATAGCTATTATTTGAAGGCTCAACCGGTATGGATGGCATATACAAAAGACTCTGGCTGGCATAATCAAAAGGACTTTGCCAACTTTTCGTCACTGGGTCATCAATGCCTAGTTGTTGTATAAAATTATTGAATTTTCCGGCCACCGTTAAGGTGGCAGAGGTAAAGACCCATGCGCTCGGTTTGTCTGCTATCCATTGTTGGAAATGCTGACTGATTTCCTGCGGTGTCGCATGCAAAATAAAGCTAGCACCGCGAACATCAAGCCACAAAATCAGATTATCATCGGTTTCATTATCACTAAAAACATTCAGCTTTTTAATGATTTCCTGACAGCGTTGATAACATTGCTCTAGTCCTCTACCCCGCTCACTCGCTGGCTCCAAGCTTTGTTCTAATTTTTCAATAGCCATTATCAAACTATCTAAAGCATCTTGAGTCGTGGTTTGTTGCTGAACGACTTGATACCACGGGAGACGTTGCTCTTTATCGCCAAGCGTCAGTTTAAATTGATGCAATCGATTGTCGATTTTTTCTGCAGACTGGCGAATATCTTCCATATCCGTCGCATCCAGCTCCATCTCTCGGATGCTATCTCGGCTCAGTTCTTGGATTTGATGGCTGCTAACACGGTGTCCCAAAAACTGGCTGGCTATGGCAGGTAATTGATGCGCTTCATCGATGATAAATGCATCGGCATCGGGTAATACCTCACCCTGCCCTGACGCTTTTAATGCCATATCGGACATTAATAGATGATGATTAATAATAACAATGTCGGCTTCTTGTGCCTTGCGTCTAGCTTCTACAATGAAACAATCGTCATAATCAGGACATTGCTGTCCTAAACAATTATCGATTGTCGAGGTTACTTTGGGCCAAAGCGGTGATTGCTCTTCCAGCAGATCTGTCTCACTCAAGTCACCGGAAGATGTTTTCCCCATCCATTCACGTAATGTTTGCAATGTGTGTTGCTGGTAAACGGCACTTGGTTCAGACTCTGCTAAGGCTAAGCGGTGATGACATAAATAATTACTACGACCTTTTAATAATGCAGCCTTTAAAGGCACAGAAAGCACCTCACGTAATTTCGGTAAATCTTTTTTAAATAATTGATCTTGTAGATTTTTAGTGCCGGTAGAAATAAATACTTTTTGACCTGAAAGCATCGCAGGAGCGAGATAGGCAAAGGTCTTTCCGGTGCCGGTTCCTGCCTCAGCAATTAATACTTCGTTATTTGCCAGTGCTTCACTGACTTTTTCTGCCATTTCAATCTGTTGTGTTCGGGCGCTGTAGCCTTCCACATGGTTAGAAAGCAATCCACCCTCTGCAAACAGTTGTTCTATATCCGTTTGCATCACATTACCAAACGCTGATTGATGGCCCAAACTAGCATTGCTCCGAGACTCATAAAGCCGACCATCGCCAATACGGCACGGCGTTGGTAGCGTGATACCAATTTATGCTCTGGCACTGTGGACAGTATATAAGGCTGACTTTTATGAGGGCTTACTCGTAACATACTCAGTTGTTTCATTTTTGCTCGTTGGCCAATATCCCGTTTAACTGCCAGCGTGGCATCAGACTGTGCCTTTTGCCATTCCTTCGCACTGATTTCAGCATCTCGGTCGGTATCATAACGTTGTAACAGCTGATTTGGGTCATTTTTCCATTCACGTAACTTCAAACTGACTTGTTTACGTATTGTATTATCTTCAACGCTGGCTACTGTCTTAAATAATCCAAGCGCATAAACTGGCTCGCCTTCCAGTATTGTTCGTTCTGTATATCGTCGTGGCGGAGCGATAGCATGGTTATGCCAGACCCGCTTATCACGAGTAATCACTGTTGCTTCATCGGGATCAATAACACACTCAGCACTGTCATCAGCGAGTAAAAAAATCTCTTCACTAATGTGTTCTTTCACCAACCGCCAACGAGAGCGAAAATGTCCTTTTCCATCATACTCACGGACTTTTTCTTCTATTTTATATTCATACCAAGTGCAGCGTGTGCCGGACAAGGGGGACACAATCGGTGGACCATCCATCAATTTGGCTTCACCAATAAGTTCGATATAGCCTTGCGGAGCAGATCGAATACGCGCAGTGGGCGTGTTTTCTATGAGTTTACTGTGTTGAAACCAACACACCATTCGCCAAAACGCATAAGCCGCGATGACGAAAACAACCGAAAACCCTATCCAGAACTCTACGTCACTGAGTTGTTTTAATTCGCTAGCAACTCGCGCCAAGAACGTCTGCACTGTTTAGTCGAAAAGCTTACGTAAGTTAACATCAACCGTTTCCTGCTCTGTAAACTCAAGCAGGGTAAATGCTTTGAAATTGAAAAAGCGCGCGATGATAAGGTCGGGGAACTGCTCTATCCTGACATTATTGATATTCACACTTTCATTATAGAATTCACGCCGATCTGCAATCGCATTTTCAAGCCCCGAAATTCTGGCCTGTAAATGTTGAAAAGTCTCATCAGCTTTTAAATCAGGATAGGCTTCTGCTACCGCAAATAAACTGCCTAAGCCTAAACGCAATGCGCCCTCAGCTTGTCCAAGTTGGGCGATATCACCCTGTTGCTGTGCAGTAGCAACCGACGATCTGGCCTGCATTACCTTTTCTAAAGTTTCTTGTTCATATTGCATGTATTGACGGCAGGTTTCGACTAACTTGGGTAACTCGTCGTGACGCTGTTTGAGTAACACGTCGATATTAGACCATGCCTTACTGACATTATGTTTCAGACTGACCAGATTGTTGTAAAGAATAACGATATAAACCAGTAAAACAGCCACCAAACCCCAGAATATAAATCCACCCACGCTCATATCGACTCCCTTTAATTAGCTCTCTTGGTTATCCCAAACGTCCTGCTCAGGGCCATTTTCACGACTCCAGACGCGCTGACCGATGATTTTAAACTGCGCTATCGACATCGCACCACGTTTTTTGCGGTTACTGTCTCGTTTCGAATCAAGTGCATCGGCAATGGCTTCGCGACTAGCTTCAAATATTTCATCGACTTCGTAGTTCTCATCAAACAACACCAGCACAACTAAGTCCCAGTCCTGCTCAGGATTAAGTTGACCTATTCGAGGACTCGCCCGTGTTGTGTCAAATATGGCTCTGCCTTTGATGATGACCCGTTTATCTGTGCGATCGCCACTTCGACCTATCGCATCAATATGGCTATTTGCATCATCAATTAAGACTAAATCTAGGGCGCGAGCCGCGTCAAAGCGTGCAATTTCACTGGTTACGGGTAACGTACTACCCGTCGTTTGGCGGTATTTTGCCGCCAATTGTCGGGTTTCATGCATCAGTTTTTCTATGGAATAAATATCCATTTCGGCCTGGGCGGAATCAATCATGCTTTCATTATACATACCAAAAAAAACGGCCTATCTACTATTAGCAGACAGACCGTTAATATATTGAGGCTGTGAATCAATCCTCATACTGATTGACCACATTCAACTCGTTGAGTTTCCTCTTATTTTATGCCTTAGCGTCCAGTTCTTTCTGGTAGTACTTGTGAACCAGTTTTTCTTGGTTTTCCAGCAGGTAATCAATGCTTGGTTCATTGTTCATTGCTTTTTCAAGCGCGCGACGTGTTGCTTCGCGGTGAATATTGAACAAGGCTTCATGATCCAAATCTTCAACAGTTGTAATGCTTGGGTTCAACCAAACAGAAACGATGATACCGAGATCATTTACTTTTTCTTTAGGGATGGTGCCGTTACGCACTGCATCCAGAACACCGTTAGCAATAGCGCCTTGGACCGTACCCATCAGGATGTTGGTGTAGGCCGTTTTCTTAACAGTAACTTTCGATACCATCAGAGTTGCTGGGCGAACTTGCATATCTGTGTTCATCAGCGCCAAAACGCGTGAGTGACCTTGAACTTGATCACCCATCAGGTTAGCAAACGCCGTACCGAATGGACCGTCTAATTCACCAATAACAACTTCAGGTTCTGCAGCTGTAAATGCTGGACCACCGCCAACCAGTGCTTCACCGGTACGCATAATAATTTTATCACTCATAGGATTTTCTCCTCATAGGATTGCTTAAAAGACTCGACAATTATCCGTGTCTGAGTCGGCTGTCGCAACCTTGATTCACTTTATTGGTCATAACAAGCACGTTAAACTAATGCTTTTTATTCAAGATGATCCCATGGCAGAGATAGCAACACCTTATGAGCGAATTGGTGGTGAGGACGGTGTACGAACCTTGTGCGAAACCTTTTACCAAATCATGTGTGATACACCGCAAACTCAATTGATACGGGACTTACACCCTGAAGATATCAAAATCAGCGAAGAAAAATTATATCTATTTCTGACCGGTTGGTTGGGCGGTCCCCCACTCTATACCGATCTATATGGTCACCCACGCTTACGTGCCAGACATATGCCTTTCCCTATCGGCATTGAAGAACGTGATCAATGGCTTTATTGTATGGCTCAGGCGCTAAAAAAACTGAATTTGGATAATTTATTTGCAGAACAGCTGATGTCCTCTTTCGTTCAAACGGCTGATTTCATGCGTAATAGAGAGGAACAACCAGCGTAATGAAAATCGGTGCTTTGATTATTGGTGATGAAATTCTGAGCGGTAAACGCCAGGATCGACACTTTGCTTTCTTACAGTCGATTCTTGCTGACCGTGGTCTAGAACTGAGTTGGACCATCATTGTTGGTGATGATGCGCAACAACTGGAACGAGTCATACGTTTTTCAATGACATCGCCGGATCTCGTTTTCAGCTTTGGCGGCATTGGCGCTACACCTGATGATCGCACTCGCCAGACGGTTGCTTTAGTTAAGCAAGTTGGCATAGAGCCCCATCCTGATGCCGTTCGTGAAATTGAGGCGCAATATGGAGACTCAGCATATCCAAACCGTATTTTGATGGGTCATTTGCCAGAAGGCAGCCGTATAATTCCCAACCCGGTTAATCGCGTACCCGGCTTTAGTATTGATAATCATCACTTCATGCCCGGTTTCCCTGAAATGGCATGGCCGATGGTTGAGTGGATACTGGATAATAACTATCAGGATTTACGCGATTTAAGCCCGCGTTCTGAACGTATTATCACTATTACCAAAGGTCGCGAGTCGGATCTGCTTGAGATCATGAATGAGATCGTGGATGCCTTTCCTAACTTACTGCTGTCGAGCCTACCCCACTTGGGCGATGTTCCCTACATTGAGCTCAGTCTTCGGGGAGAAGACGATGATATTGAACAGGCGATGACACTGATGATAGCAGCCATCGAAAAATTAGGCTTTGAGTGGTCTGATCACACTGCCGGTAACCAATGAAACCAAAGCGTTAATGACACCACACTGATTAACGTGGTTAAAAACACGGCGGCGGCATAAATAGCACTATCTAATTGATAGCGTTCACAGATGACAATGCCAAATATCATGGTAGGCATGGCGCTTAATAACACAACAGCGGTTGTTATCTGTTCAGGCATTGCTAATCCGTAACTGGTAACAAGCGCGATAAACGGTGCGATAAGTAATGAGATCACACTCACGGGCAATAATAAAGGTAAGAAACGTAGTCTGATGGTGTCCCACCGGAGGCTCATTCCCAAAGCAATAAGCATCAACGGTACAACGCCGCCAGAGAGCGTCGCCAGGGTGTTGTGAACAATCTCGGGGCGAGGCACAGCAAGTAAATTCAATATCATGGCCACAGCCACAGCCCATAGTGGTGGCACCCGGGTCAATTCACGCAAAGGATGAACCGATCTTTCGGTTGACCCAAAATGATGTGCCATCAAAATTCCCAGCGTCATCAACACCGGCGTACAGGCGAACAAGTCATATTGCAGTACTACTGAGTTACTCCAGCTTCCTAAAACCTGATTGGTCACCGGCAAGCCCAGATAGGTCGCATTGGGAAAAATCGCCGCCATCATCAATGCACCTTTTTGTGCTTGATTGGTTGTGTAAAAACGCAGCATGAACCACATTAACAGCGCCGAGACCGCTAGCCCAGATAAGGCAACAAGGGAAATTTTCATCGACGTCACATCAATTGATGCTCCCCAGATCACATCTAACACCAGAGCCGGCAGCAGGATATAAAACACCAAATCGGTTAAGGCACGACGATGCGCCAAGGCCGGAATATGCTTCGGCGCCAACAATTGCCAAACTGAACCAAAGGCAATCAGCAGTCCCATCTGCATCATGGTCGTTAACATATAAAGGTCCTAGAGCAAGTAAATAACGATCCTAGCAATCAGCTATATAAAACAAAAGCCTTAGCGTTCTATTACGTGTTTCTTGCCTGCTTTCACAGCGCAAGGTATTGTGAGAGCGTTTAACGATAAATTACCTGAAAACAATCGCTTTAGCTGGCATACATCAGGTAACGTATTAATTTTAGGCATGGGCCTGTTTCGAGGAAATTCATTATGTCTTTGTCCAAACAACTTTTGATTCTTATCAGTCTGATTTTCCTGATTGTGTTCTCGGTTAGTTTTTTGCTGAGTATGAGCAATATTCGTAATTATCTGGAAGTTGAATCTGAGATTCATGTTCAAGACACCGCGACATCGTTAGGCTTATCACTCAGTCCCCATATGAGCGACGAGCAAGACCCTATCTTACAAACCATGATGAATGCCATTTTCGATATGGGTTACTACAAAGAAATGCGGTTAGAAAACGTCGATGGTGAAAACTTAGTCAAATTAACCAACCCTGTGCAAATGGAAGGCGTGCCCAGTTGGATCATTCAATTATTACCGATGCAACCCGCGACTGCAGTCTCAGAAATCAGCTCTGGTTGGACTATCTCAGGCACGATTCATGTCAGCAGTAACCCTGCTTATGCCTACCTGAAGCTTTACGAGCAAGCCAAAGAAACCCTGCTTTACTCTTTTCTTATCTTTCTTGCTGCTTTCGCGCTGTTAATGCTGGTATTGCGGTTTACTCTAAAACCACTAAAAGATATTCAAAAACAAGCCAACGAAATCTCAACTGGTAATTTTACAACCATCACTCAATTACCATGGACCCGTGAGGTTCGTCAGGTAGCGACATCAATGAATGGTATGTCGAAAAAAATTGGCGACACCATCGCCCGCCTCAATAGTCGTCTGGACTCACTGAATGACAGTCTGAAACGAGACCTTCTGACGGGCTTATTCAATCAACCCACCTTTGATGTTGATGTAAAAAAAGCCATGTCTGCCAGCCAAACGGGCTACGCCATCTATATCAAATTTGACGATCTTGCTGAGATTAGCAAAGACAAAGGTAATGACGTTGTTGATACTTTACTACGTGAGTTTGCCCAAACGCTGAAGCAATGCGTTGCAAACCACGGTGATGCCTATCGGTTGTATGGTTCTGAGTTTGCGCTGTTGTGTCCAGAAGCAGATGAGAAGACCATCACAGTTTTAGCCGACAAACTCAAGCAGGATGTAACACATCTGGGGCAACGCTACGATATTGAAGATATGGTACACACAGGCATCGTCTTATTTGATAGATCCAGTGAGTTTGATCGACTCATGCCAGCCATGATCGAAGCATACGAACAAGCTAGGATCATCGGCCTCAATGCTTACTTCATTAAACAAGACTCCATCAGTTCTCGATCAGAGCAAGAATGGAAAGCTATCATCCATCAAACAATTGATAACAACACGCCTGAAATCACCTTTACTGCTGAGGCATTCAACTATAGCGGTGCTGCGCCAGTAAAAGTCATGCAAGAGGCCTTTACAGTGGTGACCGACAGCGATGGTATGCAGCTTCCTATTGGCACCTTTTTCTCAATGGCTCAGGAATTCAATCAAGCTGAAATGTTGGATAGATGCATCATCAATAAGATCATTCACAAAATGGAGCAAGCTGATCAGCAAGTACCTGTCACCATCAACCTCTCTATGGTCTCGGTGGCATCAGCAGAGTTTCATGCATGGCTAAGTGCCAGACTGGAACAAACTACACTAGCGAATAATTTGCTCGCTTTTTCTGTTACGGCGTATGCGGCTGCGAAAGACCTGGCCGCTTTTGCCAGCTTCAGCAGTTTTGTCAAAAATTTAGGCGCAACCACCTTACTCAAACGTTATTCCTCAGACATTATTACGACCGATATGCTTCGTGAGTTGCACATAGACTATATTCGTCTGTCACGAAACGTGACAGAAAATATAAGAGGCAATGTCAACAAACCTGATTTTATTGAAATCATTCAGGAAGTGGCCAGCTTAGTCGAAATTAAGGTATTGGCTGAGTCAGTGAAAGCAGATGATGACTTCGAGTTTGTCAAACAGGCAGGCTTATACGGTATCAGCCGATAAAAGCATTGGACTATGCCGTTCTCACGCCGACTCCTTGTATTAATCTTTGCCAGCCTGCTGATGTTGTCTTTGCCTATTACGGCAAAGTTCAACATCACCGAGCAGCTATTGCAAAGTGTGGAGAATCAGTACAACAAGTTTGCTAGAAAGCGGCTGGAAGGTTGGCGTGATTTGCTCAATGACAGTGAGAATTACGCACTCACTGAGAGAGAGAAACTGGAACTGGTCAATACGTTTTTTAATGCCAATGTATTGTTTTTAAATGATATCGACTTGTGGAATAAAAATGACTACTGGGCAACACCACTTGAAATGCTGTCAATTGGTGCCGGCGATTGTGAAGATTATTCTATTGCTAAGTACTTTACCCTCAAAGAACTGGGTGTTCCCGAGGAAAAACTGCGTATCACTTATGTAAAAGCAACAGAAATAGGCCAAGCGCATATGGTATTAACCTACTTTGAAACTAAACGCTCAGTGCCCTTGGTTTTAGACAATCTGATTGTCGATATCAAACCCGCCAGTCAGCGCGGAGATTTAGTGCCTGTCTACAGTTTCAATGGTGGCGGCTTATGGTTAGCAAAATCACGTGGTGATGGACAACGCGTCGGTGAAGCTAGCAAACTCAGCCTTTGGAATGATCTCGAAAAAAGAATGCGTGAGCAAGCGTTAAACTAAGCTTATTAAAATTCGAACTCTGCCAACAACCGCAAAGTCGCATCCGGGGTTTGGTTATCAAGCCCCACCAATACTCCCGTCTCCCAGTGTAATCGCTTGCCTGCTGCAAACCGGATATCGCCTAAAGCCACCGGTCCGATGGCGCGTGTATTTTCACCGGCATAAATCTCAATGGCAGGCTCAAACTGGGGTGACAAACGATATCGGCTTTGAATAGCCAGCGCAGTTTCAAACTCGGTATCAACATCCTCTCCCCATTCATACTCCAGCCAGAAGTTTGCAGCACCAACCCAACGTCCCCACTGTTTTTCCATCAATAAACTGCTGGCAATTTCCCACTCATCCTCCTGGTGGGCTTTTTCAATTTCTGTGATTAGCCCCCAATCAACAGCGTACTCACCTTGTTCAGTCAGTTGCAGTTTGACTTCTAATTCATAGCCTTGCAGGTGAAAGTTGTCTCCCTCTTGTTCAGCAATTAAGTAACCCTCAATGAATACTTTATCGTTTACAGAGCGCCCCAAACCGAGTCGCTGCAGATGATCGCCGTCAGCACTGACCATGCGCCATTCCAACTCACGTTCTAATGGCTGAACATAGGGATGGTAAACCTTATCAATCGCTGAGCCATCTGCCTGAAGATGGCTAGAAACAAGCAGCAGCGACAAGGCCATGAAAACACGACGCTTAATCATCATGGGGAGGCGTCCTGAATTGATAGCTGATGACCGTGGCAACAGCGATGATGGCAATACTGCTTACATAGGCCACAACTTGTATTGGTGCAGGCGTCGCTTCATATCCTACTAGCGCATACAACAATTGACCGATAACCGAACGCTCACTGATGAGATTTGAGCTGTCCCAGAGCGGTTTTCCGGCATGAATGAAATCTGCCTGAATCAAGAACTCTACTGCCTGCGATATCATGCTTCCCGCGACTAAAAGCAGAAATAGGTAACCCAGCCACATACCATATTTAAGCCGCATATTAATAAGAAGATAATAAAAATAAATACCCACACTGATACCTATCCCGGCACCCACAATGCTGCCAATCAATACGGGCAGTAACATGTTGGGGATACTCATCGCGCCACTGAGGTAAAGAATAATTTCAGAGCCTTCGCGTGTTATTGCCACAACCACTGCTGTGATAGTGGCAATGAGCGTGACGATGCGCCAACGTTTTTTGTGCTGATGCGGTACAGAGGTCATAAAGACCAGTAAAGAGAGAAAGATCAGCAGGTGCAGCCCGGCATTCACCAGCTCCTGACCCATACCATCCCATGCCATTGAGACAGCACCGAGATTTTGACCGTAAACAAACCCGCCAACAGCGCCAACAAACATCGCTAGCAACAGCCAGCTCAGTTTGCGCTCAAGAAGCTGGCTCAAGGCCAGAAAAACACTGATAATCAGTGACGCTTCAAGCACTTCCCGTAACGTAATGATAACGGCATTTAATAACATAGTTACTCCACAATCACCTTGCCTTGTGCCGTTTTAGGAAAGAACTCACCAAAAAAGGGATAAACGCCCTTATCCAGTGGCCCGATGAAAATAATAGCCTCACTATTACCAGCGATAACTTTTTCACGATTCAACTCATAGCTCTCAAACTCTTCCGCCGTGGCATCGAGATTTTTGACGTGTAATTTCACTTTGGTATTTGCCGGAATGGTGATTTCATCGGGAAAGAACAAGTGCTCTTTGATTTCCAGCGTAAACACTGGCGGCCCGGCAAAAACTGGGGTGATAGACAGGCAAAGCGCAATAATCAGTAAGGCATAGCGCATTACTTTTTTTCCTCTAAACGAAACCGCACACTAACGCGTAAGCCCTGTTTAAACCGTGACGTACCCAACTCAATCTCAGCCTGATGCATTGCCGCGATATCTTTAACGATTGTCAGCCCAAGTCCGCAGCCAATAATATCGCTGGCATGCTGATCGCCATGTAAACGATAAAACCGCTCAAACACCCGTTCATGCATGTCTGTGGGAATACCCGGTCCGGAGTCTTCTATCTGAAGCAAGGCCTCACCTAGTTTACTACTGATGGAAACATAGATATCACCGTGTTCCGGGGTATATTTACTGGCATTACTGAGTAGATTCTGCACTAAGGTTTCCAAGGCAAATTGATTACCTTTAATAAGGATTTTCTCGCCATCAAGCTCAATGCGTTGTTGCTTACGTTCAAACTGTTCAAAATCACGAGCTACAACAGACTGCACAAGTTTAGTCAGATCAATGTCTTCAAACTTTACCGCGGCCTGGTCGGGCGATGTTCTATAGAGCGCCAGAATTTGTTCAATCAGATGCCCCATTCGCTCAACACCCGTCTTTAACAAGGCGATATCCTCGTCGGTATCACCAAACCGTTGCTTGAGATTATGTAGATGCACTTTAAGGACACTGATTGGGGTTCTGAGCTCATGGGCAGCATCGGCTGAAAAACGTTGTTCTCGAGAAAACGCATCGTGCAGTCTAATCAAGAGAGCATTTGTATTATTGACTACCGTTGTCAGCTCTTTTGGCACCCGTTCCATTTTTATCGGACTCAGATCATCGACTTTTTTATGTCTGATTTGTTGCGCAAGCACACTCAACGGTTTAAGCCCAACCCCGACGGCGAGCCAGATAATCAACGCTGAGAGCGGAATCGCCATAACAATAGGAAGCAAAGACTCTAAAACCACTTCCTCAGCCAGGCTATAACGAATATCAATTCGCTCAGCCACCACAACCCATCGATTCAGGTGGCGATCCTGATACACATAATTTCGCCAACGATAACTGGCATGGTTCACCTCATGAAAGCCTTCATCAAGTTGCCCAATAATCTCATCTGGTGCATTGCGTGAGCGCGTTAGCAACTGCTGACCACCACTTCCCCAGATTTGGAAATAGGTATTGGGTGTCTGTTGTTCGGCGATGTTCTGGTCGGCAACCTGCGCAGAGTTGGCAGAAGCAATCAGTCTGGCTGTACTTTCCAGCCTGGCATCAAACAGGTTCTGTGCTTTCTCCATACTGGCTTGGTAGCCATGTAAAAGAGAGACGAAATTAACCAGTGTAATCGTCGCAATCAGGGCAAGTAGCAGGTAAATACGGATCGATTTCATAAGGCTTTAATGGTATAGCCTACCCCGCGCACGGTTCGTATGAATTGCTCAGGTAACTTTTTCCTTAAATGATGTATATGGACTTCAATAGCATTGCTGGCAATTTCATCTCCCCAACTGTAAAGCTTTGTTTCAAGGCTATCCCGCGTTTGTACGCGACCGACGTTTTCCATCAAGGTTTTGAGCAGCATATATTCTCTTCGCGACAGTTCCAGATCGGCACCATTGACTTTGACTTGTTGCGCTTTGGTGTCCATCGCCACATTACCCACCACCAACTCGGCATGTTTGAGACTACTCAGCCGGCGTTCAAAAACGCGTAATCTAGCCAGAAGCTCATCCGTATCAAAGGGTTTTGCAAGATAATCATCAGCCCCGCCATCAAGACCATCGACCTTATCTTGTAGGGATGATCGCGCGGTCAGTATCAAAACGGGCAATTCAGCATTGATTTTTCGTATGGCTCGGAGAACATCCTGGCCATCCATATCAGGTAAACCCAGATCAAGTACCACCATGTCAGGTGCCGCTGTAGCGACACTCTCTATAGCGAGCCTGCCCAACTGCAGATGGTTGACGATAAATCCTTCACGTTTCAGTGACGTTTTCAGGCCCTGAGCCAGTGAAGGATCATCTTCAATTAATAATACCTGCATGTTTTTTAGTATTTAATTGGTTATGTAGCTGCTGCAATGTTGCCTCTATTTCCTTGTGGCGCCCCTCATCGGCCAGAGGTCTATCAGGTCTCGCCGGTGCCTGTTGTGCTTTAAGCAAATACCGCTCTGCCAGCCCATACTGGCGGTTTTCATACAAAAACTGACCATAGAAGTAATTACTATCTATGCCTTCAGGATTAATGGTCAAGGCTTTTTTTAACAAGGTTTCTGCTTTATCGTCGTCACCGAAGCCTAATGGCCAGCCCGGCACTTTGAAGTAAAGTGTGCCAAGACTGGTATAGGCCGAACCATTTAGCGCCTTGTCATTCAATATCATCGCTTGTTCGAAATCGGCTTTGGCTGCTTTAGCAAGTGACAGCGCGCCTAAGCCTCCCTTCGCCCCCGCATAACTTGATTGAATGATTCCCCGCCAAATAAATGCTTCTGCGGTATCAGGATTGCGATTAACGACACTTGTTGCTTGTTGAACAAGTGTCTTAAATGCTGTTTGTTGAGCTGTATCTGTCAGCTTGTAATTGGTCTGAGCCCAGTCTTTTTGTAACTGTTTTATATCAGTAATCGCATCAGCCAAGGCTATCGACGACGCAGAGGCAGAGATAAAAACAAAACAAGAAAAAATCACATATTTCATGATGTCCTCCACTATAGGTAGCGTTTGATGATAGGAAGCTGTTTGCGGAAAGACTTATCCACTAAGGTCGGTAATAAACTATTGATTTTGACAAATAACTTTTCTGGCCAGCCAAGATAGGTACTAACAATATCTTTTTTGATAAAAGCAATTAAAGCATCCGCGACCTTTTCAGGGCTGTCCATTGCATTCCCCAGAGCTTTATTCATTTGGTTGACACGAACATCGTTCAAAGCTGTTTGGGTGGCTCGAGGCGCGAAATAACGAACCCGAGTGCGGCTATCCATCAACTCACGGTTCAATGCTTCGCTGAAGCCTCTCAAGCCAAACTTACTGGCACAATAGACACTGTATCCTGGCATACCGATACTACCTAAAATTGAACCAACATTAATAATCACTGCACTAGGTTGGGTATTCAGTAGGGATATAAAATCACGACATAAAGCAATCTGGCTGGTTAAGTTGATCGTGACCATTCGCATAATATCGTCGTCGCTATAATCCGCTATCTTGGCGAACTGGTTTATCCCGGCGACGTTTATCAGCATTTGTGGGATGTGCATCAAGCCACTACAGTAATCGAGCAAGCTGACGCGACCTTTACAGCTGCTGATATCAGCCGCGAACTCATAATGTTTATTTCCCAGTGAGGCATTCAATGCCGACAGCCGTACGGCATCTCTGTCTGTCAAGACAAGCCTTGCGCCTTGCTCGGTCAGGCGACGAACAATCGCATGACCGATACCGCCTGCCGCGCCGGTAACAACAATCGTCGTGTCTTTTAAACTGTGCATGGTATCGGTTCCCCTGTAAGCCCTCTGAAAACATTTCCATAGAGGTAATAAAAACGTTTGGCAGCATAAATAATCAGTGCTTGTTCAGTAGGTTCTGATATCCGGTCCATGAGGCCTTCAAAAAATTTTACGTGCTCCTGATCTAAGGATCCGTGGGAACGTAAATAACTAAATGCCTTATTTGGAAGAGTTAATGCTTGCTGAATCGTATCAGCGGCTTTATCGGCTGTCGTGATGCTGGTACCTTCAAGTACATGCACCATGCCGAAAAACCCAAGTGGGTTAACCCGTCCAATCATGTCGTAGGCAAACCCCACCATCAGCTCGGTGTGAATACTAGGTAAGCCACATCGAACCACTTCTTTATCACCACCACAGGCAGCGATATCATTTAAAATCCACTCCTGATGACCTAGTTCTTCTTCTATATATTCTGCAACCGCAGTGCGAAGCCATTCTTTTTCTTCTGGCAGTTTTGCCCCAACGGCCATCAGTAAAGGCACGGTATGTTTAACGTGATGATAGGCCTGCGTTAAAAATGCAATGTAAAGTTCCAAGGTGACTTCACCCTTATTAACCATCTCGAAAATAGGCGCTTCAAAAAGCTGTTGTCGCGCATTGGCTGACTGGATCTGTAAATCGTTAAAAAATGACATTCAAGCCTGCTCCTTATACAAGTCATTAATTTGTTGCTGATAACATGATGAAATTGCTTGTCGAACCGGCCTGCCATTAGTGGTCAAGGTGCCACGGCTAACACTGAGTGGCTCACAAAAATACTGCCACGCCATGATGCGTGCATAATCAGGCAACGTTTGATTGACCTGCTTTATCCACTGATCAATCACTGACGATTCCGTTATCTGTTCACGGGGTTGAATCAGCGCCGTGCAATAAGGCATGGCGTCGCCCAAAACAATGCAGTGTGCTATCGATGGGTTGGCGAGAAGTTCACTCTCAACCCACTCAGGGCTGATATTGCGACCATAACTGGAAATCAACAGATTTTTCTTTCGGCCTCGAATACAGAGAAACCCATCGCTATCGAGATAGCCGAGATCACCTGTTGCGTACTCGGTCTGTTGCCAACTCTCAGGGTGATTCAGGTAACCCAGAAAGACATTGCCTTGAATGATGATCTCATCATTTTGTATACGGACGTCGACATGACTGAGTGGCTTGCCCACGGTGCCTGCTTTAATCATATCTATGGCATTGAGGCATACCACTGAGCCACACTCAGATAAGCCGTAGCCTTCAAAAACTGGTAACCCAGCAGCGCGGGAGCGGTTAAGTAATTCAGTAGAGACTTTACTGCCACCAACGGCTATAAATTTGATACTGGCAGGCAAGCAATACCCTTTGGTGACCGCCTCGCAGAGGATGATCAAAAGCTGAGGCAGCAAGATAATGCTTTCAGGCTTAATACGGGAAAGCGTTCGAGTAAATTGCGCCACATCAAACTGGCTACTACCATTGAAGCCAATGGTGTCGAGCGGTAACAATGTCACGCTGCCCCCACTAAACAGAGGGGCATAAACACCCGCCACGTTTTCCAATAATGTGCTCAGGGGTAAAACACAGAGATGGTTTATCGCTTGATACGCTGTTTTCTCAAGTAATGCTTGTGCCACGTCGAATTGATTTTTCTCACTAAGACACACACCTTTGGGCGATCCGGTGGATCCGGAGGTGAAGGTAATTTTACTGGTTGCCGGAGGTATAGCCGCTTTCCAGTGACTGATAAGCGCGCTGAGTTGAAGCCTGTCATTGATTGCCGTCGTCGTAGATAAGCCACTGGTAAACAGTGGTGCGTCATGCTGACTATGAATCACTGCCATGGCGTTTGCCTGCGCCAGCACCGATTGGCTTTGTTTGGTTGAAAAAAACGCCGGTAAAGGTAATAAAATAACACCGGCTTGTTGACTGGCTAAATCGGCAATGACCCAATCGATGCCATTGTCTTCATATAAGGCGACAACCTCATTTTTATACGCCTGCAGAAAAAGCGTGAGGTGATCGACTTCCGCTATAAAATCAGCCCAATTCAGTGAACGCTTATTATCTGTCAACGCTAAGGAGTCGGGCTGCAAAGCAGCAATAGCACGTAGTGCATTAACTAGAATACTCATAGCCGTAGCGCCACCACAGCACGACCAACCTGTTGCCGATAATTCTTCCGCAATGCGTCCATTAACGGATGTTGATTAAGATTCGAACAGCCTTGCTGGATGTTAGCTGCTAACACAACCGGTTTGTCGTCATAATAACTTCCCCAATTCACCGATTTGTTGCTCAGCTTTGAGGCATTTGCTTCGCCAAGAGACACGGTAGCGATGGCGAGTTTCTCGAGCCAATTTTTCACTGAGCGATTTGCCGTAAATACCACCCATTCAAAACCCGACTGATGCAGAATCTCAGCTAATAGCAAAAATAACGTTTGCGTCGCTCGCTGTCTTGCCGAGGCTAAATTGCCTATTTCAACAATGCCCGCCCTGTTTATCGGGCTTCCTGTAATGACACTCAATGCCGATTCGATAGTGACATCAAGGTATTGCTCGAGAAATAGTGGTTGTTGCTTTTGAGCTAACTGAAACCCTAAAGCAGCAGTGATGCCTGCCTCATTTTTTGCAGCGAGCAAGTTCGGCATAAAGTCTATAATTGAGGCGCCATAGTGTTGTTGAAAACGCTGATGAATAAACTGCTCGGTGAGACCACGATCCAGTGACGCGGCATCGTCCCATGCCAATGTATAGATGGGTAAAACAGTTGTTTTTTGTGGCGCTAAGTCGTGGTTTTTTGCTGATTGCAGCGTGAACAAGGCTTCCATACATCACTCCAGTGAGTTTTAAGTATGGTGCCTAGGTTAATTGCCAAAACTTAAGAGAAAATTAAGGCTAAGAAGTGCATTTAAAAAAGTCTACAAAATTACGCCTAACGCCTGATTTAACGCGGCTTTTTGCTGCTTAATTTGCACTTCAAGTTCACGTTTACGGCTCTGGCTGGTATTTGCCAATACTTGGCTGCGAAGCAAATCAATCAGGTTGAGTTCGCCCAAATCAAAAGCTCGCTTTTGAAGCTGATAATACTGCTGCGTGGTTGCATCTTGTTTGCTGACTAAGGCTAATTGTTCTTGGGTGCTCGCAAGTTGTTGCTGGCGAGTTAGCAAGCGTGTATCTAACTCACGTAATAAGGCTTGTCGTTCGACCTGTGCATCAGCTAGTTCTGCCCCCGCTTTTGCAATAGCAGGCTGACTAAAGCGGCTATCGTCAAATGCAAAACTGATACCGAGCCCCAAGCTATTATTAAAACTTTCATCAAAGTCACCGCGTTCGCGTCTGACACCCACAGCTAGATTCGGATTAACCGCGGCATCAAATTGCGCCACCCCCATCTCTGCTTGCAGGCGGGCAATGACCTGATCCTGTAATAACAATCGAGGGTGGGTTTGCTTCCAATCAACCGCTGGCGCTACCTCCTCAACAACGACAGACGGCAACGCGGTTTCACCGGTTATCAACGCATATACCTTGAGTTGTTGTTTTAATAAAGCGGCTGCATCGGCTTTTTTACTGAGTGTTTCCAGGGTATTACTGCTTGCGAGCAAACGTTCCGTCCTCGGCAAATCACCTGCTTTAACGCGGTGTTCAACATCCTGTTCGAGTTTTCGTGCTGTTTGCCAGGCAATAGTCGCCTGCTCAAGCTGGACTTCGGCAAGTTTTACTTGCCATAGTAACTGACGTACCTCTCCAGACGCCTGTAATCTCAACTGTTGTTGATAGGCAGGTAGTTCGGCAGCAATCTTATCTGATAGAGCCTGCTGCTTCTGTTTTTGACCAGGCAGCCATAGTGGCAGATCGACACCACTTTCCCACTCCTGAAAACCATCGCTACTTCCAATGGCATCGTTATAATGACTTAGATTAGCTATAGCGGGTGCAGCAAACAGCGTATTCGTCACCGCGTCATTCGCCTGGCGAAGCTGCTCATACTTTGCTTCACCGGCCTTTCCAGGTAACCGTTGATACACCTTCTCGGTCAGGCTGGCTAAGCTTAGTTGGTTTGAATACTCGGCTTCAAGCTGCTCTGCCAAGGTAACGTGAGAAAACAGACTGGCTATAAAAAACGCGGTTAGCAAATGTTTTGTCACGTACATAAATTTTCCTTTCGTCATCATCGCGGTTAGTACTAATTATCGTTTTTATTAAGACTAACTTATCAAATTTGACTGCTTTGCTGTGTTGTCGGGGTTTCCATCCGGCCTACTGCACTTTCATGAACTGACAACAGAGCCGGAATAACCAGTAAAACCAAGAGTGTTGCGAACATCAAACCGAACGAAATAGACACAGCCATAGGAATTAAGAATTGCGCCTGCAACGAGGTTTCAAACAGTAAAGGTGTGAGGCCGCCTACAGTTGTTAATGACGTTAGCAAAACAGCACGGAGACGTTTAGTGGCTGCCTCGATAATCGCCTGCTGAGTTTCCATGCCAGCCTCGCGCAGGTGCTTAAAGAATGTCACCAAAATAATCGAATCATTAACGACAATACCGGATAAACCAAAAATACCGAATAAGGACAAAATTGTTAGATCAATATTAAGTAACCAATGGCCAAAGATTGCCCCGATCAAACCAAATGGAATCGCTGTCATCACCACCAAAGGCCAACCATAGGATGCAAACACCCACGCCAACACCAAATAGATCATGACAAAGGCAAGCATCATACCCTGCATCATATCTCCGATTGTTTCAGCCTGCTCCTCTGCTCTACCCTCATAAGCGATTTTGACGCCATAGCGGGATGACAAAGCGGGTAAAAATTCCTGCTGCATATCTGCAAGTATTTCGTTGTTGTTATTGACCGTTGCATCCACAGTGGCTGTTGTATGTATCGCCAGCTGGCTATCGGTATGACGAAGTACATCAAAGCCACGCCGTGACTCAAACTCAACCACACTCGATAAAGGCGCACTGCCTCCCTGAGGTAATCGCACCATAAAGTTTTCTAATGTCGCTAGGGTGTTGCGTTCATGGTCAGGTAACATCACCCGCACTTCGACTTCATCATCACCATCTTGGAAAATCTGTACCAGTTGCCCATCAAATGCTGCACGTAGCTGGCGACCGACATTATTCACGGTCAGCCCTAATACTTCCCCCTGTCCTTTAATGCGATAAATCAATTGCTCCTGACCATAGGGCATATCATCTTCAATCGCACTAACGCCCGCATAATCTTTTAATTTTTCCGTTATGTCTTGTGATGCAGCTTTTAAGGTGTCTGCCGACGCACCCGTTAGCCGAATATCAATATCCTTACCCGGCGGGCCACCTCGGCGCTCGCTAATGGTGAAGGTTTCAATCCCAGCGGGAAGTTGGATGTTGTTTTGCCAAGCATTTATAAAGTCTTTATTTCGGATATCACGCTGGTCCGGTGAAATCATTTCTAATTGAATCGAACCAAAGCGTTCATCGACTTGGGAACCGCTACCACTGGCATTGGCGGAAGCGGCTGTCCCCATACGCGTTACAGCCATTTGCACAATATCGGTTTCCATCTCATTGGTGGTTTTTTCTAATGCTTGATTAACATGACCGAGAAAACGCTCAACATGAGAGCCAGGGGTGCCCGCTATAAATCGAGCATTTACAACGATAGTCGTGCCTTCGGGTGAAGGGAAAAAATTAAACAATATACGACCACTTGCTAATAATCCGAAGGCGACAATGAGTAAAGCAATCGTGGCGGTGATCGTCGTCCAACGATTTTTCACCGCCAGTGTCACCAGCGGTTTAAATTGGCGATCACGAAAAAAGTTAAATTTATCGTCTAAATACTTTCTAAACCGTCCTGGCTCTGCATGATGCATAGTATGAAATGAATGGCGTAAGTGACCGGGAAGTATAAGAAAACTCTCAATCAACGAAGCAATAATCACACACACAACAACAAACGGAATATCGAACAGAATATTGCCGATTACCCCACTTATCAGCATCAAAGGCAGAAATGATGAGATGGTCGTCAGTGACGATGAAATGACCGGTGCTAACATGCGTCTGGCACCACCTTCAGCCGCTGTTAATGAACGCTCACCACTTTGGTAGTGAGATAAGGCATCTTCCCCCACCACGATGGCATCATCAACGATGATCCCGAGCGACATGATCAGACCAAACAGGCTAATCATATTAATGCTACCACCCAGCAGATAGAGCACAGATAGCGCAGCCATAAACGACACCGGTATACCCACCGCAACCCAGAAGGCGACGCGACCATGCAAAAATAGGAATAAGACGCCGAGTACCAAAATCAGCCCGGTTAGTCCATTGGTTAGCAGTAGATTGATGCGCTCTTTAATTAATGCCCAGCTCGCATCATAGACTTTGATTTGAACGCCTTTTGGCAGAGTAACTCTTGTTTCATCGAGCCATTGCTCCATTATTTTAGCTGAATCAAGTGCATCGGCATTTTCGGTTCGCTGTAATTCGATTTCGACTGCAGGCTGACCTTTGTAGAACACGTTTACCTGATTTCGCATCGGTCGTCGTTCTATTTCTGCGACATCGTCGAGGGTGAGCAAACCGCCCTCAAAATCACTTTTTAACGGCAAGGTGCTAAAGGCACGAGCGTCTCGCCGCTGATCCAGACTGCGAAGCTGACGCGCCGTTTCATCATTTCCCACTTCTCCAGCGGGTAAATCTTGGCTTTGCTCGCCAATACGTTGGCCAACCTCTTCAAAACTCAAGCCCAGTGATTCCAGTTCGTGTGTGCTCAACTGAATCGCTATTTCTTCTTCGGGAAGCCCACTGATGTTTACTCGTGAAATCCCCCTATCAAGTAACTCATGTTCAATCTGATGGACCAGATCACGTAACTCACTCAACTTTCCTTCTGTTGTCACCAACAAACGCGCCACGCTGTCATAGCGAGTTACGAGAGTTACTTCGGGGGTTTCAGAATCAGTCGGTAGGTTACGCAATCGGGCAATATGATCTTTGACCTGATCCAGGGCTTTGCCCATATCAGTACCTTCTTCAAACTCCAGTGTAACCAGTGCTGAGCCATAAGATGAGGTCGATGTCATCTTATCAACGTAATCGATCGTCCTTAATTCTTGTTCAATCCGGCTGGATAAGGCATCTTCAACATCCTCCGCACTGGCGCCTCGCCACTCAACACTTACCGTGACAATGTCTAAGGCGAAGTTTGGAAAAAACTGGGTATTAAGTTTGCTCAACGCCAAGGTACCGGCAATGAGCATAATAATCATCAGAAGATTTGCAGCGACCTTATGCTGGGCAAATACACCGATAAAATCTCGACGGGGCTGGTCACTCACTCAGCGATCTCCACCTTCAAACCGGTGATAGCATTCGGGAGCTGGGTTATCGCAATCATGTCACCAGCGGCTATTTCATTGCTGCGAATTAAGACACTATTTTGACCTGATGGGCGTGCCACTTCGCCAATCCGCTCGATCGCCACGGCTTGCAAAAAACCCTCTTGAATCAAATAGACATGATCCAATCCGTACAGCGCGCTAAACGGAATTTCAATCACGTTTTCTTGCTTGGCTAACTGCAGTTGCAGTTCAACAAATGTCCCCAATGGTAACGGCTCGACGTTGTTAATCAGACGAAATAGTCCATCCAATCCACCGCTATCTTGCCTCACTTCTCCTGATAGACGAGTCAATTCCAAATGAATCGTTTGTCCATCTAACTGTGCAACAGCCTGTAACGATTTACCCTTTTGCATCATCTGGCGAACTTGATTGATGTAACGGCCGGGAATTTGTGCTCTGACTTCCAAATTATCTAAGTCATAAACCTGAACTAAGCTATCGCCGGCACGCACTCTATCCCCCAATGCGACATTGAGTTTGGCTACCCGTCCATTAAAAGGGGCTTTAATCTCAGTTCGACGCTGATTCACTTCCGTTTGTTCAAGTAATGCCTGTGCACGACTGAGTGCCGCCCGACGTTGGGCTAAGCGGGCAGGATGTTCATCAATATCAAACTGCAGTTGCTTAAGCGACAAAACTTGTTGCTCATATGCCGCCTTCGCTTCATCCAGCGCGGCTTTAGAAGCCAGCCGGGTTTGTTCCAGCTTTTGCGCCCGCACCACTGCCTTGTCAGCAAGCGCGACGAGCTGTTGCTGATTGTCGAGTAAGGCAGTATCGCGTTTAAAACGTGCTTTCTCACTGTCTATTGAGGCAAGAATTTCGTCAATATCGGCTTGCCGCTGTTGACGTTGTAATAGCACATCCGTGTCATCCAGCTTTAACAACCGTTGTCCGGAACGAACATTGTCACCTTCTAGCACGTGCACTTGTTCGACATCGGCCTCTAATGATGCTTTGAGCATGGCATCACGCGGGGTTTCCACACGACCATAGATCGTAATATCTGGCGCGATGGTGGTAAATTCAGCGGTCACCGCTTCAACCAGCCATGATTTTTCTACTGGCTCACGTACCGCTGTTTCTGGACGGGTCAATTTAAGCGCACTAAATATAACGACTGCCGCAATGATGATAATGAAAGGTAAAGCAATCTTTTTAAACAATGTGCGCTCCAAGCAGTTTGCGTTTTACATCAACCCAGACTATCCCACTTTATGATGGTTCGGTCACAATCGCGACCCTGACGGCATCCAGCCTCAACTCTGCTGATTGTATACTATCTGCCAGTTGTGCCCGACGTTGCGCCAGAAAATCAATTTCTTGCTGGCGAATAGTTGGGTTCACCTCTGCCAATGCTTGCAGTCGTTGTTGTTCTGCTTCTAACTCTGCATGCATCGCATCTAAGGCTTGCTGGCGAATCCGTTCTTGTGGTGCCACTACCGCTTTCTCAGCGTGTTCGATCAGCCCGGAGATTTGACCTCTGGCATGGCGAATCAACTCTTGCGCCGTTGCGCGTGGTATACGACCCGCTAGTTTATTAAACTCACGATCAGGCACACTCTCCTGATGTTGTCTGCCACGTTCGTCAATCACTAATCGAAGATGACTGTCTGTGATGAAACGGTTCGTCTGTAATTGTCTTCCCGACACACAATTAACCACAAACAAGGCTTCTAATAACAAAGTACCGGCGTTAAACGCACTGGTTTCAAGCGTACAGAAAGCGCTGTTCCCTAAGTCACTACTGATGACAAGATCCATCGCACCGGTGACCATTGGGTGTTCCCAACTCAGAAATGCCATATCTTCACGACTCAACGCCCGATGTCGCTGGTAAGTCGCTGTTAAACCATCCTCCGGTAAAGCGGGAAACTGCTCAAACAACATATGAGAGCCCGGTTCAACGATGATGCTGTCAGCACTATGTGTTTGTTGATCGACACCAAATGCATCGAAGACATCATCCATATAGTCAGCTAACTCTAACGCTCGCGTGGCATCTTCCAGTTCTGCAACGATTAATCCGGCATCCTGTTTGTCGAACGAGTTACGTTCCAGCAAGCGGTTTCTACCTGATTGCATCGCTGCCAGCGTTGTCGCCACAATCTCTTGAGTACTTTCAATTAATTCTGACTGTGCTTTTTTATCATTACTGTCTTGCAAACACCGCTGTAATAAAACATCGGTTTGGGCTGACACAACTTGACCCGCAGCAAACACACGTTCAAATGCGTTCATGCCCTGGTGATACCAGTTGAACAATACTTGCTGAGCACTTTTTTCATAAAAAGGTACGTGAATATTGACAGCATGGTGCTGCCCAATACGATCTAATCGACCAATACGTTGCTCCAGCAAGTCTGGATTGTTCGGTAAATCAAACAACACCAGTTGATGGCAAAACTGGAAGTTACGGCCTTCACTACCAATTTCAGAACAGACTAAGCATTGGGCGCCCTCTTCCTCTTCGGCAAAGAAAGCAGCAGCGCGATCACGGTTCACCAGACTCATATCTTCATGGAATACCGCACTGCGCACGCCATGGTGGAGCCGCAACAGGGTTTCCAAGTCCATCGCGGTATCGGCCTGGGCGCAAATAATCAGCACTTTGTCCTGACGATGTGCTTTTAAGAAATCAACTAACCACTGCACCCGTTCATCAGTTTGCAACCAAGCATCACCTAATAAGTTTTCAGGCAGCAAAACGGGTTCGTCAGAGGTTTGTAAAGCTTCTGGCAAGGTCAAAGGATAAGGGTGCAATACACGCTCGGGGAAACCGGCAACCACATCACGGGTATTTCTGAATAACACTCGGCCAGTGCCATGCCTATCCAACAACTGTCTGATGGCTATCTGACTGGCATCTAGGAATGTGTCCTCAACAAGCAATTGCGCTAGTAAATCGGCATCGAGATACTCAGCAAGCTGCTTTTGAGTTGCGGGTTTTTGTACCTGTTCTAACGCTGTATCAGCATCGAGCAAGTCAATGAGTTCACTAACGGGTTGATAGGCTTCTTCCTGCTGTTTAAATGCTGCCAAATCATGGAAACGATCCGGATCTAACAAACGCAGACGTGCAAAATGGCTATCAATACCTAATTGTTCTGGCGTTGCCGTTAATAGCAGCAGGCTCGGTATTTGGGCAGCGAGTGTTTCAATCAGGGCGTATTCGTCACTAACGTTCCCTTCCTGCCAGTAAAGATGGTGTGCCTCATCGACAATCATCATATCCCAGTCGGCAGCGGTCACATCGGCCTGCATATCCGGGTGTGCAATAAGCTCCGACAGGCCACATAGCACCAGTTGAGCACTATCAAAAGGATTGCCTTCATCCTGTTCGGTCAACGCCTCATGACGATCTTTATCAATCAGAGTAAAACGCAGGTTGAACCGTCTGAGCATTTCTACCAGCCATTGATGCAATAACGCATCAGGCACCACAATCAATGCTCTTCTCACCTGTCCGGTTAATACTTGGCGATGTAGAATCAAACCCGCTTCAATGGTCTTACCCAAGCCCACTTCATCAGCCAACAATACCCGAGGGGCAAAACGTTGCGTTACATTGCGCGCGATGTAGAGCTGATGTGGTAAGAACTGTACGCGACCACCCAACAGACCATAGACAGACGAACTCAGCAAACTGTGTTGGTGTGCCAGGGTTTTTGCACGTAATTCAAACTTACTGTTTTTATCAACCTGACCGGCAAAAAGCCGATCCTGGGGTTTGTTAAAGTGAACGCGGCTGTCCAGATCCATTTCATGAATACTGATAGCGTCACCATCACTGCTATCACCCTGATAAATATAATTACCATTGAATTCCTGAACGGTGGAAATGGTAAAGCTTTGCTGCTCTCGAGTTTTGACTTGTTCACCAACTGAATAGATCACACGGCTTAACGGGGCATTATTCGCCGCGTAAAACCGGGTTTCCTCGGTTGCTGGAAAAAACACTTCTATTTGGCGACCACTTAATTGTTTGATGATCCCCAAACCTAGTTCGGCTTCGCTATTACTGACCCATCGTTGGCCGACTACAAACTCACTGTCTGACAAAATATTCCCCGATTGTTAACCAAATTGGTAATGTTTACGTAAATCTTGTTTGATCTCCCAGCGGCAGGACAAGCCTGCTGCAAAGGTGACGAGATCACCCGCTTTGAGATGAACAATTTCCTGCCCATCAGCTGATGTCACGACGACTTCGCCATCTAAAATATAGGCTGTTTCTGTCTCATCGTAATGCCACGGAAATTCTGATTGCCCTTTTTCCCAGATAGGCCATGCATAAACGCCAAGGTCGGTAAGACGTGCCTGCTCTGCTTGATGTTCTACTGTAATGGCTTTCATCTTCTCATCCTCTGCTGGGTGATAAACACCTGCTATGGTGCGATATGTTAAATTGTTACATGTCTTTTTCCTATAGCTAGCAACAATGGCGTCCGAATTATTCACTATCACCACATCAGTTCAGGCTGAGTATGAAATCAAAAAATCTCGCTTTATTGGTGCCATCATGCCCTGTAATAACGAGCAAGAGGCGTTACATCAACTCGGCTTATTAGCGCGCCAACATCCCAATGCAAATCATCTGGCTTTCGCTTGGCGCATCAGGCAACCAGAAGGTTTTATTACTGAGCGATTTCATGATGCGGGTGAGCCCTCTGGTACAGCAGGCCGCCCTATTCTGGCACCGCTTGAAGGTGAATCATTGATCAATACAGTGGTGGGCGTGGTGCGCTATTTCGGGGGCATTAAACTCGGCACGGGTGGTTTGACCCGAGCTTATGCCACAGCGGCAAAAGAGGCGATGGCTGCGGCAACCATTATTCCCTGGGTTGAAATGGCTGAGGTCACATTAGAAATTGATTATCCGCAATTACAAATGCTGGAATATCAATTGAAGCAAGTGCGTGGACAAATTATTGATCAGCAATTCACTGATAAAGTCACCATCACTTTTACCCTGCCAGCCAAACTACGTGACGATATCGTCAAACAGTTTTCAGGGTTTAGTGGCTGAACACCACCAGTCTCCCATCTATATCTGGCTTTTTAAACCCATATTTATCAGCAATATAGCTCAATGTGTTACGGTGATACATAAATACATGTGTCGGATCGTTTTTATAATTCCAGCGGTGAAAATCAATTCCCTCATGATACAACTCCGTCATGCACAACAATTGCCCATTCGCTTTTAATAACTGATTTAACAAAGCAAAGCTTTCAGCTGGCTGGTGGAAATGTTCAATCACCTCACAACTGCAAATGTAGTCATATTGTTGATTTAGTAAGGTAGCATCATCGAAAAATAAAGGATCGTAAGGCGTAATAGCAAAGCCTGCTTGCCGCAACACATGACTAATCACTGGCGCGTGACCGGCACCAAAGTCTAAGCCTTTGTGATGTTGCATGAAATCCTTAGTAACGCGCCGCGTGATTGGCGAGACAAAGTGTTGAAACCGACCATCCTCAACATCATTCAAGTGTTCTAAATAACGTTTTTCTTCTGTGCTTCTGTCTGGCCACAAGCCCTTATCCATAAACACAGCCTGACAAAAGCCACACTGATGATAGAGACGAGCCTTAAATTGATAAAACACCGCTGCCGAATGCTGGCATAACGGGCAGGATGCTGACATCAGAGTGGAATAAAGCTGGTCGCAAGACCAATCAGACCACCAAACACGCCGCCCCAGACTACAAGCCAGCCCAGATGTTGACGAATCATGGTCTGGATTATTTGCTTCACCATCTGCGGGGTAAGTTCATTTAAACGCGATTGCACAATATGTTCGATTTGCTGATGAATATCATCAAACACAGAGACGCTGCTTAATTTATCTTTAACGCTGGCCTGAAAAGAGTCACTGTGTGCCATATCGTTCAAAGACACTTTCATCTTATCGATAAAAGGCTGTTTCAACGGTTCTAAAGCCGATTGACCACCAAACATCGATAGCATACTGCCAAACGACGACTCCATAATGGTCGTCACCAAGCTATGGTATGCGGGCTCCAGATCGGTGTGCTCAATGACATCAGTAAAATCTAACCGGCGCTTGGCATTATCAGCGACCATTTCAGCCATGAAGCGATCCACATTATCTTTGCTGAAAAACTGATCCATCACCAGTTGCTCTATGCCCGCTTTAAAATCATTAAAGCGTGCCGAAATCACACCAGAGCCATACAAGCCCGGCACTTTTTCAAACAACATATGAATGGCCAACCAGTTAGTGACTCCGCCCGCTAAGGCAAACAAACCGGTATTTAACACTGCTTCTTTAAATGGTGGCTCAAGCAGTAAGCCAGTGGCGACCAGTCCCGTGGCCACCACATTGGTTATGAGGCTTTTATTCATCGGTCCATTTAGTCAATGCAGCAATGATTTGTGACGCTTGGTCACGACTGGAAATATTAAATTTAGAGCGTTGATTGTATTCACCATTACGCTTCTGATAACGACGAATGGTGTATTTATCAGCACCAAAATCACCCGTTTTACGATCCAAATCTTGATAACGAAACATCACCGTTGCCCATGCGCCTTTTGTCAGCACAACTTTGTCGAGCTCCTTAACGGTCATTTGCTCGCCTTCGTGATATTCAACGGTTAATTCATCAACTGTTTCAGCCATAAAATGTAATGTCCTTTAGTGAGAGTTTTGATTAAAAAATGCAGTTAAAACGGTGTGTAGCATCGCAGCATCGCGACTCCCTGCCAATTCGCGAATCGAATGCATGGCAAAGGTAGGGACACCAATATCTAAGGTACGCACACCAATATTTGAAGCGGTGATCGGCCCAATCGTACTGCCACATGCCATATCTGTACGAACGACAAAGTCCTGCACAGGCACATCATTTATTTCGCATAGTTGACGAAATACAGCACTTGTCTCACTGCTTGTGGCATAGCGTTGATTGGCATTGGTTTTGATAACCGGCCCTTTATTCAGCAGTGGCCCATGTTCAGCATCATGCCGATCAGCATAATTAGGGTGCACGGCATGCGCATTATCAGCGGAGATCATCATCGAATGATCCATCATGCGCTGATAGTTTTCTGAGTTATACGACAATCGTTGCAAAACAGATTGCAGGAAATTGCCCTGCGCACCGCTGCTGGATTGACTGCCGACTTCTTCATGATCATTGCACACTAACAGAGCAGAGCGTTTGCCGTCAGCCTTTAACAGTGATTGCAAACCGACATAACAACTCAGCAAATTATCCAGTCTGGCAGCACTGATAAAATCACCGGATAGCCCCGTGACAGCGGCCTTTTGCGTGTCGTAAAAGCAGATTTCATAATCCAACACTTTGCCAATATTGAGCTCAGGATGCTGTGTTCGACACTGCTGCTCGAGTAAGGCTCTGAAATCAAGCGTTTCACCTTCATCGAGCTGAGTCAAAATAGGCGGTAAATGCTGTTGCGGGTTAACACTGCGACTTTGATTAACGTCTCTATCTAGGTGAATAGCTAAACTAGGAATCACGGCAACAGCTTGTTCAAAATCAACCAAGACGTGTTTAATCTGCTGTGATTCAGTTTGGTAACTTACTCGCCCCGCCATCGATAAATCACGGTCAAACCATGGATTAAGTAAGGCGCCTCCATAGACTTCAACACCCAACTGTAAAAGCGTTTTCTGTACTCTTTCAGGTTGTGGTTTTACTTTCAGACAAGGGCTGTCAGTATGCGCCCCGACCATATTCAAACCTTGAGAAGCCAAATCACCTTCTGCCAAATAAAATGCCACGATAGATGAATCATTGCGGGTGACATAATAACGGCCGGGGGTTAGCTGTCCCCAACTTTCACCTTCGTGTAGCTGGATAAAGCCCTCTTTCTGCAACGCCTGTTTCATCGATGCCACCGCATGGTATGGCGTGGGCGAATTATCGATGAAGGCACATAGGCCCTGATTAAATTCTGTTGTTGGTATAGCCATGTAAAGTCGCTATCAGTATGAGAAATGAGCGGTATGATACCGCTTTTATTAATTAGGTTCGATGCGCTTAGTCTTCGAGCACACGTCCCCGGTACATTCTTGGTGGCTTTTTCTTGACTGGTTCAGCAGCGGGTTTTTTCATGGTTGGCATGACTTTTTTATCTTCAATCTCAACGCCACGATAAACACGCTTGCGGCTTTCTGCGCCCAAATCGTTATGGTTCAGATGTAAACCAAGTTGTTCCAGAATATTCTGCGAATCATCTATATAGGCTCGACTGCTCAGCGGCATTTTTACCTGCTGTTTAAAGGAAAACCGTTCAATTTTCATAAACGGTAATTCAGAAACGACTTGTTCGCCTCGCTCTCTGCCGAAGGATAAAGCGGTAATACGTCCATTCTCGATAATAATGTGACACGCTTTGTTATCAGTGGTGGTAATGAAAAACGTGCCGGTTTCAGTGGCGTGACACAAATTAGCGAGATTTTTAAGAACTTCCGCATTCCTTATCATTTGGTACGAACACCTCTATGATTGATTCAACGTGAGTCTTAGATTACATCACATCGTCATCATTGTTGGTTTTTTTCCTGACTCGCTTCGACAGTCCGCCATGTAAACGACAACGATCGGCTAAAGCGCCAAGTCCCCATGCTTCGGGTGGTCTGATAGCAACAGAACGTTTGCAGCGTTTGCCCCCTGGCAGTCTGGCGCCACATTCTGGTCGATAGCGTTTTATCTTTTCCCAGCCTTCCAGTGTTTGTGAGGCTTTTCGAATAACTTTTACTTCGCGCGGTGATAACTGACTTTGATCAACAGGATGCGTTTCCTGATCGGTATGCCGCCACCAGTAACGAACAACAGGCACGGGCAGACCAAAACGCCGTGCTAAATCATCCGGTTTCCGATAAATTTCATAGTCTAATAGCAGCAATGCGGCTTGCTCTAAACGTGCTGTGAAATCCCGACTTTCTTCAGGTCTCATGCATCAGGATCGGGTTCGTGGCTCAGACCAATCACCGCCTCGGTCAAATCATCAATGTCATCTTCTGGCTGAGCAATATCTCTGACCGAAATACCCGCTTTATGAACACTGTCAGGATCGCCGGTTATCAGTGGATGCCAATCGGGTAATGGCTCGCCTTCAGCTAATAAACGATAAGCGCATGTCGATGGCAACCAATCGAAATAATGCGCATTATCAATGCTAAGTTGAATACAATCTGGAACCAGACTTTGACGATTGTCGTAATCTTTACAGCGACAAGAACCGATATCGAGCAATGAACACGCCGCTTTGGTGTAGTACATACGGCCGTCATCGTCATCTTCCAGCTTGTGAAGACAGCATCGTGCACAGCCATCGCAGAGACTTTCCCACTCTTCGTGGGTCATCTGGCTTAGTCGTTTGTGTTTCCAGAACTCAACAGATGTTTTATCCTGATTAGTCATGACAGATTCATATGCCTTATCCAGCCTGTTAGCGCCGTTCGTCAGTCAGTTCAACCCGAAATCAATATTGACTGCCGGTGAGACAGCAGCGGCTTGCCTGCAAACCGATAATGATACTAGATTGCAGCATTTGACGACACCGTTTAGCCAGCAGCAACTGTTAGAAGTATCTCCGATAGATCTCGCCCTTGTCAGTCATTTGACCGAATCACTCGATAAAGCAGCGGCGCAACAATGGCTGGGAATGATTAAAAATCGCTACGCACCCCATGTCATTTTGATTAGTCACCCAGAGCTTGCGCAACAAAAAGGCTGGCAATTTGTTGATTATTTAGCAATGGGCTTTAAACATATCGCCGGTAGCGACGATGGCCTGCAGGTGTTTAGCTACGCCATCGAAAATTACCAGCCCAAACGCGAATGGTTGAACAGCCGTTTCTGGGCAAACCCAGAAATGTATGGCAAATACCGCTGGTAACAGTCATCACGATGTCACAATAGGCGTCTATAATAGACAAAATGCTTTTTAACCAGGCACAAAGGAATCATGAAACAAGAAGTCACCGTCGATCTGAATAACCCTGCGCTCTATATCAACCGCGAACTCGGCCTGCTCGAGTTCAATTGGCGGGTTTTACAACAGGCACTGGATACCAATGTCCCGCTTCTAGAACGTCTGAATTACCTTTGCATTTCTAGCACCAACTTGGATGAGTTTTTTGAAGTCCGCGTCGCTGGCCTGATTCAACAAATCGAAATTGGTGATCCTTACCTTGAAGCCGATCAAATCACCGCTCAAGAATGCCTCAAGCTGATTAATCAGCGTGCCCATGAGCTGGTAGAAGAACAATACAAAATATTGAATGAAGTGTTACTGCCGGAGCTAGAGCAGGAAGCAATTCAGATTTTGCCTCGCTCACAATGGACTGATGAACACAATAAGTGGCTTAAGAAGTATTTCCGTGAGGAAATCCTGCCAATATTAAGCCCGATGGGATTAGATTCAGCACACCCCTTCCCCCGTCTGCTCAATAAGAGTTTGAATTTCATCGTGTCACTGGTCGGTAAGGACGCATTTGGTCGTGATCGAGGCTATGCCATTTTGCAAGCACCACGTGCTCTACCACGCGTAATTCAATTGCCAGAAGACGTCTGTAATGAAGGCGAATACAAATTTGTGTTCCTGTCATCCATTATCCATGCCTTTGCGGAAGATTTATTTTTTGGCATGAAGGTGAAAGGCTGTTATCAGTTCCGGGTAACCCGTAACAGTGATCTGGCGATTGATACTGAAGAAACCAGTGATCTTCTGGCCACCATTGCCGATGAGTTGACGCTGCGCAACTACGGCGACGAAGTTAGGTTAGAAATTGCACATAACTGCCCCGAAGATATGGTGGAATTCCTGCGCAATGAATGTGCGATGGAAAGCGATAATGTTTATCTTGTAAACGGTCCAGTCAATCTGAGCCGAATCCAGGCAGTCAGTTCGCTCGTGGATAGACCCGATCTCAAATTCAAACCGTTTTCTCAAGGTCGTCCTGCCGGTTTGAGTACAGATACAGATATCTTTGCTGCACTTCGCAAACAGGATATGTTGCTCCATCATCCATACCAGTCATTCACGCCCATCATCGAGTTACTCAAACAGGCCGCGACGGATACCAGTGTATTGGCAATCAAACAAACCTTGTATCGCACCGGTGCCAAATCTCCGATAGTCGATGCACTGGTTTCGGCTGCGCAAGCGGGTAAAGAAGTCACTGTTGTCATTGAGCTGCGCGCGCGTTTTGATGAGGAAGCCAATGTGGCTTTGGCGGCACGTTTGCAAGAAGCCGGTGCCCATGTTGTGTATGGCATTGTGGGTTATAAAACACATGCCAAAATGATGCTGGTATTGCGTCGTGAAAATGGCAAGCTACGTCGCTATGCTCACCTTGGCACAGGTAATTATCACCGCAGCACATCACGAATATACACAGACTACGGATTGCTTACATCGGACAAGCAAATTGGTGAAGATGTAAACAACTTGTTCATTCAGCTCACTAGCTTGGGCAAAATTCCGCAAATGCATAAGTTGCTTCATGCCCCGTTCACCTTACACGAAGGTTTGTTGAACAAAATCGCTCGCGAAATTGAGCATGCAGAAGCCGGTAAACCGGCCCATATCATCGTCAAAGTCAATGCGCTTGTTGAGCAGGAAATTATTCAAGCGTTTTACCGGGCATCGATGGCTGGTGTAAAAGTTGATTTGATTGTACGCGGCATTTGCTGTCTGAAACCCGGGGTTAAAGGACTGTCAGAGAACATTAAAGTACGCAGTATTATTGGCCGTTTTCTGGAGCATACTCGCGTCTTCTTCTTTGAAAACGATGGTTCACCTGAAGTCTGGGCTGGTAGTGCTGACTTAATGAAACGCAACCTACTGCGTCGCGTTGAGACCTGCTTCCCGATTGAGTCAAAAAAACTACGTGAGCGTATAATCGACGATCTGAATGTCTATTTGTCTGACAATACGCAGGCATGGCTACTCAATGAAGATGGACGCTACACGCGAACGACTCGCCCTGACAATGAAGACGTTATCTCAGCGCAGACAACCTTGTTAGAGCTAATGGCAAAGACCTACTAACCCCAATGGAAACAATTGCATTTTTTAATCTCAAAGGTGGTGTAGGTAAAACGACATCGGCGGTCAATATCGCGTGGCATGCTGCCAATGAAGGGATACCTACCCTGCTCTGGGATCTTGACCCACAAGGTGCTGCAAGCTGGTTGTTAGACAGTAAAGCCAAATCGAAAGCTCAGCCCAAGAAAATTCTGAACGGGAAAACACCCATCGGGAATCTGGTCAAACCTACCAATTATCAGCACTTGGATATTATTCCAGCGGATTTTTCTATTCGTGATCTCGAACAGCAATTACAACTGCAAAGTGAACAAGGGCAACGTAATTTAATTGCGAAGCTGATTGAACCTTTCAGTGAAAACTATGCGCTGATCATTTTGGATTGTCCGCCGAGCTTTTCTTTACTCAGTGAACAAATTTTCGATACGGCTGACGCGTTATACCTGCCTTTGATTCCGACCCACTTATCATTGCGTACCTTCGAGCAGACCCGAGATTTTTTCAAGAAAAACAAGCTGAAACCTAAACGCTTACACGCCTTCTTTACGATGGTGGATAGGCGAAGAAGTTTACATCGCTTGATGTTGGCACACCCACCTAAAATGCTCAAAAATGGATTACCGACCCCCATTCCCTATGCCGCTGTGGTGGAGAGGATGGGCGATCATCAGGCGCCACTCCCGGCATTTGATAGAAACGCACATGTCAGCAAGGCATATGCGTCTTTATGGCAGGATATAAAAGCCACGCTATCAGATTTTTAGTTTGTCACCACGTTGCCGATGACACCTTGCGGGTTTTCTTTTAACCATTGATGATAGGTTTGCGTCGGGATATTGAACTTAGGGAAATATTCGTTTCCCAAATCCGGGCCGAATTTTTTCCAATCATCTAAACTTTCAAACTGTTCGACGTATTGTGCTGATGTAGACAAGGCTGTACTCCATAGATAGCTAATACGCCAGCAATTTACAGCACAAACATGTCAGAAAGATGTCACGCTAATAGTTTTTATTCGCTACGCAGCTCGTCGAATCATCCAGCAATAATGAATTTTGTTATTACGCTCAAAATCTTTTGGCAATGTGCTTTGAGTAATATCTGAAATGTCCAGATCGCTCAATTCATCAACAGCCAGTTTAAAATCACGTCGGTTAGTTGAAAAAATTAAACACCCATCATCAGTTAATAAATGACTCGTCATTTTTAATAGCGAGACATGATCACGCTGAATATCAAACACGCCTTCCATTCGACTAGAGTTTGAAAACGTTGGTGGATCCAGAAAAATCAAACCAAACCGTTGTTGTTCTTGTTGTGCTGCTTGTAACCATTCCAGACAATTAGCACGAACAAAATGATGCTGTTCACCATTGAGCTGATTTAAACGCATATTGTCCTGCGCCCACGCCAGATAGGTATTTGACATATCCACACTGGTCGTTGATTTTGCCTGCCCTGCGGCAGCATAAACGGTGGCAGATCCGGTATACGAAAATAAGTTTAGAAAGTCTTTACCGGCTGCCTTTTGCAACAACAACTGGCGAGTATCACGGTGGTCAAGAAACAAACCTGTGTCTAAATAATCCGTTAAGTTAACCCAAAACTTCAAACCATTTTCTGCCACTTCAAAGCGCTGATTATGCGAGGACTGTACTTCGTACTGTTGAGTCCCGCGCTGTTTCTGACGTACTTTCAGCACCACTTGATTTGATGGTAAATCGAGCACTTCCGGGATCAGTTGCATCGCTTCTTTAAGACGCTCAACCGCTTTTTGTGGGTCGATCTGCTTGGGCGGCGCATATTCTTGAACGTGCACGTATTCGCCATATAGATCAATCGCAAAAGCATAATCAGGCAAGTCAGCATCGTAAACACGATAACAAGACAGTTCATTTTTACGCGCCCACTTTGCCAGATGTTTGATATTTTTCATCAAGCGGTTTGCAAACATTCTGCCCTGCTCAGTAATTGTTACTTTAGTCGCATCGGCAACCGCTTCTGAATCCTCATCGGTTAATGAAGAGGCATGTAACATTTCCGTCGAACGGACTGGTTTAGGCGCACGATAAAACAGCACATCACAAGGAATGGGCCCGTTATCAAACGGCACCGTGTCAAACATCGTTAACCCGGTGAACTTACCAAGCTGAGCGTTATCGGTAATCAACGCTGTTCGCCAGCCTGGCAAAAACTCATGAATGACATTTCCCAAACTCTCATACAAATGATGTAACTCATCACGCTGGCCTATCCGTTCACCATAAGGCGGGTTACACACCATTAAGCCTACATTGGGTAAGTCTCGACTCACTGAAGGCCAGTCAAGCAGGCTTCTTTCATGAACCTGAATACGTTCAGCCAAGCCAGCTTCAGCAATGTTTTCTCTGGCCGCTAAAACGGCTTTAGAATCATTATCACCACCCAGCATTACGGGTAAGCGTGCAAGACCTGCCTGACGGCGGCGTTCGGCATCCGCTTTGAGTCGCTTCCAGCATTCACGGTCATGTTGCTTCCAGAAACTAAAGCCAAAATAATCGCGTGCGATGCCGGGCGCAATATCGGCGGCAATCATCGCCGCTTCGATAAGAAACGTACCTGAGCCACACATCGGATCAACTAATGCCCAACCTTGTTTGGCGAGTCTCGGCCATTCGGCTTTTAGCAAGATCGCCGCAGCAAGATTTTCTTTCAGTGGCGCTGCTGTGTTGTGCGTACGATAACCACGCTTGTGCAGGCTTTCACCTGACAAATCAATGCTGACAATGGCTTGATTATGTTTTACATAAACATTGATGCGTAAGTCTGGCTGAAATAAATCAACAGAGGGACGTAAACCGGTTTGCTCACGGAAACGGTCGACAATCGCATCTTTGACTTTCTGTGCGCCATATTGGCTATGTTTGATTTTGGAACGAAAACTGTTGAAATCGACAGCCAAGGTGCTGTCTTCGGCGTTAATATGCTCTTCCCAGGCCAAGGCTTTAACACCGTCATATAACTGCTCGGGGGTTTCGGCATTCAGATGGGCTATCGGCATCAATACCCGTATCGCCACTCGTGACCACAAGCAGACTTTATAGGCGTCTTCCAGCTCACCGGTAAAACGAATATTGCCCGCTTCTTGTTTACTGTTTTTAATGCCGAGCTGTTTCAGCTCATCAGCAAGTAACGGCAACATGCCTCTGGCAGCCGTCACGGTGAACTTGTATTGTTTAGCCATATTCCGTTCCTGATATAATCTTGTATTTTAATATACAAGAGCATTTTTATGGCAGTGACTGACAAACAAAAGCGCTATCTGAGAGGATTGGCACACACACTCAAACCCGTTGTGATGATTGGAAACAGTGGTTTAACCGACGCCGTTCTGAGTGAAATTGATAATGCGCTGGAACATCACGAACTGATTAAAGTGCGAGTTAGTGGTCAGGAACGCGCAGATCGTAAAGCCATGTTAGATGAAATTTCAAACAAAACGGGCGCAGATCTGGTTCAAGTGATCGGTCATATCGGTGGTTTTTACCGCCCAGCCAAAGAGCCATCTATTCAACTTCCAAGGTAATTTATGATTCAAAAACCTGCAGATACTGAACAGCCTATTGAAAAAGTGCTAGCAGAACGCTGGAGTGGTCGGGCTTATGACGCCACGGTTCCGGTAACGGATGAACAAGTTACTGCCTTATTAGAAGCCGCTCGATGGGCACCGTCTTGTTTTGGTGATGCACCGTGGCGTTATCTTATCTGCAACAAGTTTCGTGATGAAGCTGCTTGGCAAAAAGCATTCGATGCCCTGGCTCCCGGCAACCAGGAGTGGGCACAAAACGCACCTATTTTAATTTTAGCTGCTTCTGTGCCAACCTTTTCACAAAACGACAAGGCAAACCGTTGGTCGGGTTATGACACCGGTGCGGCGAGTATCAGTTTGTGTTTGCAAGCCACAGCGATGGGGTTAATGAGCCATCAAATGGGTGGCTTTGATGCGGAAAAAATGCATCAATCTTTCGCCATACCTGACGATATCCATATGTGGTCAATGATTGCAATCGGTCATCCAGCAGCGCTTGACAGCCTGACTGAAGAACAAATGGAACGGGAACTAAAAGAACGCGCTCGTCGTCCATTACAGCAACAGTTTTTCCATAGTAACTGGCCCGCACAGGACTAAGCAGGAGACGATGATGAAAAAAGCCCTTCTATTAGCTGGACTAATTTGCACAGGTAGTGCTGCCGCATTTGAACAAATTTATGTCGACCGTTTACTAGAAACACGCCAATGTCATCACTGTAATTTGAGTGAGGCCGATCTAAGTGGCAAAGATTTTAGTGGTGCTGATATGAGCGAGTCTATCTTAAACGGTATCAATCTTAGCCAAGCCACGCTTGTCGGTGTCTGGTTTACCCACTCAAAAATGCAGGGTGCAAACCTTGAAGGTGCTGACGCGTCAAACTCCTTAATGGATTATGCTTTACTCAACGGCGCTAATCTCAAAGGTGCAAACCTCAACGGTAGTCAGTTAATTTTTGCTGATCTGACCGATGCGGATCTAACCGGTGCGAGTGTCGACAATGCTCAAATGCGCGGTGTACTTTATTGCAACACCACAATGCCCAACGGAGAGCTCAATAACAGCGGTTGCTAAACACCACATCGCTACTTAATTTTGACTAATGGCAGCACTGTTTTCAGTGCTGCCGTTTTTGTTTGGCTGTTAATTTTTTTGGATCCCTTTATGTCTTTCACTAAGATTCTTGTATCTGCTTTATGTGTCTGGCCACTCATGCTGCAAGCAGCACCCTCGACCATTGAATTAACTAACGGTGATGAACTCACCGCAGATCTCATCAAACACACCGATAGTCATATCAGCATCGTGCATCCTGTTTTAGGAAAAATGCAGTTAAGTAAATCTAAAATTAGCAGAATCAGTATTAATGATGAGGCAAATGAGGTCGTCGCTACTGCTGAAACAACGCCAGCCCATACAGAAAAAGAATCAGAAAAATCACATGATGATAATGGTCTGTTTGGCACCGGGCTACTAACCGGTTGGGAACGTCGCTTTGATTTAGGTATTGCGGGTAGCGCTGGCAAATCACAGAATCATCAAGTAAATCTTGGCTTTACCGCTGATTATGAAAGTGAATATACCCGTATCGCTCACCGCACAGCCTATTTCAGAGCTAAATCAGAAGATGAATTATCCGACCATAGTTTTTACAGCTCGGTTAATCGTGACTGGTTACGCCCCAGCACCCCCTGGTTTCAATTTGCTGGGGGGCGTTTTGATATGGATGAGTTCAAAGACTGGGATTACCGCGTAAATGGCAATGCGGGTGTGGGGTATGAATTTTCCAATACTGAGAGCTTTCTCTTACTCGGTCGTACCGGTCTTGGTTTTAATCAAACCCTGGGAGGAGAACGCGAAGAATTCACACCAGAAGGTTTGGTTGGTATTGAGTCGCAGTGGGATATGAATGACCAGCAACGCATCAAATTCGCCAATACGCTCTACCCCAGCCTGAAGGATACGACTGAATACCGTAATCTCACCTCATTTGACTGGCTGTTGGACGTAAACAGCTATGCCGGCGTTGCCCTCAAGGTGGGGCTTTTAAATGAGTATGATTCAGCAACAGAGCAAGGCATTGATAAAAATGACTTCAAATATACTGTCTCATTAGCATGGACGCTGTAGAATAAAGGCTTTTGCCTAATTGCCCGTGAACAAGCAGACACCAGAAATCAACGCCCTACTGCAAACAACCATGCTGACAGACAGGCATCGTTTGCAACGGCGTTGGCAACAACTGCAAAAACAACAGCATACGGATGCACAGTTGGAAAAGCTGGCGGGTCAGATTCAAACATCTGCTGATCGCGCTTCCCGCCGTTTGGCAAACATCCCCAAGCCAACGTTCAATGCAGAGTTACCCGTTATTGAGCGGCGTGAAGAAATTGCCAAGGCAATTCAGGACAACCAAGTCATTATTCTGTGTGGTGAAACCGGCTCAGGTAAAACCACACAATTACCTAAAATTTGTCTTGAATTAGGTCGGGGCGTCACCGGTCTGATCGGTCACACACAACCAAGGCGTATTGCAGCGCGTACCGTCGCGACGAGAATTGCTGAAGAACTAGGTTCAGAAATTGGTAAAACGGTCGGCTATAAGGTGCGTTTTCATGATCAGGTCAACGCTGAGCAAAGCTATGTAAAGTTGATGACCGATGGCATTCTGCTCGCCGAAACCCAAAACGACAAATTCCTAAATCAATACGACACGTTGATTATTGACGAGGCGCACGAACGCAGTCTCAATATCGACTTTCTACTGGGTTATATCAAACAATTATTACCGAAACGTCCCGATCTGAAAGTCATTATTACCTCAGCAACGATTGATACCGAGCGATTTTCCAAACATTTTGATAACGCTCCCGTTATCGAAGTTAGTGGTCGAACTTATCCGGTTGATGTCCGTTACCGCCCGTTGCAAACACCGGATGAAGATTCCCCCGATTACGATATGGTGCAAGGTATTGTCGCGGCTGTTGATGAACTGTGCCGTGAAGGCCCTGGCGATGTATTGATTTTCTTAGCCGGTGAACGCGATATCCGTGATGTTTCTGAAGCACTGCGAAAACATCATCCACCGCAAACTGAAATTCTACCTTTATTTGCCAGGCAGTCTGCCAGCGAACAAAACCGCGTGTTCAAAACCGGTGGTCAGCGGCGCATTATACTGGCGACTAACGTGGCTGAGACGTCATTGACCGTTCCCGGTATTCGTTATGTCGTCGACCCGGGTAACGCTCGGATAAGCCGTTACAGTGTGCGTAATAAAGTACAGCGCCTGCCCATTGAGAAAATCTCACAATCGAGTGCTAATCAGCGTGCTGGTCGCTGCGGTCGTGTTGCCGCAGGTATTTGCATTCGCCTCTATGATGAAGAGGACTTTACGGCACGTCCGGCGTTTACTGATCCGGAAATTTTACGTACCAACCTTGGCTCAGTGATATTGCAGATGTCAGCATTAAAACTGGGCGATCCGGCAAAATTTCCATTCATCAACCCGCCACCGCAAAAGATGATCAACGATGGCTATCGTTTATTGGATGAGTTGAATGCGGTAGACCGGCAGCGCCGTATTACAGAAACAGGTCGTCAGCTCGCTAAATTGCCGATTGACCCCCGCATTGCTCGCATGCTGTTAGCCGGTGCCGATCACCATAGTCTGACCGAAGTATTGATCATTGCGAGCGCGCTGAGTATTCAAGATCCACGAGAACGACCGATGGATAAGCAGCAAGCTGCTGATGAGGCGCATTCTAAATATAAAGACGAACGCTCTGATTTTGTTAGTTTTATTAAGCTATGGAACCTTTATCACGAGAAGAAAAAACATCTTAGCCAAAATAAGCTCAGAAAGTATTGCAAAGAAAACTTTCTGTCTTTTTTACGCTTACGTGAATGGCATGATATCCATCAACAGCTACATATTCAGTTAGGTGAACTAGGGCTGAAATTCAATCAGCAAGAGGCCAGCTACGACGCTATTCATCAAGCATTATTATGTGGTTTGTTAAGTCACATCGCCTTTAAAAGTGATAAATACGAGTACACCGGTGCCCGTAATTTGAAATTACAGATCTTCCCCGGTTCTGCATTACACAAAAAAGGCCCGAAGTGGCTAATGGCTGCAGAACTGGTAGAAACCGGCCGCTTATACGCCCGTATTGTGGCTAAGATCGATCCTACTTGGATAGAACCCTTGGCGGGTAGCCTTATCAAACGTCAATACAGTGACCCACACTGGGAAAAGAAACCGGCTCAGGTGGTCGCATTTGAATCCGCATCATTGTATGGCCTTCCTATTGTCACCCGTAGACGGGTTCACTATGGCCCGATTGATCCCGAGCTTTCCAATGAAATTTTTATTCGCGAAGCGCTCGTCAATGGTGATTGGCACTGCCGGGCCCCCTTTTTCAAACAAAATCAGACACTCATCGCAGATATTGAACTGTTGGAACAAAAGTCGCGTCGCCGTGATGTACTGGTCGATGAAGATATTCTGTTTACGTTTTATCGTGAACGCATCCCACACAATATTATCAACGGTGCCGGTTTCGAAAAATGGCGTAAAGAAGCTGAAAAGGAATCACCTAATCTTTTGTTTCTGAGCCGTGACCAACTGATGCAACATGATGCCGAGCAAGTCACAGCAGATTATTACCCGGATCAGATGCTGATAAACCGAGTGCCCCTGCCCTTAGAATATCATTTCGAACCGGGTAAACAGCACGATGGTATTACCCAAACTATTCCTCTTTCTCTACTCAACCAGACCAGTCCCGAACGTTATGACTGGTTAGTACCGGGACTACTGCGCGATAAAGTTATTTTCCTAATCAAAGCCTTGCCAAAATCGTTGCGTCGCCACTTTATCCCTGTGCCAAATTATGCCGATCAATGTCTTAAGCAACTCTCACCAGAGTCTGGTGCATTATTACCCGCATTAAGTGAAAGTCTTAGAAAACTGAGCGGTGTTGAAATCGATGCATCTGACTGGCGTACGGATGATTTACCTCTCTATCTGCAAATGAACTTCAAGTTGGTCGATGATGACGGTAAATTACTGGACGAAAGTCGCGATTTAGCGACCTTAAAAGAAAACTGGGCACGCGAAGCGGCAGCCAGTTTCCGTCAAATTCCAGATAGCGAGTATGAACAGCAAGGTCTGACCAGCTGGCAGTTTAATGATTTACCTGAACAGGTCACGCTTGAGCAGAATGGACTGGAAATGACTGCCTACCCGACTCTCGTCGATAAAGGTGATTGTGTAGATTTAACCCTCATGGACACCGCTTCTCAAGCAAAAGAACTGACGCATTCAGGACTACGTCGTTTATTTATGCTGGTACAAGCTGATGCGGTGAAGTACCTCAGCAAAAATCTGCCTAACCTCAAGCAAATGTGTCTACATTATGCCAATGTGCCACCATCACCCTATGAGGCAAAACACAATAGTCAGCACACACCCTGTGAACAACTGAAAACAGATTTGATTCATGTTGCGTTTGATCGCTGTTTCCTTATTGCGCAACCGGCAATACGTACAGCTGATGATTTCCAGCGTCGTTTAGATGAAAGACGTAGCGACCTTATCAAAATTGCTGCTGACCTGGCTCAAAGTATCGCCGGACCGCTTGCTGAATATCATGCTATCGCCAAACGGCTTGGCAATAATATGCCTTTAAACGCCATCCATGCCGTTAATGATATTCGTGAGCAATTAGGTTATTTAATTTATCAGGGGTTTGTTCACAATACGCCAGATGAGGCCTTAAAACGCTTACCGGTCTATTGCCAGGCGGCAGGTAGCAGACTGGATAAATTGCTTACCGATCCGGCCAAAGATAAACAACGAATGGCCGAAGTGATGCCGCACTGGCAGAAATTTACCCAAAAAGTGAATAAAATTGAGACCCCTGAGTTTTGGGTATACCGCTGGATGTTAGAAGAGTTCAGAGTCTCGATATTTGCTCAGGAGTTAAAAACGGCTTATCCGATATCAGCTAAACGCTTGCAAAAGCAGTGGCAAGACTGTTAATTACAACTGCCAAAGCTGTGGTTTGCCGATTTCATAGCCCTGTACGTAATCTACCCCAAGTTGTTGCAGAACCTTTAATGTCGCTTTATCTTCAACAAATTCAGCCACAGTTTGTAAACCTAGAGCCTGCCCAATACCATTAATTGAATTAACAATTTCCATGTTGACATGATTGGTAGCAGCATCACGCACAAACATGCCATCAATTTTTAAATAATCGACGGGTAGCTGCTTGAGGTAAGCAAATGAAGACAAGCCACTGCCGAAGTCATCAAGAGCAAATAGACAGCCAACCTGACGTAATCTATCGATAAACCCGACTGCCGTTTGAATATTGGTAATGGCTGCTGTTTCAGTAATTTCGAAACATATCACAGCCCCTGTTTGCATCAATTCAGCCGACATAATCAACGCAATAATTTTTTCGTTAAAACGGGCGTCCCCCAAGGATTGACCTGAAAGGTTTATCGCGTAAATACCCGTTATGTCCTGCCCCCGTGCCGCTGCTTGCGATAAGCGTGTCACCACATGCTCAATCGTCCACATATCAATAGCAGCAGCGAGATTATAACGTTCAGCTGCAGGTAAAAACTTACCTGGCGAAATCACTGAACCATCATCAGCAACCATCCGAATTAATAACTCCCAGTGGGTGTGATGCTGTGTTGTTGTGACAGCCTGAATGGGCTGGCTATATAACACCAGCTTTTGCTGACTCAACGCTGATTGAATTCTACTCACCCAACGCATTTCATCACTACGTTGCGCTAGTTGACTATCATCATCACTGAAGAGATGAAGGCGATCCCTACCTGCTTCTTTTGCAGCATAACAAGCACTGTCAGCCTGCTTGAGTAATTCCACTAAGCTACTGGTTTTATTTATTTCAACGAGGCCAATACTGGCAGTCATCGTAAAGCTGTAGCCGTCGTAACTGAACTTCAGTTGCCGTATTTCTTGCAATATTTCATGCAGTTTTTGCTGTGCCTGCTGTAGGCTACAATCCACCATCAGCAGTGCAAATTCGTCGCCACCAAAGCGTGCGAGTAAATCTGCTTCATACAATGATTTTTGGATCAGAGAACTGACTTGTTTCAATAATGTATCGCCGGCAATATGACCACAGGTATCGTTGATAACTTTAAATTGGTCTAAATCAATAAAACAAAAAATATGCTCTTCTGTAGGCCGGTCATTCACTACTTTTTGTAAATAGGTCTCTAAACTTGAGCGATTGGGTAAACCTGTCAACGTGTCATGTGAGGATTGATGTTTAAGGTCTTCGTGTAGCTTGTGTTGCTGCGTCCGATCTTGTGCCTGCACAACAATATATTCAATGCCTCCGGTTTCGTTACGAACTGAAGATAACGTCGCTTGTAACCAAATAGTATTGCCAGCTTTATTGAAACACCGGCTAGTGGTTGTATATTGATTAATATCGCCGGCCAATAATCGTTCATACTGAGCACTAACCGTAAAGGAATCATCCGGATGCAATAAGTCAGTCATCGTTATGTGCGTTAGTATTTTTTTATCATAACCAAATAATTCGCAAGCCACATTATTTACATCAAGAATAAAAAAGTCTTCGTCCATTATGATCATCGGCACACCCGCTTGCTCAAAGGTGTGCACGAGAAAGGCCTCTTTTTCTCGCAGTTCCTGTAACAAAATCGATTGAGATTTATTAATATCGGTCAGATGAGCAACAAGACTGGCATTCTCGTGGCGTAAAGTAAGACTTTCAAGCAGGCGTTGGTGAAGGGTTTTTGTTAGCAATAGCACGGCAAATAGATAAACCAATGTTGTGAGTGACTCAAGTTGAAACCCAGCCATAGATATAGCGGCTGAAACAGGTAGAACCATCGGAATAACAAAGGCACTGAAGCTTCGCATACTACTCAAATGGGAAAACACAGCACCGGCCGACATGCCACCAATGACAAGTGGAATAATCATTTGCTGATTTAACGTATTACCGCTATCAAATAGCCAACCTAGGCTTCCCCATATCAGACCGCTAACCATCAGAAATGAGGCATATAGGTTTTCGTAAATTTGTGCAGAGGAGCTTGATACTGTTTGCTGAAGTTTTCGTTTTAAACGCACCACAAGCATTAAACGCATGCCACTTATCAGAACTGACATCACTGCCCAGCCCACAATAAAGTTGCCGGGCATAGCAGAATACAGGGCTATTGCAGTGATCAGGCTGATCACAGTATTAGCTATGATTGCTGTCACACCCTGCTGTAACAAAATGTTCAGACGCATGATGTTGACGTTATCAACATCAAGGGCACGGACTTCCTTATTCATGCGAGTGGCTGTGTTCAATTTAACTCCGGTTAAACACGAAACAATGATCCTTATTTGTGAACTTCATCACAGCCAAGCAGTTAATCACAGACCGCCTTTTTAGCCATGTGAGGTAGTTCACACTTTTTAAAATAATCAAAAAAGATTTCAAGCATTCAGTATTGGTTCAGTTTTGCTTTGCTAATGTCTACACAACAGCTAACTATAGAGGAGAGCTGTCATGACAAGCACAATCAAAACCTTAACCGTGTTCAGTAGCTTAATGTTGGCAGCTTCCGCTGCCATGGCTGGTGACCGGCACTATGATAGAGACTATCGTAATTACCAAGCAACTGAAAAGGCGCGTGTCACTCACGTAGAACCGATCTATCGCACTGTGACCATCACAACGCCACAACAAGAGTGCTGGGATGAACCCAGACGGTCACGACGTGATCATCAATCATACACCAGCACAATTGCAGGTGGCATTGTTGGCGGCGTCATTGGTAGCCAATTTGGTGGCGGTAAAGGTAAAACGGCATTAGCCGTAGCTGGTACATTACTGGGGGGCTCAGTGGGACGAGACTGGGAAGCCCAAAACAGAAACTATCAAACAAGTTACGAAGAGCACTGCAGAGTGGTAGAGCGTCAGCATCGTGAACAGCGTATTGATGCCTACGAAGTCAGTTACCGTTATAACGGCAAGCGCTACACTACGGTGATGGATCATCACCCGGGAAAATTTATTCCCGTTGATGTTCATGTCGAACCTCGTCACCGTCGTTATTACTGATCAGGTGTTGTGATGAAACTAAACCGCATTACTTCTACATCCTTATTGTTGTTAGCGGCTGGTCTTATGACCAGCCTGCCAACCTTATCGCAGGAACGCCCCTACACCATCAAAAATGGTAACCAACTTGATGCTGATAGTTACAACGGTTTCAAACTTTACCGTAATTGGTGTGCACGTTGCCATGGTACCTACGGACAAGGTTTAGCAGGACCCGACCTGGCAAAAAGCCTCAACAATATTACTCGAGATGAATTTATGAAGACGGTAGCTCAAGGCAAAGCCGGCTCGATTGGCAGCATGCCGGCTTGGCAATCTAACGCTGCCGTGATGCAAGGTCGTGAACAGATTTATAGCTATCTTAAAGCTCGCGCAAATGGTGATCTCGGCCCCATAAAACCAGAGCTATCCAAATAATGCTTTATCGATTAAACAGAATGGAAACTTGCGTTGACAGCAGATACTGTTATAACTACACGCAGACTAATGTTAAGGTTGACTGATGTTGAAATATAGCTATCTGCTGCTTGCGCTTTGCTTGAGCGTGCCGGTGCAGGCTGATGAACTGCCGCCGTATGAGAATGCCCCAGGTAACAGTATTAATGAAATAGAGTTGCCATTGACGCGACATACTGCAGCAGAATTAGCAAAGGTCGAAACCAATGGAAAAATTCTTTCTGTCGATGAAGAAAGTCGTGATAATAAAGTCATCTTTCGTATCAAGGTCTTGCACAATAATGGCAAAGTTAAAGTTCACCGTATCGATCGTGATACCGGTCATGCAGTTCCCTGAGTAGCTATGCGAGTTTTAGTAATCGAAGATGAAGTTCATTTGCGTGAGCAAATTGAGCAGCAACTCAAGCAGCAAAATCTAACAGTCGATGCTGTCAGCGATGGTGAAGAAGGCTTGTTTATGGGATCTGAATATCCCTATGATGTCGCCATCATCGATCTTGGCCTGCCCAAATTATCAGGCATCGACGTTATCCAACAATTGCGTCAACAAGGCGTGGACTACCCTATTTTGATCCTCACAGCCCGTGGTCGCTGGCAGGATAAAGTAGAAGGGTTAGAATCAGGTGCTGACGATTATCTGGTCAAGCCATTTCATTTTGAAGAGTTACTGGCGCGACTCAACGCACTCTCCCGTCGAGCTTCAGGCTGGGCGAACCCAACCTTATGCTGTGGCCCTATTTGCCTCAATCCAAGTACGCAACAAGTGACCAAACACGATCAAGTCATTGATCTCACCGCCTATGAATACCGTCTTTTGCACTATTTACTGCTGCATGCGGGTGAAGTAATTTCAAAAACAGAGTTGACGGATCATATCTACGAACAAGACCAGGATCGTGATAGCAATGTCATCGAAGTCTTCGTCAAGCGTTTGCGTGGCAAACTTGATCCCGACAAAGCATTAAATCCTATCGAAACCTTGCGTGGCCGCGGATACAGACTCAATCTACCTCGTGAAAGTATTTAATCTGTCCTTATCCACCCGGCTGTTAATTGCCGTCAGTCTGGTGTTAACTGCCTTTCTGGGACTGTCCGCGATCAGTCTGAATAATGCATTTGAAAGCAGTGCTGAATCAGAGCAAAAGAAACGTCTCAAAAACTACATTTACACCTTATTAACAGCGGCTGAACTCAATGAGCAGGGCGAGCTCATTATGTCGAATGATCTCGCTGAGCCTAAGTTCTCTATTCCTAACTCTGGACTTTATGCTCAAATCACCAATGAGAGAAAAATTATCTGGCAATCGCCCTCCGCGCTTGGTCACTTTTTAGTCTTGCCTTTTAACCCCGGCCCATCACAAGAACACTACGCCGTAGTTGATATGGATGCCGGCATTACATTACAAAATTTAGCTTTCGGTATCGTCTGGGAAACAGACACCGGCGAGGAAATTGATTACACCATTAATGTCGCTGAAGATATGAGCACATTACGCGAGCAAACCGCGGGCTTTCAACGCAGCCTGTGGTATTGGCTTGGCGGCACAGGCTTGATGTTATTGATAGCTCAGTGGCTTATTTTACGCTGGAGTTTACGCCCTCTACATGATGCGGCTGTCGACTTACATGCGATTGAAACCGGTGAACACCGTCGCCTTAATGATCAGTACCCCAAAGAGTTAAAGCAGCTCACCAATAACATTAATGCATTACTGGATCATGAAGAATCACGGCGCCTTCGCTATAAGAATTCACTTGCCGATCTTGCTCACAGTCTGAAAACGCCGTTGTCTGTCTTTAGAGGTGAATTAGCAGGTAGCCGAGATTTGAATGAACTCAAGCAGACTGGCTATGAACAGCTAGACCGTATCAGCACCTTAGTAGATTATCAGCTGCAACGGGCTTCTACCGAAGGTAAAAGTAGCCTACTTGCACCGGTGTCATTAGGCGAAATCATTCATAAAATTATCAGTAGTCTAGATAAGGTATATCAAACCAAACACATCCGTTGCCAGTGCGAAATTGAACGCGATGCTTACATCCATGCCGATGAAGGTGATATGTATGAATTGTTAGGTAATTTACTCGAAAATGCCTACAAATATTGTCATTCTCAAGTTCACATTATTGCCCGTAGTGTGAATGACACCATCTTTATTCGTGTGGAGGATGATGGCGCTGGTATTCCCATGCGTGCAGAAGGTTTCGTTATCAAACGCGGTCACCGTATCGATACACAAGCCGAAGGTCAGGGCTTGGGCCTCGCTATTGTTAGCGACATCATCATGGCCTATGAAGGCAATATCAACTTAGAACGCGGGCACCTTGGCGGTGCCAGCTTTGTGATTGAATTACCGCGTCATTAACCTTGCTGTTGTGACTGCAAATAGTGGAATAACTGACGCGCCGCTTTAGGCGGTTTATTTTGCTTGGCTTCACGATCTGCATTTCTGACTAACTGACGCACATGTTGCACGTCAAAGTCCTCAAATTCGGCAATGAGCTCTCCGTAGACAGCATTATCGCCTGCCAGTAAGCGATCACGCCATTGTTCCAATTGGTGAAACTGCTTCACTTGCCCCTGATGCGGCAACTTGAGTAAATCCACGTTACGCCTGATATCGGCATGATCTTCTCGCGCTAAGATGCCACCAATAAAGCCAACTTGACGTTTCAAGGCACCTTTACTCATGCTTTGTGCTTTGGTTATCGCATACAACAAGTCTTCCGATAAACTCAACTTTTCCAAATCTTTTGCTGATAAATCCATTAACTCTTTACCGAGGTCTTTTAATGCGTCAAGTTCACGCTTAACCTGTGATTTACTTTTTTCCAGATCCCACTCTTCTGACCAGTTTTCATCTTGGTCACCTTCAAATTCAGACATATTATTCACCTTGAACTGTCACAATGACGCGACGACGTTGTGGATGGGTACGATGTTCCCACAAATAAATTCCCTGCCAAATCCCTAAATCACACTGACCACCACTGACTGGTATGGTTAGATCTGGATTTGTTAACACCGTTCTGACATGGGCGCTCATATCATCAGGACCTTCGTCCTGATGACGAAACATCGGGTCACCATCTGGCACAATGTGTTGCATAAAGGTTTCAAGATCATGCCTGACATCGGGATCGGCATTTTCACATAGCATTAACGAGGCGCTAGTGTGTTGCACAAAGACATGACAAGTGCCTGTTGAAATACCTGATTCAGCGACCAATTGTTGAACATCTTGGGTGATATTATTAGTGCCACGGCCTTTATTGCTGTAGGTAAGCGTTTGTTGATAAACCATTAATAAATTCCAGAATCAAAATGAGTCTTGGCTTTGCCTGTGTTGATAATCGTCCTCACATGGTCAGCCGCTGCTAGTTGAGAGGCAAACAAGCCTGTGTGCCATAAAGCAATGGCGGCACCAAATACCAAACTGTCATAGGCTGGCCCGGTTTGTCCTGATAAGGCCTGTAAACCTTCTTCAAGAGTACGCTCTGCCGTGACCGTATCATCGACCTTAACACCACGCGTATCTTGCTTGATGCCAAACTGTTGTGGATCAAGCGCACAGGTCAGCATGTCACCATTAATCAATTGGTGATTGTTTGAAATATCACGCAGCGTCGGCACAATACCCCCTTCTAGACCTCTGGCAATAAACGCTGAATCATAACCAAACGCCTCAGCCAGCCAGCCCAGAATCGCAGGATATTCTTTATGCACAAAACCGATAGCTAAATGGGTCCTGCCTTTTGATTTCAGTGGCATCACCATTTTTTCCAAAGTCGCCAGGCTCGGACGTTTGATCATCTGTGTACGCAATGCTTGCAAGGCAAACAATTTCGGGCTCGCTTGAGATTGATCAATATAAGCCCAGCCTGTTTCTGGCTGGTTAATGACCTGTTTGGCAGCAACCACATTCTGGTTAATGTCATACCCGGCTAACGCCAGAACTTGGGCGTGGGTGACACCAAATTTGGGCCCCATTTCAAACACGCCCTGAGAAACAGTCGGTAAACCAGCAGCGGCTAGCACAGCCGGCAAAAACGCAGTAACAGGACAATGACGGTTAAAGCCGTTGTAGGGATCAGCAAAAATAAGTAATTCATCGGTATCGGTTTGCTGTTGCTCCGTCACCGATTGCAGAGCTTGCAAAATCCCCAGATTTTCTTCGTTAGTCTCCCGCTTCATACGCATTGCAATAAAGAAAATGGCAGCCCTGACCGGTTCCGCTTCACCGTTCAAAATTTCTATTGTTGCAGCAAAGGCTTCTTCCTGCGTTAAGTCTTTACTCAAGTGTGGGCCGGTAGCTACTTTTTTGATTGCATCTGCAATTGCTGTCATTATTTTTCCTGTTTTAACCATTCAAGCAGCATTGCTTCATCAACAACACTTATATCCAGCGATGCGGCTTTTGTTAGCTTGGAACCGGCGTCAGCACCCGCGACAACATAATCTGTCTTTTTAGACACGCTACCAGCCACTTTTGCCCCTAAGGCGAGCAACTTTTCTTTGGCCTCACTGCGTGACATTTGCACCAGCGTACCGGTCAACACAATCGTTTTGCCACTCAACGCTGAATCAGAATGACTTTTTTCTTCTTGTGGCCAGCTCACCCCTACGTCAATAAGACGGTTGATGACTTCAAGATTGTGTGGCTGTTGAAAGAAAGTCTCGATGTGATGCGCCACGATGGGTCCGACATCCTCGATCTCCACCAACGCTTCTGAGTCTGCTGCTTTCAATGCATCCAAATCGGCAAAGTGCATGGCTAAAGATCGTGCCGTTGCTTCGCCGACTTCTCGTATACCCAAGGCATATAAAAATCGTGGAAAGCGTGTTTGTTTCGAAGCTTTTATAGCACGCACTAAATTATCAGCTGACTTTTGCCCCATACGTTCCAGACCAGCGAGTTGCTCAACTGTTAACACAAATAAATCAGCCGCATCTTTGATCAATTCGGCATCGACCATTTGTTCTACTAATTTGTCGCCAAGACCATCGACATCTAAGGCTTTGCGTGAGGCAAAATGTTTAATCGCTTCTTTACGCTGGGCAGGACAAAACAAGCCGCCACTACAGCGTGATACCGCTTCGCCCGCTTCTCGCTCTACATCAGAACCACAAACAGGACACTGAGTCGGCATGACAAACTCACGCACGGTGTCAGTGCGTTTACTGAGTATCACTTTAACGACTTCGGGAATAACATCACCGGCGCGACGCACAATGACCTGATCACCGATACGAACGTCTTTACGACGAATTTCATCCTCATTGTGCAAGGTCGCATTACTCACCGTCACGCCACCGACAAAGACCGGCTTAAGTCGCGCAACGGGTGTCAATGCGCCGGTTCTGCCCACTTGGATTTCAATATCCTCAATCGTGGTCATCTCCTCTTGCGCGGGGAATTTATAGGCTATTGCCCAACGTGGGGCTCTCGAAACAAAGCCCAAGCGCTCCTGCAAAGCCGTGTTATCAACTTTTAAGACAACGCCATCAATATCATAGGCAAGACTGTCTCGCCGTTCACCAAGCTGCTCAATATAACGATGACAGGCTTCTAGACCTTCTAGTTTTTTCAATTCTGGTGAGATACGACAGCCCCAGTTGGCAATCATACTCATTGCTTCTGTGTGGCTTGCGGGTCGCGCTGCACCTTCAATATATCCGATACCGTAACAGTAGATTTCCAGAGGACGTGTCGCGGTGATTTTTGAATCTAATTGCCTTAATGACCCTGCCGCCGCATTGCGGGGATTCACAAACACTTTCTTATTATTATCAAGTTGGCTTTGATTTAATCGCTCAAATCCGTCTTTAGGCATAAATATTTCGCCACGAACTTCAACAATCGCAGGTATATTGTCACCGCTAAGCTTTAGTGGAACAGATTTAATTGTGCGTACATTGGCAGTCACATCTTCGCCATAATTGCCATCGCCGCGTGTCGCTGCTTGCACCAAAACACCTTGCTCATAACGAATACTGATTGCTAAACCATCAAGCTTAGGTTCTGCAGCGTAGATTTGTGGTTGATCAGTGTTCAACCAATCACGTACACGCTTATCAAAGGCCGTTAAAGCCTCCTGATCAAACACATTGTCCAGCGATAACATCGGCATCGCGTGTTCGATTTCAGCGAACTTGTCTAATACTTCGCCCCCCACACGCTGGGTCGGCGAGTCAGCTGTTAATAACTCAGGGTGTGTCTGCTCTAATTGTTGAAGCTCACTGAAAAGTCGGTCATATTCAGCATCAGGAACTTCAGGGTTATCAGTCACATAATAGAGATAATTATAGTGATTTATCAGTTCACGCAGCGTCGCAGCACGTTGCTGAACCTCAGTTGAAATAGTCATTCGGAATTTGGTTACTCTCTGCTTGTTCTGCCATTTGGTATTCGAGAATACGTGCTCGCATTGACTCTAATAAAGCATCGCTGACAGGCTCGCGGGTTTCATCACACAACACACCGCCCAGCTCTTCATTCATTCCGCGAGCGGTATCCAGCAAATCATCAAACAGAGCCATGCCATTAACCGGACCGGGCAATTTGGCAAAGATCAATAAACCTGGCGTTGTCATAGATACGAACTTATCTGGCAGCAAAGTACCGGGATCGAGAATATTAGCCACACTGAAAAGCGTTTGTTTTTGACTTCCCGCGGTTTGTCGATGATAAATCTGCATATCACCAAACCGGAGATCATGCTGTTCTAAGGCGGCTTTTACCGCTTTACCGGTAAAGGCTTTTGACTCAGGTGCCATGATGGTGAAGGCAATCACCATATCCCAATCCTGTGGCTGCCCTGCCTGTTCATCTTGTGAAGCCGCTGCTGTTTCTTTGCTTTCAGAGGCTTCGTCAAATAAGTCAGGCTCAGCGGGACCTGTGTCAGTCAAACGCTCATCGTCAGACGTCGCGTCATCCTGACTATGCAACTCTTGGTCAAAAAGTGCGTCAAAGCGCTGTTGGAATGAATCATCCGCTTCGGTATCTTCAATTTCCAACTCGCGTTCAAATTCATGCGCGCGCTGCTGACTGCGTTGATTCGTATACCAACTAGCGGCAATAAACGCCAAGACAATAACAATGGTAAGAACAATAATTTCTAGCACTTAATTTAATCTTTCACTTAAGAGATAATGTCGTTTTTTAAATCAACCTGAGATTGTACATGTCCACTCTACCAAGCAAACAACTGGAAACCTTCGATAATGCTACACCGGAACGTGATTATAGCATTCACATAGAGACACCTGAATTTACTTGCCTATGTCCTAAAACCGGCCAACCTGATTTTGCCACGATTAAACTAGATTATGTACCCGATGAAAAGTGTGTTGAGCTGAAATCGTTCAAACTATACATCTGGTCATACCGTGATGAAGGCGCATTTCACGAGAAAGTAACCAACACAATTCTTAATGACTTGGTTGAAGCTACCGATCCGCGTTTCATGCGTGTTACCGGTGTTTTTAATGTTCGTGGCGGTGTTTATACCACTGTTGTCGCCGAGCACCGTAAAGAAGGTTGGGTGCCACCAACACCCGTAACCCTACCTTAAGCTTCTCATGATTCTGTAGCCCGATGTCGTCTGGCATCGGCTGCATTGTCACATTGTTTTTTTCAGCTTCGGTCTGATAAACACGCTAAAAATAACGTGAGGTCAAAATGCAGAATATGGTCAAAGGCGCACGCTATTTAGTTCAGGGGTTTAGCCTTATCAATCAGCCGGGGATTCGTCGTTTTGCGTATTTACCCATGCTTATCAACACGCTGTTATTTAGTGTGGCTCTCTGGTTTGGGCTGAGTAATTTTGGTGGCTGGTTGGATGCGTTAATGCCAACATGGCTTCCCGCTTGGCTGGAAAGTATTTTGACCTGGCTTATCTGGCCTTTATTTATACTGTTATTAGCCATTATTGTCTTTTTTTCATTTTCCGTTATCGCGAATATTCTCGCGGCACCATTCAACGGTATTCTGGCCGAAATGGTCGAGAAAAAAATGACAGGAGGTTCACCACCTGACATGCCATGGGCACAGCTGCTCAAAGACACGCCCAAAATGATCTTCAATGAATTGCGTAAAGTCACTTATTTACTGATGTGGGTTTTACCCTTATTGATACTATCATTGATTCCGGGACTCAACTTATTTGCCCCGCTACTCTGGTTACTCTTTTCTAGCTGGACTTTGGCGCTCGATTACCATGACTACCCGATGGGAAACCATCAGCTTGCATTTCGACAACAACGTGAGTTGCTAAGACAAAATCGTGGTTTGGCATTAGGGTTTGGTGGTGCCACCATGTTGGCAACCATGATTCCTATTCTGAATTTTTTAGTCATTCCCGCTGCGGTGGCAGGCGCTACCAAGTTGTACTTAGAAAATATACAACAAGACTAAGGCTCGGTTTCGCTTACAATTCAGCGATATATTGATCCAGAATCGTTTCGATATCCCACTCACAGGATCCACAGCCAGATAAAGCTCCTGTCTTGCGGGAAATCGTATCGGCATCCACGATCCCCTGCTCAATGAGACTATGGATCTTACCTCGCGTTGTCCCACTGCAATCACAAATTACTTCATCTAAATTAGCTGCACTTTTCTCAGTCATCACTACATATCTATCAAAACCTAACCACTATTATCGCTCAATAGTTCTTCCGGTAACACTTTGTCGCGTTAATAACGCCGCTAGCGTTATAGATGCCTGAACAATCAGGCATCTATTTAGCTAAGTTCAAGGGGTAATATTGATGTTGGCACCAAACAAGCCAACCAAGCCAATAATAATTAAATAAAGTGCCACGATATAATTCAACAAACGAGGCATCATCAGCACAAGAACACCGGCAATAAGTGACAACAAAGGGGTTAAAGAAATTGTCATTGTTTTCTCCTTGGCAACTAAATGAACGTGAAGTATGCCTGTGATTGACAATCAGTCGCAAGGAACTTATTAGCATTATTCAGACAAAAAAATGGGCCCCGTAAGGCCCATTCTCTGTTCAAAACTTGAACTATTTTTACCAGCGAAGCATGCGACGTACAATACCGTCGTTTCGGAATGCGTGGTAAATCGCACCACTCACATGCACCGCAATAATCCCTAACAATGCCCATGCAGCATAGGTATGCAGTTCACCCCAAAATTCATTCATTTCTTCATCAGGGGCAGCAATGCGAGGGAACTCAATCGTCCACCAAAAGACTGTGTCCCAGCGTGTATGTGCCGATGACAGGTAACCTGTCACACAGACAGACAAAACCAGACCGTAAATCAACACATGCGCCAATATCGCCATCCAATGCATAGATGGCGTCATATGCGTTGAGTCCACGGGTGCTGGTCGATACTTAAGTCGGACGTAGAGCAGCATCAAAATTATAATGACTAACGTGATACCAATGTTTTTATGCAGTTGGAATGGGAATGCCCGAAATTGCAGTTCAGGTGACGGCAAAGGTAAGCCCATCATCCACCAACTGGAGATAAATAAGAAAAATATAGAAACAGCCAGTAACCAATGCAGGATTACCGCTGTTCTGTTAAAACCTTGTCTTTGCATAACAGCTTCCGTTTATAGTTCGTTGCAATGATTGGAGAATTAAGCATTCGCCTGCGTATGTCTGCCAGCAATCGCCCCCACCAGTAACATCAAGTGGAGAACAAACCAGAGCAGAATACCGCCAAGATAGACTTCACGCAGAGTCGGCCCGGTGTTGACTACCGCAGCAAACTGCAACAGATCAACAATGGCCAGACCGGAAAATACAGCCACTGCTGCCACGGAAGCTGAGGGCGTATAATTCACCAGCGCACCACCAATGATGATGGAGATAAATGCGAGTATTGCACCAATACCAGCCAACGTCATTTGAGCACTAGGGAACCAATCGGGAGCAGATAAAGCCATCCCTTTGACATGCTCAATCAAGTATTCACACTCAGCGACACTGATCCCCTCTTCTTCCAGTTCTTCTGGCGGGCAATCAGCCTCAGGCATGACGCCACTTGCGGGCATATGCTCAACAATAACCGCTTGCTTCATGGCCTCGTTACCATGAACGGCAGTTAAGAAAACACCCAACATGATAGCGATAACACCAAGAATACTGGCCCATGCCGGGGTATTATTATTTAATCCTTCAGACACCATACAGCACCTGTCCTTTCGTTGTTATTAATGTAATTTCTCTCTTAATCTGGCTAAAAACTGAATGCTTTCAGGACCCCCTCCTCTCGAAGCAACATTTTCAACTCAGCTGACAAAACTAACATAGCCTGATTAGCCAAATCAAAGGCTGTGACAGAGAAACTCAGCAATGGTTCATTGCCCAAGTTTTATGATCACAGGGTCTGCCAGTTTGATATTTGTCAGCTTGATTTACGGGTTAAATGTTCGCTCGACCGCTTTCCCACTAGGCTCATCGAACTCCCAGAGCGCCACGTTTCCATGCATTAAGTGACAACAGATTTGAATGTAATATTCAACCAGCGTTTCTTGCCGTTATCACTCAGATCTCTGAAAATGAATTTTTATGGAACCGTAGTGGAGCGACGAGAAAATAGTGCATCGCTTCATTGCAGACAGTGAGTTTGGTACGGGGAATATTGTCGTTGTGCGCCGTCGATTTATGCGCTTTCACTCGAGTCGACAGAAAGCTTGAAATGCATTTCTAGTTTCTGTTCTGCCTACATAAGCATTTAAGACGATGCCAGCGCTCTGGCACACCCACTCAAGGATTTTGTTATCTAACTTTCGAACTAAGCTGCCCTAGCCAAACAGAGGTGATGCTTAAACGACGCGTTAGACTAATGGCTAATTGTTTTTGAAAACACATTGATTACCACGACGCCTAAAATAATCAATCCCATGCCGATAATTGCCGGCATATCGGGAGTTTGCTTATATAAGAGAAAACCAACAAGCGCCACCAAAACGATACCAACGCCAGACCAGATTGCATAAGTGATGCCTATGGGTATTACTCTTAGCACAAGGGTTAAAAAGTAGAACGCAATACAATACCCAACAACGACAATGACGCTTGGGACTAACCTTGTAAATTCTTCTGATGCTTTTAAAGCACTCGTCGCTGCAACTTCGGCAATAATGGCAATGGCTAAATATAAGTAGGTCATTTTATTCTCATTGTATTGGTCTAATGCCAAACAGAGCTGCACAAATGTAATGCTGGCTGGCTTGAATGTTGTGGCTATGTACCCTTTGGTTTCGAGGCTAGTGTACTCCATTTGCATATTGCCACCTCTTAATTTGAGGCGGTAAATTGAATTGAACCAAACTCACCTGAACACTCTACCGCGAGCATGACAACATCAATTGCTAGCACGATCTTTATCGATACAACAGTCTGCGAACATTATTTGCCAGAATGCATCACAGTGAGATAAGTGTCGCCTTGAATGACATATTTTATCCACTTACCTGCATCACTTGATATTCGTCATCAGAGTCCGTACTAATGGAAGTGGTTTGCCACCCTCTTGTCTGATAAAACGCGAGTGCTTTAGTATCCGCCGAGATGCATTTTAATGTCGCTGGTCGTCCAATCTTAGTAAGACCGAAGGTGAGGAAACGAGAACCAATTTCTGGTCCGAGAACTTTGGTAATACATAAAGATGATGGATAAAATTATCCTGCTCCCATATAGAGATGAAGCCAACCACACGGTCATCCAGCGTTGCAACCCAGACTCGCTCTCCGTCTGTATCCTTTTGAAAGTCATCGAAAATAACATCCTCGGGGTTTAACAAATGAAAAGCCTCGCTTCGTGTCTGGAAGTAGACATCACATAACGCAGCAAGGTCACTTTCCCTCATTTCAGGATTACTATGCCTGCTTGTTGGAGCATAACGCCTCACTCAGCCGCGGCGTCAGCGGTCGGCAGCGCTAATTCATTAGCTGATAGCTCATTCAGTACTTCTAACTCTCCCTCTACTGTTATAAGCGGCTTGGTTCTAGAACACGTGCTCGTTGCGTAATAACCGTCTTCACCTGCTCCATCAAGATAGAGTAGATAGGTTTCACCTTCCGCGAAAGCATAACCACACATACCTTTCGCCGTGTTGATTCTGGTATGGAACAACTTGCCGTGGCTACCCTTCCATGACTGAATCTCGTTGAACTGAGTTATCTCTTCGCCCCACGCCATATCACTGGGAATCGGCTCACCGGATGACAGCACTTCTGTAAGCGGATTTATGCGTATCGCCTGAGCTAAAACAACCGAGTCCACACGGCTAAAAGACTGGTTTACCGCCTCCTTCAAGGGGAGCTCATCGAAAGCACAAGAGCAAGCAAACCCCGCAGTTGGAACTAGCAAGACCGACAATGTCAGTACCGTTTTGATCATGATTATTCCTGGGTTCACGCAACTATTACTTACCGATCACGAGTTAAGGGGAGCTTTTACCGCGTACCGAAAACCAGCGTGAAAACTCAATGTAGCAAGGATTTCCATTCAACAAACGGGTTACAACCTCTCATATTAAGCACTCTGGTATACACGCCCAACATTACCATTCTCACTTTTCCTGAAGCCTTAAACTTGACTCGCTGGTGAACAAAAGCAATATCTTGATACTGACCGGCAGTCGCGAGTGAGCTAATATAATGCCATAATCAAAGCGCTCAGCGACTGCAGAACAACTCAATGGAAGTCATATTTGTCACCAGATTTGTGTGGCTCAAAGCTTGGGCTGATAACTAATTTACACTCAATAAATGGAATTATGTTGAAAACACTCTTGCTCGCCACATTACTACTGCCAGCGTTTGCACAGGCTCAATCATTTGATTTCGACTCGGTTAATGGCGTTGTCATTGGTCAAAGTATTGAACAGCTCAAGCAACACTATCCACAAGCCAAAACGGCTGAAAACCAAATCAACACGGAGTGTTACTACGTTGAAATTCCTGAAATTGAAGGTGTTCAATGGATGGTTATAGATGGCATCGTTGCTAGAGCGGATATCCCAACATCATATAAAAGCCCAACGTTACCCGTTGTCTCAGCGTTTATTACAGGCCAACTAACACCAGAACAAGCGGCCAGTCGCTATGCAAACATCGAACTGGACGACCATGAGTACCAACAGGGCTATCGCGTGAGCTTTATTAATGCGAACGGCGATCGCGCCGTAGTGGCAGATTATGTGAACAGCATAGTAGAAAATGTTCGCATCGGCTTAATTCCGGCTGCGATGTTTATCGAGGGGTGCGCCTAATGAAACTCTTATCTCACCTAGCGTTGTTGTTAGTCTCTCTGCTGCTCGTCTCCTGTGCACATAAACAAGGCGGTGCATGTGAATACCAAGCCATTAACGAGCTGATTGAAATCACAGCTTTACAGCAAAATTCAGTAGAGACTACGGGGAGTGTTATTGAAAATTTTGACCGTAGAGATTTTGACACAACACCAGCCATTGGCGAGCGTTACCGCGTGCAAGGGAGACAACTTATTCGTGGAAGCTGCACACCGATAACTGATCTGCAATTAACTAAGATGCAATAAACAACGCTCTACTGCATCAACGCTACAATCGTGTTAACGACGCAAATGCCTATCCTGATAAGTCGTTTTTGCGAGTTTCACAGCTATTTTTTACTCAGGAACAACCATTGAAAATCGCGCTTAGCTTTATCCTTGCAGTAATGCTTGCCTGGGGATCTGACCATAGTTTCGCCATGGATAATGATCCCGCCTCACTCACGAAACACATAGAAACGCTACAGGGTATCTACGGACAATATCGTGACCGACACGGAAAGCCCTTATCCCTTCCATCGAGCATAAAAAACCGCTACCAATCACTGTCAAGTGACCCCGCACCATCACAAAACGAAGTCTCAGATTTTACCCAAGAGGTTCAGCAGAATATCGCAGACTTCATCGAAGCTGAAAAAGTCAGTGATAAAACCAATAGAACCTTAGATCTGTTTTCAATGAACCTGTTAAAACTCGGCATGAAGTCGGAACTGCCTGTAAACATCAAAGCCATTGATGCAAGCTACTTCGACATAATCGAAAGTGACACGTTTACGGGGGGCGATCTTTTAACCTACCATCTGCGTTACCAAATGGCACTCTCTGACTATACCGAAGACGCGTTTAAAGCTCTGGAAGCACGACAGACAGTGATGCGTCTTGGACGTAAATTGGACATTAACGCCGCGAAGCTGGCTAGCGCAGACACAGCAGGCATCGCCAAAGACACCGAAAAATTTATAGCCGCCATGAACGAGGCGGAAGATCTGACAAAACAACAGAAGTGGTCTGCTGCCACGCATGAGTTTGAGCAAGTCCTCATCTTAGCCAACCAGCTTGCCACAAAGATAGAAGAAAAACTGGTCCAGCGACACGCGACAAAAGTGACCGAACTGGAAGCGCTCAACACAAAAATCAACCGGCTAGAGAAGAGGATCGAAGGCTACGCAGACGATTTCAAAGCCCCCTGCCAAAAAACTATCGTTGATTACTCCTGTGCTGAGCAATGCCCGGAGCGACGTGAATGGGACGTTATTTTTAATCACTATAAAAATGTCCCTGACTACCCATGCCTGTCTCAATGCAACAATGCCCAACAAGAAAAGCAAGCCTCATTCGATCAGGAACAAGCAGCCTGCTTCGATGAAAAACGCCGTATAAAATCAAAAGGCCTGCAGCTTATTTCTGAAAGAGATAGCTTGCTCAATAATCAGAATCGTCTTTTAGATGAACTTCAGGACTTGAGTCGGCTTTAAACGCCGGATAACTCTCGGCCATGAGAAAATATCAACCATCGTTAAAATTAAGCCCATTATGAACAACACACGCGATCGCTTCTTAACATTGTTTTTTGTTCTACAGATAGCCGCTTGCGTGCCAAGCGTCAGCAAAATCTATAATGGGCCAGAGGTGACAGGAACCGTTGTTCGTCTGTCTAATCTCACGCCTGTCGCCAACGCCAGAATCTCCTACGAAGGCAGCAGTTCATCGTCAAGCGACATCTCATTTACTGAATCAAACACTCAGGGGCAATTCACGCTTATCCCCGTTGCAACGACAAAGCTGGAAATACGTATGCCTGCTCACATGCTCACGCATACAGTCATTTATACGCACCATGCCAGCTATGGAGCATCGGCTGATGTAGTACAGAGCTTATGGATGAACAGAGAATATGAACAGGTGGATGTGGGCACTATTATCCTTGATGATAACCCCACCGAATACGCATCACCCTTAGTTGAAAACGGTGTCGATATTAAGTCGCTGAAAAATAACCTGCAAACGCAAAGCCTGCTTGGTCAATGCAATTATGATGAGGCTACCGGTGCCATTAACAAATTAAATGTTGTCCGGAAACTCGCCAGTCACATCGCTCAAGCAAAGTCAGATGGTACTGAGCCCAAGATTGCCAGCGCTTACCTGCAAACTATGAAAGAAGGAACACAGGACATCTGGTCGCATTTGATTGCCAGCTGCAATAATGGCAAACCATCCGATAAACTAAAAAAGCTAAAGTCACAGGTAGTTGCAGAACTTGTCACGGACACGCTTTAGAGACTTCATCGAGTTCACAGGGATAGCAGCTACGAATGTCACTTCCGCTATACGTATTGCAAACCTGACCTAACTCATCATCCACTATGAATGACCGCTCTAGGGAAGAGGCGTAATAGTGAGTAAAATCCGTAGCTTGATCTTTGAATCTGGTCGTTAGCGCCCTGTCATCAATCACCTGAAATAAATCATCTACCGTCACAATAGACTGATAAAACGCATCGTCATCAGCGGCCAAAACAAACTGTGGCACGCTCAATAAGAACGAACAACCAGCTAAATAGCTTATTACGTTCAACCCCATTCGCCCCGTCATATTGCCCTCCTCACAATTTAGTTTCCTTTCTTCGCCCTGAAACACTGCTGATTTTCATATTTATTAGAAATTGTTTCCCCGAACCATTAACTTTAAATAAAGCAAAGCCTGAGGCATCTGCAGGAATTTCTTGTTAGCTTCGTTGTTTATATAGGTTATTGGTATTCGACTTTTTTTCATAAGGTGAAGCATGAAAATACTTATCGTCGGTGGTTCGGGGGGAATAGGTTCTTCACTTGTTTCATCATGTTTAGATTATTACCCAGAAAGTGACATTATCGCCACCTATAACACTCATCCCGGGGACATTCATCACTCTCGCCTACAGTGGCGAAAACTCGATGTCACGATCGAAGATGATATAGAAAATTTATCAAACGATTTAGGTAGCATTGATTTGCTGATAAATGCTGTCGGTTTCCTGCATTCGGAAAGTCAAAAACCAGAAAAAACAATCAAAGAATTCGACCCAACTTTTTTTCAGCATAATATCAACATAAATACACTGCCAAGCATCTTATTAGCAAAGCACTTTATGACGTCTTTGCGATCTAATAAGACCACTCACTTCGTCGCGTTTTCAGCAAAAATAGGTAGTATCGAAGATAATAGAATGGGCGGATGGCTAAGCTACCGAGTGGCCAAGTCAGCACTTAATATGGCGATGAAAACTATCGCCATCGAATGGTCTTTAAAAGTGCCTAATTGTTGTGTTATTTTATTTCACTCAGGCACGACAGATACTCAACTATCGAAGCCATTTCAGAAAAATTTACCCGTTGGGCAACTTCATTCTACAAACCACACCACCGACGCACTATTAGACATCATAAACAGCTCAGCTCCAGCCGACACGGGAAAGTTTATGAGTTACAACGGCTCAGAGATTCCTTGGTGAGTGAGCAGCTAACGCGTGATTAATGGGCAAAAATGCATGACTACCAGGATGCTCATTTGCACGAGAATTCAAAGGAAAACGCTAAATTTCTCTTTAATTCGCTTTCTCAGTATTTAGGCTCTGACATCATTCTGATGCCTTTATCAGATCGACTGTATACCGAAGGCGTTTATTTTTTCTGCCCGATCTTTATCACACACTCGTTAAACTCTGGGCTGCCTTTTACGTGTCCGACAGATTCACAGTAGTCGCCAAAGAGTTTTACAAGCTCAGGAGTGGGCTCTGATGAACTACAGCCGGCAAGCAGCAAGCACACCACCCAAAAGCTCAACGCATGTATTATCTGTTTCATCTAAAAGCCCATGTCTCATGATTCGTTCAAATACGGTGTTTATCGACCTAATAGACTGCTATAAAAAGCATTATTGATTGAAATGTAATCACTTTTCTTCGGGTTTCTCTGCATGAGCATCGCGAGGAGGATGTCCGGTTGGATGTGCTCCATGAGGCGGTCCTTCAGGGCGAACCGTTTCTCCGCGGAAGCACTCAATGAACTTATTCTCGCTTGGGCTTGCAGCATGGTAGTGATAGCCTCTGACTTCATCAGTTTGACCACGGCACCCATCTAGTGACTCTGCTTCTTCACCCTCTAAATTTTTCAATGCATAAATAGCATAACCATCTGATGCATAGCCTATTAGTGGCGCGTGCCCATCGTCACTCGTCAATTTATCAGTGCATCCCGTCGTAGAATGATAGTGGTAGCCTTGGTGAACGTTGATGTGTCCACCACAATCATCGAAGGCGGCTATCGTATAAGCGCCTAAAATGGCATCAACAGGTGCCGCCGCAGATAACTCGGTTCCGTCTAGCGCGATACCCACAGTGTGTACTCGACCTACGCTTTCAGCAGGGATTGGTGTGGTTGGAATGAGGAAGCTACGAGAGAAATTATCATCAAGATACGATAACTCGCACTCAATACAATTTTGCATATATTCTTCTTCAACATCTGGCTTTGCTGCCCCTAAGCAGGCTTCTTTTGTTGCGGTATAACGCACCTTATTTGTCTTCGCGTCATAAACCATCCATTTTTCGTCGCCATAATACTCACCCAGCTTGAGAATGAACTCTCCGGTGATGTCGACCAAATCGCCAGTGCCCTCTTTACTAAACCAGGCACCACTTACATCAGCACCATCGCTGGTTGTTCTGGGGCAGAAAGGCCCCGGTGCTCTTCCTGCTGGCGCACCATCAGTGACGAGCTGGTAACAAGTCGTTTTTGTACCTTCACCGGTTTCACAATCAACAATTTTTGGCTCCTGGATAAATGCGTCCTTTGCGAACATAGACATATCCATACCTTTAGAAACATTTTTTTGTGTCTCTACGTTATCAGAGGAGTCGTTACATCCAACTATTACCGTTAGCGCAGCAAATACAGCAGTACCGATGAGTGATTGGCGACTTAATAAATTCATAATTTTTACCCTTTTTTTCAGCTCATTCAAAACTACTGATTTCAATTTGAAATTTATAATGCTTTTAGCAAAAAAGCCACGCTTTTCGGCGTCGCTTGCCTAGACTTCTTATAAATAATTTACGCTGTACTTCTCTTGAATGAAATCATTCGGAAAGACTACAGCTTCAGAATTTTCAAGCTTTACTCTCTGACTAAGATTCCCGAAAAGTGGAATACCGTCACCTAAAAGCACAGGAGCTTTTGTAATGGTCATTTCATCAATGAGTTTGCTGTTTAGAAAGGATGTGATGGTTGAACCACCATCGATATAGGCATGTTTGTGGCCGCCATTCTCCAACGCCAAAATTAAATCTTGGATGTCGCCAGAGTAAAGCTCTATTTTTCCAGAAAGGTTTTCTGGCGCTTCTTTTATTGTGTTACTTAATACAATTATGCGTATGTTTCCGTAGGGCCACTGCTCGGGTGTTAAGTTCATACTGGAAATCATTTCCATGCTTTTACGGCCCATAATCATGCAGTCTACCGAATCCATGAAATCTCGGAAGCCCATATCTTCAGATCCCATATCAGCTCCCAAGTTGCCTGCCGTATGAAGCCAGTCAACTTCGCCATCAGGTGTTGCGATGTAGCCATCGGCACTTGTTGCTATATATACAGAGCATTTCATATTTCAACTCTTTTGTAGGATGCTAGGGATTACTTATAACAGCGACAAAAGCGGACGTATTTTAAGTTAAAAAAGCGAGAAAGAAGCAGCTTAAAACCGTTCCGCTACTTGTGATTATTACTAGCTTGGACAAATTGCATATAAATCCGTATACGGAGACTTAATGTCTACGCTGAATTCTGGCTCGGTGGTGCATTTTAAGTGGTAAGCATAAGAAGCAATGATTGACTGCACTTGATCAGGCGAAAACTTCCTAGGCATTTTCTCATATGGCAGACTCATTCGAATCTGTGTGTGATCTTGATTTATATAGACATTTGAAGCGTTATTATCAAGAAGCGACCAGTTTTGCTGTGGCTGGGTGGTGCAAGCAATCATGGATAGTGATAGAAAAATTAACAGCGTACTTTTGATCATGCCTCATCCTTGTGATGACTTATAACGCCTTGCTAAGCGGCAATAAAATAGTTGGCTAAAATTAGCGAGGAACGAGCAAAAGCCAACTGTTTTTTTGTCCGTTTAAGCAACTTGTTAGCTTCTTTATGTGATGCGTAAAGGCTCATATACGACCTTTGCGAAATCTACTTTTAATTCATTGATAAAAGGAGCTTCATAAGCTCTGGCATCAAAACCTTTAAACTCCACCCCTTTTTCTTTTAATGCAGTGAATGCTCTACAAACAGCTGATATAAAAATAGGCATAACATTCACATAAACCTGCTTGATTGGATATCGTTCAGACTCAGCCTTTTGCTTTATATCTGAAAAATTTAACTCGGAACCAAGCTGACTTAAGAGCTTCTTACGATTCTTGCTCCCCATTCGTGACTCAATATAGGGAGACTGAAGGCTTTCATCTATTCTGAGGTAAAAATCTTCAAGCTTATAGAAGTATCTCATTCTAGCTGTCGAATCTAAAACATCATAACCAGCAAGAAGAAACTCTGCTCCGAGATGTTTTTTATAACCTTCGTTCAGAGCCATATTGTGATTCCAGCTTTGAAATAGAAGGTGGTCACGATGATGTATAGCATTACGCATTAGAATTATTGCGGCAGTATCCCCATAAGAGAAATAATCGAGATCATCTTTAGTTACATCATATAAGCTGTGAAATGCCTCTAGCTTTGCCTCGAAGGCACGATCCAGATTTTCAACAGCTTCTTCAATATCAATAGTTTTTAGTCTTTGAAAATCCATGTGTGTTTCAACATAAATTCTCATTGAGTTGGCTAGTTTCTTTATTGCTTGTTCTTTAATGTCCACAAAACTCTCTTGGAAGCTAACGCCGCGCTCTGCGGCAAGTTTGTAGCGCAGCGGAAAACTTGTCCGACAGCAGTTCCTTGTTAGCTCTAGCTGCATCGCTGCAATATTTCATTAAACCAGCCTAGAATTTCTCCATCTGGGTCCCTTCCATCAAGTCTTTCTTTAGTCATTTTCTTGGCTGCAACTCGATTTAGTCTTCTTTTTGCTGTTCTATCATTCACTCCGAGAGCAGCGCCTACGAGCGACGGCACATCACAGTCATCTGTATAAGTAACACTTATATTTAGCGCTTCTTGAATCGCATCTGGATGGAGATAGTTTTCGGCTTCCCGCTTGGACGTGATAAATGCTATGGAGCCATCGCCTCTAGCATTTACTGCGTCACATGTTTCTTGATATTTGGGTGGGTTCTGATCATCGCGATCATAAATATGCACTTCTGGCTTCCCGATATTTTTAAGGTAGTGGCCATTAACCCAATCTCTAAGAGTGTCTCCACCCAAGGGAAGTAATACTATTCTTGGATCATTTTCAAAGTCAGGGGCCATATGACCTTCATCGAGTAAAAGTGCCGACAAATTTTTGAAGAACGCTATGTCATTTGGCCCTTCAACGCAGACTATCACCTGCGCCCTGCTATCAGGAAGAACACCCAAGTCTTTAGCTATAAGCTTAAATACATCATCTTGATTAGAGTTGACCTCAATCTCACCATCTTGATTCTTGAAAATATGTCTTATGGATTTGATTGGCAATTGCTCAGCGAGTGCTGGAACATGAGTAGTAATAACTATTTGGCATCCATCTTTATCAGCCATTTCAGAAAAGGCTTCAACGAGTAGCTTTTGTTTATCGGGATGTTGAGAATTTTCGGGCTCTTCAATAGCGTAGATCACACCTCGATCCTGATATTCTCGCTTAATGCGTTCCGCCTCTGCTTTAAAAAAGCTAATCAGAACCAATCGTCTTACTCCGCTACCTCTTTTGTTTATGGGGATATCATCGTCTCCAGCTAAGGACAACTTAAAAATACCTTCCCATTTTGGATCTGCCTTAAAGTCAGGAGTAAGTGACATGGCGAGTTCAGGGTCTAAATCAGCCAAATGCGACAAAGTGCTATTTGCGACCGTAAGAGCTCTTTGTTTGACTTGATCTTTAATATCTTCTAACTGTGGAGATATATCCTCAATTGCTTGAGATATTGCCACTTTCATTGGGTCTTGAACTTCGGCTTCCTCATCAGTGCTAGGTCTATCTGCTCTAAATAGCGCAAAGTGCGGTAAGTGGTTCTGAATTTGTTCTAAAATAGCTTTTCCATCTTCTTTCGATAAGGCTACAGATTGTTCTTTAAGCTTTAGATCACCAACAGCGTCATAAATAGCCTCTCGCAAGCTTACATTAGATCTATTGTCCTCCGCTGCTATTCCTAGCGACTGAGCAATAGATTTCAATTCATCATTCTTTTTTAAAAGAATTCCCTTGGCATTCCTTGCACTCGGATGGACACAGTTTGCCATATAGGCTCCGGACCCTTTTCCTTTTTTGAATACCTTCGATAACGAAAGTGTCCCACCATCGGTTAACAAATACTCTCGATCCAAGCTTGTTACAGATGTGGCATCAAGCACTATTTCTTGTGGCAGCTCCTCAAACTCACAGGTGATAATCACATCTTCATTTTCACCGGCATAGACACATTTATCCCCAGCTTCATATTTGCATAGCTTATGGCCAAAAAATATTCCTAGCGCATCGAGTATTGATGTTTTCCCAACATCATTTCTTCCAATCAGGCCTGTCATATTGCTGAAAGATATTTCCGTTTCTGTCTGGTAGGCTCGAAAATTTTGAACTTTAAGTTTCTTGAGCTTCATATATCTTCCTTATGGCTGAATTCTTTTTGGGGGCTAACGCTTGCCATCACCGGCGGAAAAACCGGAGCGAAGCGGCGTTTTTGGCGTCCGGTGGATGGCCTGGTTAGGTTTTTGGACCATCAGCCAAGGCACCGGGTCACACTTTTTTGATCATTAATTCGAGAAAGTCATCCTGTTGCTGGCCATCGATAAAGCTCCACCGAGCGAGAATGCCCCACAAGAAATTGCCCACGTACTTCACAGGATCGTCCGTGTATGCACTAGAATTCTTTAACCTGTTGATATTTTGGTTTAAGAGCTTAAAGGAGCTATGGACTCTCTCGTCCTGGATGGCGACATTGTTCAGTACATAATTGACTTCGGAAGCCAGCAGTTCCATTTCGAAAAGCAGGTCCTGGAGGAAGTCATTCCGATCATCGAGACCGTTAAGCGCCTCGTACCAGCGCTGCTTGCCATTCGCGTCAAAATACGCTTTGAACTCAACGTGGTCACACAGCTTTTTGGGTAACTTTGACTCGTGGGTGCCAACAGAACTAAAAAGTAACACCTGAATCACTGATTCCTTAAACTGTTGATAGTGCTGACTCAAGTTATCCCGCAGCAATTTCCGGCGCTTTGCCTCTGGGTATTGAACTACCAGGGCCCAAAAAAAGAAGCTTCCCAAGTAAGCAACGGACAAGCTGAAGATAATTGAATTTCCGATGTGCAATGAATGTAGTATTGGCTCTATCCACGTTCCCTGAAGTGGAGAAATGACAGGTTCAGAAGCTCCAGAGAAGAGGCCAAAGGTCGCAAAAATAGCGAGCAAGATCAGAAAATACTTCACGGTCGGAATTTTTCCACGAACAGCAATACTCCTCTACAAACCTAACAGCCTGTTAATGAGGCCGCTGGCCTCATAATAAATAATATCTGGCGGCCTTTTAATTCTTGAGACGAAAAAACCAGAGCATCGCTAAGCCTCTGTAAATGTGATAAAAATAGACGAATGGTTTGTTTTTGAGAAAATAAAACAGAGCCGACAATACGGAATATTGTCTTGTTTAAAGTAGAGTTATTCAGGGATGAGGTCACTTCCATGCAACAAAAATCTTCATTTCTTCAATCCATTGAGTCAATGATACGAGTTGAGTGTGATAGCCAGCGCACCATGAGCAGTTGTCCTTACTTGACTAGATATTTTCATATTCTTTCAACATAAGCAACATCCCCCACAATTAGCTGATGCTGATAACAACTGATGTTTATGCACCAAGCTTAGCTAAAGCGTTTGATTGTCTGGCCTACCCTTTCAGCTGCTTCCAGCAGCCTTTCTTCGCTGGTGGTGTAAGCAAACCGGCAGTGGTGTTCTGCCTGAAAGTTGCCAAAATCCAGCCCCGGCGTAATGGCAACGCCAGCTTCTTTCAGCAAATAGCGTGATAACGCCATGCTATCCGGAACCTTGTCATTGAGTAATTTTGAACAATCGGCATAGAGGTAAAACGCACCTTGGGGAGTTACTGGCAAGGTGAAGCCAAGTTGTTTGAGTGCTGGCAATAAGGCATCACGACGCTGCTGAAAAACCTGTCGTCGTTGTTCCAAAACATCTAGCGCGTTTTGTTTAAACGCAGCCAGTGCTGCATATTGCGACATGGTCGGTGCAGCTAGGTAAAGGTTTTGTGCCAATTTATCCATGACCTCGGTGTAGCCTTCTGGTACAACTAGCCACCCCAGTCGCCAGCCCGTCATGCCAAAAAACTTAGAGAAGCTGTTAATAACAAAGGTCTGAGCATCAATGGCTAGGGCTGAGGTAGCTTTAAATCCATCATAAGTCAGGCCATGATAGATTTCATCTACGACTAGTGTGCCCTGTTTTTGTTTGACGGCGTTGGATAGTAACTCCAGTTCTTCTTTGCTGAGAACGGTGCCCGTTGGATTGGATGGCGATGCGAGCAACGCCAGACTGGTTTTATCATCCCAATGCTGCTCAATGTGATCAGCAGTTAATTGATAATTTGAGGCGGCGGTGACTGGCACAGCATTAATGTCGCCCTCAACAAAACGGGCAAAGTGGCGGTTACAAGGGTAACCGGGATCAGCCAACATGACTTTTTCGCCCTGCTCCAGCAACGCGCCCATGACGAGAAGTAATGCACCTGAGGCGCCTGGTGTGACGACGATTCGCTCAGGGGAAATATCAAGCTGATAGTAGTCCTGATACCAGTTGGCAATGGCTTCACGCAACTCAGGTAAACCTAAAGCTGGCGTATAGTGCGTCTTACCTGCTTTAAGCGCTTTTACACCCGCTTCAACAATTGGCTCAGGGGTGTCAAAGTCCGGCTCCCCTACTTCCATGTGAATAATGTCTTGCCCTTGGCTTTGCAGCTGTTTTGCCTGAGCCAGAATATCCATAACATGAAAAGGAGAAATTGCTGCTGCCCGTTTTGCCATTCGTTTGGTCATTGTTATCTCTTGAAGGTGCCGTTATTACTGGTTTAGGCCTGATTTACTCATCTTCTTCATGCCCTACTGTTATGGCTAATTGGCATAAATAGTTAGTCCTAAAACAGCACATAGTCTAAGCCACTCATGATCAAAGTGATAATGCTGTGCTTCTTGCAGCCATCGGATGAAATGCAATAAATGAAAAAAAGTCTCGTCTTAACGGTAAAATTGTGGCAACGTTGTTAGAACGAGTTTTAGCCTGAAAAGCAGTCAAGACCGGCATCGAGCCATGCGCGATTACGGTAAAAGTGCAGCTTGAAGCGATTCATTATTCAACATAGTGACAGGTATCGAAAATAACCGATTTTAATTGCTTTATTAGGCATTTTTGGTAATCGACATACGTTAAAATAGTATATTAGTTTTGCACGAGCGGGGTTCATCTGGTATAGATTCGCCCTTGGTTTTAGAAAGTATGAGGTTTGAACATGGAAAACACACTGGTTGAAGCTAAAATTACTCCTTATCAGGAGGAAGCTGGTGAGGAATATATGAACGATGCTCAGGTAGAGCATTTTCATAATATATTGATGACCTGGAGAGCACAGTTACGCGAGGAAGTCGATCGTACCGTTCATCATATGCAAGATGAAGCGGCTAACTTTCCTGACCCTAACGACCGTGCGACTCAGGAAGAAGAATTTACGCTGGAGTTACGCACACGTGACCGTGAACGTAAGTTAATCAAGAAAATCGACGAGTCATTAATTGATCTGGAAAAAGGCGACTATGGTTTTTGCGAATCATGTGGCACCGAGATCGGTATTCGTCGTCTTGAAGCACGCCCTACGGCGACGTTGTGCATTGATTGCAAAACATTAGACGAGATTAGGGAAAAGAACCGCGTCTGATGAACAACGGATACACGTTGTTGCAGAGCATAGTAATGCTTTAAAACCTCATACGCACAAAAAGAGCCCTGCTAGCCAGGGCTTTTTTTTGTCTGCTATTCCGGTACGCCTCGCTCATAGGAATAAAGCAGATCAACGCCACTTTCAGTACCAGACTCGGCTTTTAACGACCAAATCTTGCTTAATTGATAACGCAGCTCTACGGTACTCACCGAGTCAAACACACCAATGCCATAGCTCAGGTATATTTTGGGTGAGAGATATTTACCCACTTGCAAAGCAGCATTATCAGCACTATCGCCCTGTACTGAAAACTCATCTAAGCCAAAGGTACTGGCAATTTGGTCGCCCATCATTGCACCATTTTGCAGTCCAAGCCCTGAGGCCGCAGAGGCCAGAATGGCTGCATCGGTTGCACTGGCCTGTTCTAAAGGCTTACCCAGCAGAATATAGGACAAGATATTATCCTGAGTCATATTCGGTTCAGAGAATAGGTTTGCTTGTGGCGATGAGGCATAGCCTTCGATATGTAAACCGGCTTTATAGTCTTTACCGACTCTGACGGCTTTGATATCCAGCTCTGGGTTATCAATCGCGCCGCCTGCAAAACGAATACTGCCATCATCCACTTTTAATAACTGACCATAAGCAAGATAACTACCGTCTATAATCTTAATTTCGCCATTGCCCAGCAAAATGTCATTGGTATTACCACTGACACGTAAATCGCCTGCTAATCGCCCTTGAAAGCCCATCGCTTTCAGTTTGACCTTATCACCAAGGATGATCTTGATATCAAGCTCAGTGGTCGGGCCAGTCTGCTTTGCAACAGGTTCATCGCTGATAATCACCACATCCCGACTCGGACTGACCGTTGAATTAAACTGGGTGGGTTCTAGTTCTGCCTCTGGAATATCCACCCTGCCCGTCACTTTTGTCAGTTTTGGAGTGACCAGTATGGTCAGATCAGGCTCTGCAATAACTAAGGCTTCTGGGGTGTTCATAACAGTGAATTGCTGGGCTTTTAAGGCTGTTTTCAACGCCCAATCTGCATCGTTCAGGGTAAAGGTGCCATCACCATTCAACTCGCCTTGACCAGACCTAGCTTGATAATCAAATACGACCTGATTCAGGTTGCCATCAATATTCGCTTCAATTTGTGTTAGCACGATACCCGCATCAACAATCGCTACTTGGCCATCACTTAAGCTTGCTTTGCCCTGAATCTGCGGCTGGGAGGTAGTACCTGAAATCGCAAGGTTAAGATCAAACTGACCACTCAGATCCGTAAATGCGGGATGAGACAACTGCAACGCTGATAAATCCTCAATGGCGGTAGTCATTTTGCCATTAATCGCTGATGGGCCTTTATTTTCGATCAGTTGTGCCAAAGCAACCGTCTCAAAATCAGCGTCAACGGCTGACACGCCATCTACATTTGGTTCTAAATGAAGGCTAGCCTGAGTTTTTTCAGCGTTTAGTTGATAGCGTAGCGAAGTATTGTTTAAAGCAATCGGCTTTTGCTGATTTAAGGCGCTTTGTTCAAGCTTTAGCACCGCATCATCAAGGAAAATTTTGCCTTCGCCTGTAATCGCCTCGCCTTTGTTGGCTATGGCATTAAAGTCACCACGCAAGGTGCCTTGTAATTGCTCCAACTCAACGGCAAAGGCCTCAAACAAGCTAAGTGGCAACGCACTAAATTGGCCTGAGGTTTGCCAGCCGTTCTCATTATTATCTGCTGCCAGGCAAAATTCACCGTTAGCTGAGGCCCAGCAGTGCTGGGGAATATACTGCTCAGTGGCACTTATTTTCAGTTCACCTTGCTGTTGTAATGACCATTTACCGGCTTTAGTATTCTCCAGATTGAAGCTAGTTAAATTACCTTGCCATATTGCTTCGTTCAGCCCGCCTGAGGCAGCGATTGCCAGTGTCATCGCTTCTGATTTTACATCAACCGTAATGTCATGCTTTTGCTGCTTTCCTGTCAGATCGAGCGAGAGTGATTCAATGGCTAATTCCGGTAATGTCAGCCCTGTCACGTCGATGTGTGTATCAAGATCAGCATTGTCCGACATAGCAAGATTGATCTGCCCACTGATCGTTTGTGCCTCAATATCTTGATAACGAATATTGTCACCGGATATTTCGGCTTTTATTTCGGGCGTTTGCTTACTCCCACCGATACTGCCTGAGGCATTCATCCTGCCGGCAATATCGGGGTAGAAGTCTTTTAAATCAGGCGATTTAAGCAACCAGTCAAACGCGATGGTGTCTTGCTGCATTTGGCCGTTGGCTTGCAATGAAGAATTACCGGACTGGAGCTGTAGTTGCTTAACAGTGAGTAATGCCTCGGTGTAATCAATCTCACCGCTCAGTTTGAGTGGACGTTCTCGCAACGTGCCGTCAATAGCAATATCACTTGCCTTAACATGAATGTCGGTCTCAGGCTGATTATTGACCCGTAGCTTTGTTTTACCTGATAGTGCGCCTGGCCAGTCAGCCAATAATACGCCGGGGTTCATCTTATCGAGACTCAGTACGCCATCGATCAGCACTGTTTCAGACCACAATAATTGACCTTGATAAAACAGCTTGCCATCAGCAAGGGCAATATCAACGCGAGATTGTTCAAACCCTTTGTCTATTTGGCCTGATGCGTTGGCATCGACATTCATCGCGACACCATCAACCAGTAGATCAGCCTGAGTTGTGAGGCTTAGTAGCTCAGGGGTGCCATTCAAGGTTATCTGACCTTGTTGTAGTTCAACCGCTACCGTTGTCAGTGACGCAGGCAATTTCATCCCCTGCCAGTCAGCATTGAGTTGATATTGCAGTGGTGCTTGTTGCCAGTCTAACTGGCCATCTGCGGTTAATTTACCGTCAAAACCATCAACTTGCAGTTGTTTGATTTGAATAGCGGAATCAGTCCCTTGGGTTTGAGCAGAGACACTGAGTTGTTGTTGCTCGACCTCAAGCGCTGTATCGACATTCAGCACATAGTCAGCGGCAGTTCCTGAGAACATCACGGTACCGTTAGCACTTTTGCCGATGATATTCTCCCCGACTAATGGCCATTGCAGGTTTTGCCAAACGGCTTCTAAATCAGCACTCGGCATCTCGTCTTGTAGACTGATATCGCCCGCTATTTCAACATGACTCTGCTCTGAAACGCTCGCTTTGCTGTTGATGGTCCACACCGAGAAATCATCTGATTCAATAGCTGCGGTTAATGCTAATGGCGGTAAGTCAGCATGCTCTACCGTGCTGACTAGATCGGCTGTTAACGCCGTTAAATCACCTTGTGCTTTTAAGCTAAAAGCTTTTAGCTGCGTTTGCTGTTCAGGAACAATTGCCGCTATATCAATAGCATCAGCATCAACGTTAAGCGACCAATGCAGATCAGACAATACATCGGTAATTGTGGCCGATTGTTTGGATAACAACGGTTCACTCAGTGTTTGCGTTAGCGCTAGCTGCTCAATATCACCTTCTAGTCGACCGACAGCCTGAAACGGACTCGATAAAGCCTGTTTCACATCAATGACATAGCCAAGATCGGTTGTATAAGGTGATTGCAAGCCCAGATTGCCCTCAAGTTGTAGAGCAATATCATCACGTTCAAGCTGCAATTTCTTGATATTCAGTATGTTGCGCTGCACTGTTAAAGCGCTACTTAGCTGCTTTACCAGCACTGTTTTTTCATTTGTAACCGATATCGTTTGCAAGTTATTGACTTGTAGTTCGGCAATCTCGACCCGAAGCGGTATGTTCACCTCAGGCAAGGTGATGGCCTCTGTTGGTGCATCTTCTTCGTTTGACTCTGCACTGTAGAGATTAATGTCATTTACTGTGAGACGTTCGATGAGCAAGGTTGCTTTTAACAATGCTGCCGGCTGCCAATTCAAGGTCAGCTCAGCCACCTCAGCAACCGTTGTATCGTCAGTTTTATAGACAATACCCTGTAACTGGATAAAATCGATAAGGCGGCCTTCGGCATGCTCAATCTGTAGCTCAGGGAGAATACGTTGAGTGAGTGAAACCGCAGTTAGTAAGCCTGACTGAGTGGAAACTAACCAAGCGAACAGGCTAACAAGCAGAACAACAACAATTAAAATCGACCACAGAAACTTACGCCGCATTAAAGATCCGGTCCTATAACAATGTGTAAACCAATAGGCTCGTCGGAATCAGACAGACCTTTTGCCAGATCCACACGTATTAAACCAACCGGTGAACGCCAGCGAACACCAATGCCTATGCTGTATTCAATCGGATCACTTAAACTATTGTATGCATTACCAAAGTCAGTGAAGATTGCTCCGCCCCAATCACCGAGAAACATGTTTTCATATTCCAGACTACCGACAGCGAGGTAACGGCCACCTTCTACTTCACCATCATCGCCTTCTGGGCCCAACGATTGATAGTCATAACCGCGGATACTATTATCACCACCGGCGAAGAAACGCAGCGAGCTAGGTAATTGTTCAAAGTCACTTACCTCAGTAGCACCAATGGCAGCACGCGTGATGATGCGACTATTTTCACCAAAGGCTCGGATGTACTTACCGCGAAGCACCACTTGGCCAAAGGTAATATCTGATAACACCGCTTCCGAAGCACCGGACAAGGCAAGTGATAAACGACCACCGTGGCGCGTATAAAGCGTGTTATCAGCCCAGGTTCTGCTCCAGGAGACACCGGGAATGAGCAATAATGCTGACTCACTGTCGTCGGAAACATCAAAGTCTTCTTGCAACACTTTTAGTGAGCCGGTTTCATCCCAGCCCCAGCGTTGCCGCTTGTAATAGCTACCTATCGCAAAAGACTCGCTTTCGCTGGTATCCGTATCAACTTGTTTATATTCTGTATTGAAGCCAACGGTGTTTATCGTGTCACTCCAAAATGGCATGACGTAGTCCGCAGACAGGCTGTTTTCCACTTGCGATAGTCTTGCATCCGCATTAATACGATGACCACGATCATTCACATAGCGATTTTCCCAGCCTAAGGCTAAACGCGCCCCCGTATCAGTGCCATAACCAACACCGGCAGTGTAAAGATGTTTAGGCTTTTCTTTCAATTCAAATTCAAGCGGGACTTTACCGTCGTGCCTTTCATCACGCTTGGTTCGTATCGACACCACATCAAAATAACCGCTGTTACTAAGACTGCTTCTAAACGCGAGAACGTTGGCGTCAGTATAGGGATCGCCGGCATCAAATGGCTGAAGCTTTGATAATAAATGCTCCCCTATCACCGTCTCAGGAAAATGTATTTCATCGAACAGGTATCTTGGCCCAGATTTATAATATAAATAAATACCTGCCGCTTTATCCTCAGGTGTTACCTCAATTGAAGTTTTGGTGAATTCGCCATCAAAATAACCACGACTTGCCGCCAATCGTAGGATGGCTTTTTTGGCACTTTCATACTCTTGGTGATTGAGTTGTTGTTCTGGCTGCAGCGTAAAGTCAGCCAATAAATCGGTAAAGGCTGGGTCCGTTTGTGCTTCACCACTGAGTTGAATATCGACGTTTTTGAGCAACACAGGTTCACCCAGCTCAATAGCATATAAGGCTGTCCATGTATTTTCAGACTGCTGCAGTTCACCTGTAATCGTAGGATCATAGTAGCCATACACGGTGAGCATCGTTGCCAATTCTTCAAAGCTGGCGTCATGAAGCTTTTCAACATAGCGTTGACTGATTCGCTCACTGTTTTTATGGCGTTCTATGGTGAGACCGTTACGTAAGGTCTCTGCCATCGTGTTTTCAACACCGGTTATTTCAACAGACAAGCGCGTCTCTTCTTGTGCCTGAATCGTCAGGCTAAATAGAAGACAACATAAAGCAAGAAACTGTGAGATGGCTAAGGTAATCGGCAAATGAGTATCCGTGTTGAAAGTCGTATAACAACACCATTATGACAGCCCTAAGCAGGCTTGCCGATGATTATAGAAAGATCCAATAATTAATTATTAGTGGTTTTCTGGCGGTATGCGCTTGGTGCGCAGCCAAAGAAGCGAGTAAAACGTCGACTAAAATGACTTAAATCATTGAAACCAAAGCTGTAACAGGCGTCGGTGACACTTTTACCTGCTTGAATGGCCTCTGCAGCTGACTTCAAGCGCAGTTGCTGTTGAAATTCACCCGGTGTGCAACCTAATTGCTTTTTAAACTCGACGTAGAGTCGACTGCGACTCATGCAGGCTTTACGACACAGTTGCTCAATATCTAATGGCGCAGCAAGATTTTGTTCAAGGCAATGTATCGCTGCGGTAATCCCTGATGCATCAGGCGCTTGCTGACAGTAACTCAACAACACATCCCTGCCTTGTTCGCGTAATAAACGAATCACTAGTTCTGTCACACTCAAATCGAGCATGATTTCTTTATCAGGATTATCGGCGGTATAGAGCATCACCATTTTTTCCAGTAACTGCTGCGTATCACCGGTATGGTGTTTATGAATAATTTGCGGACGATATTCCCAGCTATGGTCAACAATGTCTAGCGTTGTCAGGTCGCGCATACGCTCAGATAAACTATCAATGCGATCTTTTGATATTTCTATTGTCAAACACGTAGTCGGTGCCGATTCATTGGCATCAGGAAAATCAATTTCAACATAGTCGCCGGGAGGCAGTACATACGACTCATGAGGCAAAAACAGTTGGCCCTGCTGATGATGCAGATCATGCATTACCTTACGGCCACTGACCATGCCACAGAATAAAAGTTGATCTGCAGCCAGACCAACGCCTTTGGCGGCACGGTATGTGTCGTAAATACTCAGCTCTGAGTCTGGCCCCGCAAAACGAAGCTTATTCTCGACCAGTAATTGTCGTTTTTCTCGTCGTTTTGCTAACGAGAGTTTCTCAATCTGCATCGTGTTATCTTTAATAGTGTTGTAATAAGATTTTGGAACTCTTCTGGACTGTAAGTCAAGTAATTGAGAATTACAGTCAAGCACAATGATGAAGCTCGGATTTATCCTGCATCATTACTTATATATAAATTATTAGACAGAGAGAGATAAAAACATGATCTACGCAAAACCAGGAACTGAAGGTGCCGTCGTCAACTTTGACGCGCGCTATGAAAACTTTATTGGTGGCAAATGGGTTGCCCCAGTTAAAGGTGAGTACTTCGATAATATTACGCCAGTCACCGGCGAAGTATTCTGCCAAATCCCAGAATCTACCGAAGAAGATATTAATTTAGCCCTTGATGCGGCGCATGCCGTCAAAGATCAATGGGGCAAAACATCAGTTCAAGAACGCTCAAGAGTCTTGCTGAAAATTGCTGATCGTATTGAAGAAAACCTCGAAATGCTCGCTGTTGCGGAAACATGGGATAACGGTAAAGCCGTCCGTGAAACGCTAAATGCTGACGTGCCGTTGGCGGCAGATCATTTCCGCTATTTTGCCGGCTGCCTGCGTTCGCAAGAAGGCACCATGGGTGAAATCGATGAGAATACCGTTGCCTATCACTTCCATGAACCTTTAGGTGTTGTGGGTCAAATCATTCCGTGGAACTTCCCATTACTGATGGCAGCATGGAAACTGGCACCCGCGCTGGCCGCCGGTAACTGCGTTGTCATGAAACCAGCGGAATCAACACCGGTTTCTATTTTGAAATTAATGGAAGTTATCGGTGACTTATTGCCAGGCGGCGTACTCAATATCGTCAACGGCATGGGTCGTGTTGCCGGGGAAGCATTAGCCTCTAGCACACGTATCGCCAAAATCGCTTTCACAGGTTCAACACCTGTCGGCTCGCACATCATGAAACGTGCGGCAGAAAACATCATTCCTTCCACGACAGAGTTAGGTGGCAAATCACCTAATATCTTCTTTGAAGACATCATGAATCAGGAAAAAGACTTCATTGAAAAGGCTGCTGAAGGTATGGTCCTGGCTTTCTTTAACCAAGGTGAAGTTTGTACCTGCCCTTCTCGTGCATTGATTCAAGAAAGCATTTACGACGAATTCATCCAAATCGTAATGGAACGCGCCAAAGCAATCAAACGTGGTAACCCACTGGATACTGATGTTCAAGTCGGTGCTCAAGCATCTCAAATGCAGTTTGAAAAAATCTTGGGTTATGTTGATATCGGTAAAGCAGAAGGTGCAGAAGTCCTGATGGGGGGTTCTGTAGAACAATTAGGTGCTGAATTCGACAGTGGCTATTACATTCAGCCAACGCTGATGAAAGGCCACAACAAAATGCGGATCTTCCAGGAAGAAATCTTTGGTCCGGTTGTCTCAGTCACCACCTTTAAAGATGAAGCTGAAGCATTGGAAATCGCCAACGATACCGAATTTGGCTTGGGGGCCGGTTTGTGGACCCGTGATATGAACCTGGCATACCGTATGGGACGAGCCATTCAGGCTGGTCGTGTATGGACTAACTGTTATCACGCCTACCCCGCTCACGCTGCCTTTGGTGGCTACAAAAAATCGGGTGTTGGTCGTGAAACGCACAAAATGGCGTTGGAACACTACCAACAAACCAAGAATCTGCTGGTTAGCTATAGCACCAGTCCGCTGGGTTTCTTCTAGAAATCAACTAAACAAATCACTCTCCCTTAAGTTCACTCGCTTTTGGGGGAGTTTTTTGTGTCTGCTTAACACGCCATCTCAACCGTTGTACAGTGGTACTCTGGCTGAACATAATAATGAAAAGGTGTCGCTATATGGCTCAAGAAAATATCGAATCAACCTTACACGAAGACCGTCAATTCCCCCCCAGCAAAGCGTTTGTTGATACGGCTTCACTGCATGCAGAACAGCTTGAAGCGTTGTATCAACGCGCTGAACAAGATCATGAAGGTTTCTGGGCAGACGTTGCCCGTGCTGAAATTGATTGGAAACAACCTTTCGCAAAAACACTAGATGACTCCAATGCACCACATTACCGCTGGTTTCCAGACGGCAAACTGAATGTGTCGTACAACTGTCTGGATCGCCAATTAGAAAAAAATGCTGATAAGACAGCCATCATATTCGAAGGCGAACAAGGTGATGTTGAACACATCAGCTACCGTGATCTTCATCAACGGGTATGCGTCTTTGCTAACGCGCTGAAGGCTCAGGGTGTTACCAAAGGTGACCGGGTTGTTATTTATATGCCAATGATCACCGAAGCGGTGATTGCGATGCAGGCTTGTGCCCGTATTGGTGCAATTCACTCGGTCGTGTTTGGAGGTTTCTCTGCTTCATCATTAAAAGACCGCATTGAAGACACCGGTGCAAAACTGGTTATTACTGCCGATGGTGGTCACCGTGGTGGCAAAATCGTTGAGCTGAAAAACACCACCGATCAAGCGCTTGATGGTGCGTGTGACACGGTCGAAACGGTTATTGTGTTCAAACGTACCGGCCATGATGTGCGAATGAATCCAAGCCGTGATGTCTGGTGGACAGACATCACGCGTGATCAACCCGACACCTGTGAACCAGAGTGGATGGATGCTGCTGATCCGTTGTTTCTGCTCTACACATCAGGCTCGACCGGTAAACCCAAAGGTATTCAACATGGCTGTGGTGGTTACTTGCTTAATGCCATTACCTCGATGCGTTGGGTGTTTGATATCCAAGACAGCGATGTTTTCTGGTGTACTGCTGATGTGGGCTGGATTACGGGTCATACCTATGTTGCTTATGGTCCGCTTGCCACAGGCGCAACCCAAGTTATCTACGAAGGTGTGCCAACCGTACCGGATGCGGGCCGCTTCTGGGATGTTTGCCAACGTCATGGCGTCACTATTTTCTACACGGCACCTACTGCTATTCGGGCTTTGATGAAAGTGGGTGATGATGTTCCTAAAGGTTACGATCTGTCTGCATTACGTTTGCTAGGCACCGTAGGTGAACCGATTAATCCTGAAGCCTGGATGTGGTACTACAATGTCATTGGTGGTGGTCGTTGCCCTATTGTCGACACCTGGTGGCAAACCGAAACGGGGGCTCATATGATAGCCCCGGTTCCAGGCGTGACGCATGCTAAACCGGGCTCCTGTACCCGACCATTACCGGGTATCGATGCCGCCATCGTCAATGATGATGGTGAAGAAATCACCAAAGCAAATCAAGGTGGTTATCTGGTAATACGCAAACCTTGGCCATCCATGATCCAAACTATTTGGGGTGATGACCAACGCTACAAAGATACTTACTGGCCCTATTTCGATGGTAAGTTTTACCTCGCAGGTGACAGCGCTCGTCAGGATGTCGATGGTTTCTATTGGATCATGGGACGCATTGATGATGTGCTAAATGTCTCTGGTCACCGACTGGGCACCATGGAAATTGAATCCGCTTTAGTTGCTCACCCTAAAGTTGCTGAAGCCGCAGTTGTGGGTCGTCCCCATGATGTTAAGGGTGAAGCGGTGTTTGCTTATGTGGTGTTGAAAGGTGAGCGACCTGAAGGTGGTATCGACGATGAGATGACGCAAGAATTGCGTAATTGGGTGGGTACTGAAATTGGCCCTATCGCCAAGCCGGATGATATTCGTTATTCGGACAATCTACCTAAAACCCGTTCAGGTAAGATTATGCGCCGTCTGCTTCGTGCTATTGCCAAGGGAGAAGAAATCACGCAGGATACTTCGACACTAGAAAATGAATCGATATTACTGCAACTCCAAGGTAAGGCTTAATGGCGAAACAGGACACAAGTTCTGAATCACAACGATTAGATAAATGGTTATGGGCTGCGCGGTTTTATAAAACCCGCAGCCTTGCCGTTGAAGCCATCAACGGTGGCAAAGTTCATCTCAACAAGCAACGTGCCAAACCCAGCCGTACGGTGCGGGTTGAAGATACTCTGACTATCTCAAAACCACCTTACGAATTTGAAATTATTGTAGCGGGTCTCAATCTGCAACGACGTCCAGCGACAGAAGCGCAACAACTCTATCAAGAAACACCTGATAGCCAGAAAAAGCGTGAAGCGTTGCGTGAGCAAATCAAAAACGAGCCATTAGGCTTCCGTCAGCAAAAAGGTCGCCCTAGCAAGCGGGATCGACGTCACATCATCAAGTTCACTCGTCAAACGTAGCGATGTCAGAAAAAGAATTCATACTTAACCGGGTAGATTGCGATCAGAAGGATACCCTGGCGTTTGCTGTTGCTATGCAGAAAAAAGCAGCGGAAATAGGCTTTGACTGGCCTGATATCAGCGGTGTCATCGACAAAGTTCAAGAAGAACTTGATGAGTTAAGACACGAAATCAACAACCATTCGGCTAAAAGTCTCATTCAGTCTGAATTAGGCGATTTGATGTTTGCCTGCTGTAATCTGGCAAGACATCTTGATATTAATCCTGAGCAAGCATTGGCGGGTTGTAACCAGAAATTCTATCGTCGCTTTAATTATGTTGAAACCCGTGTCAGTGCTGAGGGAAAACGTTTTTCTGATTATAGTCTGACTGAATTAGACAGCTTCTGGGATCAAGCAAAACAACTGGAAAAGCTCGACGAAATAGACAGTTAGTTTGCCGTTTGTGGCAACTGAAACGCTTCGATACCGTTATAGACGAGAAAGTGTCGCCCCTTAGCTCGTGCCACCATGCCAATACCAATCTGCTGTGCTAGTTTAAGCCCCATCTCAGTCACACCAGAGCGTGACAATAGTAACGGTACTTGCATCTGAGCGACTTTGATCACCATTTCGGAGGTTAAGCGCCCCGTTGTATAAAACACTTTATCGTGACCTTTTATATTATTCAGCCACATCCAACCTGAAATCGCATCTACTGCGTTGTGCCTACCAACATCTTCGACAAAAATCTGAATATCAGTGCCTTCACATAAAGCACAACCATGCACGGCCCCGGCCTGCTTGTACATTTCATTGTATTCGGTCAAAGCCTTCAACACCGCATAAAGTGACTCAGCACTGAACCTTGGACACTGTAGTTTCAGATCAGATAAAGAGTCCATCACATGACCGAACATAGTGCCCTGCCCACAGCCGCTGGTTACCGTTCGTCGTGATGTTAATTCGTTGATATTATCTTTTGGTGTTCGTGTCGTGACAGCAACGGCCTCAACATCCCAATCAACCTGTATGGACTCAATATCATCAAGCTTATCCACCAAACCTTGATTACGCAGATAGCCCAGTGTCAACAACTCAGGTTGAGCCCCTAGCGTCATCAAAGTAACAATTTCAATGGTATTGAGATATATCGTCAGAGGACGTTCACCAGTCAAAGCCATTTCTCGGCTTTCACCGTTTTCGTTAATAACGGTTGTTTTGTGTAGCCGGTGAATACCAGCATTGGTCATTTGCGGTTGGTAGTTAACCACCCGTGACACTCATATGCCGGAAAATAACCGGTTTTGCTTCAATATCAAAGTCATGACCTTCCGGTTTGATATCCATCGATTTCACAATGGCAGACTTAAGTTTGTCCATATCGCCCGGATGGCGTCGAATAATGTCACGCAGGTCCATAGAGTGCTCTTGGCCTAAACAAAGCAAGAGACGCCCTTCTGTTGTCACCCTGACACGGTTACACGTGCTACAGAAATTATGGCTATGCGGTGATATGAAGCCGATACGGCTATTGGAACCAGCGACTTGATAATAGCGTGAAGGTCCGCCCGTTTTGGCAATACTTGGCTGCAAATCAAAGCGTGTTTGTAATGTCTCTAGCACTTCGTCACTAGAACAATAACTCTCGCCGCGTTCATGATCGACGTGCCCTAATGGCATTTCTTCTATGTAAGAAATATCCATCTCGTTATCGATGGCAAATTGCGCCAAATCGATAATTTCATCTTCATTACGACCTTTCATGATGACCGCATTGAGTTTAATGCGTTTGAAGCCGGCTTGTTTTGCCGCATCTATGCCAGCCAATACTTGCTCAAGCTCGCCCGTTCGAGTCAAGGCTTTAAACTTGTCGGCTTTCAGGGAATCCAAACTGATATTGATACGGTCTACACCGGCTTTAACTAGCGCCTCAGCATGTTTTGGCAACTGAGAGCCATTAGTCGTCAGCGTCAGCTCATTAAGCGCTGTATCATGCTTTAACTGCCCTATTTGCTCAAATAACCAATCAACATTGCGGCGAATCAGTGGTTCACCACCGGTAATACGTACTTTTTCCACACCGAGTTCGCAAAAAGCACGCATCAGAAAAACGATTTCCTCTAATGTCAGCAACTGCTCACGTGGCATGAACGTCATTTCTTCGTCCATGCAATAGACACAACGAAAATCACAACGGTCGGTGATCGACATACGCACGTATGTCACTTGCCTTCCAAAGCGATCCACTAATTGTGTTGGTAATGAAGTCATTTCTGTATCCGTTTATTTACCGGGCTGTTGTTGATCCGGCAAGTCACAGGTTTTATCAGCAGTGGAGAAGCCAAATAATGCATAACCACCACAACGGCCCGTCAGACCGTTAAGCAATAATGCAGCTCCTAATAAGAACCAGAACCACCAACTCTGATAATACAACGCAACCATCATTATAACTACGCCAGAGAGTATCCGTAAAAGACGATCCCATTTTCCTAAGTTTATTTTCATTATTGTCTCCATAAAAATAAACCCCGCGAAGCGGGGTTTACTTAGAAAACAGTTTGATTCAGTTAGTTCATCAATCGTCGCCAGCAAAGGCACCCAACAGATGTAACAAACTGGTAAACAGGTTGTAGATACTGACATACAGCGTTACCGTCGCCATTATGTAGTTAGTTTCACCACCATTTACGATTTGGCTTGTCTCAAACAAAATCAGACCTGCCATCAGTAATACAAACATCGCAGAAACCGCGAGTGACAAACCGGGCATTTCGAAAAACACAGCGGCTAAGCCTGCGAGAAAAGCGACCAAGATACCGACAAACAGGAAACCGCCCATAAAACTAAAGTCTTTCTGACTTTTTACTGCATAGGCAGATAAAGCAAAGAAGATAATGCCAGTACCGCCCAGCGCCTGCATTACAATTTCATGGCCATTAGGCAGGCCTAAATAAGCATTAACAATCGGCCCTAATGTGAAGCCCATAAAGCCTGTTAGAGCAAATACAGACACCAAGCCCCATGCGCTGTTGCGCAACTTAGCCGTCAGGAATAACAAACCAAAGTAACCTACCAGCGTTAAGATTATTCCAGGGTGCGGTAAATTAAATGCCATAGACAGGCCTGCTGTCATAGCACTGAATACCAGCGTCATGGCTAACAAGCTGTAAGTATTTCGCAAAAGCTTGTTCGTCTGTAAAACTGACTGTTGCGAACGTGCGACAGTCGATTGTGCGTTGTAATCCATCAGTATGTCTCCGTAACTAAAGTTGATGAAATATCTCAAATGCAATGACAACATCCTACTCTATAAGTTCTAAATGGCAATAGAATTACACGAGAGACAATTAATTTTGTTTTGACGGTTGTGTTACAAGGCCATGTTATGTATTATTTCGCATCTTCGGAGGGATGGCAGAGCGGCTGAATGCACTGGTCTTGAAAACCAGCAAGGTTTAACGACCTTCCAGGGTTCAAATCCCTGTCCCTCCGCCAAATATAAGCCCTAAGTCATTGCGACTTGGGGCTTTTTTGTTTCTACTGCGCCAACATGCTAATGGCCATTTCTAACGGTCTGCTTGCTTACACATTTACGTATTAAAAAATAGGCTGGCAGCCATATCCTATGCATTGCTTTCTGCTAAATGCTCACTCATTGCCTTGCTGGTAAGTATTCTCATAAAGATGGTTATGTCTGCGGGACAATCTTAATAATACTGGGCAATTTTGTCGCGATGTGATTTTCAGTTAGTTGAAGAATTTATTCTGAACTATATCCGGAATAACCAACTCGCAGAATATCTAAAGACATACCCGAGCTTATATCCTTCGCTTCTACCACTTCAGCATTTCTCCTCTAGCAGAAACTCTGTCTGGTACTTTACTGTCCATGCTGTATCAGTCACTGCAAGGAGCAAGGGATGCAACAGCTTGTCGGAGGGTTAGTAATGTGGGCAGCGAGCCTGAGTCATTACCCGGAGCCGGAGACGCCTCCTAATGTGCTTGCGGTCCCTCACGAACAGCTAGAAGAGATACTTTGTGGAGGGCAACGGTGTCATGCAGTTGCCTACTATGATCACGAATCGGCTTCCATCTTTTTTGATGAGTCTTTAAACCTGAATGACAGCATTACAGCAAAAAGTTTTGTTGTTCATGAAATGGTGCATTACCTGCAACATCAAGCAGGAAAAATGACAGAGATGCCAATGCCATGTAAGGAAAGGATCGCACTTGAACGAGAAGCCTATATCACTCAACAAAAATATCTAAGGCAACACCACACGCTCACTTATCAAGTTCAAACAGCCTTGCGTCTCCTTGGTAATATCTGTAAAACGAATGAATAAATTAGAACGTTGTGACGCAGTTAACGGTAACATTCAGTCGGTTTCGGGAAAAAACTCCCGACTTAATAGGATGATTTGCTCATCCGTGAAAATGCCAACCGTATTTTAATAACATACCCGTATTCCATAATGAAACTATATGTCGTTTAAAAGGTTACGTTTTTTGGGGGTTACCTCAATAACCGCTTTCGTATTTATCACCAGTGCTGACGCTTCCCTCGATTTGCTCGCGGGCGTTGAGGCCGGTATTGATACCGAAACGTCGATGACAACGAGTGATCTGCAACAAACACAAAAAGTGCTATCAACCGAAGCGCTTGGTACACGTCATTATTGGTTAAATGAACAGACGGGCACAGCTTATGAGATCGTCATTGATCATCATTACTCCTACGGTCACTACCCTTGTCTCGCTTATGAACTCACGATTAAAAAAGAACAATTCACTGAAGTGAAGTCATTGGATGCTTGCAAAAATAGCAGTGGTCAATGGATTTCTATTTCCTCTGGCGCAACCACTCTCTAGGGCGCAGTTGCGATAAATACGCCTCGCATGGGCGCCGGATAACCTTCTATGGTTTTAGTGTTGTCCGTAGGGTCGAGGTAGTCAGCTAAAGATTCAAACGTCATCCAGTCAGTACGTCGCTGTTCATTAAGAGACGTCACATTTTCATCAACACAGCGCACATTCTTAAAGCCACATTTACGTAGCCATAACATCATGGTTTCAGCTGACGGAATAAACCAGGTATTTTTCATCTTGGCGTAGCGAGTTTCTGGCATCAATGTCATGCCTAGCTCACCCTCAATAATGAGCGTTTCCAAAACCAGTTCACCTTTCGGACGTAAGCAGCTTCGCAACTCCATTAAATGTTTCAATGGTGAACGTCGGTGATATAACACACCCATTGAAAAAACCGTATCAAACAACGACAAATTTTCCGGCATATGTTCGATGCCAATGGGTAAGACAAAATGTTTATCACTTTTAATAAAGTGCTGCATTAATTGGTACTGCATGGTGAACACAGCCGTCGGATCAATGCCAATCACTAATTCAGCCCCTTCCCCTTGCATACGCCAGCCGTGATAGCCGTTGCCGCCTCCGACATCTAGTACACGCCGGCCGTGTAAGGACTGAATGTGTGGTAAGACACGATCCCACTTCCAATCTGATCGCCACTCCGTATCAATGTCGATACCCAACAGGCGATACGGCCCTTTACGCCAGGGATGGAAGGTTTTGAGCAAGTCCACCAAGGTTTCCCTCGGAAAGCCGTCCAAATCGCCTTCTGTACCAATATCGACACGGTTTTTTAATTCCATTGTTGATAAATCAACATTGGGCAACGCATTTAACGCTTCTTGCCACATAGGCATTTTACCGTGACGTCTCACTGACAACTGCGTTTCTATTTGGCTTTGTAACTGTTCACGCCACGCCGATAAGCCCATATCATCCAGATAATTGAAAAGCGGTTGATAGACGCTCATTTAACCGCCACCAATGAGACAAAGTTAAAACACTGGAACCATTTTTCGGTGAAAGTAAATCCAGCTGACTGTAATCGATGTAAATGCGTGTCTAACGATTCAGGAAGTAGCACTTTTTCCAAGGCTGAGCGTTTTTGACTGATTTCCATGTCGCTATAGCCATTGTCGCGTTTAAAGTCATGGTGTGATTCGATATGAAATTGATTGAGCTGCGTGTCATCAAAAGCTAACTTTTCTGACAAAATCAACACACCACCGGGCTTCAACCCGTCGTAAATTCGCTGGACTAAGGCTTGTCTCAACTCAGTCGCAATAAACTGTAAGGTGAAATTCATGACCACCACAGACGCATTATGAATTTCAATATCAGCGATATCGGCACAGATAAGATCAACTGGGGTTGGGGAATCGTCGTTTGCAGTGAAAACCAGTTTGGCTTTATCAATCATCGCCTTGGAGTTATCCACTGCGAGAATAGAGCATCCGGAGGCGTTAATGCGTTGCTGCATCGATAGACTAACAGCCCCTAAAGAACAGCCCAGATCATAGCAATAGCTATCCGCGACGGCATATTTAGATGCCAAAATGCCGATATTCGAAATCAATGTGGCATAGCCAGGAACGGAGCGTTGAATCATGTCTGGAAAGACGTTCACCACTTTCTCGTCAAAACGAAAATCGACCATCTCGTCTAAAGGGGAAGCATATATATCATCCTGCTTAGTGACCATTATTGCTCACCTTTCTTTTTAGCCACATTGTCTCGTAAGTAAACAGGGACAGCCTGCTCAGCAGAAATTGTTTGTCCCTTTTGAGACGCTGCAAATGCAAGCTTGGCAATCGCCGCAGCCGTAGGTAGTAAAGCTTGTTTGTCACTGATGTTCTGGGAGAAATTTTGTGTTAATACTACGCCGTACTCATCCCACCCCGTACCCGCTGCAAACCACTGCGCATTATCGGCAGGGTGAAATTTATCTGGCGCACACACTTGTTCTTCGTCTAGCTTTTCTGCCAAACCATTCTCTGCAACAAAGTGGGCAGCGTAAACTTCGCCCATTCTGGCATCCATGGCAACGGCTATCCGCGTTGCCGCATGATTATCTATAGCGAGCTGTGCTACTGCTGCCATCGTCGATACAGGAATGACAGGTAGTTGCCGTGCAAAGGCAATACCTTGTGCAACACCAACACCAATTCGTACACCTGTAAAAGAACCCGGGCCACGCCCAAAAGCGACAACATCTATATCCGCTAATGTGCATTTTGCTTCAGCCATAACGGCATCCAACATGCCCAGAATCTTTTCTGAGTGACCACGTTGGGTTAGTTCTGAACGCTCGAAAATTTTGCCATTTATCATAACGGCGGCAGAGCACATTTCTGTGCAGGTATCTAATGCAAGAATATTCATAAAATGCGGTATATCAGGTCATTTGGCTGTAACAACACAACATTATAATGCAAGCGTCTGATTCAAAGGAGTTAATCATGGCGCTGATTATTGATTTAATTTACGTTTTCCGTGAATTGATTAAATTAGTCTTTGTTGTTATCACGTCCCCTTTCGGCTTGGTGGGGAGTTTGCTGATGCTGGGGAGTAGTTATTAATAAGCAGGTTATTTTTTATTTAATTCAATCTGTTATAGCATGGTGTTGTCAGATCAGTTTCAGGAGAGATCGATATGGCAACACAACATTTACAATCACTTGAGTTAGCAGCACAGGGCGACTGGGATGGCGCACATCAAATAATTCAAGTTTATGATGATAATCTCGCTTGTTTGGTGCATGGATACTTGCATCGCATAGAAGGCGATAATGGCAATGCTGCTTACTGGTATCAACGCGCCGGGCGTTCATTACCAGCAAACAGCTTGCATGAGGAGTTTGACCAGCTTTATACGCTAGCTAAACAAATTTGATTATTGTCTAATACCTTCAATAGAAAGCGTTAAATAGACTTCCTGTGATGCCGGTCCCAACATGCTCACATCAATACCATAATCGGCAATGGTGAATTTTGTTTCACCGACAAAGCCTGCGCGGTAACCACCCCATGGATCGTCGCCCTCACCCACTTTTTCAACAGGGAAACTGAGTTCTTTGGTAACGCCATGTAGGGTGAAATCGCCAACCACGACTAAACTTCCGTCTTCCATCTTATTGAAAGACTTCGACTTGAATGACGCTTGCGGATACTCCGATGTTTCTAAAAATTTCTCACGAAGATGTTTATCACGCTCTGCAAAATTGGTGTCGACACTAGCCACATCTATCGTGACATCAATGGTTGACGCTTCAGGATCATCTGCATCGTAGCTAAATGTGCCAGCAAAATCGTTAAAACGACCACTCATCCAGCTATAGCCTAAATGCTGGATTCGAAAATCAACAAAAGCATGTGCTTTTTCTGTATCGATCACATAGTCCGCAGCCTGAGCGGGTAATAATGCCGATAAACCCAGCATAGACATTGCCAAAATAGTTTTCTTCATTCAAGTTCTCCTGTGTTAATTCCGAGCATGCGTTTTAGTGTTGCGTCTTTATCTATAAAGTGATGTTTTATCGCAGCCAGCGCATGTAGAGTTGCCAAAGCGATAATGAAATATCCGCTCCATAAATGGATCAGCCCGGCAGGGTCAACCCAATGTGATTTATCAGAAAATAAAGCGGGAATAAGAAGCCAGTCAAAGAGGTTGAGACTGTCACCTTTAGCTGTGACCATAACGTAGCCGCTGATAAATAGAGCAAGGATTGAGAGATTCATCAACTTATGTACGAGTTTAGCAACAAGGTGTTGCCACAGCGGTGTAGAGCGGATATCAGCGGGCGATTGTCGAAACAGTGTCCAAACCCAGCGCATGATGACCAGCAATGCGGTGATAATGCCGATACCCTTGTGCCACCACGGTGCCTGATAATACCAGTCGTCGTAATAGCCCAAATCGACCATCCATAGGCCTGAGACAAATAACGCCACCGTAAAGACGGCGATAAACCAGTGTAAAGCTATGGAGAAAAAATCATAGCGCCGTTCAACTTGTTTCCAGTGCATTGCATTCCTGTGCGTAACTCAGTATTCATCAACAGACCAAGTTCAAACCGAAATGTTTCTCAAATAAGAAAAATAATTATTATCGACGACGTCTAGCCGGCTTAACTTTTCCTGGACGCGTGTGCTGTGTTTTAAATTGACCGCCTTTGTTTGGCGTTTTGGCCTTGCGAGTAATACGCTTACCTTCAGCCTTGCCGCCGGTTCCTGCTGGCTGCCAAGAAGGAATCAAATGCTTCTTACCGTTACCAATCAGATCGGCTCGTCCCATTTTCTTCAGCGCTTCCCGCAGCATCGGCCAATTTTCGGCATCGTGATAACGCAAAAAGGCCTTGTGTAAGCGTCGTATTTTTATGCCTTTAGGTACAATGATATCACCGCCCTTCCGTCTGACTTTATGCAGTGTATCTTTGCCTGAGTGATACATCGCTGCGGCGGCTGACATCGGTGACGGCAAATATGCCTGAACCTGATCCGCGCGGAAACCATTGCGTTTCAACCACAATGCCAGATTCATCATATCGTTATCGGTCGTGCCTGGATGTGCGGCAATAAAGTACGGGATCAGATATTGTTCTTTACCGGCTTCTTTCGAGTATTTATCAAACATTTGTTTGAATTTGTCATAGGTGCCGATACCAGGCTTCATCATTTGCGATAAAGGCCCTTCTTCAGTGTGCTCTGGTGCAATTTTCAGATAGCCGCCAACATGATGCGTGACCAGCTCTTTTACATATTCAGGTGACAAAACAGCCAAGTCATAGCGCAAACCTGAAGCAATCAGGATTTTTTTAATGCCCGGTAATGAACGAGCACGCTTATACAAATTGACGAGTGGCGTGTGGTCAGTATTGAGGTTTTTACATACGCCGGGATACACGCACGATAAACGCCGACAGCTTGACTCAATTTCTGGGTCATTACACGCCAATCGATACATATTGGCTGTCGGACCTCCCAAATCTGAGATCACACCGGTGAAACCCGGTGTAGTATCACGAATCGCTTCGACTTCTTTAATAATAGAGTCTTCGCTACGGCTCTGGATAATGCGTCCTTCATGCTCGGTGATCGAGCAGAAAGTACAGCCACCAAAACAACCGCGCATGATGTTGACCGAAAAACGGATCATTTCATAAGCGGGTACATTCATTTTGCCGTATAAGCTATGCGGCACACGACTATAAGGCAGGTCAAAAACTGCATCCATTTCTGCTGTTGTTAATGGAATCGGTGGTGGATTCAACCATACATCCTGATTGCCATGCTCTTGAACCAGTGCCAGTGCATTGCCCGGATTAGTCTCCAGATGCAAAATACGTGAGGTATGTGCATAGGTAACCGGATCGTCTTTCACCTGATGATAAGCTGGCAGGCGAATCACTGTACGGTGTGCGTTTCGTGGTGAAACACGGTGAATTTTGATGACATTGCCCGCCGTTTTCTCGGCTTTGTCTTGTTCGGTCTTCGCTTTTTCTTCGGCGCAGCTCTCTTCTGTCTGCATTTGATACGGATCAATCGGCGGGTTTAATTTGCCCGGCGTATCCACCGAGGTGGAGTTCTTTTCCCACCAACCTTCTCGTTGACCTGGCTTCGTTGTATACGCCGTGCCACGAATATCGGTCAGTTCTTTAACGGATTCGCCAGCAGCTAATCGATGGGCAATTTCAACCACCTGACGCTCACCATTTCCGTACACCAGCAAATCTGCTTTCGCGTCCATAATGACACTGCGACGCACTTTCTCGGACCAGTAATCATAGTGGGCAATTCGTCTTAAACTGGCTTCAATCCCGCCGATAACAACAGGCACACCTTTAAACGCTTCACGGCAACGCTGGCTATACACCACCACACTTCGATCGGGTCGCTTACCACCCTCGCCACCGGCAGTGTAGGCATCGTTGCTTCGGATCTTACGGTCAGAGGTATAACGATTGACCATCGAATCCATATTACCGCCGGTTACACCGAAAAACAGATTCGGTTTGCCCAGCTTTTGAAAATCCTCGGCGCTGGTCCAGTCAGGTTGGGAAATGATACCGACGCGAAAACCATGAGACTCCAGTAAACGCCCAATCAAGGCCATACCAAAACTGGGATGGTCTACATAGGCATCGCCAGTCACGATGATAATGTCACAGGAATCCCAGCCGAGCGCATCCATCTCTTCTCGAGTCATCGGCAACTCGGGTGCGACACCAAATCGGTGGGCCCAAAATTTGCGATAGGAAAATAGATCAGGCGCGGCTTGCATAAGTCCTCGGGGAATAGTCGGTAGAAACGCTAATTATTCTACCAAATTCAATTGCCTAACCGTGATTTTAATTAGCCGTTACTCAGTAATGGTGACTTGAGTGCCTTTACTGATGTATTTAGTGAGTTGTTCTATCTCGTCATTACGCAAGGCGATACAACCTTTTGTCCAGTCGGCAATTTCGTGGATTTCAATCTTGTCTTTAGTTTCAACACCAATACCATGAATACCAATGGCACCACCGAGAGGCGTGTTTTGCGGCGGTAAATTACCGAAAATATGGGCATCCAGAATTTTACGGTATTGCGCTTTACTGATGCGATCTTCCTTCAAAGCCGTGATGGCATCTCGCACACTCGGATAGTCAAGCTGAATAAACATGTGAAAACGGTCACTGTCACGTACTTGCGTGATGTGATATTTACCCAATGGCGTCAGTCGATCGCCTGATTTCATTTTGGCCTTTCTACCACCGCTGCCCAGCGCCACATGGAAAGAACGCAGAACTTCACCGTCTTTTTGTATCAGTAGCCGTTTTTCAGAACGCTTAATCACCAGTTCATAATTGCCTGTTGCCTTAACAGGCTGCTGCCAGACAAGCAGACTTAGACACGCCAGCATGACAATCAAACTACGATTCATACCTGAAACTTTCACAGCAATGTTCAACGTTTTATGCCCTCATCTGGCGCTTTTTTTTGAGCTAATACTATCAAATCAATCCTTTTCAGCAATAGCTCAGGCGAACAACCGGCTGATAAAATTACGGTTTTGTCGAATCAGATTCTGCAACGCTTTGGGTAGATTAACTTGATAGCGCATTTCCCAGTCATCGACTTTGCTGCGTAGTTGTTTCAACTGTGCATGACTGACATCGAAATTTGTCGCTAAAGCAATCACATTGCCTTTATTTTCTACAGGCAGGATCATGGCGCGATTATCAAAGCTCTGGTTAATACGCTGCATAGTGGTATTGAAATTAGCGCGCTCACTCCCCCACAGATTGATGCTGAGAACGCCATTCGCTGTCATGATTCCTGCACAGGCATCAAAAAATGCCTGCACGCCAACACTCGCGGCCATGCCGTTATGGTCATAGGCATCGACTAACAACAAGTCATAACTTAAATCCGTGTCATAAAAGCAGCGACTTACATGCAAGTAGCCGTCACCTAACTGAATATTAAGATTCGGATTGTCTGTTGGCACCCCAAAATAGGATTGCGCCACATCAATCACATCTTGCCGGTATTCAATCACATCAACCTGACAGTCTGGAAAGTGATGGAGCAAAAACTTCACCACCGAGCCGCCACCAAGCCCGACCACCAAAGCTCTGCGTGGTGTCGGGTTGAGTAACAGGCTTCCCATCATCGCTTGGGTATAACTTAATTCCAATGCATGTGGCATGCTGATTCGCATCGAACTCTGGCGAGGGAAGGTACCAAAATGCATCGAACGACTGTCACCTGTATCCACTACTTCAATGACACCTTCGTCGGTTTGCGACTGATGCACGACCATGCCATCACCATATAAACGCATCAGCTTGTTGCTCCTTGAGCAAACGCTTTGTATAGCCAGTTTCTAATCAGATTAAAAACTGGCTGTTCAAAACCATTAAAGTTACTTGTTGCACCCGGAATTTGGCGTTGTGAATATTGCACCACATTCTTCCGCATCATTACGGCTCGTTGTTGCACGTTTGTTGTCTCTTCATATGCTGAAGCTGAAAGCGTTATATCCAACACGTATTGCGCTTCGGGAGCTGTCTCCGCTTGCCACTCAGGACTTATCCAAATTAGCGCGTTATCCTTACCCACTTGCGCGATGGCGGTAGCCGATAACTCAGCACTTTTCCCCATTGCAATAATAACGGTTGGTCCAGGTTGCTGTGCATTGAGATAAGCGACCGCAGCGGCAACTCGTCCAGCATTATCATCATCGCTTGTTGTCGCACTTTCACCCACTTCTGCTTCTGAGGTCGTTTCGATTTGGGCGACTGGTTCTTCATCATTAGCGTTAGGTGACAACAGCAGTTGCGGTTGATACGGATAGCTCAATGCCACCGTCATTGTTGACCAGCCTGACTCTGCCAGCCGTACACGTAACGTGTGAACCAAATCGTAGCTATCAATGCTGCCATCTTGGTCAGGAAGAATCAGTACTTTACCGTAATCACGGCCGGTTTTATCAGCCACAAACGTCGCATCAAACACCTCGTCACCGAGCGGTAGCGTCATATATCCCTCGACATGTCCGGCCTCCGCCTGCATGGACTGCGGCGTTGATTCTGCTACCGTGCCAGACTCAGTATCAGTGGCAAAACCATTGGTCACAAAGGTCGACAACAGTATCGTCAAGCATGAATTAAAGAGGATTTGCAAATCTTACCCCGCATCGTTAAATGTACCTGCATAAGTATAATCACAGCAGATTGATTTCAAAAGCTGAAAAATGAGCACTGATACGGTAAAGTATCGGGTTTACACAGAATTTCTAAACCGATTTAAGAGAGACAAAAATGGCTGAATTTAAAATTGCTCCATCAATTCTTTCCGCAGACTTCGCACGTCTGGGCGAAGAAGTTGACAACGTACTGGCCTCAGGTGCTGACATTGTTCACTTTGACGTGATGGACAACCACTACGTTCCTAACCTGACAATCGGCCCCTTGGTCTGTGATGCGTTACGTAAACATGGCGTTACTCATGAAATCGATGTTCACTTGATGGTGAAACCTGTTGATCGCATTATTCCTGATTTTGCCAAAGCAGGTGCATCATTTATCACCTTCCACCCGGAAGCATCAGAACACATCGACCGCAGTCTGCAATTAGTCAAGGCTGAAGGTTGTAAAACCGGTCTGGTATTCAACCCGGCTACGCCTTTATCTCTGGCAGAACATGTGCTGGATAAAGTTGACCGTATTTTGTTGATGTCTGTTAACCCAGGCTTCGGCGGCCAGAAGTTCATCCCTCACACTTTGGATAAACTGCAACAAGCACGCAAACTGATTGATGCTAGTGGCTATGATATCGATCTGGAAATTGATGGTGGCGTTAACGTCAACAACATCCGTGAAATTGCTGAAGCAGGTGCGCGTACATTCGTTGCAGGTTCAGCGGTATTTGGTGCTGCCAACGACAACGATGCGAATAAATACGAAACGGTCATTGCCGCACTTCGCGAAGAGCTGGCTAAAGCCAACGTATAAGATTTTCGTATGACACTGAAGAAACCTTCAGTTGTGCTTATCGATCTAGACGGCACGCTGGTCGACAGCGTGCCGGATCTAGCTTGGGTAACAGACCAAATGTTGGACTCTTTTAACCTTCCCCCGCGCGGCGAAACGAAAGTACGCAAATGGGTAGGGAATGGTGTCAAAAGCTTAGTTAAACGTGCATTAACCGATCAACTCGACGGCGAGCCTGAGCCAGACTTGCTTGATAAGGCCATACCCGTTTTTATGTCGCTCTACGAACAACATGCATGCGTAGAGAGCACTCTTTACCCAGGTGTAAAACAAGGCTTGGCATGGTTAAAGCAGCAAAGAATTCGGTTGGGGTGTGTCACAAATAAAGACGCACGTTTTACACTACCCATTTTAGATAAACTGGGGATTCATGATGACTTTGATATTGTCATCAGTGGCGACACCTTGCCACGGAAAAAACCGGATCCCGCTCCGTTATTACACGGGGCAGAATTTTTCGGCGTAACGCCGGATAAGGCAATGATGATTGGTGACTCAGTCAGTGATGTGAAAGCCTCACGAGCCGCTGGTTTTAGCATTGTCTGCGTGAGCTACGGCTACAACCATGGTGCGGATATTCGAACTATGGAACCGGATGCCGTAATTGATACTTTTGCAGAGCTGGAAAGCTTATTTTAGAAAGAAGCGATGAAACAGTCCGAATTCGAACAACTTGCCACTGAAGGCTACAATCGCATCCCGCTTGCCCGAGAAGTGTTGGCTGATCTTGATACACCACTCAGCACCTATCTTAAACTAGCAGATGCCCCCTACACTTATCTCTTCGAATCCGTTCACGGCGGCGAGAAGTGGGGTCGTTATTCGATTATCGGCTTGCCCTGCGAAACAGTGGTCAGAATACAAGGCCATGATGTCTCCATTGAGCATCAAGGCAAGGTTATTGAAACCACAACAGCTGACGATCCTTTAGGCTGGGTAGAAACCTTTCAGCAGCGCTATAAAGTGCCTGAAATCGGTCAACTGCCAAAATTTAATGGTGGTCTCGTTGGCTATTTTGGCTACGACACAGTGCGTTATGTCGAAACTCGGTTAGGCGATGCACCTGCATCCGACCCATTAGCCTGTCCCGACATTATGCTCATGGTGTCAGATGAACTCGTGGTTTTCGACAATCTGAGCGGACGCTTATATCTTATTGTTCATGCCGATCCAGCATTGGAAAATGCCTATCAGAACGGCCAGGATCGCCTTGACGATTTAGTTAAAACACTGCGCACAACCACACCGAAATTCCAACACAGTGCGCAGCGCAGACAAGTTAATGAAAGCGATTTTGTGTCTGGCTTCACCCATGATGGCTTTATTGATGCCGTAGAAAAAGCCAAGCAGTACATCACCGATGGCGACATTATGCAGGTGGTTCTATCGCAACGCCTGTCAATTCCTTACGCAGCACAACCGATGGATTTATATCGTGCGTTACGCACCTTAAACCCGTCACCGTATATGTACTACCTCAATCTTAACGATTTTCACGTTGTTGGTTCATCACCAGAAATTCTGGTGCGGATGGAAGATGAAGAAGTCACCGTCAGACCGATAGCAGGCACCCGCCGACGTGGTGACACGGAAGACGAAGATATCGCCTTCGAACAAGATTTATTGGCTGACCCGAAAGAGCTGGCAGAACACTTGATGCTGATTGATCTGGGGCGAAATGATATTGGTCGCGTAAGCCAGACAGGCACAGTAGAACTGACCGATAAAATGGTCATCGAGCGCTATTCTCACGTCATGCATATCGTGTCGAATGTGACAGGTAAGGTGTTACCCAACATGTCAGCGATTGATGCATTAAAAGCGACGTTTCCAGCAGGTACAGTCAGTGGCGCCCCGAAAGTTCGCGCCATGGAAATTATCGATGAACTCGAGCCAGTTAAACGTGGTGTTTATGCGGGTGCTGTTGGGTATCTATCATGGACCGGTAATATGGATACGGCCATTGCGATTCGCACCGCCGTTATTAAAGATGAAACCTTACATATCCAAGCGGGTGCCGGCATCGTATATGACTCGATGCCTGAACTTGAATGGAAAGAAACCATGAATAAGGCCAGAGCGATTTTCAGAGCCGTGGCCATGGCAGAAGCCGGTTTAGAAGCCGATCCGCACGCAGAAGGCTAACAAATATGTTGTTAATGATTGATAACTACGACTCCTTCACCTATAACTTGGTGCAGTACTTTGGTGAGCTCGGTGAAGAAGTTCAAGTCCACCGTAATGACAAAATCACCATTGCAGAAATTGAGGCCCTTGATCCAGATAAGATCGTTCTTTCGCCCGGCCCGTGTACACCTAACGAAGCCGGCATTTCTATGGAAGTCATTAAGCACTTCGCCGGCAAAAAACCATTACTCGGTGTGTGTTTGGGCCACCAGTCAATCGGTCAGGTATTTGGTGGTGAAATTGTTCATGCCCGTGAAATTATGCATGGCAAAACATCCAAGGTATTTCATAACAATACCAGTGTGTTTGAAGGCCTGAATAACCCGCTGGAAGCGACGCGTTACCATTCTCTGGTCATCAACAAAAATAACTTACCGGATTGTTTTAATATCACCGCTTGGACCGAAACCGAAAACGGTGATTTGGACGAAATCATGGGCATTGAACACAAAACCCTACCGATTGAAGGTGTCCAGTTCCACCCTGAATCAATTTTGACCGAACAAGGTCACGAACTGCTGAAAAACTTTCTAAAAAGATAGGCTCGTCATGGATATTCAATCAGCATTAAAAAAAGTTATGCAGCATGACGATCTGACGGCTGACGAAATGACGGCTGTGATGAATCAAATCATGACCGGTAACGCGACCTCCGCCCAAATTGGTGGTTTTCTGATCGGCCTCAACATGAAAGGTGAAACCGTCACCGAAATCGCTTCTGCCGCCGGCGTTATGCGCTCACTGGCTACACCCGTTGCAATTGACGGTGACCATGTTGTCGATACCTGTGGCACTGGTGGTGATGGCGCGAGTACGTTTAACGTATCAACCGCAAGTGCTTTTGTTGTGGCCGCAGCGGGAGCCAAGGTAGCAAAACATGGTAACCGCTCTATCAGCAGCAGTTCAGGCAGTGCGGATGTGCTTGAATCAGCAGGCGTAAACCTCGAACTGACTCCCGAACAAGTGAAACACTGTGTTGATTCAATCGGCGTCGGCTTTATGTTTGCTCAGAAACATCACGGTGCCATGAAGCATGCCATCGGTCCGCGTCGTGAAATGGGTGTGCGTACCATCTTTAACCTGCTTGGCCCGCTCACCAACCCTGCCCGTGCAGCACATCAAGTACTGGGCGTATTTGATGAAAAGTGGGTTCGCCCCATGGCGGAAGTATTACAAAAATTGGGCAGTGAGCATGTCTTAGTGGTTCACGCTCAAGATGGTCTCGATGAAATCAGTATAGGTGCCGAAACCCATGTCGCTGAATTAAAAGACGGCACTATTGAATGTTATTCCATCAAGCCGGAAGATTTTGGCATGACGCGCAGTAGCATCAGTCAACTTACAGTTCAAAATGCCCATGAAAGTTTGCAATTGATCAAAGCTATTTTCTCTGGCGAAAAAGGTCCTGCCCGTGACATTGTGGTGCTGAATGCTGGTGCTGCGATCTATGCTGCAAATATCGCAGACACCTTGTCCCAAGGTATTGAAATGGCGAATACCGCTATAGACAATGGTGTCGCCATGCAAAAACTTAACGCCCTGATTGTTACCAGCCGAAGCTAGAGCTAAAAAATAATGTCTGAAAACACACCCGATATTCTGGTCAAAATCCTTAAACGTAAACAGGAAGAAATTGCCGAGCGTTCTGCCAAAATTCCACTGGCGATCATGCAGCAATTAGCGGAAGCCGCTGATCCTGTGCGCGGTTTTGTCGAATCCCTATCTCAAAGAATCACCGATGGTGACGCTGGCGTTATTGCTGAAATTAAAAAAGCATCACCGAGTAAAGGACTGCTTCGAGAAGACTTTAAACCTGCTGAGATAGCAGCCAGTTATGAAAAACACGGCGCGGCTTGTTTATCGGTGTTGACGGATCGTGACTTTTTCCAAGGTCATGAAGAGTTTCTACAACAAGCACGTAGAGCCTGCGCCCTACCCGTTATTCGTAAAGATTTTATTATCGATCCCTATCAGGTGTTCGAGGCAAGAGCGATCAGCGCAGACTGTATTCTTTTGATTGTTTCTGCTCTGGACGACAACCAATTAGAGCAACTGAGTCAATTAGCGATTCAATTGGGTATGGATGTCTTGGTTGAAGTTCATGATGTAGACGAGTTAGAACGTGCATTGGTCTTGAACTTACCACTTATCGGTATTAACAATCGCAACTTGCGCACATTCGAAACATCTCTCGACACCACCTTAAACTTATTATCACGCATCCCAGACGGTCATATTGTGATTACCGAAAGTGGTATACACACACCGGAAGATGTAAAGCTGATGCGTGATAACAAGGTAAATGGTTTTCTCGTTGGTGAGGCCTTTATGCGTGCTGAGGATCCCGGTTTAGCGCTGAGTCATTTGTTTTTCTAGAGCTTTTTAACAACGGGGTTTTTGTGTCGATTGGCTTCATCATAGACCACCACCGTTTTGCCGTGCGCCCAGATTGTGCCGTCTTCTTGCAACTCTTTAAGAACACGCCCGACCATTTCGCGTGAGCACCCCACCATACGACTGATTTCCTGACGTGTGATTTTGATTTGAATACCTTGAGGGTGGCGCATTGCATCAGGTTGTAATGCCAGTTCTTGTAACGCTGCCTCAACACGGCCTGCCACATCAAGAAAAGCCAAGTCTGTCGCTTTTCTTGTCGTCGACAATAAACGCGAAGCCATTTGCTCTCCGATGGTATAAATCAACGTCGCATAACAATTTTTTAACTGGGTATCTGCCAGAGTTCGTAGTTGCTGATACGACACTTCTTCAGTACGAACATCTGTTTTCGCTCTGATAGTAACCATTCGGTCACCCACTTCAGAAAAGAAACCAATCTCACCGATAAAGTCACCTTGGTTCAGATACGCCACAATCAGCTCTTCACCCTCTTCATTTTCCATGCAGACGGTGACAGAACCTTCGCGAATGTAATAGAGTGTGTCGGCTGGATCGCCGGGACGAATAACAATGTTTTTAGCTGGATAAAATTTGCTATGGCATACGTGGAAAAAATCGGCTAAGCCTTCTTCAAGCGCTTTATGTTTATGGTATTCCATTCAATATCCTAGTTAAAAACCGGTGACGATTATACAGCTGTAAGCGGTTATAATTCGTTTTCAATTTCACAAATATGGCAAAATTAAAGTCATTTATCAACTTTGGGAAGTATTTGAATGAAAGCAAGAGTGAAATGGGTAGAAGATGTCATGTTTCTGGGCGAGTCAGGCACAGGCCATACCGTAGTAATGGATGGTCCTGAAGAAGCCGGTGGTCATGGTACCGGTATGCGCCCAATGGAACTGCTTCTGCTCGGCATGGGAGGTTGCACGGCGTTTGATGTTATTGAAATACTGAAAAAGTCACGTCAGGATGTACATGATTGTGTAGTTGAAATCAATGGCGAACGCAGTGAAGAAATCCCCAAGGTTTACACCAATATTCACGTTCACTTCAAAGTGACAGGTCGTGATATTAAATCGAGTTTTGTCGAACGTGCTATTACGATGTCGACCGAGAAATATTGTTCCGCGACATTAATGATGGCAAAAACAGCTACCATCACCCACGACTTTGAGATTATTGATGTCGACTGAAACCCGTCAACGCTTTGAATGCATAGAAGACAGTTATTTAAAGAGCTGGTGTCAATTTAACCCTGAAGCTGCTCTCGATGCGGGTGTTGAAGACTCAGCCGGCGAACTCACACCGTGTGACGATACCAGCCTGGGTATTCAACTGGTTCTGAACGAAAAATGTCTGACCGCATTGGATGAGATCGATCCTGAGCAGCTAGATTCACAGCAACATATGCATTATCAGATTCTTCGTGGTTGGGCCTTATTGGAACACCACGAACTGATGGAGCATGATTGGCGTTACCGAGAACCTGCACGTTTTTTGCCCATTAATGCCCTGCACCAACTAACGATTAGGCCACTTGAAACGTTTAATCAAGCCCTACTCTCTCGGTTGCAACAGATCCCTCATCATCTCAGAGAAGCCAAAACCTATCTCGACACAGCACCGGAATTGATTCCCCCTGCCTGGCTGGAAATGACCACACAAGAATGTGAGTCAGGCATTGATTTCTGTCATCACTTATCGCAACATCCACGCGTACGTCAGGCGATTTCAACCCAAGAGGATATCGAACCGGCACTGCAACAGGTATCAACGTCGCTGGAAGCCTTTCATCACCACTTACAACGCCTCAATGGCAAGGCGAAAGGTGATTTTGCCTGTGGTCGTGAGCATTTTGAACGTCTGCTGAACTATCGTCATTTCCTTCCGATAAATGCACAACGTTTACGTCAATTTGGTGAACAGTTATTCGCGGACACAAAAGCACAGTTGGACAAAGCCATTGCTGAATCAGGGCTAACTCTTGAGAAAATAAGAGAAGATCACCCCACTTCTGCTGAGTTGCTGGATTGTTATCAAACTGAAATGCAGGCCGCCAAAGACTTTTTAAAATCGCATGATTTAGTCTCCATGCCAGGCCGACAACATCTCACTGTGGTCGATACTCCGGCCTTTTTACGTCACCAGATTCCTTTTGCAGCCTATCTTGATCCAAGTATTGCGGATCTGAGTCAGAATGCTTTTTACTACGTCACCCCTGTAACTTGCGATACAGAACTGGCAGAACATAACTACGCCGCCATTGCCCAAACCAGTGTCCATGAAGCGTGGCCCGGACATCATTTACAATTTGTCACAGCAAATCAATCCGAACAGAGCAGCAGTTTGCTACGTCGATTATTTCCCTGTGCCACATTGTATGAAGGCTGGGCTTTGTACTGTGAACAAATGATGTTGGAACAAGGTTACGAACGCTATCAGGGCCAAACCGTTGTGATGTTACGTGACAGACTATGGCGCGCATTACGCATTATCATTGATGTCAATCTGCATACAGGGAAATGGGATCAGCAACAGGCCATTGCCGAGATGGTTGAGAAGCTCGGTTTCAGTCAAGAGCAAGCCCAAGCTGAATGTAACTGGTACAGTCTCGCACCAACTGTTCCGATGAGTTATGCGGTCGGCTGGGCGCTAATTAACGCCCTAAGAGACATTGTAAACCCTGCTGATAGTGCCGAATTAAAAACCTTTCATGACAAACTTCTAAGCTGTGGTTCTGTCGCATTACCACTGGTAATTGAAAATCAATTTGGTAGCGCTATCTGGCAACAGTGTTGTCAGCACGTGTTTGGAGACGACTAATGCAAAGACCCGGAAAAACCGGCGGAATGCGTCATGTGGCGCTTTTTGTGGAAGATTTGGCAGCATGCGAATTTTTCTATGTGCACTTACTTGGGATGGACGTCGAATGGCGACCTGACGATAACAATGTTTACCTCACATCAGGTAACGACAATCTGGCGTTACATCAGGCTGACACCAAGCCCGCCAGTAGTGAACAACAACGTTTGGATCACATCGGATTTATCATTCCAACGATGGACGAAGTTGACGACTGGTTTGCTTTTTTAGAAGCGAACAATGTTAAAATTCGCAACGCACCTCGCACGCATCGTGATGGCGCGCGTAGCTTTTATTGCTATGACCCAGGCGGCACTGTAGTGCAGATTATTTATCATCCCCCCATTTCTTGAGCATCATGAAAACCTACATTTACAAAAGCACTAAAAAAGAAGAGTTATATCTTTATATCGTCAACAAAGATGATTTCTCAGCCGTACCGCAAGAGTTATATGACTCAATGGGGAAAGAGCCGGTTTTTGTTATGGAACTCGCGTTAAGTTCGGACCGTCCGCTGGCACGTGAAAATGTCGATCAAGTCATTGAAAACCTAGAAAATCAGGGTTTTCATGTGCAAATGCCACCACGCCCAGAAAAACTAGGCGAGTTTAACAACCCGAAAAAACAACACCTGCACTAAGCATCTAACTGACGTCGAAGCTCATAAAGCACATCCAAGGCCTGTTTGGGACTAAGTTCATCAGGATTCACAGCCTGTAGGCGTTTTTCCCATTCAGGTTTACTGGGTACAACAAATAAATCAGGTTGTGGCTGGTTTGCCTCATCGTCAGCTTGATAGCGATTTTGTTCAAGCTGCTGTAATTTGACCCTAGCCGCGGCAATGACATCATCGGGAACACCCGCCAGTTGCGCTACTTGCAATCCATAGCTTTGATTGGCAGCCCCGTCTTTTAATTGATGTAAAAAGACAATTTTGTCGCCATGCTCAATCGCGTCCAAGTGCACGTTACGCGCTTTTTCGAATAAAGCAGGTAACTGCGTCATTTCAAAATAGTGGGTGGCAAACAAGGTGTAAGCACCAATATCACGAATCAATTTTTCAGCACATGACCATGCCAAGGCTAGACCATCAAAGGTACTGGTCCCCCGGCCTATCTCATCCATCAAGACCAAACTGTGTTGTGTCGCATTATTTAAAATATTGGCCGCTTCGTTCATTTCTACCATAAACGTCGAACGACCTGATGCGAGATCGTCGGAGGCACCAATCCGGGTAAACACCTGATCAACGGGTCCAATAACCGCTTTCGTTGCAGGAACATAGCTTCCCATATGAGCCATCAACACAATTAGTGCCGTTTGGCGCATATAGGTCGATTTGCCCCCCATATTGGGGCCGGTAATGATCAACATGGGTTGTTCGCCACTAAGCTTTAGATCATTGGCACAAAAAGGATGTGGCTGACAGACTTCAACCACCGGGTGACGACCATTCTCGATATGAATGCCAGGCACATCAGAAAATGACGGTGCCACATAATCTAAGGTTTCTGCACGCTCAGCAAGGTTCGCCAAAACATCCAACTCGGCTAGAGCGGCAGCCGAATGCTCTAAAGCTGCCAACTCGGGCGCTACCCGATCAAATAAGCCATCATAAAGCGATTTTTCCAACGCCAAGGCCTTTTCATTGGCACTTAACACCTGCTCTTCAAAGGCCTTCAACTCAGGCGTGATATAACGCTCTGCATTTTTCAGAGTCTGCCTGCGAACATATTCTGTCGGCACGTCAATATCATGCGCTCGACTCAGCTCGATAAAATAGCCATGCACTTTGTTATAGCCCACTTTTAAGGTACTAACACCAGTGCGTTCACGCTCTTCTTTTTCTAACTTATCGAGGAAGCCACTCGCGTTCTGATGCAAATCTCGCAAATGATCCAACTCATTATTAAACCCTGGCTTTATGACACCACCGTCACGAATTAACACCGGCGGCTCATCAATAATCGCTGTTTGCAGTAAAGTCAGTAATTCAGAAAACGTGCCAAGCGTGCGATCAAGATGCCGGATATGCAAACTGGTCATTGGCTTGAGCAACTGATGCATTGCAGGCAATATTTCCAGCATTTGCCTGAGATGCATAAAGTCACGTGGTCTGGCAGTTCGTAAAGCAATACGCGTGAGAATACGTTCGATATCACCCAAAGAACGCATTAAATCGTGACAGTCCGTGAAATGGTGCTGGTCTATAAACTGCTGAATAACCTCTTGGCGTTGGCGTAATATTTTTTGATCACGCACTGGTCGCATTAGCCAGCGTCGCAACATTCTGGCGCCCATCGGCGTCGCCGTTCTGTCCAACACTGATATCAGCGTGTTTTCACGCCCTCCTGAAAGGTTTTGCTCTAATTCCAGGTTTTTACGCGATGGCGGATCCAGCTTAATACTGTCTCTGGTGAACTCAACATTGATGCGTCTTAAATGCGGTAAAGCAGTTCGATGTGTTTGCTGTGCGTAGTTGATAAGACAACCCGCCGCTTGAATGGCAAGATCAAGCTCATCACAACCAAAGCCTTTCAGGTCGGTTGTATTGAAGTGTTCACAAAGCCGTCTGTTGGCTGCTTTTTGTTCAAAATGCCATTCAGGCAAAGCACGTAACTGCTTGGCAAAAGCCCCGAAGTCATCTAATTCGGTATCACTGATCAGAATTTCAGCAGCTTGTAAGCGTGCCAGCTCCGCCTGTATGTCAGATAAAGAATCCAACTCTGAGACAACGAAACGTCCACTACTGATTTCAGCGGAAGCGAGACCATAACGTCCCTTATTATGACTGACAGCCACTAAGAGATTTTCATTACGACTGTCGAGCAAGGCTTCTTCAGTCAATGTACCCGGCGTGAGCACTCTGACTACTTCGCGCTCTACGGGACCTTTGCTTTTGGCCGGGTCACCTATTTGCTCACAAATAGCAACCGATTCACCTAATTTTATCAAGCGCGACAAATAGCCATCCGCAGCGTGATATGGCACCCCGGCCATCGGGATCGGCGCACCATTACTACTCCCCCTTGCCGTCAGTGTGATATCGAGTAATTCGGCGGCTTTATGGGCATCATCAAAAAACAATTCATAGAAGTCGCCCATCCGATAAAACAATAAAAATTCAGGGTGTTCTGCTTTGATGCGCAGATACTGCTGCATCATTGGAGTATGATTTTGGTTTTGAGTCATCGGCATAGTTTATATCATGCAAAACATTTCTGACGCATCACTCCACCAACTCGTTGAGGAAATTGCTCAACTTTTAGTCAGCCAACAAAAACATCTCGTCACAGCGGAATCATGTACCGGCGGATGGGTAGCCAAATGCTGCACTGATTTGGCAGGTAGTTCAGCCTGGTTCGAACGTGGCTTTGTCACCTATAGCAATGAAGCAAAAATTGAAGAACTTGGCGTTGCCCCAGCCACCTTGGAAAAAAATGGCGCTGTGAGTTTGTCAGTGGTAGAGGAGATGGCGCTCGGTGCAATGGCGCACTCGAATGCAGACATGTGTGTCGCAATAACAGGAATCGCAGGGCCCGATGGCGGAACAGCCGAAAAACCTGTCGGTACGGTCTGGATAGGCTGGGCAATGCAAAATGCAGGTGTTCACAGTATCTGTTTTCAATTCGCTGGTGACCGTAACACCATCAGGAAACAGGCCGTTTTTGAAGCCCTGACGGGGATCGTCAAAAACGCTAGAGACTAACTGCTATCTATGGGATAATCGATGATTTACACAATCTAGTTCAGGGGTAGCTCAATGGACGACAACAAGAAGAAGGCACTCGGTGCAGCACTGGGACAAATCGAAAAGCAATTCGGTAAAGGTGCCGTCATGCGTATGGGTGACGCTGGTGCAGCCCGTGATATTGCCGCTGTGTCGACCGGCTCAATCGGCTTAGATGTTGCCTTGGGCATTGGCGGTTTGCCTCGCGGCCGTGTGATCGAAATTTATGGCCCTGAATCATCTGGTAAAACCACATTAACCCTGCACGCCATTGCTGAAATGCAAAAAATGGGCGGCACGGCAGCATTTGTCGATGCGGAGCATGCGCTTGACCCTGTTTATGCAGAAAAACTCGGTGTAGATATAGATGACTTACTGGTGTCGCAACCTGATACTGGTGAACAAGCGCTGGAAATCACCGATATGCTGGTACGCTCTGGCGCAGTGGATATTGTTGTCGTTGACTCTGTTGCTGCCTTAACCCCAAAAGCTGAAATTGAAGGCGATATGGGTGACAGTCACATGGGTCTTCAAGCCCGCCTGATGTCTCAAGCCTTGCGTAAGCTAACGGCGAATATCAAACGTTCGAACACCTTGGTTATCTTTATTAACCAAATCCGTATGAAGATCGGTGTCATGTTTGGTAACCCTGAAACCACCACAGGCGGTAATGCATTGAAATTCTATGCCTCTGTTCGTCTTGATATTCGCCGAATTGGTGCTATCAAAAAAGGTGATGAGATTCTGGGTAATGAAACTCGCGTCAAAGTCGTTAAAAACAAAGTGGCGCCACCTTTCAAACAAGTCGAGTTCGATATCCTCTACGGCGAAGGTATTTCACGTGAAGGCGAACTGATTGATCTGGGCGTGTCACAAAACCTGGTAGAGAAATCAGGCGCTTGGTACAGCTACAACGGAACGCGTATTGGTCAAGGTAAAGACAACGTGCGTGCATTTTTGAGAGAAAACACAGAAATGGCGGCTGAAATCGAAGCGAAAATTCGTGAAGCTATGTTGCCTAAGAAGGTAAAACCGGCTGACACTCAACCACCCGTCGAGAATGATGTAGAAGCGTGAAACAATCTACCAGCGCGCGAGCGGTAGGCTACCTAGCTAACCGAGAACATAGTGCACTGGAGTTGTCTCGCAAACTGCAAAAAGCCGGCTTCGACCAAGTAGAAATAGAAGACACCATCGCACAGTTACAACAAGCTGGTTTACAAAGTGATGAACGGTTTGCAGAAAGTTTTGTAAGTTCGCGCGCTAACCGGGGGTATGGCAGTGTGCGAATCGGCATGGAATTGAAAGAACGTGGTGTAAACTCGGATATCATCACGACAAGTCTGCAGCAGGCAGACATAGACTGGTTTGCTTTGGCCATAGAAGTCCGCTGCAAACGTTTTGGGGAGCATAGTCCAGATGACTTTAAAGATCGCGCAAAGCAACAGCGATTTTTACAGTATCGGGGCTTTACTCATGAACAAATAACGGAAAGTTTTAATTTAACCAACAATGAAAAGTAGCGCTGATTTACGCAAGTTGTTTCTCGACTTTTTCGCAAGCAAGGGCCATGAAGTGGTTGCCAGCAGTCCGCTGGTTCCCGCTAACGATCCTACCCTGCTATTTACCAACGCTGGTATGGTGCAATTTAAGGAAACCTTCCTTGGCCAAGAAACCCGTAAATACACTCGTGCAGTGACTACGCAGCGTTGTGTACGAGCCGGTGGTAAGCACAATGACTTGGAAAATGTCGGTTACACCGCCCGTCACCATACCTTCTTTGAAATGCTCGGTAATTTCAGCTTCGGCGATTACTTCAAACGTGAAGCAATTCAATATGCTTGGGAATTTTTAACCGAAACGCTGGCGCTACCTCCAGAAAAACTCTGGATAACCGTATTTGAAGAAGATGATGAAGCCGCTGATATCTGGCTTAAAGAAATCGGTGTATCAGCTGATCGCTTTTCACGAATTGGTGCCAAAGATAATTTTTGGTCAATGGGTGATACCGGCCCATGTGGTCCCTGCTCTGAAATCTTTTATGACCATGGCGAAGACATTGCTGGGGGTCCTCCCGGCACACCAGAAGAAGATGGCGATCGTTACATCGAAATCTGGAACCTGGTCTTTATGCAATTTGATCGTAGCGCCGATGGCACACTGACACCCTTACCCAAACCGTCCGTTGATACCGGCATGGGATTGGAACGTCTCGCGGCTGTTCTGCAACACGTCCACAACAACTACGAAATTGATTTATTCCAACATTTGATCGAAGCGATTCAGGCGCTTTCTGGGACAGAAGATTCGAGTAACTTCTCATTACGCGTTATCGCCGATCACATTCGTTCTTGCTCGTTTATGATTGCGGACGGTGTTCACCCTTCAAACGAAGGCCGCGGCTATGTATTACGTCGGATTATTCGTCGCGCAATACGTCATGGCCACAAGCTGGGACTTAAAGAAGCATTCTTCCATAAATTGGTGCAGCCCTTAGTTAATGAAATGGGCGATGCATTTCCAGAGTTGAAACAAGCACAAGCGTTAGTTGAAAAAGCTTTACTGCAAGAAGAAAACCGTTTTGCCGATACCTTAGACAACGGCTTGCGTATTCTTGATCAGGCCATTGAAGATATGGGCGATAAAGAGATTCCTGGTGAAACTGTTTTTCTTCTCTATGACACCTATGGGTTCCCTATTGATCTGACAGCAGACATTGCCCGTGAGCGCGGTTTAACGATTGATATCGCAGGCTTTGAGCGAGCAATGGAAGCACAGCGAACTCGTGCACGTAGTGCCAGCCAGTTTGCCGGTGGTTTATCAGAGCAAATCGCTATTGATGGTGAAACGGCGTTCTGTGGTTATTCACAAACACAAGAAACTGGCACCATCACAGCCATCATCGCTGATGGCGAACATGTCGACCAACTCGAAGCAGGACAAGAAGGCGTATTGGTATTAGATCACACGCCTTTTTACGCTGAATCTGGCGGTCAGGTTGGCGACCATGGCGAAATAACCAGCGATAACGCCAGTTTCACTGTCAGCGACACACGTAAACAAGGTAAAGCGTTCACACATATCGGTCGCTGTGAACATGGTCAATTCCACGTTGGCCAAAGCGTCACCGCTCAAATCGATGAAAGTAATCGCCAAGCCACTGCTTTGAATCACTCGGCGACGCACTTATTACATGCTGCTTTACGCAACGTGTTAGGCGACCACGTCATGCAGAAAGGTTCTTTGGTTGATCCACAACGTTTACGGTTTGATTTCTCTCATTTTGAACCGGTTACCCCTGATCAGTTGCATGACATCGAACGCATGGTAAACCAACAGATTCGCCTCAACCATCCGGTAGACACCAAACTTATGGCGATTGAAGAAGCTAAGAAAAGCGGCGCCATGGCACTGTTTGGTGAAAAGTACGATGATGAAGTTCGAGTCCTTAGCATGGGCGATTTTTCGATCGAACTGTGTGGTGGTACGCATGTTCAACATACCGGTGATATTGGCTTACTTAAAATTACTGCTGAAGCCGGTATCGCATCCGGTGTTCGCCGAATTGAGGCTGTAACCGGTGATAAAGCACTCGACTACATCGACACCACGCAATCGACCTTGAATCAGGTATCTGACTTACTCAAAGCCAAACCAGACAATGTTCAGGACAAAGCCGCTTTATTAGTTCAACGTAGTCGTGAACTGGAAAAAGAGCTGGAAAGCCTGAAAGCAAAACTGGCCAGTAGCGCTGGCGATGATCTTGCTAACTCAGTACAAGAGATCAATGGTATTAAAGTGCTTGCTTCATCACTCGAAGGCGCTGATGGTAAAGCATTACGTGAAGCTGTTGATCAGTTGAAAAACAAACTGGGTACTGCAGCCATTGTACTCACAGCAGTCAAAGACGAAAAAATCACAATTATTGCTGGCGTTACTAAGGATATTACCGATAAAATCCGCGCCGGAGATTTGGTTGGTCATGTTGCCAGCCAAGTTGGTGGTAAAGGTGGCGGTCGTCCTGACATGGCGCAGGGCGGCGGTAATGAACCTCAGAATCTGGCAGCGGCTCTGGCATCTGTCACCGACTGGGTCGGATCTAAGCTGGAAAACTAAGCATGTCTCTTATCGTACAAAAATACGGCGGTACGTCCGTAGGCTCAGTTGAGCGCATAAAAGAAGTTGCCAAAAAAGTCATTGATTTTCGCAATCAGGGGCACGATGTTGTTGTCGTTGTTTCGGCCATGAGTGGCGAAACCAACCGACTGATTGATTTGGCAAAACAACTCAACGATCGACCGCGTGGTCGCGAGTTAGATGTGCTTTTATCAACCGGTGAGCAAGTCACCATTGCATTACTGAGCATGACGCTACAACAAATGGGTATGGCGGCAACATCTTACACCGGTAGCCAGGTTCGTATCCTCACCGATAATGCACATAACAAAGCCCGTATCGTCGAGATTGATGACAAAAACATACGCGCCGATTTAAAACAGGGAAAAGTAGTCGTTGTCGCTGGGTTTCAGGGCTGTGATGATAATGGCAATATCACCACACTTGGACGTGGTGGCAGTGATACCACTGCTGTTGCGCTTGCCGCGGCACTCAACGCTGACGAATGCCAAATCTACACTGATGTCGATGGCGTTTACACCACCGACCCCCGCGTCGTGCCTGAAGCTCGACGTTTAGATCACATCACCTTCGAAGAAATGCTGGAAATGGCCAGCTTAGGTGCAAAAGTGTTGCAAATACGCTCTGTCGAATTTGCGAGTAAGTATAACGTGCCGTTAAGAGTACTCTCCTCCTTCACCGAGGGTGGCGGTACACTCATCGCGGCTGAGGACCCATTAATGGAACAAGCTCTTATTTCTGGTATTGCATTTAATCGCGATGAAGCCAAACTCACCATTCTAGGTGTACCGGATCATCCCGGTGTCGCGTCACAAATATTGGGCCCGATTGCGGCTGAAAATATCGAAGTCGATATGATCATTCAAAATACGGGGCATGACGCAACGACAGATTTTACCTTTACTGTGCATCGTAACGATTACCAATCAGCGCTAACCATATTGCAACAAACAGCTGATAAGCTTGGCGCACGTGAAGTCAATGGCGACGAACATATTGCAAAAATATCTGTGGTTGGAGTGGGTATGCGTTCGCACGCGGGCATTGCCAATAGCATGTTCACAGCACTTGCTGACGAAAATATCAACATCAGCATGATATCAACATCAGAAATCAAAATTTCTGTTGTCGTTGATGAGAAATACCTAGAACTGGGTGTGCGAGCGCTACACAAGGCTTTCAACCTCGAACAGGCCTAGGCGTATCAGCTTTAGTCACAGTTTTGTAATAATTTGTGTCGCGAACAACATAAGTTACTGATAAAATAGGCACAACAAGGGATATGTACAGCCATTCCTATTGTCAATGATAAAAGAGACAGCAAGATCTCTAAATAAACGTTACACCAAATAGAACAAGGCACGAGGCCTGTGTATCAGTGAAAGGAGTCTACATTTTCTCCTGGGACCTCTGCCTGATTTTGAGAGTAAAGGGGAAAAACAATGTTAATACTTACACGCCGAGTTGGCGAATCACTAATCATCGGTGACGATGTCGTTGTCAACGTCTTAGGCGTTAAAGGCAATCAAGTCAGAATCGGTGTTGACGCACCAAAAGATGTCACAGTTCACCGTGAAGAAATCTACGATCGCATTCAGGCTGAAAAAGATCACCCAAATGCCGGTTAATTTCATCTTATCACTAGCCAAATAAATATCATCTGATATACTAGGCGGCTTTGATGGAGAGCTGGCCGAGTGGCTGAAGGCGCGCCCCTGCTAAGGGCGTATAGGTTTACCCCTATCGAGGGTTCGAATCCCTCGCTCTCCGCCATAAAAGTTATTGCAGACAAGCTCAAATGTCAGTATAATTAACTGTTTTAGCGCCCGTAGCTCAGCTGGATAGAGTACCTGGCTACGAACCAGGCGGTCGCACGTTCGAATCGTGCCGGGCGCGCCAAAAAACAAATAAATTAAGCAGTTATCGTTAAGTCGATAACTGCTTTTTTTATGTCTGACATCTTGTTCTGCACAAGTTGCTATATAACGCAGAGTCATCTTAACCCTCTTAGCTCTTGTAATATATAAATTAGCGTCCATTTAAGATAGACCAACACCACCATTTACATGATAGCTACTATTTCGATTCTGGCAGCTACCCATCTCCCCCCCCCTTGCCACACATTTAGTTTGGGCACTTGACCAGACTAAAATCGCGAGCGGTCTAATTTCTTTTGTCTCGTGTGTTAAACCGCAAGCATCCTTATCCTCTCGGCCTCTATATAACCGGTTCGCTTATGACAACCACTCTGTCATCTTGAATCTCGTTATAAAAACAATTTTTCCTTCCCGTATGGCACGCCCCCCCTACCTGATCTACCAATAGAAGCACTGCATCACCATCACAATCCAGGCGGAGGGTCTTAAGCTGTTGATAATGTCCAGATGTCTCTCCTTTACGCCACAAGCTCTTTCTTGACCTCGACCAGTAACACACACTTCTCGTTTGTATCGTTTCAACTAAAGCATCTCTATTCATCCACGCCAGCATCAACACTTCTCCAGTGTCATATTGCTGTGCGATGGCATTGATCAACCCCTGATGATTCCACGGCAAGCTATCTAGCACCTTCGTCAAATTGAGCGAATCGCCGATAACACCTTCTTCTAGTCTTTTAATCATGGTTTTACTTTTTTTAAAATGATATGATATATCATATACTATTTAATAATAATTTGGATATGACATCTGACTCCGCTCAACAGATACAGCTAAAAATTGTTCAGGATTTTCAAGTTTTAGGAAATTGGCAGCAACGATATGCCTACCTAATTGATATGGGCAAAGCATTAATGAAGCACGGAAAACATTTGCGACTAGACAAGTATCGCCTTCATGGTTGTCAGGCCAGTGTCTGGCTCAAAAGTAGTTATGACAATCAAACAGTGGTCTTTACCGGAACCAGTGACTCGATCATCGTCGCCGGTATGATGGCTTTGTTATTCAAAGTGTATTCCGGACAAAAAGCCAGTGACATTCCCGCCATTTCCCCTACTTTTCTAACTGATACCGGCTTACTAGACAACCTGTCGTCACAACGCGCTACTGGTTTGCAGCTCATGTTGGAACAAATGCAGGAGATTGCAATGCGGCTTGAGCATAAACAAAGAGAAAGTCGATGAGTACCTCTTGCGAAAACTATGATGTCGTTATCGTCGGTGCCGGCGCAGCTGGACTAGGTATGGCGTTAACACTACAAAAACTACCTGGCTTGTCCTTTACCGTACTTGAAGCGGGTGATGTCGGTGAATCATTTCGTCGCTGGCCTAAGCAAACCCGTTTTATCACACCATCCTTTTACAGTAATCCCTATGGGCTAGCTGACTTAAATGCGATAAGTGAATTCAGCTCTCCAGCAGTTTATTGCCAGACAGAGCATCCCACAGGCCAGCAGTATGCCGAGTACCTTAACAAGGTCGCTCAGCATTTTTCAGTACCGATTCAGACGCAATGCCAAGTTATAGACGTCAGTAAAAACACGCCTCATGGCTTTTGTTTGCAGACACCAAACGGAGCCATTTATACGCAATATTTAATCTGGGCAACGGGTGAGTTCCAATTTCCCGATTTAAGCCCTTTCCCTGGTGCTGAGCATTGTCTTCATTATGCCCAGGTGAGTGACTGGCAGGACTTCCAAAGCGACAGCTATGTTGTTATCGGTGGATATGAAAGTGGTGTTGATGCCAGTGTGAACCTGGTTGAGCAGGGTCACCATGTTCATCTGCTTGTGGAGCAAACAGACTGGGAAAACACTCACACTCTCGACCCCAGTCTCACTCTATCTCCTTACAGTCTGGATAGAGTCCAACAGGCATTGCGAACTCAGGCTCTCACCATCCATTTCGGTGTACATGTAAAGGCTGTTACCGCACCTGAAGACAATGTTTTTTCCATTCATGCCAGTGATGGTCGTGTCTGGCAGAGCCAGTCGACACCGATCTTAGCGACGGGTTTTCTTGGCGGGGGTGGAGCTCAACAAATACAGGCGCTTTGGGAGTGGGGAGAAGATCATCTTCCGCTGCTTAGTGAGGCAGATGAGTCCACACGCACGCCGGGTTTATTTTTAATTGGACCGCAGGTAAACCATGAATCGCAACTATTTTGTTTTATCTATAAATTCCGACAACGATTTAGTCATATCGCCAGCCTCCTCGCTCTGTGTCTGTCGTTGGATGACAGTAGCTTAGAAATAGACTCAGGTTCTGGTAACTGGGGTCCTTTCGGTAATACCGAATGTTGTGGAGATTGTGAATGTTAAAAACCCTTACAGCTACTTCTAATAATGGTCTGGGGTTAACCGCTGCGTTACTGATCGCCAGTATAGGCATCGGCACCTTAGCTGGATATACCACACCGACCATGGCTAACTGGTTAAATAGCTACACAGATATCACGCTGTTTGTTTTGATTAGCTGCCTATTTATCAGTGTACGCTTTGATGGTCTAAAAAAAATTCACAGAAAGCTCTCACTCGTGCTCATTGCGTTGGTAGCAAACTTTATCATTGTGCCTTTAATCGGCTATAGCATCGCCTATTTCTTACTCGATAGTTATCCATTGTTCATGGTCGGGCTGATGATTTATTTCATGTCTCCCTGCACAGACTGGTTTCTGGGCTTTACCCGGATTTGTCATGGTGATGCCTTGCTCGGCTCGGCGCTGCTTCCCATAAACATGCTGGTTCAGCTACTTCTTTATCCTTTTTATGTGTACTTGTTTTCACACAATGTGGTTGAACTCGGGAGCGATGTAATCTGGACCAACCTGCAACACTGGTTCATGGCACCACTGGTAGTTGCTGTATTAGTCAGAGTAGCGCTTCACTTCATACTGACTCCCGAAAGGTCGGTACTTTTGTCTGACAAAATCAATCACTGTATTCCGTTGATAATATCCTTACTAATAATGCAAATTTTCGCCGGTAATATTGATGTACTGCTTGCACACGCATACATCGTTCCCTGGCTTCTTTTATCTGTCCTCTGTTTTTTTGTCAGCACCTTTTTTCTCAGTGAATTGCTCAGTAAAGGGTTGGGACTGGTCTACGCCGAACGCGTATTACTAACCATGACTATCGCCGCACGCAACGCACCGTTGATGCTGGCTATCACCATGGCTGCCCTACCCAATCAGCCACTCATTTATGCTGCGATCATTATCGGCATGCTGTTGGAATTTCCACATCTCACTGCACTCAGTCATTTATTACTTCGTTCCCAAACATCCACCTCAGAGAAAACAGTTACATGATAAGAAAAAACCCAAGAGGCGATTTACCTCAAGTTCATCCCGGTGCTTTTATTGACCCGACAGCGGTCATATGTGGCTACGTGATCATTGAAGATAATGTATTTATTGGTCCCTATGCCGTTATCCGTGCAGATGAAATTGACAGTGAAGGCCATATTGAACCCATTATTATCGGCGCCCATTCCAATATTCAGGATGGCGTTGTTATTCATTCAAAATCCGGGGCCAAAGTCACCATTGGGCGGCATACATCGATTGCTCACCGGGCAATCGTGCATGGCCCCTGTGAAATCGGTGATGGTGTATTTGTTGGGTTTAACAGCGTGTTGTTTAACTGCACATTGAGTGATGGCTGTGTTGTCCGTTACAACGCGGTCGTCGATGGTTGTCACTTACCACCGCGCTTTTATGTGCCGTCTACTGAGCGAATTGGTCCCGACACTGATTTAAGTCAGTTCCCAGAAGTTTCCAGTGATGCCAGCTCATTTTCGGAAGATGTCGCGAGAACCAATAACGACTTAGTTCAAGGTTATAAAAATATTCAAAATGAGTTTTAATAAGATGATTACTGCCAACTCTAGTACAAATACAGCCATTAAAATCAGGCTTCCAGATGGTAGTCAGCGTACATTCGACAGACCAGTCTCAATTCAGGGAATTGCCAAATCCATCGGTGAAGGTCTAGCTAGATCAACCATTGCAGGCAAAATAAACGGCGAACTACATGATGCCTGCACCATGATTCATCATGATGCCGATGTCACTATCATCACGCCCAAAGACCCTGAGGGCATCGAAATCATCCGCCACTCTACCGCGCACTTATTCGGTCATGCCGTCAAACAACTATTTCCGGCAACCAGAATGGTGATTGGACCGGTAATCGAAGATGGTTTTTACTATGATATTGACAGCGAACACCGTTTCACACCGGACGATCTGGCGAGCATACAACAGCGAATGGAGACATTGGCTAACACCGCTTACGATGTAGTACTTAAAAAGACACCAAAAGCTGATGCCAGAGCTTTATTTGAAGCTCGAGGCGAGACTTATAAAGTCCGTCTTATTGACGAGATGGATGATGACGTGAAAAACGTCGGGCTTTACTATCACCAAGAGTATGTTGACATGTGTCGTGGCCCCCACGTGCCCAACATGGCTTTCTGTAAAGCATTTAGTTTAACCAAATTAGCCGGCGCTTATTGGCGCGGTGATGCCAACAATGAAATGCTACAACGCATTTATGGCACTGCTTGGTCTGATAAAAAAGCCCTGAAAGCTTATTTACACCAAATGGAAGAAGCAGAAAAACGAGACCATCGCCGTTTGGGGAAACAACTGGATTTATTTCACTTTCAAGAAGAGGCACCTGGCTCGGTCTTCTGGCACCACAAAGGTTGGCAAATTTTACAGGAGCTGATTGCTTACCTTCGTCGCCGTCAGCAGCAGGAAGGCTATATTGAGGTTAACTCCCCCGATGTAATGGATAGAAGTCTGTGGGAAACCTCCGGTCACTGGCAAAATTATCGGGACCATATGTTTACCACTGAAACCGCTGATGGTCGTTTTTTTGCCCTAAAGCCAATGAACTGTCCCGGCAGTGTTCTTCTTTATCGCCAAAATCTCACCAGTTACCGTGATTTACCGATACGAATGAGCGAGTTTGGCAAAGTCCATCGTTACGAACCCTCCGGTACTTTGCATGGGTTATTACGAGTCCGGCATTTTACCCAAGATGACGCGCATATCTATTGCACACAATCTCAGATGCAAGATGAGTGCATGAGTGCGATTCGTTTCATTTTGGATGTCTATGACCAGTTGGGTTTCCACGATATCAAAATCAAACTCTCAACCCGTCCCGAACACCGTATTGGTACTGATGAAACCTGGGATCTGCTTGAAGAAACCTTAATTGAGTCCCTTAATGAGTTAAAGCTTGATTACCAGACTAACCCCGGCGAGGGTGCGTTTTACGGCCCCAAACTCGAGTTTGTTTTGCAAGATGCCATCAAACGTGATTGGCAGTGTGGCACCTTACAAGTGGATATGAACCTGCCTGAACGCTTTGATCTGGACTATGTGGATAACAATGGTCTGAAACAGCGTCCGGTTATGCTTCACCGTGCCCTGTTCGGTTCACTGGAACGTTTTATTGGCATTTTGCTGGAACACTACGAGGGCAAATTACCCGTTTGGCTGATGCCTATTCAATTGGTTATTTGTGCTATCAGTGATGCAAATGCCACCTATGTTGAACAACTCGCAACCGTACTTCGCTATCACGGCTTACGCGTTAGCACTGATACCCGTTCAGAAAAAATAGGCTACAAAATACGCCAGCATACATTGCAACGTATCCCTTATATCGCCGTTGCCGGTGATAAGGAGCAAGCGTCTAATACGCTCTCCATTCGTCAACAAAATGGCGACACAATGGGCTCATTATCCATCAAGGAAACCATCAACACTCTCTCTGAGGCTGCACAAAAACCAGATGAAGCCAGCTATTACAACCTGATGCAAAGTACTTTGAACCACTTGTTATCTTCAGCTACTGTCGATCTAAATAATGCGTGACTCCACCACACCAGCACAACATGCCGACCTGTTAATCACGGGTGGCACAGTGATAACACCATCAGGGGCGGAGGTAATCGATATTGCCTGTCATAATGGCCGCATTATCGCTCTGGGTCGGTTAGCCAATAGTTGGTCAGCCGATTCCGTAATCTCTGCATCCGGCTTACACATACTTCCGGGGGTAATGGATACTCAGGTTCACTTTCGTGAGCCTGGTTTGACTCATAAAGAAACCATTGAAGCTGGTACCCGCGGCGCAGTATTAGGGGGTATTACAAGTGTTTTCGAAATGCCTAACACTCACCCCCTAACTCTCACTGAAGATGATCTGAAAGCTAAACTGGATATTGCTACTCAGACTGCCTGGTGTGATTTTGCTTTTTACATGGGCGGCTCAGCAGTCAATGCCGAACAACTAGCCCAGCTTGAGCGGTTGCCGGGTTGCTCTGGTGTCAAGGTGTTTATGGGAAGTTCGTTTGGTGATTTGCTTGCCGATGATGAGACAGTGTTAAAACGTATTCTATCCTCCGGACGACGTCGTGTTGCCATTCATGCCGAAGACGAACAACGCCTGACACAGCGCCTCCACATTGCCGAATCCGGGCAGGGTGTTGTTATGCACCCGGTCTGGCGTGATGTCGAGAGCGCTTTACTTGCCACTCAACGGATTATCACCCTATCTCAGCAGACCGGGCGTCCTCTGCATTTGCTGCATATCAGCACAGAAGAAGAAATGGCGCTACTTGCTCAGCATAAAGATCACGTTAGTGTGGAAGTTACACCACATCATCTAACGCTGTCTGCACCAGAGTGTTATGAACGCCTTGGAACACTGGCGCAAATGAACCCTCCGGTCAGGGAGTCTCGTCATCAGCAAGCCTTGTGGCAAGCTATCAATAACGGCATTGTCGATGTAATAGGCAGTGATCACGCTCCTCATACACTGGCAGAAAAGTCACAGACCTACCCACAATCACCTAGTGGCATGACTGGTGTACAGACATTACTGCCAATAATGTTGAATCATGTTCACGCGGGTCGACTAAGTCTGCAACGGTTGGTTGATTTAACAAGTGCAGGACCTGCACGCTTGTTCAACCTTCGAGATAAAGGTCGTATCGCTGTAGGCTATGATGCCGATTTTTCTGTCGTTGATCTGAATGCGGTACGCACGATAAATAATCAGTGGATTGCAAGCCAGGCCGGCTGGACACCCTACGATGGTGTTGTTGTTACAGGCTGGCCTATTCATACCATTATCCGCGGCAATATCGTTGTCAGGGATGAAGCCTTGTCAGATATAAAACCCACTTCACGACCGATTCGTTTTCAGGACAGCAATGACGTGACAGCTGCTCCTTGAAGAAAATGCCAAGATCACTGATAAGCTCTCTTGCTTTCAACGCTGTTTGTTTTGCGTTTTAACCGATTCAAGAAGCACCTGAATGGGGTGTCTTAGACGTCGTTGTTTCAAACGCTTCACTTGTGTTTGGCAGGAGTAGCCGGTGGCAAGAATCTCGTGCTCATCCTCAGCCGCAATTCGCTTCTCCCATGATTGCTGAAAGATGGTTCGCGAGGTTTCAAGATTGCGAAGCTCATGACCGTATGTGCCTGACATACCACAACAGCCGACCTCGGGCATACTTAAAGCCATGCCCCTACGCTTGAATAAGGTTGGCCAAATCGCTGCACTCGTGGGTGCATTGGTTTTTTCAGTGCAATGCAGTAGTAATTGATAATGTGTCACTGCCTGTGTGTCGACAGACTCAGGTAAATTTTCCAGCAACCATTCTTGCGGTAATAGAACCTCAGGCACCACAGCAATATCAGAAACAGCCTTATACTCCTGACGATAGACGAGTGTCATCGCCGGGTCCAGCCCGACAAAGGGAATATTCAATTGAGCTAATGTATTCAGCTCCGCTACATTTTTGCGAGCTGTACTGGCAAAGGCATGTCTGAAACCTTGTACATGCAATGGTTTGCCATTTGGCTGATACTTTGCCAGCCAAATAGTAAAGCCCAGGCTGGTTATTAACTCTATCCAGTCGTTTAGTAAGCTGGTGTCAAAAAAACGGGTAAAGCAATCCTGAACCAAAATGACACTGCGTTTTCTCTGCTCATCCGACAGTTGGCCCATCACTTTGCTATTAGCCATTTTCACATTGAACTGCTTTAGCACTGAACGAAACTGTGGATGGGAATCATCAAATAGGGGTGAATCCACCATACCCAGACCTTTGGCGATATAACGTCTGGACCAGCGATGCTGCATGATAGCGTTATACACAGCAGACAATTTCGCCAGGTAAGGCATGCTGAACTCAAGCGATGCAATCAAATAATCCCTAACAGGCCGATGGTAGCGCTGGTGATATAACTGTAAAAAACGAGAACGTAAATCCGGAATATTGACCTTTACCGGACATTGTCCAACGCAGGATTTACAGGCTAGGCACCCCGACATGGCGTCGTATACTTCATGGTTAAAGTTATCGTTATAACGTCGTTTTTTACCTACAAAGCGCAATACTTTATGCCAGTTACCAGCTTTAGTATCCTGCTGCTCTAAAGCAAGCAGGTTACGACCCTGCCCTTGCTGAAGTCGTATCCATTCTCGCATCGCAGAAGCCCGTCCTTTAGGCGAGTGCACACGTTGACGGGTGGCTTTCCAGGATGGGCACATGGCGTCATTCAAATCATAGTTATAGCAAGCGCCATTGCCGTTGCAGTGCATGGCAGCGCCATAGCTTTGCCAAGTGGCAACGGGGATCTGACGGTCAAATTCTCCACGTAATGGCACCTGATCAATTTTCAGCAATTCAGTCGCTGAAAGACCTGTTGGCGTGGCTATTTTACCGGGGTTTAATTGATTGTCAGGATCAAACAATGCTTTGACTTGCTGAATAACCGGATACAAAGAACCGAAAAACTGAGGCACATACTCAGAACGTAACCCTTTTCCATGTTCCCCCCACAATAAGCCACCATAGCGTGACACCAGTTCAACAGCAGCATCGGTGATCGGACGAATCAAGGCAGACTGAGCCGGATCTTTCATATCCAGCATCGGGCGCACATGCAAAACACCGGCATCGACATGACCAAACATGCCATAGTCGAGATGGTGACTGTCAAGTAATGCTCTTAACTCAGAGATAAATGCAGCAAGGTTTTCCGGCGGCACTGCCATGTCTTCTATGAATGGTTGTGGGCGCGCTTCTCCATCAGTATTTCCTAACAGTCCCACTGCTTTTTTACGCATTTCATAAACACGCTTTACCGCCGCTTCGCCTCTGGCCAGCGTATATCCGATACGCTTGTCATTGTCATGTGTGATCGCAGCCAGAAACTGACTGACTTCGGTTTCGACATGCTCAGCGCTTTCACCACTGAATTCAATCAGGTTTATGCCTTGTACTAAGGTATCTCCAGCAGGGAAAAACTCAACGACACGCTCCCAGACACTATCCTTCTGAGCTAACTGAAGCACTTTTGAATCGATAGTCTCAATGGATAAAGGTTGATGATTGATCAGGCGTTTTGCATCATCCAGGGCGCCCATAAAACTCGCATAACGCATGTTCACCAGCATGGTGTATTGCGGAATCGGCAGCAGATTTAATTTCGCTTCTACGACAAAGCCCAGTGTACCTTCCGAACCACAGATAATGTTATTAAGATTGAATTTCCCAGCATCACTCAAGTGGGCCAGGTCGTAGCCGGTGAGACATCGGTTCAGTTCTGGAAAAGTCGTTTTAATAGCTGCTTCGTTAGCATGATACAACTCATACAAAGAACGATATAAATCGCCTTCCTTATCTGTCTTTTGTGATAACTGTTGTGCGTTTTTTAATGAGACAGGCTGACTATGCAGGCAGTCGCCTCCAACGAGTACTGTGTCTAGTTCAAGGACATGATCGCGTGTTTTGCCGTAAACACAGCTCCCCTGACCACTTGCATCGGTGTTAATCATGCCACCAATCGTCGCGCGGTTGGACGTTGACAGCTCGGGAGAGAAAAACAAACCGTAGGGTTTCAAAAAAGCATTCAATTGATCTTTGACAACACCTGCCTGAACTCGCACCCAGCGTTCTGAGACGTTGATTTCAATAATTTCATTCATGTGTCGTGAGAGGTCGACGACAATGCTATTCGTCAGAGATTGACCATTGGTGCCGGTACCACCGCCTCTCGCCGCTATAACAACCTCTCTATAAGCATCCTGCCCCAGTAGCTTTCCAATTAACCGCATATCAACGACAGACCTTGGAAAGACTGCTGCCTGAGGAATTCGCTGATAAATGGAGTTATCCGTTGCCAGTACGGTTCGTGTGGCATAGTCCGTTTGAATCTCTCCCTGAAAACCTTGCGCTGATAAAGCATTCAGAAATTGTTGTTGCAGCGGTTCAATCGCATGCATGGCTGTCAGGCTAGAAATCGTCATAATTGATGAATAATGCTCACAATAATTGATAGGCACTTATAATAATCTACTAAAATAAGCTATATTTAAAACGACTTATCAACCAGACACATGAATATTACTCATGAATATACGTCATTTAACGCCTTCAACTTCATTGCTACTGGCATTCGAGGCTGCTGCCCGTTATCAGAGTTACAGACAAGCAGCTGATGAGCTGTCAGTCACACAGAGTGCTATCAGCAAACAAATCCATTCTCTGGAAACACATCTGAACTTGAAGCTGTTTGAAAAAGTAGGCAGAAATGTAGAACTCACTGATGCCGGCAAACGTTACTACAGTGACATCAAACAGGCACTCGGGATAATACGCAATGCGACCCTGCAAGCTCTGACGTATCATTCGAAATCGAACGTTTTAAACTTAGCGGTCTTACCGACTTTTGGCTCCAAGTGGCTATTACCAAAATTGCATGATTTTTATCGGGCTCATCCAGAATATACGATTCATATTCTGTCTCGGATCGGTGATATAGACTTTGATCAGACTGACATTGATGCCGCCGTCACTGTCGGTACAGGAGACTGGAGAAACATTTGTGCACAACCACTTCTGGAAGAACAACTGGTTGCGATAGCATCGCCATCCATCACTGAAACTGGAGCACCAAACCCAGCCTGGCTGACTCAGCAGAGCCTGCTCTCTGTTAATAATAATATGGCAGCCTGGAACCAATGGTTCGAGAGCCACCAACAAAATATAAACAGCAAAAAATCAGCACCAAGCTTTGATGTAACAGCACACTTGATTCAGGCTGTACGGGCCGGTCTTGGTGTGGGTCTGGTTCCTATCAATCTCATTGAGGACGAACTGCAGCGTGGCGAATTGATAGTCATTGGTGATGCCATTCCCAGTCAGCGTAGTTACTATCTGATATATCCGGAACGCAATATGGCTTTACCCGCTCTGAGCGCATTTTCTGAGTGGCTGGAAAAGTTGAATTAAGCTTCAAACTAAGTGCAGTAACGTATACACGCCAGTAACTCACCATATTCTGAAGGGGAGTAATACTATTGCCTTTTTTTCTCACCCAGAGCCGAGTATCTCGCTTGCCTCGCCTAGCAAAAAACGCGACGGTCGTGAGTTCAATCGGTATCGGTCACACCATTTAAAGCATATAAATCGAGACTCAGGTATAGGGTCGAGCTGACTTAATATTCTCGTCTAACTATCGACTTCTTCCACTCTTGCCTCTGGTGCATTTTTCTTCACTGATTCAATACCATTATCGCGACCGGAGGCACTTTTATATGTTTGACTGGTGCCGATAACTTGGTGATTGGCGGCTTTGATATTAAACCTGAAACCGCCTGAAGCTGTTTCTTTCTTTTCATACCGGTCATCATCAGCGGCATTTTTCTTAACGGACTCTATGCCATTTTGACACGCTGCTTTTGAGGAGTAGCCTTCACTGGCCAGAATGTTCTCCCCATTCCCTGCTTTTAATCTAAACCGAAACTCAGCTGCTTTATCTTGATATATTTCAAACTTCGCTGCCATGGTATTACCCTCTTTGGTTGGTAAAACATAGAATCCGGATTTTTTTCAAAAATAGCCCTATTTTCAGGCAATTACAAGTTGAATTTTTATAAGGTTTGGTGACAGACTCCGCTATCAAATTAAAAAAATGATAGAAAGCCTTTTCACTCGTGTATCGAAAAAGCTCAGGGATAGGGACAAACCTAATAAGAAGAAAGGCGGATAACTCCGCCTTGTTTTTATGAGTTCTCTAGAACAATTTTGCGTTCGTGTTCGGCTTTATTTGCAACAGGTTCCAAGTACACTTTGACCGCATCAGTCTCACTGTCATCGTCAAATTGAATGGTGGGTTCCAATGCTGACAGCACTTTCTTTTTGAGCTGAGCCGAGTCCAGGGCAGTTTCTTTTGAAAAGTGCAGTAAGGCTAAGTTAGCTTGTTGACAGGTTGTTGTTAAGAGGTTGGCCTGTTCTGTGTCTTGTTCTTTGTCGAATTGCACGACACAAGCAATGCGACCATTTAAGGCATCCAGCAGAACAAAATCCACACTGCTTGCTGCTATTTTTTGTTGCAAAAGCCTACTCGCCTTATCATCAGCTTTGAATTTCAAACTGACCAGATCAGCCAAATGTACACGTGGGAGAACTTCAAAGTCACCTTTCACCGCATCTACTAACCGTTTCTTGAACTCACGTTGTGAGCTATCAAGTAACACGGTCCGCTTTTGTATTTTCATGGATGCCGTCGTTTTTTTTCTCGAAAATCGAATCAGCATCCATGCTGAAATAAGAAACAAAATCGCTATAACGGCTATAAGCTGCATATCACTACTCTCCAAATCATACCTCTGTCATGTTAACTAGCTGGCGTTTTCGTCCCCACTCGCCCGGTGATGAGTCAAATACACCGACGCAAATACCACCACAGCTCAAACAACAGCCGTGAGGATCCAATTGCCATTCTGCTATTTGATACCAATCTCTGCCGATGACTAACCCGCCACAATGCTGACACCATGTGCTGTCAGCATATTTGTTATGCATATTACCGACATAAACGTGATGTATTCCGTTATCCAGTGCAATTTGTCGTGCTTTTATTACGGTTGCCTCTGGCGTCATCGGTGTATTCTGCATTTTCCAGTCAGGGTGAAATACAGAAAAGTGCATCGGTACATCCGGTCCCAAATTATCTACTACCCATTGAGACATTGCTTGAATTTCTGCATCACTATCATTTTCACCAGGTATGAGTAATGTGGTCAGTTCAAACCAAACCTGCGTCTCGTGTTTAAGGTATTTCAATGTTTCTAATACTGGCTGAAGATGTGACCCTGTAATCTTGTGATAAAACCGCTCAGTGAACGCTTTTAAATCTACATTTGCTGCATCCATATACTGATAGAACTCAGCTCTTGGTTCAGGGCTCACATACCCAGCCGTGACCGCCACAGTATTGATGTCTTTTTCATGGCAGGCTTGTGCCACATCAATAGCATATTCATGAAAAATAACGGGATCATTATAGGTAAAGACAACACTTCTACAGCCAAGTTGTTGGGCTTTGTCAGCAATTAACTCTGGCTTGGCGTCGGCCAAAAGTGTATCCATCTCACGTGACTTGCTTATGTCCCAGTTTTGGCAGAACTTACATGCCAGATTACAACCAGCCGTCCCAAAAGAGAGAACAGGTGTACCAGGCAGAAAATGGTTCAACGGTTTTTTTTCAATCGGGTCGATAACAAAACCACTGGAACGTCCCCAGGTCGTTAATACAATCTCGCTATTAACATTCGCTCGCACAAAACATAGACCACGCTGACCTTCGTGCAATTTACAAAACCGTGGACAGAGATCACACTGCACGCGCCCATCTTCTAAGCCATGCCAATAGCGGGTTGCAACGAGATGATCGAACGGGGGGGATATATGCGTCATTTTGCCACCTATGCGAAGCAGATATTGCAATCTAATTCAGCAAAGTCGATACTGACAATATTACGCTGATAAGCGGAGGATTAACATGGAAATCGTTCGCCCTAATGCAGTAGCAGGCTTATTTTATCCAGCTGATGCCGTTAAGCTCAATAAACAAGTTGCGGCGGATATGGCAGCCTGTCATGCCGACCCTTTACTCTCCCCAAAAGCATTGATTGTTCCCCATGCTGGCTATATGTATTCTGGCGCAGTAGCGGCCAGTGCTTATCAACACTTAAAGCCGCTTAAAAACATTATCAAACGCGTTGTGTTAATTGGTCCATCGCATCGTGTTCCCTTCGACGGGCTGGCAATATCAACTGCCGATTGGTTTGAAACACCGCTAGGACTTATCGCTGTAGACCGTCAGGCAGAAAGTCAGATTATCGCCATTGATGGTGTTATTGCTCTCGAGCAAGCACATGCACGTGAGCACAGCCTTGAAGTCCAATTGCCGTTTCTCCAGTTTCTACTTGATGATTTTAAAATTGTGCCTATTGTGGCCGGGCATGCTAGTCCAAAGGTAATCGCCAAGGTTTTAGATAAGCTTTGGGGTGGGCCCGAAACGCTTATCGTGATCAGTTCCGATCTCAGTCATTACCTAGACTACGATAGTGCTCGTGAGGCTGATGCCGAAACCTCACAAGCCATTATCAATCTGGATAATCGACTTATTGATGGCTACCATGCTTGTGGTAGTGTCGGTATCAATGGCCTGATTCTGTATGCGCGTCAGCATAATCTGCACGGTCATATCCTCGATTTACGAAATTCGGGTGACACCGCTGGCAAACGCGACAGTGTGGTCGGCTATGGTGCCTATTTGTTTCAATAAAATGCTGCCCGATTCTGATCGCTTCTTACTCAAAAAAATTGCGCGAGATGCCATTCACTACGGTCTAGCCAATGATACCCCCATGCCTCTGGACACAGGCTGTTTGCCAACCAGTGTGCTTGAAAAACAGGCTAGTTTTGTCACTCTTTTTATCGCGGGAGCATTACGTGGTTGTATTGGGTCGTTAACGGCTGTTTACCCATTGGCTGAAGATGTCGCGAAAAATGCCTATGCTGCCGCATTTCGTGACCATCGTTTTGAGACGATTGCAGAACCGTCTGTTGCTGATTTAGAAATTCATATTTCGGTACTCAGCGAACCTCAAATCATTCCATGTAACTCTGAATATAGTTTGCTAGAGCAGCTTCACCCCGGACGAGATGGTTTGATCATTGAAGATGGTCAGTACCGAGCCACTTTTTTACCTGCTGTCTGGGATGCGATTCCAAGTCCTGAACGCTTTGTGCATGAACTTAAACGCAAAGCCGGTTTAGATAAAGATTACTGGTCAGCGACCCTTCTCTGCTACCGTTACCACACAGAGACTTTTTAAAGACGGATGTCATTAAGCTAACGTTAGTCTTAAGCGCCATCTTCAGTTGTTTCTATGTAAGTTGCTACGGCCTCAACCACCGTTTCCGCTACTTTCGCAGTTTTTAATTTTTCTTCATCCTGTGGCAAAAATTTTCCCGTCCGTACTAAACAGGCATGAAGCCCCGCATCAACCGCGCCCAACACATCAACTTCAACATCATCGCCTATCATTAACACCTGTTCAGGCTGTAAGCCCATAGACGACACAGCAGCATGGAAAAACCCCTCCGCCGGTTTACCTAAAATTTCTGCTTCAACATTGGCTGCATATTCTAATGCTTGGATAAAAGGGCCTGCATCTAACTGCAGTCTACCTGATGATTTAAAGTAGCGATTGCGTCCTATCCCTAACAAAGGGGCACCATCCATTAGTAATGAAAATGCACGATTAAGATGTTTGTAATCAAATCGTTCTGCGGCATCAGCCACAACCACAGCATTTGGACTGCGTTGATTGAGCTCGTTAAATTCGGGTATCAAATCAGGATGGATCAGAAAAAAAGGTCTTAGATCACGCTGCATACAGACATGTTTAACGGCAACAGGTGCAGTAAAAATATCATCCGCCTGTACGTCAAAGCCCATCTTTTGCAGACTCAGTAAGATGGCCGTGCTGGTCGAGCGCGACGTGTTGGTAACAAAACGCATTGGAAAACGTTTTTTTTGCAGTGCTTGTATCAGCTCTACTGCGCCGTTTACGGGGACGTTATCAACATGCAGAACGCCGCTGATATCAAACAAAATCGCTTTAATCATCACAAAATCCTCCCTTTTGTGAAAGCGATGTCTTCAGTATGCGCTCTGGCTAGAGAAGTCTCAACTGAGGCTGGAGGTTTTTAATCACGTTTATACGGCATAATCGGCCAATCCGCAGCATCGACAGAATCCAGGCGAGGCGCTGTCACCTGCCCTTTCCATTTTTGAATGAAGGTTTGTTGTGGGTCGTATTGGCGTTGCTGCTTGTCAATGTTAAAGTGGCGTCCCCCTCGCGGATCAGCACCGACACCAGCGATATACTGCCAATTTCCCCAGTTGGCAGCCACATCATAATCAATCAATTGTTGTTCAAAATAGGCGGCGCCGAAACGCCAATCCAGTTCCAACTCATTGATAAAGCAACTTGCGACAATCTGTCGCCCGCGGTTAGACATATAACCGGTGTCATTGAGCTGCTTCATTAATGCATTGACCAGTGGGTATGGTGTGTTGCCATGTGCCCATTTTTGATAGCGCTCCGGGTAAAAGCAGCAAGTAATTTTCTTTTTGCCTAAGCCTTGCGGACGGAATAGTTTGTGGCGATAGCGAAACGCATACCACTGAAAATATTCTCGCCAAAGTAGCTCAAAGAAGATCCAATACGTCGACTCATTGGCGGTATGTGTTTTTTCGAACTGTCTCAGCTGTTGCAACAGTCGTTTTACTGATAGCGATCCGTTTGCTAACCAGGCAGAAAATTTCGTTGAATGTGACCAATGATCAAGGTCGTTACGAAGCAGCTTATATTGAGCGGGATAGTCGCTACTGAAATAGGCTTCCATATGCTCAATGGCAGCCTTCTCACCGCCTGTGAAGTGGTCTTGGCTGTTGCGGTAAGTTGGTAAAGGCAGGGTATCTTCATGAAGCTCAGAAACGGGTACAGCCAAGGTTTTAGGCATTTGAACCGGTTTATCAATGGGCAATGACTCGACAATTTTTCTAAACTGGCTGAACGTATCAGGTAAAGACGTCAAATCAAACGGCAGCTGTCGTTGTTGAAATAAACTATGCGTCCAGTACGAATCAAATTGTACACGTGGGAAATCGGCTCTTAAGTGTTGCCATTGCCTGTTTTCATAGACACCGACATGATAACTGCGATACACGTGGTTAACGTGGTACTTGCTAAGTAGCTCTGAAATGATCGCGACGGGATCACCTTTCATCACAATAAGTTGCTGGCCTCTAGCCTCAAGCGTGTGTTGCAGGTCATTCAGGCTTTCCAAAAGAAACTGTCTTCGCTTGTCACCCAACGGCTTGGCGTTGAACCCTGTTGGTTTATCCCAAAAGGTGTCATAACAAAATAAGCAAATCAGGCGATCACAATTAAGGCTTGCTTCCAGCAACGCTGGGTTGTCATGAACTCGTAAGTCGTTGTTAAACCAGAATAGACCTGTTTTACACATTGGATGCTCTCTATTAACCCCGTCGTTTGACCATAACCCAATTCGTATTGCTTAAGCGTGAAAGAAACATTCCTCAGTTTTGTTGAAGCCAATAAAAGCTAAACGCCGGAATTACCAGCGTGTTATTAAAAATATCTGGCCGTTGACCCGAGTAGAGATCCATCACCTCACCATATTGGGGGTCGCCCCAGCCAACTAGCTGATCAACTTTTAAATGTTGTGGCTTGTCATTGAAGTTAGCAACAACCAACACACGGTCGAATTGTTGGGTAACGCTGTAACGTTCAAAAACAAATAGATGCTCATTACCGACATCGATTAACTGTCTGTTGTTGAAGTCGGCAAAGACGTCGATTTCCTTGCGTACCGCAATCATGCGTTTTAAAGCAGTAAAGATTTCGTATTGATAGTTTCCCGGTTGATTGCGTAGCTCAGCTTTGTCCCAATCAACGACAGGTCTGTGAACCCAGCGAGAATCACCTTTCTTATGAGGATCATCAAGATATGACACGTCATTAATCGTGCCCACTTCATCGCCATAATAAAGCAGCGGAATACCGCCGAACGACATAATCAGACTATGCAATAACAAAATAATTTTGATGGCATCGGCTTCAGCTTCCAAATCCCCTACTTCAACGGCATACTCTAGTCCGACCAGCGAGGCTAACGATCCAGATATCCTTGCATCCCCGGTTTTTTCATTTTCACCAAACGGCAAACCACGGGCATGAGAATCATCGAAACGCCCCATAAAGTAGTCAATTAGAAACTTACGATGACCACGCGGCTCATAGCCCACAATTTCAATATCTCGATCATCGAAGCCAAGCCCGATATCGTCATGACAACGGATATAATTTAGCCAAGTCGCACGTTCTAACTTAACCGGCAGACTTTTAATGCCTTGGTTGAGCAACTTCGCATTTTTCGTTGCCACCGCATCCCACATTAACGCCATAAACGTCGCGTTGTATGCTATCTCGCACTCTTTGGCGATCACGGCATCTTCGCCAAAATATTTGGTCACCTCAACAGGTGCCACGATTGCTTCTGCGATGTATAAAACGCCAGGAGCTGTGACCTGACAACAATCTTTAAGTAATTGTAAAATTAAGTGAGCCTCACGCTCATTCTGGCAAGTACTACCAATTTTTTTCCACAAGAATGCCACGGCATCAAGTCGCAGAATATCGGCGCCCTGATTGGCCCAGAATAAAATAACATCCAGCATTTCGATGAATACAGCCGGATTAGAATAATTAAGATCCCACTGGTATTCATTGAACACCGTCATCACCCATTTCCCCATCTGCTCATCCCAGGTGAAGTTACCCGGTGATGTTTCAGGAAATACTTCAGGCATGCTCTGTTCAAACATGTCGGGAATATTACGGGTTTCAAAAGTATAGTAATAATCTTGGTGTTTCTTATCGCCCTGACGCGCTTTTTGTGCCCATTCATGCTCATCAGACGTGTGATTGAGCACCACATCCATCGTCAGCAGCATATCTCGCTCATGCATGGCTCGAGATAAATGCAACAAATCGTCAATCGTGCCGGCTCTCTCGTCAATTTCGCGAAAATTGCTGATCGCGTAACCACCATCACTACTTCCTTGCGGGCATTGCATGATGGGCATAATGTGCACCATATTCACGCCCAGTTCCTGAAAGTAATTAAGATGGCTTTCCATCCCTTTCAAATCTTTGGCAAAACCATGGCTATAGAGCGCCATGCCTATCCAGTTTTGACTGAGAAACCAATTATGATCTGCTTCACGCTCAATATCCCGCTGACGCAAATCTTCAGGACGGCGAATATACTGTTTGGCCATGGTTTCAACCAGCTTTTGAGCTTGTGTCTGGAAGTCCTCTCGGTCACCGTAGAGTCGGTCAAATAAAGAATGGATCGCGTAGAAATTCGCACCGAGTCGGGTGTAGAAATAACGCAAATCTTGCTTGGAAACACCCGCTTCTATTTCGTTAAGAATATCGTTTAAGAGTGTATGTGCTTGCTGCTCGTACATTTATGTGAATTCTTATATTTGTATTATTAGTTATTGATAATGTTATAGAAGTTAGCATCTTTACTTGTTGCGCCTCGTAGGCCGACAACCTGTGACGCAAAGTGTTGTGCCTGCGCTAAAGCATGCCTAATCTCCCAGCCAGCCAGTAAGCCGTGAATATACATAGCAGTGAAGGCATCGCCGGCACCGACGGTATCGATGACCTGATTCGAAGCAGTAGGCTTGATTAAATGAAACTCACCGTCTTGATCTCTGACAATCGCCCCTTTTTCTCCACATGTCACAATGAGCTGATCGAGGTGATAGTGACTGTGCATCCGTGTCATATCCTGATGCAAATCTGCTGATCGAAATCCCAGTTCACCAAGCTCATCCTGATTGAGTTTTACCCAACGCGCCTGTTCTAACCAGTGGCATATATCTTCTTTTTGCCACCACGGATCACGTAAATTCACATCCACAAAAATATCTAAACCAGGGCTTTCAGTTAGCTTTTGTAAGGTGTGATGACTGATCTCACTTCTTGCGGCTAACGAGCCATGATAGAAAAGCCCTGTTTGCGGTGGCGAGTCAATCAAACTGTCAGCAATAAAATCCCACGCACTCTCGGTGGCAATCTCATAGCTCGGCTCATTGTCATCGATGGTAACGTTGACACGCCCCGTGGGATGTTGATTGTCTAGCTGTACCCAGTTGGTATCCATGCCCCAATTCTTCATCTCGGCAAGAATCGTATCTCCCAGCGTATCGTTACCCACTCGGCTAATAAATTTTGGTGCATCACCAAAAGCCTGCAGATGCCACGCTACATTAAACGGTGCGCCGCCTAATACTGACTCTCCGTCAGGAAAACAATCGAATAATGCTTCACCAAAAATAGTCAATTGTGTTGTCTGATTCATGTGATGTTTTCTGTTTTGTCCTGATGACGAAATTGTGGTGCAAAGTGCTCCACCCCTTGTAACACTCCCGCAGCGTAATTGCCGTTATTATCTTGCGCCTCACTGTGGGCCAGATACAAGGCTGAACTATGGCCATTGTGCTGTGATAATTGCAACGCTGCCTGTTTGATTTCTGCACTGGCATTGTCCACAAGAACGGATTGAATGCGGCTAGTCAGCACCGGTAAATCATTACCACTGTCACCGGCAAAAACCACGTCACTGAGGGCATAGCCGAGTTTCGCTTGTAAAAACTCAATGGCATGCAGCTTGGTGGCGTGCTTAGGCAGAATATCCATTAAGCCGATATTTTTGGGTTCATCGACGCTCCATAACACACTGGCATTAACGCCTGCCTCTGTAAGCAATGCTTCTACCTGCGCTATTTTGCTGTCTTTATCCAGATAGAGCGGTAGGTAATAACTCAGTTTATGGGTGTTTTGCTTGCTGCTTTCCTGTAAGCGCAATTCACTGACCGATTTAAGCAACTGTTTTAGTTGCGAATGCGTTTTACCATTCCAATCTTGATCTATTTCCGCTTCCCAGTCTGCCATCTGTTGCCAGGTGCCATTCGCAACGTGATATATCTTGGTGCCGACATCGGTAATCGCATAGTCAGGTAGCGGTAAGGCATAATTTTTTATTGCCCGTTTTACTAGTGCCACATGGCGCCCGGTAACGTAGGCCAGTTTGACATCCGAGCGCTGGCAAAAAGCACTGAACTGTTTACGCGCATCGGCAGGTTCCGGTTGAAAACCATTTGGGATAACGGTTCTATCCATGTCTGTACAAAGCAAAAGTTTGGGATCGCTCATGGTAAGGCTTTCTGCTGTTTAAGGTGGTTGAAAAACTGATAATGTTCTAGTGCTTCTAGAATACCGGCAGCAAAAGGTTTCTCAGCCAGATATATGCCCTCCGTATCACCTAACTGAGCTAATTCTTCATTGTGCCTATTTGCTACTACCGCAGCTAAGGTATTACCACGCATCATATCTTCATCAGCTCCCGAGCCGCCAGCAACTAAAATGCGTTCCAGCGGAATCTGCCAACGATCAGCAATAAAACGTAAGGCCATGCCTTTTGACGCACGGATTGGCATGATATCGAGGTACTGACCAAAGGCGAGCTGGGCATGAACAGCCTGCTCTTCCTGATGCAACATACGTTTAATGTCTTCAAAGTCAGCGATATCAGGATCGATGTAATAACTCAGTTTAAAACGACTTTGCTCTGACTTAGGCTGGCGTTCAAGTCCAGCATACTCGTCTAACCAAGGTCGTATTTTGTGGGGCGTCCAGTGGTAATCAATATGCTGCGCCCATGCTCTGTCAGGGGTCAGTTTAGGGGCATAGTAAATTTCGGTACCCGAACTGGTAATCAGAATATCAGGCTCTGGAATCCGATGTTTTTTCATCAATCGCAGCGCCACATCCAGTCTACGCCCGGTTGCGATAACAAATTTGGTGGTTTTGCGGTGCTCGCGAAGAAGACGAATCAGCTCCTGCAGAGACACATCATCACCAACCAGATTCAAGTCCAGATCACTCACAATGGCTGACTCAGCATAGACCTGACTGGTTCGCTCAACCGGCCGCCGCTGTAAGAACTCATCGCGCTGGGCAATCGGTTTCACTAACTGAATATAGCGTTTTGCGTGCGCCTGCCAAGAATAATGTTCGGTGACGCCAGCCAAACCTTGCTCAGACAACTGTTGCCAATGAGCATTATCCGTTAGCAATTTTAATAAAGCCTCAGTTATCGTTGCTGACTCCAACGGGTCAATCAGGTGACCGTTATGACAGTTACCAATTATGTCTCTAGGACCACCATCCTCTGTGGCAACGATGGGCAGGCCTGAAGCCGCTGCCTCAATTAATGTCAGTCCAAATGGCTCGGTCAATGCCGGATTGACAAAGACACCGCCTGACGCCGCTGCAATGCGATACATCATCGGCACCTGATCTCGCTTGTGATGCTTGGGCATCGCGACTTTTCCATAAAGATCGTATCTATCTATCGATACCAGTAACTCATGAAAGACCTCTTGCGCGCCCTGCTCTAAATCATCAATGTCATCGCGGTTACCGGCAATAATAACGAGATTGGCTAACTGCTGAAGTTTTTCTGACTCGCCATAGGCTTCAATCAAAACATTAATGTTCTTACGCTTATCCGGCCGTGACAAGGCCAGAATAATGGGTTTACTTGGCTCAGTCAGGTGTTGAGTCAGTGTGGTAAATATCGGGTCATCCAGCTCATTACCCGCGGGCGGTTGGAATTGCTTGATATTTGTACCTGGTGGAATAACGCGCATTTGATCGGGCTGATAATGATCGTATACCTCGTATTGTTCTTCAATCTCTTGATGGGTACTGGTGATAACACGCTCAGCGGTGGCCAATGTAATCTCTTCGGCTTCTACCCGACGAGACATGTTATAGAGCTTTTCGATTTGCTCCGTACTCAATCCACTGGCAAGCAAGCGTCGGCGTTTCACACGTCCCAGGGAATGGCCTGTGTGTACTAAGGGAATACCAAGTATATTGGCGACATGCGAACCGACCAAACCAGCGTCAGCATAGTGGCTGTGAATCAAATCGGGAATGTGCCCTTGGTGCCTGAAAAAGTCCGCCAGCGAATCGGCAAAGCCATCAAGGTGATCCCATAAATGTTCTTTGTAAATATATTCCTCAGGACCTGCATCAATCCTCACAACACGTAATTTATCATTAAGCGTTTCTATCGGTTCAGCATAGTCAGGATCAATGTTCTCATCAATGATACGCCGGGTAACAAGATCGACTTGGGCGACTTCTGGTAATTCAGATAAGGCTTGTGCAAGCTCTAACACATAAAGCGTTTGCCCCCCCGTATCTGCATCGCGTCCCAATTCAAGGTTTTGTCCACGAATCAGACCGTGCACACTGATCAAGGCGATATAGATCTTCCCCGGCTTGTCGCTCATAAAGATTGATTCTCCGATGTTGCTATCCGTTTTCAACGGCTAAACGCATGTATGAATTCAGTCTATGACCAAACGATAGCATTACGCAATCACAGGACTATGACAGTCGGTTAAAAATAAGACTGAACGAAAAGGTTATATCGACGTTGATACAACGATTGCATTTGTGACCGGCTTTCTCTACCGGTGTTCCACCAAACATGAAATCTGGCAGGGTGTAGACACATAATTTATTTAAACAAGGATTTCAGCTTTGCACTTAGTCCGTGAAAGAAACGATGTTTATTGCCAGCCGCTTCGCTGGTCAAAAAGTTGATCTGAATTGATTGCCTTTTCCCTTCGAAACTGGGGTAGCCGTGCCAACAATTATCCGTCACTTTAAAGGCTAATAAACTGCCCGGGCCAGGGGCGATTTCTTCGACGTAATCTTCCATATCATCGGCACTGCGTAAAATCCGGAGCTTACCTGTTTCAGCCTGCCAGTCATCATTGAGATACAGCAAAATGGTCGCGACTTTTGTTTTAGAGTCGGTGTGAATACGGCCATCTTTTTTACGTGAATACCCGCGTAGCGTAACCATCATCGGTAAATCCATTACCGCAACATCAAACTTATCACAGATAATTTGACGAAACTGAGGCGTATCCAGAGAATCGATTAGTTGTTTAAATGCTGGCCCGGTTGCCACATCATCGACATTGTAGCTACCGCCGTCATCGATCGAAGGAAAATCTCGGATAACGTCGCTGACATACTCAGGATCAATAGCCTGCGCTACCGAAAAATAGGGGTATGGATCTGTCTTCAGTGGTGATGCGGTTAACGCATCCAGTTTCAGCACGTTTTGCATAATTTTGTAACAAAAAATTGATAGCCTGTAAGGTTATCATGTCCCATCTCGGTCAGAAAGCGCTTTATCGCCCAAGTCATGGATTGCCATTTCTCGTTCAGCACGTTCTGTATCGCTATCAACTTCAGCCTCAACAGCATTAATCTGCTCTATGTATTCAACGGGTAAGTGATGTTCTTTAGCCCCGATCAGAACATGCTGTTTGTACCAGTCGAACGGTCTGAGCTCAGTATCAATGTCGGTGGCAACGTAGGTATATGCTTGCAAGACACGATCGTGTTTATCAACCACGCAAACCTGCTTGATTGCATAGCCATGCCCCACTCCTTCTATGTCGTCCAGATGCCATTTATCGCGCATAGCGATGTTATAAATGATGCCTTCAACCCAATCTGACGACGCACCGGTATACCACGCGTCACATTTTGCCGAACCGTCAACGTGGCTACGTTTGTGAAACCGCAATTGATGCTTGTAGAGTTGTACTCGGCAATATTTTTGCGCAGAAGGCACACGTTGAAATAGACGGGAAAACGCCATATTAGAACCGTAGGCAAAATACAGACAGCGCTGAAGTTTATTCGTGTCGGGCTGATTGCTCATGATTGATGCACCTCTGTTTCAGCAGTATAGTAGCTTGCTTACATATATTGACTCATTGAGGTGACTAACGTTTATAATGATAGTGATTCTCATTAACAGTTAATTTGCGACAAAGTCAGCAATTTAGCGACATTTGGAGCCACCCATCGTGTTTAAACTCGGCGTATTTTTTAAGTCTGGTCTCGTTGCCAGTCTCATGACCTTATCATTTCTTATCAGCTTCTCTGCACACGCTAACGAAGCACAAAGTGATACGCGTCAACTGATGCAGATTGCAGAATACATAAATGTAGACTATCGCGAAGCCATCAAAAATGGCGAAATCATTAGTCAGGGTGAATACGACGAAATGCTCGAATTTTCTGCGCTTGCCGTAGAAAAAACTCAAAACCTGGATGGTGGCAACGCTGCAGTTGAAGCCGCCTTAAAACTACAAACGGCTATTAAAAACAAGCAAGAACCCGCTGATATTGAACCAATCACCGTTGAACTGCGTCATCTGTTAATGGACATTGCACCAGCGGTTACCTTAAAAAAATCGCTATTACCCGCGACGCAAACTCATGCTTTGTTTCAACAAAACTGTATCGCTTGCCATGGGGCTAAGGGGCAAGGTGACGGCCCACTCGCTGCCTCGTTGGAACCGACTCCGACGGACTTCACTGATAAAGCCCGCGCGCACAGTCGTTCGTTAGTCGGTTTATACGACGCCATTACCAATGGTATTGATGGCACCGCAATGGCTGCCTTTTCTCAGCTCAATGATCAGCAACGCTGGTCTCTCGCTTTTTACGCAGGCAGTCTTGCATTTACTGAGAGTGAACAAGTCTCACAAACCCCGACAGGCATGACCATGCAGGACTTTGTCAGTCATAGCCCAACGACCCTGAACAAGCAATTTCCCGCCATTAATCTGGCATCGATTGAACAACTACGTGCCAACCCTTCGCCATTATTCGCCGCGGCAGATCCCTTAGCAATGGCCAAACAACAGCTTGAAGCTTCGCATAAAGCGTATCTTGCTGATGAATTCAAACAAGCCCAAGCGTTGGCCGTTAGTGCTTATTTAGATGGCTTTGAACTGGCTGAAAATGCGTTAGATGCGTATGACACTCAACTAAGAAAAGATATCGAAGCATCTATGATGCAATTCCGCCAGTTAACAAGTCAGGCTAATCAAGAAACAGCACTTGCCGAGACGTTAGAGCAAGCCGATGCACAGCTGACACAGGCACAAAATATGCTCTCAGCCGATACCTTGTCAGAGTCAACGTTATTCACGGCAAGTTTTATCATTTTATTGCGCGAAGGCTTGGAAGCCCTGTTAGTCGTGTTGGCTTTGGTTACAGTGTTAGTAAAAACTGAACGTCGGGATGCCGTTAAATTCGTTCACACTGGGTGGATATTAGCGATTGCCGCTGGTTTTGGTACATGGTGGGTCGCACAACATCTTGTCAGCATCAGTGGCGCCAGTCGCGAAATTATGGAGGGTGTTGCGGCTCTGTTGGCAGCCGTTGTACTTTTTTACGTGGGTTTTTGGATGCATAGCAAAACCAATGCTAGTAATTGGCAAGCCTATATCCGCGACAATATTCACCGCCATCTGAGCACTGGCACGCTATGGGGTATCGCTGCTCTGGCTTTCATTGCTGTCTATCGTGAAGTGTTTGAAACCGTGCTGTTTTACCAAGCATTGCTAACCCAATCATTACCCTCTCAGTTTATGTCGGTCGGGACTGGCTTTATTGCAGGTATTGTCGTGCTCGCGATAATTGCCTATTTAATGGTCAAATTTTCATTACGCCTGCCGATTAGAAAATTCTTTTTGTTCACAAGCTATTTAATGTTAGCGCTGTCATTTGTATTAATTGGTAAGGCTGTAGCCGCGCTGCAAGAAGCGGCTCTGGTCTCCATGTCGCCAATGCCAATCAATCTCGACATCGCATGGCTGGGAGTTCATCCAACATGGGAAGGAGTTCTTGCGCAACTGCTCGTCGTGTTGGTGTCATTGATATTACTGTTAGGGTTGCCCTCTTTCAGCCAAAACAAAACAGCATAAGAAACAAAAAAGCCCGCTTTAAAGCGGGCTTTTTTTATCCAACCTAACCCAGTGTTAACTGGCAAGCTCAACCTGCACTAAGTTATCCGTGAACGTGGGAGCGTGCCCCATATCAACAAACTCGGCAGAACTCACACAGTTGACAGTACCTTTGTTAAGTTGGCGCCAATAGCCAAGCGTGGCGACAACAATCCCGCTACTAACATCATCCGTAATCTGAGCCTTGCCCTCGAATCCACCGCGGTCATTAAAGACACGCACAGAATCACCGTTTTGGATATTTCGCAAATCAGCATCCGTGGCACTGATCAGCACAAATTGCTCACCCTGCTTTTTAATTTTGTCATCAATATTGGCGTAACAAGAATTCAAAAAGCCGTGACTTTTGGGCGATATGATATTGAGTGGGTACTTTTCAGCCAACACAGGATTGGTTTCGGGCGTTTCTCGCGATGCCACATAATCCGGCAGGCTATCTAATGCCTCACCAGGTTGGAAACCTTCGTACATTTGGCGGAATGGTGGCGCCACAAAGTTGGTTGCCCCTTCCACCTCGAAGTGACACTTGCCCGTTGGTGTTGGAAAGTTACCTTGCTTATGCGGCGCTCTGTCGTCTTTGGTGCCGACTTTCAGTCTGGCAAAGCCATGTTCTCGCAATGAGTTCAAATCAATACCATCACAAGCGGGAGAGTCCCAGTCAACATAATGTTCTAAACACTCACTGTCTGACCATTTGAAATTCTCTTCTTCGTAGCCCATTTTCGCTGCGAGGCGACGAAAAATTTCATTGTTAGGTATGGCTTCGCCGGGTGATTCGACACATTTCGCATTATAGGTCAGATATAAGTGTCCCCATGACAGCACCATATCTTCCAGTTCAGCCCCCATTGACGCTGGCAAAACGATATCAGCATACGATGCCGTATCAGACAGGAAATGCTCAGCCGACACCAGAAATAAATCATCACGCATCAAGCCTTCAACAATCTTATCCGTTTCGGCCGCTTGGGTAACCGGGTTCGCATTCCAGCACATCATGGATTTGATCGGCACATCCAATTCCATTTCACCGTTAAGAGCGCGACCAATTTGAATCGCATTAATAACCGGCGTGCCTTCTGGAATAAGATCAGGGCGCGAAATCACATCAAACTTGTAAGGGTGCTCCCACACCGGAAATTGCAACGCGCCACCGCCAACATGACGCCAAGCACCGGTTAAAGCCGGTAAGCAGGTAATGGCACGAATCGCTTGTCCACCACCATAGTTGCGTTCTAATGCGACCCCCAGACGAATAGCAGCGGGCTGTGTCGTCGCAAACTCACGTGCCAATTGACGAATATCATCTGCCGCGACACCGGTAATTTCTGCAGCCCACTCCGCCGTGCGTGATTTTGCTCGCTCAGCTAAAGCCTCATAGCCGTGCGTGTAGTTATCAATGTAGTCCTGATCCTGCAAACCTTCTTCAATAATGGTGTGCATCATTGCCATCGCCAGAGCACCGTCCGTTCCCGGTTTCGGTGCGATATGCCAATCCGCTTCTTTGGCAGTGCGCGATTTGTAGGGATCAATCACGACCACTTTCGCACCTTTTTTCTGAGCATCTTTAACGATATGCCAATGATGTATATTCGTGCTAACCGAGTTACAGCCCCAGATAATGATGTATTTGGAATGAGTAAAACTTTCAGGATCAACGCCTGCTGTTGGGCCAACGGTTAATAACCATGCTGTACATGAGCCTTCACCACAAAATGTGCGTTCACAGACTGTAGCGCCCATCTTATTAAAAAACGCATCACCGCCATTCAGGCCATGTACCAAGCCTTGATTACCTAAATAGCTGTAAGGAATGATTGCTCGTGGACCATGCTCATCAATAATGGCTTTCCAGCGCGTGGTAATTTCATCTAGCGCCTCATCCCAGCTTATCTGTTCGAATTGACCCGAACCTTTAGGCCCGGTTCGGCGCATTGGGTGCAGTAGTCTATCTGGGTGATAGTGACGCTTTTCATAGTCTTTGAGTTTGACGCAGAGACCGCCTCGCGTCATCGGATGTTCAGAGTTGCCTTTTACTGAGGTGAGTTTACCGTTCTCAACCTCATACACCATCGAACAAGTATCGGGACAGTCGTGGGGACAACCGCCATGGTGCGTGGTTTTTAATACACTGGCCATAATGCCTCTCTCCTATTACATTCTGATTTTTATCGTTTTATTATTATTCTCACCGACTATACACCAGATTGGAACGGGAATTTTGCCCGTGTTTTTATTCTTTTTCATTTAGCGAATAGCGATGAATGCCTGCTCAAAATCATTTATCAAATCAGTTGCTGTCTCGAGGCCAACGGATAGTCGAATCATCGCGCCGCTGATGCCGGCATCACGCAAAATATCTTCAGACATACCATGATGTGAGGTTGTCACCGGTTGTGTTGCCAGACTTTCGGCACCACCTAAGCTTGGCGCTAAAGCGATAAGCTTGAGCGAGTCCACACATTGTCGTGCAGCTTTGTCACCGCCTCTCACATCGAAACTCAACATACCGCCATAGCCCTGCATTTGCTGGTTAGCGATGGCATGACCTGCATGCGAAACGAGTCCAGGGTAATAAACGGTCTCGACCGCAGGATGTTGTTCAAGAAATTGAGCAATGATCAAAGCATTCTGGTTATGCCTTTCAACTCGGAGTGGTAGCGTCATCAAGCTACGCTTTAATTTATGTGCAATTTCAGCAGAAATTGTTTGCCCCAGACTTTTACGCCAGCCATTAATGATCGTCATATTGTGTCGGCTGCCACTCAATACACCAGCAGTCAGATCACTGTGGCCACCAAGGTATTTAGTCGCACTTTGCATGCAAAAATCGGCTCCCAAAGATAAAGGTTGCTGATTAATGGGGGTTGCAAAAGTGTTATCGACTGCCACTAATGCATCATATTGATGTGCCAATTCAGCCACCTGTTTGATATCAATAACCGCCAACGTCGGATTGGCTGGCGTTTCAAACAAAACCAGTGATGCCCCCTGCTGCAAGCTATTTTCCAGACCCGCCTTATCATCTGCTTTTAAAAAGGTGGTATTGATATTCAATTGCTTGCAGTAAAGCGAAAGCAACTCAATGGTGCCGCCATAGATTTCACCTAAACAAACAATGCCTTTTTGGCCAAACGCCAAACATAACGATGAAATCGCAGCCATACCGGAGGCAAATGCCAGCGCCGCTTCTGCTTGGTCTAATTGAGCAAGCCGTTGCTCTAAGGACGTCACAGTCGGATTCATACCATAGCGGGTATATAACGCACCTTGCTTTCTACCTTCCACCACATCCAATAAAGCTTTTGTGTCCTCAAAACAAAATGTTGTCGTGTCATACAAAGGCGTGAAAGGTGAGCCATGGGCATCGTGTGTGTTCCCAGCATGGATTGCTGTGGTCATATAGCGTGTAAAATCACTCATTCTGCACTCCTCTATATATTAGTCTGTTGGCTGAGTGGTAACTTAACTAATCACCAAACCAGGTCAGCCAGGCCATGAACGATAATCTTTACCTACGGTGAGAGTAGGATTTGTTGTTCACAAAGTCCATGACTCAATATTGTCAGCTCTTTCGTGTGGGCATGTTTGCTACTCAAAAAACAGGTAATAACAACGACACGAATCACTTATTGCTAAACACGGTTTTCTGAAACCTTGCTGTTTTTAGCTATCAAGCGTCAAAAACAGTCTTTATTTTGATGTTAACTACTACTTTAAGAGTAAGCCTTCCTAATGATTGTTGGTCTGTTGAAATGGCGCTTTAATGGCGATCGTCTAATCGACAAAACTTAGGAGATTAAAAATGAAATACATTCCACAGGCTATTGCAGCTGAACAACCATCAATGGGTGTCGACGGCGTTAATGCAACGTTGGGGGATACAGTCATCTCTGATAGCAAAGATAAAACACTGTGTGCAGGTTTTTTTCACCTCCACAAAAGTGACAAACCGCTTGTCTATACATATGACTATGAAGAAATGAAAGTCATTGTTGATGGTGAGTTTGTTATTTCTGATGAGTCAGGCCAAAAAGTCACAGCCAAAGTCGGTGACGTTTTCTATTTTGGTGATGGTGAAACGATTACCTTTGAAACACCAAACAAAGGCGTAGGATTTTTTGTTGGACAGCGCAAACCGCTATAACTGACAAAAAGGCTCATGAAAAAGGCCGCTAGTGAGTCCCCCTCACTAGCGGCCTTTTTTTTATTTCTGCTGGTGTTTCCAAACCGCTGCTTCAAGGCGACTAGTCAAATTCAGCTTTCTGAGAATATTCTTAATATGCACTTTCACCGTGGTATCACTAATACCCAGTTTACGTGCGATATTTTTGTTATTCATCCCCTCAGCGAGACAATCCAGTATTTCATTTTCTCTATCCGTTAGCCCAGCATCAGCCTGATTGACTTTAGTGTCTGGCTCTGACAATGCTTTTTTCAACACCTGAGTCAAACTATCCTGCAGAACGGTCACCCCCACTGAAGCCTTCATCAGATTGGCTCGCAAATCTTCCGGTTCCATATCTTTCAAAAGATAACCATCGGCACCAATCTTTAATGCTTCCATCAAATCATCTTCTGAATCGGACACTGTCAATATGACATAGCGTGTTAGCAAATCCGTCTGTTTAAATCGTCGTAAGGTTTCCAGGCCATCCATGCCTCTCATGTTAAGATCCAGTAACACCAAATCTGGTTGAGTTTGTTCAGCTAACTCCAAACCTTCCTGTCCGGACGCTGCCTCACCAACCACTTCAAAATTGGGATCATCTGAAATAATTTGACTGACACCTTTTCTGAACAAGGGATGGTCGTCGATTATCATTACTCTGATTATGTTTTGCATTTTTTTATCTCAATGTCTTATCGTTATTGTGCCATTTTAGGCATAAATGAAAGTCGAACACGAGTACCACCAAAGCGTCTCGCCATTACCTCGACATTGCCTCCCAACGTCTGTGCACGCTCTTTCATAATCGCTTGACCATGATGGTCATAAGTATCAGATGCTGGGTGAAATCCGACCCCGTCATCATCAATAGTCAGCTCTACTTCGCCGTTTTTCTGAAGCAGCATTAATATCGTCACATTGTCTGCGCCTGAGTGTCTGACTATGTTCGATAACGCTTCACGAACAACATGAAGAATGTGAAATTCTTCATTCACTGTCAGTCTACAGTTCACTAAACGATTATCGAAACTAATAACCAATTGCGATCGCTGTGAAAATTCATCAATCGTTGCCTGAATTGCATATCCCAATCCACGTAAGTCCATGTGAACCCGGAATGTTGTTAATAATTCACGCAACTCCCGGTATGCATTATCCAGCCCCTCACGTAGCTCCTTTACGACGTCATCTTGCTGCGCGCCCGATTTAGCTTGCAGTCGCGCAACCTGTATTTTCATAAAAGACAGCGATTGCGCTAGAGAGTCGTGCAGCTCTCTGGCGATGGCGGCACGCTCTTCCAATACCGCCAGCCGGCGGCCCTCTTCATCATGACTCTGAAACTTCGTCACCATAGATAATAGTCTGGTCGTGATTTCGAGTACTTTAACTTCAGAGTCTTCCAGAAACCGACCTTCATCCATTTCCACCAGCAACACACCAACCCCATTACTGATGCCAGAAAAGGTCATTCCCATACAACTCACTTTTTCACCCTCAGGATTTGTATAGTCATAAGTGATGCTACCGGTCTGGAGTAACTCCTTAAAGATTTTTTCTGTGAGGTTGTGGGGCTTTTGATGAGAAAAGATAATTCGCTCACTGGAGATAACCGCAGCGTCATCGGTATAGATAAGTGCTGTATTACTAAAACCGAGTGAGCGTTCAAGCGAATACAGCATTTTCAACATAGTTCGTTCACTAAGAACGTCTTCACTGACACTCTCGATGAAACGCAATATAAAATCCTGTGCACGGATTAAAACACGCGTATGTTCACTGGTTCGATGAGCCCACGTGACCTCTGATTCGTAACTTTGCACTTTGGCAGACAACTGTGAAGCACATTGTTCCAGCACAGCAAATTCATCCGTCGCGTGTCGGGGTTCTGCGTCATGAGGTTTGAGCGCTATGAACCGTAGAAGATTATCAAGCCTCTCGACTAAAACCCGTCTAGCGCCGAGCGATAAGGCGACGATACAGCTAAAAACAAAAATCAGACTGATTGCTTGTAACAACCCAATAATTGACTGCTTTGTCTCACTATCCCGATGCAAAGCCAGCGTTAACTCATCATAAGATTTCGCAACTCTGTCTGCGATACGTAACTGCCCCGCCGCACGCAGATTCAAAGTGGCAATATCTGCAAAGTTTTGTTGTTCACGCTCGACTTGTCGCACCGCCGCCACAACATCTGGGCTATCTTGCCTGAGCATCCACAAAACATCTGGATCGGATGTATCTAATGCCTGTTGCTGCATCGCTTTCAGCGTTTCACCGGCCTTATCACCATTATCTGAATCTAGGTTAGCAATCTGGCGGTGCCAATAAACCTTTTGAATTGCAATCTTCTCTAGGGCTGCCTGGCTTGAAGGGATATAATCTAGTAAAAAGATTGTGCCTGCCTGCATTAACAAAACGGTCAGTGAGATGCATAACAACAACAGCATCAGCTTGGCATAGAGTGTTCGCCGACTAAAGCTATTCAAAAAAGCCGTATATCGTTTATATATGACTTTCATTGCTGACAGCACACCTTGTTTACACACCGATTACCGAAGGTTGTCGTCATGAGTTTAATTTTATTCTGTCTCGTCATGTTGAGTGTATTGTTTGCACTTGTTTTTGGCTTTTGGTGGGACAGCTCAGCCCCTTTCAAAGTCCATATTTCTATTCTTGCTTCTGCATTAGCTCTTTTTCTGTCTGCCATTTTAATCATCAATATCTATCCAAGAATCCAGCGTCGCGCATTAGCTTCTGAAAAGCATAAAAAACTCGATAATGCGGCTTGGGGACAAGACATTTCCACTAAATTATCAACGCCAGCTGCTGTTATAGAAGGATACAACATAAAATTCGCTAATAACGCCTTTCTCAATGAGTTAGGGCTGAAAGGGATGCGTGAGTACATCACAGATATGCCACTGACTAACCTGGTTCACCCTGGCAGCCATCAGGCGCTTAATAAAATTATTACTCAAAAAAGTGAGCATGAAAGCAGCGAAACGACCTTACTCAGAATGCTTTATGTTGATGGTACAACTATTCCGGTTCACGTGTCTTTCTCCCCCCTAGGTCAAGATGACCAGGCAAATCAATTTTTATTACAATTCTCCACCACCTCGACCAGTGAACAGGCCAAGAGCTCTTCCTCACAAGAACTGACCTATCACATGTTGATTGACCGAATTGAACAAATTATTTTTCAAATCAATGTGGATCAGGAAATCATTTTTCTCAACCCATCATGGGAAAGAATTCTCGACTACAGCAGTAGTGAAAGCCTCGATAAATCATTATTTTCTTTCATTCACCCTGAAGACCAACCCTTGGCTGAAGCGCGACTAAAGGCGCTTACCGAGGGGAAACGCCAACAATCTCAGTTTGAGTTACGTTTAATTGCAAAAAACGGTCACTCGCATTGGTTTGAAATGCGCGCCTCAACGACATCTAAACTAAAAGGCGAGCGCACAAGTGTCATGGGTACGCTTGCTGACATTAGCCGTATGAAGTCAGCGACCGCAGGCCGTAAAGCCAATGCCCGCAGCGCCACTAATATGATTATGCCCAATATTCCTTGTATGCTTTACCGCTGCAAAAATGACCGAAACTGGACCTTCGACTTCGCCAGTGAAGGCTGCCTAGAAGTCACCGAGTATCAAGTCTATGAGGTGACTAACTCCGCACAATTTAACTACATGCAACTCATATACCCTGATGATCAACAACGGGTTTGGGAGCATGTTCAAGAACAAATCCATAAACAACAGAGCTTTGATCTTGTTTACCGCATCATGACCCGCAGTAATCGCATTAAATGGGTATTACAAAAAGGTAAAGGTGTTTTCTCAGGTAGTGGGGAGTTACTGGGTCTGGAAGGTATCATCATTGATTTAACTAGCCAGGATCACACTGAACTAAAAGATGGCATAGCCCTGATGTGTCACGAACAAAAGGACAGAGCGGAATAAACCGCCCTATCCTTCGTTATATCTTTCGACTTGATAAGTGTTTATTGATAAAAGGGGATAATTGCCACCTTTTCCCATAACGATACGAGCTCTTGCCACGCTGCAATGACTGGTAAAAAAACAATCATCAGCATTGTTTTACCTACTATTTTCTCTTGATTTTGCATCATCGCTTACCCCCACCTTCACACAAATTTGCTAGCTTACTTACTCGGGATGAGTCCCTAAGCCAAGGTCCGCACCATCGTCCAATGGTGCCAAGAAATCAATAACGGTCTGACGGTAGTTGTCCAAGCCTTTGTATTCAGACAGATCCGGATGTAATTGTTTAAGTACGCGATGCAAGCGTTTGCCCCATCGCGGATAAGTAATCAACTCATTCAGACTGATAAGATAGCCGCGTACACTAAATGCAATCGCATTGCTTCTCGGTAGGCGGAATAAGGCCTGTAACTCGACCCGCAAGTAAACCTTATCACCGACATTTTCAGGCGTGACAGAGGCGTTATCAGGTCCCCAGAATGGATAATTTTCTGGTGACGTGTCCAGACGTGGATTTATCGTCATGGTCCAGTTAAGTCGGCGTACCGGGCTGCCATACTGCAAATGCAACAGATATTTCAATGCGCGATCAAAAATACCAATTTCATTCGCTTGTGGTACCGGACCATGCCATTCTTTAAATGACATGCCTGCATCAAAAGCCATTGACCAATCCGCTTGGCTTGTCACCATGCCCATATCGGCAAATAGATCGTCATCACGCTGGTCAAGAATGATCCAGTCACCTTGCACTTGGCGGGAGATATATTCAAAGGGTTGCATTGGTAAGGTGGCTTCATCACCGAACACAAACGTTTGATCAATACCGAGTGGTTTATTCACCCAGTGCCAGTTGTCACCATCTTTTTGTAATTGAAAATGTTCGGGATAATCCTTTGACAAGGAATCCATCATTAATTCAACCATGTCCCATTGTGCATCCATCATATGAGGCAACGCAGTGTAACGATCCGGATCTTCATCCAGCACTATACGGCGATCTTCACATTCAGCTATGTAGTGCTCATCCACATCAATGCCGTGCTCAAACACGGAACCGGCAGCGCCCGTTCCTTCACCGTGCATTTCAATATTGACGCTATACATGTATTCATCTTCCGCAAAAGGAAAAGGAAAACGACGAATAGCTTCAGCGGAGTTCGTGTAGGTGTAATCGTCACGAAATGTTTCTTGTTTAAATTGCGTATTCATTATTTAAATCCTCAAAAATCAAGCACTAAACGGCTACACTTAGCACGCGAGACGCAAGGCATAATGCTGTTGCCTGAGGCTTTTTCAGCATCGGATAAGTAGTGATCGTTGTGCATAATCACCCCATCACATTCGAGTACTTGCTGTTCACATCGACCACAGGCACCACCACGACATAAAAATGGCGCATCAATACCGGCCTCTTCCATTGCTTCCAGCATGCTCATGTCACCTGGCACAACGAGTTCAACACCGGACTGCTTGAGCTGCACTTTGAATTCATCGCCGATAGGCGGCGCAGTAAACTCTTCGCTATGGACATGATTCTCAGGCCAACCCAATTCTCTAGCATTAATATGCAAGGCTTTTACCATTGGGTCTGGGCCACAAATATAGACATGGGTACCTAATGGTTGATGACTAAGTAAGTCAGGTATATCGAGTCTGCCGCCTTCACTTTCGACATAGAAATGCACGCGGTTTCCACACATTGCTTCTAACTGTTCACGAAATGCTGCATTTTCTGGTGAACGATAGGCATAGTGGAGTTCATAGTCATAGCCAAGTCGATTCAAATCTGCAATTTGGGACATAAATGGCGTGATACCGATACCGCCAGCTATCAAAATATGGCGGCGACCCATTTTAGAAATCGCAAATAAATTGACCGGATAGGTAATTTGCAAGCGAGAACCAGGTTTTACCTGTTCATGCATGAAAACCGATCCGCCACGTGAATTTTCTTGTTTACGAACCGAGATATGATAACTGTCTGTGTTAGCAGTTGAGCCCATCAGAGAGTAAGGGTTACGGTGAATACGACCATTGATATTCATCGATACCACCACATGACTGCCACCAGAAAAGTGTGGCAATGGCTCACCATTTTCTTGAACCAATGTGAAATGCTTAACAACGTCCGTCACTTGCTCCACATCAGCGACTTTCACATTTAAAATACTCATGGGTAGATCTCCTCTTTTGCCGGAATGTTGCCAGGCTCTTCGGCATCGACCATCACACCCATATAGGCGCCAAGACGACGTGAGAAATGATCCCGAACAAACAAGTGGCGACGACAGCCATCACACTCGTGAATACTGAAGTGCACATCTTTACTAATGGTTTTACAGTGAACGCAATACACTGAGCGAGCTAAGGTGCCGCAGAGTTCTTTAGCAACATTGTTGTCTTGAACGCCATACTCCTTCAGTACTTCCAGGACAGCCCAAATAAACTCTTCACTGCCAGCAACATAAAACTGCGTTCCCATAAGACAGTCAGGTAGTTGCTCCTTGAGTGCTGCTAACGCCGCTTGCTCAGACTCACAAATTTGTAAGCCCTCTGGAACCAGCGTTTGAATAATGTCAGCGTATTTCTTTGACGCCGACTTATCATCGGCAAACAACAACTTGATTGGCTCACGAGGGCACATTTGCTGAAATAATTTCAATACAGCTAAGCCACCGTCACCCTGTGCAACAACGACATGACCGGTAGCGAATTGACGCCAGACCAGCGAGTCATACAGGGGCTTACTTCTAATCCAATATCCTCTTTCCATGTTTGTTTCCTCATCTTGAAGTCCGAGCGACTTCCCTGTCGCTACAAGGACAAGGTTTATGCTATTGGTCTGGATGAGTGCGCAAGCGCATCGGGTCATAAAAAGGTGTTTTCACGACCTGGGCTTTCACCGGCGTAGCACCTGTTACGACAACTTGATTTCCCAGTTGAGAGAACTCAGGTTTGATATGCACCATGGCAATAGATTTCATTAAATATTGGCTAAAGATGGCACTGGTGACTTCACCAATTTCTTTACCGTCTTTAATGATTTTGGCGCCAATTTCAACAGCCTCACTGCTTTGACAAACCAAGCCTGCTTGCTTAAAGCGTTCGCGGCCTTTTAAGTTGGTCAACGCCTGTTTACCGATATAGTCACCTTTTTTATTAAGGTCGATACACCAGCCCATATTGACTTCCCACGGCGTGGTGTCGCCTTCCGGCATGTCATAAGGGAAAAACAATAGCGCAGCTTCAACACGGGTTAAGTCGAGCGAGTCCCATGACGCTGGAATAGCACCATAGCGGTGACCTTTTTCCAGAATACTGTCCCACAAATGAACCGCATCGTTTGCACTGCAATACACTTCGTAGCCGCGTTCACCGGAATAACCACCACGTGAAATCACCACTTCGCAACCAAACAAGGTGGTTTCGACATGCTTAAAGTAAGGAAGCGTTTTCAGGTCTACATCGACGACAGGATCGAGAATATCGACTGACTTAGGCCCCTGCAAAGACAGGATATGTACATCATAATCTTGCGCAATTTGGACGTCATGACCTTCAGCCAGACGGGCTAAGGTATCTTGCGTTGCACCACTACCATGGGATAAACGATAGGTATCTTTGGCATCACAGATAACCATGATGTCATCAACAAGGGCACCGGCTTCGTTGACTTCAGCTGCCAGTCGGGATGTTCCGGGCTCAAGTTCAGTGACATCAATGGCCACTAGCTGATCTAAAACTTTTAACGCCGATGGGCCAGTCACATTGACAATATTCAACGCGGATACATCATAAAGGCCCGCACGTGTTCTGACGGCAACCACTTCGTCATTGACATCAGTATGGTAACTCCATGGAATAGGCATACCATTCCAAGTGTCACCATCCAACTTAGAGCCAAGCTCTTTATGGCGGATATTAAGTACCGAGTTGCGTGTCACAGCAGACTCAGGTTCGCTGATAGTTTGGGTTGAATTACTCATGGCTCTCTCCGGTAATAATAAAAAAGTAACCTCAGGAAAGAACATATCTAAATCAGAAACACTCCGAAATTCCTATGATGGAGTACTCCCTTTTGAGTAATTCAGGGGGGATTTTGAGAAAGTGTTGGGATTAAATAAGCGTTTGATAAGCTAGAGAAAATAGCCATTTTGGGGCAGTTTTTATCAATAATGAAGATTTGCTTTCAGAAAGCAGGAGCAATAGTTATCACTATTGCTCCTAATACAGCATGAACTCGCGCTAATTCCGGCCAAGGCTTTTTAGTGCCTGAATCATTTCCATAACGACTTGAGCTGCCTCAGTACCTTTGATAGTCATTCTGGCTATCGCCTGCTCTTCATTTTCAGTCGTCAAAATTGCATTGGCAATGGGTATACCTGTCTCAATCTGAATATCTGAAATACAACGCGCAGACTCATTAGCAACAATCTCAAAATGATACGTATCACCACGAATAATACAGCCGAGGGCAATCAGACCATCAAAGGATCCCGTCAATGCCATTTCATGCAGCATTAATGGGCTTTCCAGCGCGCCGGGCACAGTCATCACAGTAATATCTTTTTCGTCTACCTGACTTAATAGCAATTGCGACTTACAAGCACTGAGTAACGCATTACCAATTTCCTGATTAAAGCGAGACTGGACAATACCAATTTTCAAACCTTTGCCATCAATATCATCGCGAGTGACGGCCTTTTCTAGATCTGTTGCCATTAAAATTCCTCTTTCTTTATTTCAATTTCTTTATTCATATCCTGAACACGATAAAGATCGTTCAGAACACCATGTGGTTCTATTTCAATACGTTTAACTGATGGCGTAACGAATCACAGCTATCGTCATCACACCCGCAACCAAAACAATGTAGGGTAACGCTCCTGCTCGCTTTTCTGCTTTCGCCTCGCCACCAAGCTTCATATCATCCAACATCGCTTTGGGAAACTTGCCTTTATCGACAACATAATGACGCCAACAAAATATCGGAATAATTAAGGCGGCAACAATGAAGCCACTTATTAACGTACCAGCGCCCCATATATTCGCACCCAAAGCCATCAGAGCCAAGTTTACAAATGCCAATACTCCACCTATTGCCATCAAAATATTCGGTGCACGATAGGGTCTGTCCCATTGCGGTCTATCAATTCTGTGAATCCAACCGGCATTGAGGTTAAGAAAGTTGAAGATGATATAGCTGACATTTGACGCTGCCAACAAAAACACATAATCAGACAAACTCAGCAATAATAAGTTAACCACTAAATTCGTCCACATGGCTCGGGTGGGTGCCCCATTATCATTTACATGGGATAAATACTTCGGTAGTAAGCCATCGACAGCACCTTGATATAAGGTCCTGGATGACCCTGACATCGCCGTCATGATGGGTAACAATAATGCCAGTACTAACATCACCACAAAGAAGTTCATCAATATGGCACTGCCGCCTAAGATTCCGGACAAGGCCTTAGCGACGCCCATACCACTGTAGATTTCGCTTGCTAACATACCGTCATAAACAGCAGGTGAGACAACACTGCCAGACGAATCTAAGGTTTCCATCTGAACTAAATCACCTAAACCCAGGTGCCCTTGAAAAGCGAGTGGAATCAGTGTGAACGCTATCAAGCACAATAAACCGGAAAACAATATTGCCTTAAACGTATCTGTCCGCGGATTTTTAAATTCGCGGGTATAACAAACAGCTGTTTCGAAAGCATACGTAGACCATGCCGCAATAAATAACCCACCGGCCAACAGTATCCAGCCATTTAAATCCCACTCACCATCAATCACATAGCCACTATCATCAAACGCTAATGGCTTGAGGGGAAAGAAATGCTCTGAAGGCATATCGCCTGTCAGAATAGGAATTAAAGCAAGTAACAGGAGTGGAATGAGACTCGATAAACCAAGGATCATGGTGGCTTTTGCTGAGCGCAAAATACCACCATTTTGAATGGCAAAGACAATAATCATCAGTGTTGCACCAACGATAAAAGTCGCATTCACCCTGAGTGTCAGATCGGCTTTCAAAAAACTAAGATCCAACAACGTTATTTGCCAGGTATTAATGACGGCATCAGCGGGAAACAGCGTCGTCAGAATGTAGCCCGCCGCTAATCCCGAGCCGATAGCTAACACCGGCGCCCATGCAATCCAGTTACACCAAATCGATAATGGCGGAATGAGCTTACTGTAATTTATCCAAGCCACGGCACCATATACAGATGTGCCTCCTGACTTATGGGGAAATAAACCCGCAATTTCCGCGTAGGTAAATGCTTGAATAAAACCGAAACTGATGGAAATTATCCATACAATCCAGGCAGGTTTACCAACGGTTGCGGTAATCGCTCCCATTGAGAACAGGACTAAGGCCGCAACACCACTCGCAACCCAGAATGCACCAGTCCAATCAATACTGCGATGGAGTGAAAAGTGACCATCCACCGGGCTAAACCGGCTTTTCGCATCGGTGCTGCTATAGTGACTATCTGCTTTATTCACCACACCGCATACTCATCCATTACGAATTTGCATGTATGGCAAAAAAGATTATTGGTAGTTAACCTGTCTGATACGGCCATGTAAGCTCCCGATATAAACCACGCTCAGCTTGAGAGTTTTAAGCCAATAATGCCAGATATAATCAATGCAACACTAACTAATCTGGCTGCACCTGCTGGTTCAGAAAGATATACGATACCAAAGATTACGGTTCCAACCGCGCCGATACCTACCCAAACGCCATAGGCCGTGCCAATAGGAAGAGACCGCATAGCCAGCCCCAGCAACCAAAAACTTAGTAGTAGAGTAAAAACAGTGAGTAGACTAGGCCATAATCGTGTCAGCCCTTCAGACTGCTTGAGTCCAACAGCCCAGACAACTTCGAGTAGTCCCGCTATCAACAGTATTAACCACGCCATCATTTTCTCCTTTGATGGGGTCGTCCCCGGTGATTCTCGAGCGGTGAGGTCGTCCTCACTTCGTTAATTTTTTACACGTTTGCAGCATGTAATAATTTAAAACCCAGTACGGATAAACTTATCTTTATCACGCCAAGCACAAGGCTGACTTCAGTTATGTTGACTCTTGATTAAGCCAGTATTTCCTGCCTTTTATTTCAGCTTAGCTGAACTAAAGCGCACGTTTAAGCTGATGCTGATCCGACGAGGTTACGTTGTTTTGACTCATCTGGTAACACATATTCATCGACCGATAAATTAAACCCGCCCATAGAAGGTAATTTTCTGGGCCAGGTCATCAGTCGCATCCGACTTACCCCAAGCTCCTTGAGGATTTGTGCACCAATGCCATAATGCCTGAGTTGTGACTCTTGTTCGTAGTGATACTCACCTGACACTTGTGCATTCCAGTCCTGCTCGTCTCCTCGCAGTAACACGAGCACTCCCTCGCCTTGCTCCTGAATAAACCGCATAGCTTCCGCGACACTCCAGGTATGACCATGTCGGTTATTATCAAGTAGATCAAAGTTATTGATGGGCGCATGAACCCTAACAAAGGTCGCGTTTTCTGCTGTCGGTGTTCCACAAACCAACGCAATATGGCTCTGTTCAGTGGTCAAGTCACGAAAACTGAGCATCTCAAAGCTGCCGTATAAGGTGCTGATGTGTCGTTTGTCAGTGAAAGTGACTAATTGCTCGTTACGGTGGCGGTACGCTATCAAATCAGCAATTGTACCCACTTTTAAATCATGTTTCTCAGCGAAGGTAAGGAGGTCCGGCAAACGTGCCATCGTGCCGTCATCATTCATGATTTCACATATCACGGCGGCAGGCTCATGCCCTGCCAACTGTCCCAGGTCACAACCTGCTTCGGTATGACCGGCACGGGTCAACACCCCACCTTTTTGTGCTTTTAAAGGGAAAATATGACCGGGTCTGACGATATCTGAAGATTGGGCATTTTTGGCGACGGCTGCTTGCACAGTACGTGCACGATCTGCTGCCGATATCCCGGTTGTGACTCCTTCAGCAGCCTCAATAGATACGGTAAAGTTAGTCCCCAAAGATGCACCGTTTTTACTCACCATCATCGGTAAATCGAGTTGTCGACAGCGTTGTTCAGTTAAGGTCAGGCAAATCAACCCTCTGGCATGCATCGACATAAAATTAATATCAGCAGCCGTGACTTTATCTGCCGCCATGATCAGATCACCTTCGTTTTCACGGTCTTCGTCGTCCATTAAGACCACCATTTTTCCTTGGCGGATGTCTTCAATGATCTCTTCTATCGGCGATATCTGAGACGGTGCTGTTCGGGGTGAAAATGGGATTGCAGGACTATTCATAGTCGTCTCCTTACATACGATCGATCATGGCGTAGGCTGAATGATTATGTATCGATTCAAAGTTTTCACATTCCACACGAAACCCGTCTATTGCTTCGCTTTTATCCAATGTTCCTGCGATATCTCTGACAAGATCCTCAACAAATTTAGGGTTGTCATAAGCATATTCGGTCACGTATTTTTCATCAGGACGTTTCAGTAAGCCGTACAACTCGCTAGAGGCCTGCTTTTCAACCATAGCAATGAGCTGATCGAGCGTTAAGGTTTCATCCACTTCTACCTCGACGGTAACCAGAGAGCGTTGGTTATGGGCACCATATTCCGAAATTTTCTTTGAGCAAGGACATAAACTGGTCACAGGTATTTCAGCTTTCACCGTCAGCGTAAATTGCTCACCCATTTCAGCTTTTAAGGTCACGCCGTAATCCATCATGCTGGCAACACCAGACACCGGTGCCGTTTTTGATAGAAAAAAGGGAAAACGCATTTCGACATATCCGCTGTCCGCTTCTAGAACAGTCAGCATGGTCTGCATAAACGTTTTCATCGTGATGACGGAAAAAACTTGTCCCGGTTTTTCGAGTAATTCGACGAAGCGAGACATATGGGTGCCTTTCACATGGTGAGGCAAACGCACATACATATTGAAGCTGGCTACGACTCGGATTGGACCCGCATTATCGCTTTCGAAGAAGACTGGATAACGTAATGACTTTATACCAACGTGATCGATGGCTAGCTGGCGTTTATCAGGGGTGTTCTGAACATCTTCCAGCGTAGTGTTAAGTGGCAAATTCATAACGTTTATCCTTATTTTGTAGACGTATCAGCCTCGCGCATCATAGCTATGAAAAAAGGAAGGTGAACTAACCGCTGCCTTAATCGGCACCTGTATTCGTATCCAAGCTGCGGCAGTTCGCCTTCAACGTCCCAACGAGAGAACGGGTTACTAGTCATAACCATAAGGAAGCTAAACCATTTCACTCAACAAACCAATGTTAGGTAAACAATATTTCATATCGTGAAACTTAGTTACATTTACGCATGACCGATTTTGAATGTCAAGGGGTGTGTAAACTTTTTTTCACCATATGAATCTCTGGTTAACTTATGCCTTTTCCTTAGTCTTAAAATGAACTGTTTTTATCAAAAAAAAAGGGATGAACGAACCGCATTAATCAATACCTGTGACATGAATCATGTCTGGTATCTGCGACCGTTCATCCCCAAGATCCAACGAGAGAATCAAATTTGAGGATAACCATGAAGAAGCAATCTAAAATAGTAAATGCAGCTTCAATGTCATTATCCAATTTCGTTCACTGTGCAACAATTCCAA
>NZ_GG657883.1:2307-35492 GCF_000156355.1 Methylophaga thiooxydans DMS010 | reverse complement strand
GCTCAGTGCGACACTAGCGCTAGTTGAATGTGCGCCGTCTTCACTTTCCCATGCCATAGCAGATCCTGAAGCCATCAAACCTGTTAAAGCTACTAATGAGATAATCTTTTTCATTTTGTTTCCTCTACATTTTCGTTATAAAAAATAATGTGAGGCGGCCTATTAAGCCGCCTCGGTAGTTAAAATGATTTTATTTGCTAGCCGCAGTACTGATAGAGGCTGCATTCGAATGGCGCTCGTGCTGACTATAAAGCCAGATTGGCAGGAATGCAGACAGTACGATGAAACCAATCCAGGTTGAGGTCCAGCCTACTTCCAGGCTGTTCAGATAGACCACACCGATCAAGCACAATGGGATATTGAACAAGCCAAACAGCATTGCAATATTTTTCCAGCCTACTGGCGCCTTGAAAGGTCTATCCAAATTGGCAAAACGTGCATCTTTTTTAGCCTTAACGTAGGCAAAAAGACTGATACCGTTAGCACAGGTGTAGCCAATCGCAGAAGCTGCCAGAATCGCAGCCGGCGTACCCATAGAAATCAACACCAAGTTGAATAAGCCAATCACAATCATCGCCAAGATTGGTGTGCCATGATTGTTAACTTTACTCAGCACTTTAGGCAGGTTGCCTTCCATCGCCATTGAGTGCATCGCACGAGAAGAACCCAAGTAAGCAGTCTGGATAATCAAGATCATCGCAGCAATCAGCATCACAATGGCAATCACAGAACCTGACTCACCAAAAGCAGCCTTGGCCACAGGAATCATTGGAGAAAGAGGTTCAGCAAGTACACCTTCTACACCAAGTACGCCGATGACAGCAGATTGCACCAATACGAATGTCAGTAAGCAAATGGCACCACAAACAAACAAGGCTTTAGGTACATCTTTGCCTGGTTTTTTGTATTCAGGACCATAGATTGCTGCCGTTTCCCAGGCACACGCACTCCACTGAGCAATCGCAAACAAACCAAACAGAATCAGAATATGATGCATATCCCATGACCAGTCTGTTGGTAACCATTGAGATGTGATGTTGCTAAGCTCAACTGAGCCGGTAGCAAAGGGTACTGCTGTCATGACTACTAAGGGCACAATTGACACTGCAGCCAGGATATAACCCAACATCGCACCATCTTTAAGGCCAAAATAGTTCACCACAATTAAAGCGGTAAAAATCACAACACCAGACAGTAACGACAATTGATATTCAGTGAACATCTCGCCCAGTCCGGGGAACAGCCCCTGTAGGTAACTGCCCACCAGTATGGCAAAAATAGCTAAAACGGGATTCCACGCAAACCAGTAGCTCCAGGCACTGAATCCACCGATTAACTTACCTTTGTCATACTTTCCTTGGTAGTTGTCACTTGTAAATACATGTTGAGCAAAGCCAGGTAAGCCAGACGCTTTAGGAAAGGTCGTTGCCATCTCGGCATAGGCTATATTCTGGAAAAACCCTTGCACAACGGATAATCCCCATATGAGAATCGCTGCAGCCGCTACCCACAACGGGAAATACCCAAGCGAGGGAAGGATTAGTAATGGCACCCCGGATGCAATGGCCAGCCCTTGTTTCCAATCAATAGAACGTTCAAGGGATTCATGGTCATGCACTGAGCTGCCTGAATTATTCAGGTTATTGTCACTCATAGTCACATCTCCACCTACATCAAGCATGGCTTGATTTCGGAACTGTTGTTTTCACCTCTGAAAATCGCATGCGATCTCCAACTCAAAGACTTCCAAAAAAAGCCTGAATTGAAAGTAGCCTTTTTCTTTGATCTTGATAATTCTCTTCTGTGAGTACTCCATAGGGAGTATTAAAAAAACGAGTAAAAACAGTACTTAATCGCAAATAAAGCGTTATTTATTTTTAAATTAAAGCTGAATATTTATAAACTTGGTAACGAACTTTTGCCCATAAATAGGCATCCATCACCGATAAAGCATAAATAAAAATGCCGCCAGCAAATTGACCTAACACTGACACATCGGGACTGGCAAGCTGAAAGGTAACCACCCCCAGCACTAACATAAAAAACACCATGGTTAAGCCACGCATGGGAGCGTTGTTTAACACCTGCCCTACTCCCGGCAAGATAATGGCGACCAGCAGCACCAGATACGGGTGCCACGGTTGTGGTTGTTTAGCTTCAAGCTGACTCATTTTGGTATCCTCCTGCAAGACTGCTGACTAGGTGGCGTAACTGGTGAGTCAAAGCCGCAATTTCATCTGAATCGATGGGACTCTGATCAAACTCAATCGAACGCAACAACAAATAGTGCCCCCTATCGGCCTGCCTGATTAAATAGGTCAAACGGACAGTTTCAGGTGTCACAACCAGCTCTTTGGTACGTTCATCGGCAAATAGCGTTCGCACATCGGCATCGATTTTTGACAGTTCTGGTGGGGCTCCGTTACTCATATAGCGGGCATGATGAGGCCAGCCTGATAAAGGCGTCACAGTCTCATTCCAATTCCACGAAGGACTATAAACATCATTAATTTGAGGGCGAACCAGAATATCGAGACTGCCTCCGTGCTTGTCCTCACGCGGCATCGCGATATGTAACCACATCACCGGAATCTTACGTGCAGTCAAGTTATCAACCTCGAGTCTGAGACTGATAGAGGAACCACTAAAGTCACCTTTAATGGCGGCATACCCCGCCCTGTCATAATGGGTTTCGTTAATGGTCATGACCTTATTACAGTCACTCAATAATGCCGCTCGAGATTGCGACACTTGGTTATCGTGCTTCTTATACAGCCACCACAACACCACACTAAAAAAAATAGCTAAAGACACAACAAGTTCAGGCATAGCGACCTCCACTGCTGTTAATCAGATCACACATGGGCATTTCCTTTTTGTCAGAAAAAAATCCCCGCAGCCTTAAAAGAAAGACCGCGGGGTGACCGTGATGCTTACCGCACTACCGTTACTGGACAGTGCGCTTTGCTGATCACTTGCTCAGCAATGGAGCCAAGCAAGACCTTGGAAAGCCCGGTGCGACCAACTGACCCCACCACGACATAATCGTGATGGTTGTTTTCGGCATAATCAATAATTGCCTTAGCAATGTTGTGTCCGGGGACTGTGGTACAAAAAACAGGCTCTAAGCCACGTTGATGCGCCGTTTCTATTGCCTCATGTAACTCCATCTGAACTTGCTCTTCAGCGGCTTTCAGCATGCTCGAGTTCCAGAAACGAGCATGTGAGACATCATCAGTAGTTGGCATCACGACATGGATAAAGGTCAACTCGGCATCTGCCAGTTTTGCCAATTCCACCGCATGAACCACTGCCTTTTGGGCACTATGTGAGCCATCGGTTGCACATAAAATTTTGTTCATTTTGCATCCCCCCCTTAATAACCTTTCGGCCGTGGCCATGGCATGGTGAACTGATCACCTCGTTTGACGAACTGATAACGACGCATAACAAACCACACCGAAGCGACGATGTAGAACGCCATGATCGAAAGCAACGACGCGCCATAACCAAGGAAAGTAGCAAAATAAACCACCGAACAAAGCCCCAATAGAGTCAATGCCGGAATAGGATGGAACGGATGAATATAGCCTCGTTTGATCACATCAAGTGGCCACATTTTGCGGAACTTGATCATATTGATCGACATAAAGGTATAGCCCAGCAGACCAGACAAAATAGAGAAGGTAATGACCTGATCTAACAACCCGGTAAAGGCAAACGACACCGCAATCGGAATCAAAAAGATAATAGCTCTGAACGGTGTCCGGTAATGGGGATGAATCGCGCCAAACCACGTTGGCATATAACGATCTCGCCCCATAGAGAACCAAGCCCTTGCCGCATCATTGATACAGCCATTAGCAGAAGCAATTGCTGCGAACATAGTGCCGATAAACAATACGACCTGTAATGATGGGTTACCGATAATGGATGCCGCATCATATAAAGGCGTGGTTGCTTGTCCCAGATACTGCCATGGCATCAGACCGGTCGAGATATACCAGGTCAGTGTTGCTGCCACCAGCAAGGTCAAAATACCGCCAATGGTGCCTAGCGGAATAGCACGACCTGCGCTACGCACTTCTTCTGCTGCCTGACAGGTGCCTTCAATACCCAGGTAATACCACATGCCAAACTGCAACGAGGCCACCACCCCTATCCAGCCATAAGGCAATTCGGTGAGCAAATCGCTATGCTTTAGCACACTCCCCGGATTGAGTGGGTCGGTACCAATAAACAAAGCAATAATCGCCAAAAAGGCAAATAAGGTAATGACGAAATTCACCGTCAGCGTCATAAACACGCCGCGGTAATTCAACCATGCCAAAAAGGCGATTGTCAGCACCACAAAGGGTTGCGGGTTTAAACCTTCATAGCCCGTTGCTGCTGCCACCGCTGACATCAAGTCACCAACTATTAAGGCATCAGCTGCTTCCAGCATGGTATACGCCATCACCAAATACAGCCCCACATTGAAGGCCATCAATGGCCCGATAATATGTTTGGCCTGTGTGTATTGACCACCGGCTGCTGCCACGGTTGAGGTGACTTCGGAATCTATCATGGCAACACAGCTGTATAGCAAACCAATTACCCAGCAGGCAATTAATGCACCATACGCGCCGCCCTTGGCGACAGAAAAGTTCCAGCCCATAAATTCACCGACTAGAACGATACCGACACCTAGTGCCCAGACATGAAACGGGTTGAGCACTTTCAGCATCGAAATGCTCTGTTGCTGTCCCGCAGTTGAGGTAGACGTAGAATTACTCATTTGCCTTCCTCCTCATGCTGGATCTGTTCCATAAACTCATCAGCACCTTCGCGCGAACTGACAAGTAGCTCTTCATCAAACTGACGCGACACACTAATGGCATCGGCCAGAATCCACAGTAATAACAACCCGGCAATAATCCAGGCTGCATAACTTAATAATTCCCAGTAAATCATCGTGTTGCCTCCTTATCTGATTGTGTATCACCATGACCAAATTTTTCGTCTATCACTTCGCGGTACTGTTTTTGGGACACACGCAAAACGAAAAAGAAGTAGCCGATAATGACCAATGCCGTGATCACAAGCATCACCGGATTAATGGTGTAATCAAATTTGTCGTTGATAATCTCAGCAGCGGCTGTTTCATCGAAACCCAGCTTTTGCCACTGTTCTTGCTCAACGGTGGAGACATCTAGAGATTCCCAGGTATGAGCCTGAGTTAAGACAGTTTCATCGACAGATTTCGTATCTGATTCGAGAAACAAGGGGATATAGAGACTGACATAAACGAGTACAAGAACAAACAAACTATCAAACAACTGACCACGTTTATGCTGAATCTTGGGTATATAGTTGGACATAGCACATCCTCATTAATTGACTCTTACATAGTTTATTTTTTGGCCGCTCGATTTTCGTCGAGATGCTTAATATCCAGGCCGTATATAAAGTCCTTGTCTTCTGCGTAATGTTTGGTCATTGAACCAACTGAAGCAGTATTGAAAAGAACTAATAAAGCACTGGAAACAATCAGAACCGTCCTAACGATCGGATCATCAACAATGTTCAAGATACTAATGAGGACGAAGCCTATAGCGAGCCAGATCAAAATAATATCTGACCAAGCCATAAAACAATCCCGTAAATACATACTGTGTATGCGTTTTTTTAAATTATTATTCATGGTTTTATTCCTCTCTTTTAAAAATTAAATGAACTACACACAATCCTCCTTGGGATAATAAAAAAACAAAAAAATAAGGCTGATGCCACGCGGATGAAACGCACTTAATTTGACGGGGTAAGGATCGCTTAAGTAAGTCTTATCTTTGCAGCACCAGCCCTATCTCGATCGCTCGTACAAAAAAGCTTTCTTAGAAAGGTTGCTGACCCGGAATCCAGCTCGTTCCAGCTAATGGAACACGCGCCATGGCCGCTGACTCAACCGTCAGTGCAACCAAATCTTCTGGTTCAAGGTTACGCAGGTCGTTCTTACCACAGGCACGTGCCAGGGTTTGTGCTTCCAGCGTCAACACTCGCAGATAGTTCGCCAGACGACGACCACCCTCAATCGGATCAAAACGCTTCATTAGCTCAGGATCCTGAGTTGAGATACCTGCTGGATCACGACCTTCATGCCAGTCATCGTAGGAACCCGCTGTAGAACCCAGTTTTTGGTACTCTTCTTCCCATTTCGGATCGTTATCACCTAATGCGACCATTGCAGCAGTACCAATGGCTACCGCATCAGCGCCCAACGCCATACACTTGGCAACATCAGCACCGTTACGGATACCACCGGAAACAATCAGCTGAACCTTACGGTGCATGCCCATTTCCTGCAGCGCCTGCACGGCTTGAGGAATCGCAGCCATTGTCGGGATACCAACATGCTCGATAAACACATCCTGAGTAGCGGCTGTACCACCTTGCATACCATCAACAACGATAACGTCAGCACCCGCTTTAACCGCCAGCTTCACATCATAGTAAGTACGGGTTGCACCCACTTTGATATAGATAGGCACTTGCCAATCAGTGATTTCACGCAGTTCCTTGATTTTGATTTCAAGGTCATCCGGTCCGGTCCAGTCTGGATGACGACACGCAGAACGTTGGTCCACGCCCTTTGGCAAGGTACGCATTTGGGCAACACGGTCAGTGATTTTCTGACCCAGCAACATACCGCCACCGCCTGGTTTAGCACCTTGACCCAATACAACCTCAATCGCATCGGCTTTACGCAGATCATCGGGATTCATACCGTAACGTGAAGGCAGATACTGATAGACCAGTTTAGTAGACTGACCACGTTCTTCCGGTGTCATACCACCGTCACCGGTTGTGGTTGACGTGCCCACTGCGGATGCGCCACGACCTAGTGCTTCTTTCGCATAGGCTGACAAGGCGCCGAAGCTCATACCAGCGATCGTGACCGGAATTTCAAGCTCAATCGGGTTCTTAGCAAAACGGTTACCCAGCGTTACCGAGGTATTACATTTTTCACGATACCCTTCCAGTGGGTAACGCGACATGCTCGCGCCCAGGAACAGTAAATCATCAAAATGTGGCAACTTACGCTTAGCGCCGGCGCCACGAATATCATAGATACCGGTGTCCGCAGCACGACGGATTTCAGACATCGTCGAACGGTCAAATGTCGCTGACTCACGCGGTTCAGTCATGTATTTTCTTTTTTCACTCATTTCTATTTCCTCGCAATATCAGCAATTAATAAGCACCAGCATTATCAACTTTGAAGGTGTATAGCTGTCTGGCAGAGCCGTAACGTGTGAAGTCTCTCGGATCTTGATCCGTTACACCGGCACGTTCAAACAATTCAGTCAGTTCCTCGATGTGCTCTGCACGCATTTCTTTTTCAATGCAGTCCGCACCCAGGGATTTAACCGAACCTTTGACATAGATGTGTGCTTCGTAAAGCGAATCACCTAAAGCTTCTCCGGCATCCCCACACACAGCCAGTACGCCAGCCTGCCCCATGAAACAGCTCATGTGTCCGACACTGCCTTTGACGAGGATATCGACACCTTTCATCGAAATACCGCAACGTGAACCGGCATCACCTTCGATGACCAGCAAGCCACCGTGGGCGGTTGCTGCAGCTGCAGAAGAGGCATTACCTTTGACACGCACAAGGCCTGACATCATGTTTTCAGCCACGCCCTGACCGGTATGGCCGTGAATAGTGACTTCGGCTTCCTTGTTCATGCCGGCACAGTAGTAGCCAGCAGGACCACGGATATCTATTTTCAGCTTCTGATCAATGCCGACAGCAATGTTGTGATGACCTTTCGGGTTCAGCACTTCCCATTCCTGGATGTTCATTTCATCATGTTGATCATGCAGCGCCTGGTTCAGATCACGTACAGTGCTTTTTGCCAGGTCTACCGTGCCGACACCGGCCACGGTCTCAATCGCAGTCGTTTCTGCTAAGTTGTTCGTACTCATTTCATTTCTCCTAATGCACCAATACTTAGTTACGTTCCCAGACGTAAATTTTTGAAGGTTCTGGTTCCCAGACCTTGGCATCTTCAATACCTGGCAATGTGGTTAATGCTTGGTACTCAGAAGCCATGGCAACATAGTCGTCAGTTTCAGCAATCACAGCCGGTTTACACGCAATCGGGTCACGCACTACGGCAAAGCCGTCTTTGGTACCGATGGTTAAGGTGTAAAAGCCATCCAGTGTTTTTAATGCATTCTCCAGTGCTTCATTCAGAGAATCACCTTGCTGCAAACGATAAGTCAGGTAGCCTGCTGCTACTTCTGTGTCGTTTTCAGTATCGAACTCGATACCGACACGCTTTAGTTCCTGACGCAGACGGTTGTGGTTAGAAAAAGAACCGTTGTGCACCAAGCACAGATCCAGACCGGTTGAGAATGGATGACTACCCGCCATGGTGACAGCAGATTCCGTCGCCATACGCGTATGGCCGATGATGTGACTGCCTTTCATTTCGCTCAGTTTGAACATCTCAACGATACGTTCTGGCAGACCCACTTCCTTAAGGATTTCAATTGATTTACCTGAGCTCATCACCAAAACATCGTCATGGTTTTGCTCCAGGTAGTCTTCAACTGTTTCAGCATCCGTTTCGACTTTAAATACCGCTACTTTGCTGTTTTGAAACCAATCTACTTTGGTGCTGAGCTTAGATTTGATATCTTTCGCCAACGCGGCCCAGTCATAGTTTTCGTCTTCATGACGCAAAGTCAGTTTGACACCCTCATCAACCGCATCGCCATAGACAGCGAAACCGGCACTATCAGGACCACGTTCAGTCATAGCAATCAACATAGGCGTAAATAACTGACCAAGTTGACTCTCGTATTTATCGTTTTTCAGATAAAGTCCAACGATTCCACACATAAGATTTCTCCTAACAAATTCCTAAAAAGGATTTTTAATAAAATTCGACGTAACGTTCGATTTCCCAGTCAGAGACATGACGCATGTACTCCACCCATTCCATGTGTTTCAATTCCAGAAACTCTTTGGCAAGTCCTTCACCCAAGGCCCCTTTTACGACCTCATCTTTCTCCAGTTCCAGCAATGCTTCATGCAGGTTCTGTGGCAGAATGCCGATACCGTTTTCTTCTAACTCGGCTGGTGACATGTCATAAAGATTAGTGTCATGACCTTTGCCTGGATGTAATTCACGTTCCACACCATCGAGACCAGCAGCAATGGCTGCAGCCGCGGTCAGGTAGGGGTTACAGGTGCCATCCGGTAGGCGTAATTCAATACGACCATAAGGAATACGAACCATGGTTGAACGATTGTTATTACCGTATGAAATGTAAGCTGGTGCCCACGTAGCGCCCGATAATGATCGACCAACCACCAGACGTTTGTATGAGTTAACGGTAGGTGCTGCAATGGCTGTCAATGCAGGAGCATGCTCCAGGATGCCTGCCATAAAGTGATAGGCGAGCTTGGATAAGCCATGACCCGTTGGGTCACTGTCATCATGGAACAGACTCTTTTCACCATCACCGATCGACATATGCATATGCATGCCATTACCCGGACGGTTGCTGAAAGGTTTCGACATAAATGAACAAATCATGCCCATTTCGTTAGCAATTTCGCTGGCACCCATTTTGAACAGGATGTAATCATCAGCACTTTTCATTGCATCAGCGTAGGTATAGTTGATTTCAAACTGACCGTTAGCGTCTTCATGATCGATCTGATAGATATCCAGGCCGACTTGAATTAACGACTCTGTCATCTTCTCCAGATATTCGCCCTGACGCTTGATACCTTTGTAGTCATAACACGGTTTTTGCAGTGTATCGGTCGATTCCCAAGGCTCAATTTTGCCAGTCACATCGTCTTTTTTAAGCAACGAAAACTCAGGTTCCAAACCGGTATAAAGAATCCAGCCCTTCTCATCCAGACGCTTAATCTGTTTCTGCAAAACAACACGGCTGTCATGGTCATAAGGTTTACCATTAACATGGCCATTGCAGATAATTCGGGCATAACCGGGTTGCCATGGCAGCAGCGTCAGTGTGCTCAAATCGCCAACCGCCATATAGTCGGGACCATTGGGTGCAATACCCATTCCCCAAATCGCACCGCCGGCAAAACCAGCACCCGTCGTTAAAATAGACTCTAGATGAGCTGCTGGAACAGATTTCACCTTGGCAACGCCGTGAATATCGACAAACTGTGCCAATACGTACTTCACATCATTGTCTTTTAGAAACTTCTTAGCTTCTTCAAGTTGAGCAGATTCGAGTAGCGAATCATTGTGTTCGTATTTCATGAGCTTTTCCTTCTGTTTAAAGTGAACAGCACTTGGTAGGGTTAATTAATCTTGTAATAGAAATTGAAACCCACAGGACCACCACCCAACTCTTCGATGATGCCAAGCAAGGTTTTCCACATATACGGTCCATAGGTTCCGTCACACCAAATCCGGTAAACAGATTGGCCATTTAGCTCCTGCTTCAGCATCGTTGCCGAGACACCGGCGATGACGGTCATTACAAGGCGATTATCTTCAAGTGCATCACCGTTAAGGTCGATTGCACACACTTCAGAAAATAATGCTGGTGTCAGCTCACCGCTGACGATAAAAGCAGCGTCATTTCGAATGACTTTGTGTACACCACTTTCATTTACATTGGCCTCGCTCAACGTCTGGCATAAACCGTTTTCTGGCTGATCTTCCAGCAAAAATTCGGTATTACCCAAGCGCATCACAAGACTGCCACTGTCGAGTTTTGTCCAACGGTTAGTACCCGCTGGCAAAGTAATATTTGAGGCTGTCAGCCAGTCAGCAGCATGTGGACCTTTAACACCGAAACGACTGAGATTGCTAACATCACAAATCCCCAATGTTTCGCTGTGTGCGGCTTCCACAGAGGCATCGGCAAAACTCAACGCGATTTCCATGCCGTTGACTTGACCGTTAACTGGCTTTTTTGACGCCTGAGCAAAGGCAACAGGACTTTTTAATACAACGTCTTGCATGATTACGCTCCTTTACTCTCTAAAAGGTGGAAAAACGGTGCTTGTGTGACAGTTGCCGGCACCATGGCACCAGAATCTGTCCGCACCTGAAAACGACTGCCTGATTTACTCTGCTCCGGTGAAACAAAGGCAAAGCCAATGATCCGGTTCAGGTAGTTACTGTGAGAAATACTGGTAACGCGGCCTTTGATATCGCCATTTTCAATCACGAGATTGCATTCTTTTGGCAATTCACCGGTAAAGCCGTTATCCAATACAAACGTCACCAGTTTTTTGTTCAATGGTTTCTTTTCGATAATTTTCAAACTGCGTTGACCGATAAAGAAATCTTTATCCATCGCGACCAGTGATTCAGAGTGCGCTTCAAATGGATTGGTTAAACCATCGGTATCGTGGCTAACCAAATGGTGTCCCATTTCCAAACGCAGTAAACGTTGGGCATCAGTACCAAAGGCACGAATACCAACCTGTTTACCCGCCGCCATCAGCGCTTGCCAGACATGCATGCCAGCTTTGTAAGGCACATGAATTTCAAAGGCCAGGTCTGAGACAAAACTGACACGCATTACACGCGCATCAATACCGGCAACCTGCCCTTCTTTATATGCCCCATCTGGTAAGCCTTGCGCTGATACATCAATATCGATCAAGGTCTCAACCACAGACCGTGATGCCGGTCCCGCCACAGTCATCGCGGCCATAGCACCGGTCAGATTGACCAAAGTGACTTGCATTCCCCATAACTGGATATTGCGTTGCATTTCACGATAAACCGTGGCGGCATTAGATGAGTTGGTAGAGACATAAAACTTGTCTTCAGCCATTCTCACAGCGACACCGTCATCCACCATGACACCGGCTTCATCCAGTAACATTGCAATGCGACTGCCGCCTACTTTCTGCCCGGCAAACTTGCCCGTGTAGAAACGTTCAAGGAAAGCAGCAGCATCCTGACCAAACACTTCGATTTTGCCTAAAGTGCTGCCATCAATCATGCCAACGCTCTGGCGCACCGCCATGGCTTCTTCTTGCACCGCATCTGATGCAGAGAGGTGCGATCCGGCAGGCACATAATAAGCAGGACGCATCCAAACACCGGCTTCCATCATCACGCCGCCGTTATCGACATGCCACTGATGCATTGCCGTATAGCGATGCGGATGAAAACTACGACCACCCAAATGCCCGATAGGGGTCGGATGAAAGAACGGACGCGCCGTCGTGGTACCAATCTTCTCAACAGGGAGCTGACGAATACGAGCCAGAATACGTATCGCATTCATATTCGAATGTTTACCCTGACTAGGGCCCATGCCTACCGTCGTAAAGCGTTTCATCAACTCAATATTGTCGAAACCCTCTTTAGCGGCATTGATGAAATCCTTGACTTGAATATCTTCGTCGAAATCAACAAAGTTCTTGCCTTTCGGATGATTCACTATTGGGTAAGGGTGGCTTGGTGACGCCATTTCCGGATTGGTAACGGTAATCAGTTCGCTAGCGTTACCAAGATAATTTGAGGCTTCAACCGCAGCGCGTTGACCATCTAATAGACGCGCTTTGAGATCAAACACACCATTTACTTTACCGGCAGCGAACACGCCTTCAGGTAATTGATCTGGCACAAACTGTTGAACGTCGTAATCGAAGCGCATTTTAGTGCCAGCTTGATACAACAATGCAGCAGCAGGCGCCCAGCCAGCACTCATGGCGACACCATCACAACTCAGTCTGACAGCACTACGCGGATCAGCTTCAGCCGTATCTTCATTGTAATGACAGACAACCACTTCTTTAACGGCCATTTTGTTGCTGGCAGGTACGACTTCATAAATGCAACTGCCTTTATGTACCGCAATGCCTTTTTCGGTCACTTTTTCCGCTAAATCGCGCTTAGCACCATCACGACGCATATCAATCACAGCGACGACTTCGATGCCGACTGCTGCCATATCTAACGCTGTGCGATAACCATGATCATTCGCTGTCACCACCACACCTTTTTGGAAAGGCTTAACCGCATATCGGTTGATCAAGCGCTGCGTCGCTGAGCCCAACATTACCCCTGGCAAATCGTTGTAACGAAATACAGGGGGTTGTTCGAAAACGCCACTGGCTACAATGACGGTTTTAGCGCGAACTTTGGTAATGCCATCCACACCCACAATCGGTACTAAATGATCGGTGTAATAACCACCCGCATAGGCACCCGTAATCAAACGGATATTCGCGTTTGATGTGACTTCATCAAGCAGATTGTTGAGCGTATCGGCTGTCGTTTGGTCACCCGCAAAGTCATAAGTCAGACTTCCGCCAGCCTGCTTGTTTTCATCCACCAAGATGACGTTAAGGCCTTGCTTGGCTGCAGCAACGGCTGCAGATAAACCTGATGCGCCCGCCCCCACAATCAACACATCGCAATGCGCATAGCGTTTTGGTTTAAGAATACGGGGATAGTTAAAGTTAACTTTTCCTAAGCCCGCTGCCTTACGGATTTTATCTTCCCAGAAGGGAAATAAACTTTTGGGTTTATAAAAGGTTTTGTAATAAAAACCCACTGGTAGGAACGGTGATAATTTGTCGATGTACTTATTTCTGTCTTTAACCACACCGCCATCAGTATTGACCGCAGATAGCGCCATCCCCTGACTGACAGGCCAGACATCAGCTCGAATATTAGTATCTTCACCATCTGTCATTAAGGCATTGACGTCATGGTTGGCAAAGCTCAATAGTCCTCTGGCACGGTGATATTTAAAACTACGACCCAGCACTCTGATGCCAGCAGCCCATAAGGCACTACTGATGGTGTCGCCTTCGTAACCATTAACAACCTGACCTTCGTATTCGAATGTCAGCGGCTTGTCGCGGTTTATCCACTCGCCTCTTTTCTTTGCAATACGACCGGTCATTTTGCTTCCTCCTGACCTGCAATGTAGGTTCGGCTGATTTTGTCTGTCATCGTGTCTCGTTCGGCGATAAACCAAGTGCCGCTCGGGCCGTGGTACCACCACTCTTTTTTCAGGCCGGGCGCACCATTTCTGTAATGCACGTAGGCGGCCCACTCTTTATCTGTACAGGTATCAGGATCGGGCATGTCGCGATATTCACCACCGTAGGTGAACTCACTCATCGGTCTGATTCCATTAATTGGGCAATCAAGTAATTTCATAGTCAGACTCTCTCTAGTGTCCTACCGAGGCTGCGCCTTTCTCACCGGTCAGCTCGTAGTCTTCAAAACGGGTTAAACGGAATGGCTCAATCAGATCCGGGGCGATGTCTCTTGCCATGGTTTCTGCCATGGTCTTACCGCTGATAGGCGTTGCTTTAAAGCCCCACGTTCCCCAGCCCGCATCCAGATAGAAACCTTCCACTGGCGTTTTACCCATTATTGGAGCAAAGTCAGGTGTCAGATCCGCCATACCAGCCCACTGACGAACGACTTTGACGTTGGACAGGAATGGGAACATATCAACGATGTGTGAGGTAAGCCCTTCGACAAAGTCGAGTGATGAGCGGGTTGAGTGCATTTCGTAAGGATCCAAAGAAGATCCCATCACTAACTCACCGCGTGATGACTGACTGACGTACACATGTAAGCTACCTGATACCAAAATCGTATCTAACCAAGGTTTCATTGGCTCACTGACGCATGCTTGTAAGGGGTGAATGACGATTGGCGTTTCGATATCGACCATTTCGGTAATACGTGGTGTAAACCCGGCAACCGCCGATAGCACACGGTTAGTCTCGATGTAACCTTTACTGGTGTTAACACCGACAACCTTGCCACTCTTCACATCAATACCCGTCACTTCTGTGCTTTGGAAAATCTCCACACCCATGCGGTCAGCTTCTTTTGCATAGCCCCAGGCAACAGCATCATGTCGTGCTACTGAACCGGGCGCGTGATACAAAGCGCCCTGAATCGGTGCTTGACCGCTACATGAGATATCCAGCTGAGGACAGGCTTGAGAAATTTCGTCGGGACCGACAACGCGGCTTTCGACACCAACATGCTTATTGACCTCTGCACGCCAGCGCATAGTGCGCATCGCTGAGTCGGTATGTGCCAAGGTAAAGTGACCACGCGTTGAATAGAACAAGTTCAAATCCAACTCTTGTGATAGGTCTTCATACATCTTGACACTGGCATCATAGAAATTGACGCCTTCAGGGGTGAGATAATTAGATCTGACTATTGTGGTATTACGACCTGTGTTACCACCACCGATATAGCCTTTTTCAAGAACCGCTACATTGGTGATGCCAAAATCTTTAGCCAAATAATACGCTGCGGCAAGACCATGGCCGCCACCGCCGATAATAACCGCATCATAGCTTTTCTTAGGCTCGGTGCAATCCCTGAAAAACCGTGGTGCTGGATGCTCTTTACTGAGAGCATATTTCAGAAGTCCTAATGGCATTATTAACCTCCACTGCCGTGATATGAGCCCTTTACTACCGAAGTAGTAAACCTTTCATACCACCTTATAAGTAAATTTTGTTTCACGTAATGAAACTTTGATTTCATTTACGCATGAGTAAAAAATCATGTCAATACTTTTGTGCAACTTTTTTTCATTTAATGAATCTTTAATTGCTTCCTGCTCCGAAATCTGATGTATAATCAAAGCCCTATCAAATGGATACAACGGAGTATTTTCAGGCGTGAACAAAAAAGAATCGGTAGTAGCATCAGGGACGAACGGCCATTCTCTGGATAAACATCTCGGCAACGCGCTTCGACATTTACGTATGGAGAATGGGCTAACTATTGCCGAAGTAAGTAAACGCGCTAACGTAAGCCGAGGCATGTTGAGCAAGATTGAAAACGGTCTCACCTCACCTAGCCTCGAAAAGTTGGAACAGTTGGCCAATGCGCTTGGCGTCACGTTGTCGCGCCTGTTTCATGACTACGACACGCCAAAGTCGGGCGCGCAATACGTCCGTGGTGGTGAAGGCATGGAAGTCGTCAGACGTGGAACCAAAAGCGGTCATACCTACAATCTGCTGGCGTATGACACCGGTCCTAAAAAACTGTTTGAACCGTTTTTGATATCGTTGGATGAAGAAAGTGAAGTGTTTGATCCGTTTGAGCATGCCGGCACAGAATTCATCTACATGCTGGAAGGCAAACTCGAATACACCGTTGGTGACCAGCGCTATATTCTTGAGCCCGGTGATTCGCTGACTTTTGACGCCGAGCAACCGCATCGTCCTGAGGCGAAATTGCAAATGCCGATCCGTTACCTGGCTATCATTTACTACGATAGCTTGGACGACTTCAATCAGGAGTAACACACTAAGCCTGCTGCGACTGCTGCTGTAACAAACCAGCCATATCAGTGAAGTTTTGCATCAACTGCTGTTTGAGCGTTGGGGAATAAGCGAGTTTATCCATTGCCATTGACATGCAAGTCAGCCAAGCTTGACTGGCTATTTCATCAATCTCGACATGGGCATGAATTTCACGCACATTTGAATGCCCCCACTTTTCGGCATACAGCCTTGGGCCACCCAAAAAACCTGTGAAAAAGTTGAATTGCTCTACCCGAGCATGAGCCATACCGTGACCACGGAGATGCAACAGAAATACCGGTTTACCTTCTTCTGTGGTTTCTAACAAATCACAAAAAGTGTTGACCAGTTTGTTGACGCCTTCGGCACCACCAATTTGCTCATAGAAACTGACGCGATGTTGATTCGCTGTCTGTTGCATATTTTTACCCCCACAACACAGCAACGTGATGAATCAAGTGTAGAGGGTCACCAGGGCATTGATAATACCGATGAATGTGTACTACTAAAGAAGTAATTTGGCGTAAAAATCAGCCAGCTTTGAGGGGTGTAAAGTAACTACAAAATGACTACTGCATCGTCGCTATCGCACGTCTCTCCAGCTGTGCAGCTTGATTAATGACGTGGAAGATCAGGTTTTGTTCATTCACACCCAACACGCCTTCAGCACCCGGGCCGGTCGCATAAACAGCCACATCTTCGCCACCATGCGTTTCTGCAGATAATGGCACCAATGCTTCTTGATGATAACCAGCCTGTTCGGTATCAATATCTGTCAGGTTTGTTCGACCGCTTTTTGCCGGCTCCGCATACGCCGTATCAGCATCTGTTTCGTCATGGTGATGTCTGAAGCCCAAGCCATTCGCATAAGCGAGTGTTGTATAGGGCTTGCCATCAGCAGCCTTTGCAGGCCCGATCTCGCCAACATTAACCACTTTGCCCAAAATAGGGTTACCACGTTTTGGATAGCCTGCCATCGTAAAGACATGACTATGATCGGCGGTAACCACAATTAATGTTTCAGCTGGGTCGGTATGCGCTATCGCCTGTTTTACCGCATTTGAAAGCTCAATGGTATCGTTTAAGGCGTTAAAGGCATTGCCCGCATGATGCGCATGGTCAATGCGGCCTGCTTCCACCATCAAGAAGAAGCCTTCCTCTCGCTGTTTTAATATAGCGAGCGCCTTCGTCGTCATTTCACTGAGTGACGGCTCCCCTGCCTGATCATTGTGACGATCAGCCTCATAGTGCATGTGTGACTCATTAAATAACGCTAATACTTGCTGTGCAGAAGATGGCTCAATCAAGTCAAACCCAGCCTTATCATAAACATAAGCACCGTCAGGATAACGCTGTTGCCACTCGTTAATAAGATGACGCTCATCATTACGATCACCTTCTATATCACTTGCGGCATCGGGACTATTAAACTCAGGCAAGCTCGGTAAGAAATGGCGACGTCCACCGCCCATAACCACTTCGATCCCATCGATGTGTTTAGCTTTTGGGTAGTGTTTTTTTAGTCGACGTTCATAATCAATCAACTGCGCCGCAATATCGCTACAACCCGCCGCAATAGCCGTTTCAGGCAAGTCAGAATTATCTTCCCAGTTTCGTTCGGGTGATTTTGCATATAGAGCAGCAGGCGTTGCATGAGTCACCCGTGTGGTAGTGACAAACCCTGTTGCCATGCCTGCCAGTTCAGCCAAATCCAATGTTGTCACCAGCTCATGTCCGGCAACCGTTTGGCAGTTTCCTCTTCGAACATTTTCATCAATGCCAATCACGCCGGCATCGGTTTTCACCCCGCTAATGATGGCAGTCATCGTGCCAGCAGAGTCAGGTGTCTGTGCATTGACATTGTATGTTTTGGATAAGCCGGTAAACGGAAAGGCTTCAAAACTAAGCTGGTTCTCTTCACCCGCGTGCCCTTTGTTTTGACCTTCCAAGATACGCGCGGCGGTAATGGTAGAGACTCCCATACCATCACCGATAAACAAAATGACATTTTTTGCCTTTGAATTCGCTTGAAGATTAGGCTTTTGGGCCAATGCCTGACGGGCATCTTGATACCAAGGATTGCTAGATTGATGTGGCGGTAGAATCTGCGCGTGCGCATTAACGGTAAGCGCCACACATAACACCAGCCAACAACTGATAGCTGTTTTCATCAACCCTGCCTCCTTGTCTAAAACAGCCATAATAACCTTGTTTAATGACGGTAACGTGTCACGAATCTTACGTCACAACAAACTAACTCAATGGATTTTCAATATCTGAATAATAATCCTGATACACAATTTCTATTCTCAAGGTATAGCCTTCTCCCCAAAACGCGAGCGGCTGGCTGGTTTCTTCTATCCAACGCTGGGCCTGTTCTGGTTTGATGAACGCACATACATCGCCAATGGGCCAGTGGAAATAAGCCTCATTGAGATTTTTTTGAGTCAAAACAGCGGGATCGGTGGTTTCCGGTAGCGGAATAAAAGAACTAAACAACTCAAGACCACCCTGCCGTTCAGGATCGTGGGAAAAATACTCCAGCGACAAATCCCAGCCCCGCACCAGACCATTTGTCTCATCCCCTTTCTCGATACTGAATCCATACATCGCCAGCGTCCCATCACTTACCTTTGGGAGCTTTTCAAGTGCTGCTTGAATATGTTTTACCGCCTGTTTGTCCTGCTCTGACAACTGATCCAAAGATAAAAACCAATTACCGAGTCCGATAGCCGCGTTGATGAGTGATTTATGCGTTTTACTTAAAAGAATGTTAGCCATTTGAACGTGTTTCGTTTTACTAAAATTTAAAGACTCAAACGTGAGTGTTTATTGAATGATATTAGCGTCGCCAGCGAGCGAATAATTTGTGGAAGTCATGCCGCCATTACTGTTTGGTGACAAGTCAACTTTTTTACATCGCCAGCAGTGCCCTTAAGGTGATCTTATTCTACCTGCTGCAATGTTTAGCATGGTATTGATGGACCCATTCAAGTACTTCATCGGCGGGCATTGGCCGTGCGTTATAGTAGCCCTGTACGGTGTCACAGCCCATCTCTAATAATTTTTCACAGTCAGCTTTTGTCTCCACGCCTTCGGCGACGATATCTCGTTTAAAGACTTCTGCCAGCTCGATAATCCCCCTGACGATTGCCATATCTGCATCACTTTCTAGCATGGTACTGATAAAGGAGCGATCAATCTTGAGTGTCTTCACCGGGAGCTGTCTCAGATAAGACAGAGAAGAATAGCCCGTCCCGAAATCATCGAGTGCGAAAGAGACGCCGAGTCTGCTGGCAATCGTTTCCACAATTTGAGCGGTCTGATGGGTTTCAAGTGCCGAGGTTTCCAGTATTTCAAGCTCAAGCAACCGGCTGGCACAGTTGGGTAGCGTGCCATGACGGCTTCCAGCTTTTGTATAAAATCGACATGCTGGATTTGTCTTGCAGAGACGTTGACACTAACCTGAATCTGCAGCCCCTGATGCATCCAGGCCTGAACCTGATGCATAGCCTGCTCCAGAACCCAGTCGCCCAGGCTAATGATCAGCTGGTGTGACTCAATCACTGGTAAAAACTCGCCGGCACCGAGCACCCCCTGCTCCGGGTGTTGCCAGCGGATCAGGGCCTCCATGCCGGTCACCTCATGACTCTGCATGTTAACCTTGGGTTGGTAAAATAGGCAAAACTCGTTATTTTGCAGTGCCGAGGCTATTCGCTCAGTGCGGGCACGATGCTCGTGTACTTGCCGATCCAGGTTGACGTCGAAGATGTGATAGCCATTCCTGCCTGCCTGTTTGGCTTCATACATCGACAAGTCAGCATGGCGAAGTAATGTATCTGCATCTACATTATCCGAAGGATAGAGCGCCACGCCTATACTAGCTGTCACACTTATAACACGCTCGCCCAAGTGTATTTTCTCAGCAATTTTCTGATTCATTCGACTCAGAATCGGGTCTAACTCATCCACCTCACGGATATTAGCAATAAGCAAAACAAACTCATCGCCGCCCATTCTGGCGACGGTATCACCACTACGAACGGTATGCTCAAGACGCCGAGCAACTTCAATCAGCAACTGGTCACCAATTTCGTGACCATACATATCATTGACCGGCTTGAATCCATCCAGATCAAGAAAACACACTGCCAACATGGTCTGGTTGCCACGGGTATGTACCAGTGATTGTCCCAGCCGATCAGATAGCAGGGTTCGGTTGGCAAGCTGAGTCAAGGCATCGTAATGCGCCAGATCTTCCAGCTGACGTTCGGTATTCTTAATATCGGTGATATCGGCAAACAGTCCCAGGTAGTGAGTGACATCACCCTGCTCGTTCCGAATAGCACTGACGGTGTGGATTTCGGCATAAAATTCACCGCTTTTCTTACGATTCCACACTTCACCACGCCAGCGACCATTCTGTCGAATGGTTTGCCACATTAACTGGTAAAAGTGCTTATCCTGACGGCCTGATGAGAGAATGCTGGGATTCTCACCAATCATCTCGTACTGGTCATAGCCGGTGATCTCGGTAAAGGCATGATTGACCGTGATAATACGATTATGGTCATCGGTAATCATGATACCTTCCCAGGCATTATCAAATACACTGGCATGCAGGCGAAGCGTTTCCTGCGCTTTAACCCATTCGGTTACATCATAAAACCAACCGAGAACGCATAGTTCATTGTCATAGTTTATGGGCAGGTACGTGGCAAGTACCAACTTGCGCCCTGCTCCGGAAATAACGATCTCTGTCAACTGGTCTCTGATAGTGCCACCCGCCAAGATGGTATCCAGATAGTTCTGATATTGCGCTTTGTCCAGGTAAAAGCCGGCTGGATCGATGCCAAAGGTGTCGTCCAGCTCATGATTAATCATCTCGGCATAACGACGGTTGGCAAAAATCACTTTATGTCCCGCTTGAGCGGCAATACTAATTGCTACTGGGCTGTATTCCAGCACTTCGTTCAACTGCGCCGTCGAGCTTTGCAGCTTGTCCTGAATAGTTTTTAGGTGGGAAATATCAGTGTGCGTGCCGATCATCCTGAGCGGTTTATCCTCAGGGTCTGTTTGCACGATGGCGGCTCGCGATAATAACCATTTCCAACTGCCGTCCTTGCAACGCATCCTGAACTCCGGCGCGTAGAGATTGATGCGCCCTGCCAGGTAATCCTCTAGATGCTCCATAACTGCCGATTTATCATCGGGATGCAGCAGACTGACACAGGATGCGAATTGGTTGTCAATATCATCAACCTGATAACCGAGCATTTTCTTCCACTGGGGTGACAGGAACACTTCATCGGTCTGTATGTTCCAGTCCCAGACACCATCGCCCGCTCCCTCAAGTGCAAAGCTCCAGCGTTCCTCACTCTCCGCCAATGCCATGCGGGCATCTGAGACTCGTTCAGCCATCACATCAAATTCGCGAGCAGCGAGCATGATCTCATCATTGCCCTGCACCTTCTCTGAAACTGATTTTACCTCGCCTACTTCATAGTCACCGATAGCTCTAGTAAGGCGTCGTATTCGTGATATGACAATCCTGTCGATAGCCAGAATTATTAGCCCCCCACCAACAGAGATGACCAAAAATGCCATGATGAAAAGTATCAAAAGGTAACGCTGCACCTGACTAATAACTGTGTTGATCGGCACCAGCTTGAAGTAACGCCATTCCAGTGGTTCGAGCTTCATACCCAGAGCGATGTAATCTTGACCACCAAGCTGCAGTTGTTTTGAGAGCAGCTTCGGCTGCTGTGAAAGGAAAGCGTTCTGCAATAATTCACTCAACTGTCTTTCCGAATCAAGGCTGAAGTTGTCCTGCGCTGCGGAGGACTCCAGCTCTTCCTGCCATTGCCCGGCTAATATAAAGTGACCGGTCTCATCCAGCAAAAAGTGCTGCGTCCCCGAATAAAGTTGCTTCTTCTCAAACACAAAACCCAACACGTTGGTGAGTTGCATATCCTCGCCAAGGCTGCCAATCCATTCTCCGTTCAAATACAGCGGATAGAGGGCACTCACCATCCAGACTCTGGGCACCGGGTCAAACAGGGGCGGAGTGAAAGTGTATTGACGTTCCGGATTAAACTCAGGACTCGTGCTCGTCACCCAGGGGGTCTGTGTGTAGTCATTATTAGCCGCCTGTTCAAAGACAAATTCAGGAAAAGTTTTGTCATAAATGATTTCGCTACGATAAGTTGACAGATACCAGACATTTTCATGTCGGCGGTTGGCAGCAGCACCAAAAGTATCCATCACTTGCTTGATTCGCCAATGAATAACTTTTTGTTTATCGCTTAATTCGGGCGAATCTGGCAGGAAAATGCCTGACTCTTGCATGCCATCATAGTTTTCTCGCTTGTTACGCCAAATCCCGTCCGCATAAAGTGTCATTGCCTGATGAAAGGCGTTTATTTCTTTTTCCTGAATGGGTGCTGACAAGCGTTCCTGAATTAACCTGGCTAGCGACTTGAGTTTGGGTTCACCCGACCATAGTCGTTCAGTGGCGATATCGACCTGACTCTCCGTAACAACCTGCAGGTTTTTCAGCACCCTGTTGACAATTTTTTCTCTAGCATAGTCTGTTATCCATAACGCTGCGGGCAAAGCAGTTAACAGAATACTCATAATATAAATCAGACTAAGTTTCTCTCGAATCCGCATGCTATCCTGCCTTGCGTAATTGAATTAACATCATCATCTCTATTTACCACTCATGCGTCAAACAGCACTGAGCGGAGACTGAGAAGCTGCTTTATCTTGAGGTTAACGTCCGTGTGAGCTGAACTGTGAATCCAACAGACACAAAAAAACCGAAGGTGGCATTCTATTCGATTGGGGCTATCTCTTTTTCTACTTTTCGTGTTTCTGCCGGATCAATCCCTAAAGAAAGACGTTTTTCCTTACCATCAAACCGGTATTTAAGTCTTCACCACTTGCCACCATTTCGGGAGACCTCTAAATACAGTCCCCGACTATCGCCCATTTTGTAGCGTTTGGATGTTTCTCTGCCTTCAGGTGTGATGCCACCTTTTGCTTTTTTTACTTTAATATCTGTTAGTGCCACTCAGAGTACCCCAAAAACTCATAGGTTCGATTGGATTCCTATAGACATCTCAGGACACCAGAAACAAAAAAGCCCGCATAAATGCAGGCTTTCGTGGTCTTTCTTGGTCTCAGTGAGACTATGTAATGGTGGAGGCGGCGGGAATCGAACCCGCGTCCGCAGATACTCCGCCCTCGGATCTACATGCTTATTTCATCTATTAATTTAACTCAATGCTACCCGATGAGCAGGGAAAACAAAGAGCGATCTTGATAAAGTTTTAATCCATCTGTACCAAGCATACGTCAGGACGATCTTGTGAGAGTCGACGCCCGATACCAGACGCACAAGCACGGATCTGGTCGGACGGCATTCACTGGTTATTAAGCAGCTAGTGCGTAGTTGTTATCGTTAGCAACTAAATTTTTTCCAATCTTTTTTACGAGAGAACTGGAATACTCGGCATGCACCTTAGGTTTTGTCATCCCCGTCGAATCCAGGTCGCCCCCTAAAGCGTTACAACATCTGACAGTATAAAGAAAAGCGAGTTTCTCAGCCAGTGTCGATTATCTAATTTTCATTATACGTGCTTTATCACGATTCCAGTCACGTTCTTTTTCTGTCGCCCGCTTATCGTGCAGCTGTTTACCTTTGGCTAGCGCAATTTGAATCTTTGCCTTGCCTTTTTTCCAATACATATTGAGTGGCACTAACGTGTAACCTTTGCGATCAACGGCGCCAATCAGTTTGCCCAACTCTTTGCGATGCAGAAGTAACTTACGATCACGTTGTGGTTCGGGTTTGATATGCGTAGAGGCCGTTTTAAGTGCGGTTATTAGTGCATTAGCCAGCCATGCTTCGCCATTACGAACATGGACATAGCTTTCGTTCAGCTGCACTCTGCCATCGCGTAGGCTTTTGACTTCCCACCCTTCCAGGACCAGCCCTGCCTCAAAACGCTCTTCGATAAAAAAGTCGTGACGAACCTTGCGGTTGACCGCAATCGTATTGTCGTCTGCTTTCTTTTTATTCTTTTTTGCTGCCATCCCCATATTATAAAGGGTTTGAATTCAGTCTTCATTTATTTATCTGTTTTATCTGCTTAACTTAAGACGGTGTTTGTTGATTTGGCTGAGTTCTGGTTACAATCAGAGCAATTTGTGCATATCGGGGCAACAACATGGCAAGACCCTCTAAGTCGATACATGGCGAGTGGACCACACGCTGGGCGTTTATTCTGGCGGCAACCGGTTCTGCTGTGGGACTGGGTAATATCTGGAAGTTCCCCTATATCACCGGCGAGAATGGCGGCGGTGCCTTTGTCATTGTTTATTTAGCCTGTATTGCCATTATTGGTATTCCCTTAATGATGGCCGAAGTACTCATCGGTCGTCGTGGCCGACAAAATCCCATTAATAGTTTGAAGTCGCTGGCTGAAGATGAAAACAAATCAACGGTATGGCGCTGGCTGGGTGCAATGGGGATCTTAGCTGGCTTTTTTATTCTGTCTTATTACAGTGTGATAGCGGGTCAGGCCTTGGCCTACATTCCTCGCACTTTCTTTGGTGTTTTCGAGGGCGTTACACCTGATGGCGCGGCCAGTATTCATGCCGCGTTAGTGTCGGATCCAGAACGTTTACTCGCATGGCATACCATCTTTATGCTGATTACGGTGTTGGTAGTGACACGCGGTGTACAGCATGGCTTAGAAAAGTCTGTGCGTTTCATGATGCCAGCTTTATTTATGATACTCATTTTGCTGGTCGGCTATGCTGCCAACACAGGCGATGCGTTTACGCGCAGTTTACATTTTTTATTCGACCCTGATTTTTCTAAACTCACCGCTAACAGTATTCTCACTGCGATGGGCCATGCTTTTTTCACCCTTAGCCTGGGGATGGGCGCCATTATGGTTTATGGCTCATATTTGCCAAAGAAAACCTCTATCTTCAAGGTCTCGGTCACGATTTCCGTGATGGATACCAGCGTTGCGCTATTAGCGGGCCTTGCGATATTCCCATTGGTGTTCGCCAATGGCATGGAGCCGGGCCAAGGCTCTAGTCTGATTTTCCAAACATTGCCTATCGCATTCGGTCATATGCCGGGTGGACAATTCTTCGGCGGCATCTTTTTCTTACTGCTGGTGTTTGCCGCGTGGAGTTCAGCCATCTCTTTGGTAGAACCGATTGTGGCCTGGCTAGTAGAAAATAAAGGCATCAGACGTATGAAAGCCACGCTGCTCGCAGGTGGCATCATATGGTTACTTGGCTTACTTACGGTGTTCTCATTTAATGTTGGTCAACACTGGACACTGTTTGGTCAAACGGCATTTGGCTTGCTTGACTATCTTACTGCGAATATCATGTTGCCTTTGGGCGGCTTACTGATAGCCCTGTTTGCAGGTTGGGTAATGAAACAAAGCAGTAGTTCAGACGAGCTTGCCTTAGGCAATGGCTTTGTCTTTAAAAGCTGGCTGTTTTTAATTCGCTACATAACCCCGACGGCAATTATCATCGTGTTTGCCAATCTTATTGGCCTGCTTGGATAAAACTGGAACGTTAACCCGATTCAATGACAACCATAACTCGAAGTTCTTTGGTGATGTATACACCTGACCAGATGTTTGATCTGGTTAATGACGTAGAAGCCTACCCCAGCTTTTTACCCTGGTGCCGTGGTAGCCGTGTTCTAAGCAAGAATGAAGATGTGATTTGCGCCTCTTTAGATATTGCTAAGGGCGGTATTCATCATGAGTTTTCAACCCGAAACATGCTGGATCATGGAAATGCTATTCGCATTGAATTGATCGATGGCCCTTTCCGTCATCTGGAAGGTCACTGGCAGTTCAAGCCGATCGGCAATAATCAAGGCTGCCGGGTTCAATTGGATATGGACTTTGAGTTTTCAACTCGCCTGTTGGATTTAGCTTTAGGCCCCGTCTTTACGCAAATATCTGGCTCATTGGTAGATGCCTTTTGCAAACGCGCCCAGGAAATTTATGGAAAACGCTGAACACCTGCAAATTGAGGTTGCCTACGCGCTACCTGATGAACAACTTATTCTGGAAGTCGAAGTGCCGACTGACAGCACCGTTGAACATGCCATCAAACGTTCAGGCATTTTAGAGCGTTATCCGCAAATCGATCTGAGCACAGATAAGGTCGGCATTTTCGGCAAAATGTGTAAGCTCAATGCCAGTCTCAAAAATAAAGATCGGATTGAGATTTATCGTCCTTTGATCGCAGATCCCAAAGAGTCTCGCCGCCAAAAGGCAGAGATGGAAAAGAAAAACAAAGATACGAAAGCTTAAGCCCTGCGCTTGTAGACTGCTTGCGACTCCAGTAACGTCATCTCATCATGACTAAAGCCAGCTTCAATTCGGGCCTCGGTATGAAACGGGCCACGAATTTCGCCATTAAAATAGGTTTCCAACAAGTCTTTAAACGTTGAAAACGGGTCCATGTCTCGCTGCGCGCACAGGTAGTTAAACCAATCCGTTCCCACTTTGACGTGCCCTACTTCTTCGCGCAGAATTAATTCCAGAATTTCAACGGCGCGTAAATCTCCGGATTTTCGTAGTTTGTTCATCATTGAGGGCGTTACATCCAGTCCTCTCGCCTCAAGTACCCGCGGTACTAAAGCCATGCGCGTAAGCGGATCATGATGGGTCTTTTGAGCCATTTCCCACATACCATCATGTGCCGGAAAATCACCGTAGCTAAATCCCATTGTTCTTAAATGCTCACTGAGCATGTCGAAGTGTGTCGATTCTTCATATGCCACCTGTAGCCAATCGTGATAATACGCATCAGGCAGCGCTGCAAAACGTGCGAGTGCATCTAAAGCTAAATTGATGGCATTGAACTCAATATGACAAACCGCATGAATCAGTGTGGCATGACCCGTTTGCTGATTATTGCGCCGACGTGGCAATTCTCGAGGTGAAACTAGTTTTGGTTGTTCGGGCCGGCCAGGAATCGCGGGAACATCAACATCGTTTGTTGTAATGACACAGCCTTGTTGCTTCGCTGAGTGATACAGCCTTTGTGTGGCTTGTGCTTTTTGCCAAGGGTCAGTTAGCAACAAACACGTTAAAGCCTGTGCGCGAATATCAACTGCTTCAGCCATCCAAACGCACCCTCGGGTCCACTAGGGTGTAGGAAATATCGGTTAATACCAGACCAACGATGTAGAGCACAGAACCGAGGAACACCATCGCCCGTACAATCGCAAAGTCTTGTGCGTGAATGGCATCAATCGTATAGCTCCCCAAGCCGGGAATACCGAAGAAAGACTCCAGAATCAGACTCCCCATAAACAAGGTGGGTAGTACTACCACTGCCCCCGTTAAAATGGGAATCATGGCGTTTTTCAATACATGTGAAAACAGCACTTTAACTTCAGACAAACCTTTGGCTCGTGCCGTACGCACATAGTCTTTCGATACCTCTTCTAAAAACAATGTTCGGTACCAACGTGAGCCACTACCAATGCCAGAAATAATGCCAATGGCGACCGGTAGAATTAAAAACTTGGTGGCATCAAAGCCTTCGGCATAGCCAGATATCGGCACCAATTGCATGATTTTTCCGACCAGAAATTGCCCACCAATAATGTAGAAAAGCCCAGATATCGACATCAATACCACACATAAAACGACGCCGCTCAAATCCACATACGTTGCCCGGAAAAATACCATTAACATCGCAAAGGTGATATTGACCAAAATGCCAATCACAAAGATAGGTATTGCAATAGCAAGGCTTGGCCACATGCGAGTTTGAATGTCTTGCCCGATATCACGTCCATCATCGGCTTGACCAAATTCGAACACAAACAGGCTGAGTGATTTACCAAAAAAGATCGTATCTGTCGCTTGAGATACGCCTTCTGCATCACTATTCCAGATTAAGGCTTTATTGTATCCACGCTCTTCTTTCCAGCTTTCGATTGCCTGCTCGGTGACATGCTTGTTACCGAGATGCATACGTGCCATATCATCGGGCGTGTTGACCATGAAAAATAAGACGAATGTCAGTGCATTGACCCCAAGTAAGATAGGAAAAGCGTATAAAATTCGTCTGATAATGTATGCGAGCATGAAAAAAGGTTACCTGTGTTCCATTTCGGTTCAGCTTAATGACCTGTATTGCGGGCTTCAAGTTTCAAAACCGTTATTGTAGCAGTTGCTTAGTTCAACATCGTCTTGAAACTTTCGCTCATCGGCCGATAATGAAACTGAACAAATCACCCAAGCCAAGGGTCTTATCGAACAACTGATTTATATTTCACCATCATAGAGAGAGCAACATGAGAATTTTATCCCTGACATTTTTATTCAGTCTCTGTCTCAGCCTCAGTGTGCCGGCTAGCGCAGAAGAAACTCAGATAATGATCCGAGCTAAAGCGGCTGATGCAAAATATATTGGTACCAGCGTAGGCGGTATTCGCGTCACTATTGAGGATGCAGAAACAGGTGAGATTGTAAACCAAGGCTGGATTAACGGCGGTACTGGTGACACAGATACCCTGATTAAAAATCCTATCAAGCGTGGTCAAACTTTAACCACGAACAAAACTGCAGGGTATCTAGCCACCATCGATATTAATACGCCGCGTTTGTTGCGCTTTAAACTAATCGGCCCCTATGGTTACCGTCAATCGCTTCAAGAAGCGTCTGTAACATCATGGGTTATACCCGGCAAGCATCTATTGGGCGACGGAATAACACTAACTATGCCAGGGTTTATCGTTGATGCCTGGACGCAAGTGCTAGAGGGTGGCAAGGTCGAGTTTTATACCAAAGCTTCATTACTTTGTGGCTGTCCGATCACTAAGGATGGCTTATGGCAGCCCGATAACTACGAAGCAAAAGCCATTATCATGCGGGATGATAAGAAGGTTGATGAAGTCGCGTTAGATTTCACTGGTCCGATTGGCCTGTTTTCAGCCAAAACTGTGATCAACACATCTGGTCATTACAAAGCGATTGTCTATCTTATTGACCAAACAACAGGCAATGTCGGCGTCGACAGAACAATGTTTGAAGTAAATCTGGATTGATGCTGTAACAATTGCTGCTGAAAACCGTCTTATTAGTTAAGTATGAAATAGCAGGAGCATTATATGAGCAGTCAGTCGTGCCCGGTTCGGGGCGCAGGTTTAGGCTTACGCCGCAGCTTTTTAGATGATATCGCGGCTAAGCCAAACACCGATATCGACTTTATGGAAGTTGCACCAGAAAACTGGATGGATATGGGCGGCGCCTATGGCAGAAAATTTGCTGCAATGGCTGAGCGCTACCCGATGCTTTGTCATGGTTTATCGCTTTCCATAGGCAGCCCTGCCCCCTTAGACGAACACTTTGTGCACCGGCTGAAAAAGTTTTTTGATAAACATAATATTCAGACCTATAGCGAGCATCTCAGCTATTGCAGCGATGACGGTCATCTCTATGACCTTATGCCGATTCCATTCACTGAAGAAGCGGTACATTACGTTGCAGATCGGATTAAACGCGTTCAAGACATCCTAGAGCGCCGTCTGGTCATAGAAAATGTGTCTTACTATGCCGCGCCCGGCCAGCAGATGGATGAAGTGGCATTTATTACGGCAGTCATCAACGAAGCAGACTGCGACTTACTGTTAGATGTGAATAATGTCTACGTCAATAGCATCAACCATCACTACGATGCGATCGACTACATTAATGCGATGCCAACGGAGCGTATTGCCTACCTGCATATTGCAGGACACTACAATGAAGCGGAAGATTTGATTGTCGACACCCATGGCGCTGATGTCATTGATCCCGTCTGGCAGCTACTAGAAAAAACCTATGCGCGACACGGCGTTTTACCAACATTACTTGAACGTGATTTCAATATCCCTTCTTTGCAACATTTGTTGGACGAGGTCGAGCTGATTCATCACTATCAACAGCAACATAAGGTCAATGATGTCTCACACGGTTGAATCATATAAGCAAACGCAATATCAATTTGCCGCCCATATTCGGGATCCGGAGCACCAGAAGGCACCTGATAATATCGAATCCAGACGTATGGCTATCTATCGCGATCTGTTTTTCAATAACATCAACGGTACGCTGAAAAACGCTTTTCCTGTTATTAGAACCTTATTTCCCGAGGAAAAATGGTTAGCGATGGTGCGTGACTTTATGATCAAGCATCAGTGTAAAACACCTTTATTTGTTGAAATTGCTCGTGAGTTTATCGCTTATCTGGAAACAGAACGGGTGGCTGAGGATGATCCGGTCTTTTTAGCTGAATTAGCACATTATGAATGGGTTGAACTTGCTTTAAGTATCGCAGAAGCGGACTTTACCATTACACCACTCACTGACGACGATGATCGTCTGTCTGTGTCGCTTAAACTATCCCCGTTAGCATGGCTATTGGTCTATCACTACCCTGTGCATCAAATTGCACCGGATAATCAGCCTGAACAGCCCTCTGAGACGCCTGTCTGTCTACTGGTTCAGCGCAATGCCGATGACGAAGTGAAATTTATCGCTTTAAACTCAGTAAGCGCACGTTTGCTGGCACTGTTAGATGAAGGTAAATCTGGCCATGCTGCGGCAGCCGAAATAGCTAAAGAAATGCAGCACCCGAATCCAGATGTGGTGATGCAAGGTGCAACTCAAATGATAGAGGATTGGGTGAGTCGCGGCATTCTATTAAAACAAGACGCATAAAAAAAGCCGGGCAATGCCCGGCTTTTTTTCACATCGAGTGATATCAAGCTGTAGCTAATTCAACCGCTTCAGCAGAAAGACGCGTGATTTCGTCCCAGTTTTCTGCATCAACCAGGCTAGCCGCACACATCCATGAACCACCCACACAGCCAACATTTGGCAGGCTGTAGTAGTCTTTAACATTCTTCTGGCTCACACCACCTGTCGGGCAGAATGTAATTTGAGGAATCGGCGCGCCGATTGATTTCAGCATGGGCACACCGCCCGCCGCTTCCGCCGGGAAGAACTTCATCGCTGTGATGCCTTTTTCAAGTAATGCCATCGCTTGACTTGGATCAGCAACACCAGGCAACAATGGCACACCTGTGGCCAGCGCAGCATCAATTAATTTTTCTGTTGTGCCCGGGCTTACAATAAACTCTGCACCCGCATCAATGGCTGCATTCAATGTGTCGATATTAATGATAGTACCGGCACCGACGATGGCATCAGGCACTTCTGCTTTAATACGGCGAATCGACTCTAAGGCAGCATCGGTACGCAGTGTGATTTCGAGTACTTTCAAACCACCTTTGACCAAAGCTTTTGCTAACGGCACAGCATGATCAGCGTTATTGATAACCATCACCGGTACGATCGGCGAAACCTGCATGATTTCATGAATTGTTTTAGACATTAGTTAATCTTATTCCAGTTTGATTTATTCGACATTAAACATGTTGATGGCACCGGTTTCAGAGGTTGATACACCCTGACGGAAACTATCAAATAATTCACGACCCATACCGTAATGATGCTCGGTATTAGCCATCACACAAGCCATGCGTGAATTCAGTTCTTTTTCATCTACCAAGACATTCAAGTCGCCGGTCTGTGCATCCAGGCGAATCATGTCACCATCACGGACTTTCGTCATCAAGCTGCCATCAACACATTCAGGCCACAAGTGAATAGCAGACGGCACCTTACCAGAAGCGCCCGACATACGACCATCGGTAACCAAAGCAACTTTATAGCCTTTATCCTGCAGTACACCTAAAGGTGGCGTCAGTTTATGCAGCTCAGGCATACCATTCGCTTTCGGACCTTGGAAACGCAGAACAACGATCACGTCTTTATTCATTTCACCACGTTTAAACGCCGCAACCACATCATCCTGGTTATCAAAAACCATCGCTGGTGCTTCAACTACTTGATGCTTCTCATCAACCGCAGAAATCTTAGACATACCGCGTCCCAGATTACCTTTGATCAGGTGCAGGCCACCACCAGATGCGAACGGTTCAGCTACACTGCCGATCACTTCTTTATCCAAAGATTCTTTCGGTCCTTCCACCCAAGTCAACTTACCTTCTTTCAGCGTTGGCTCGCGAGTGTACTGTTCCATACCTTTGTCATCGCCGACTGTGATGACATCGGTATGCATCAAACCATTTTTTGACAATTCACGAATCAACACACCCATACCACCGGCTGCTTGGAAATGGTTAATATCAGCTGAACCATTAGGGTAAATCTTAGTGATAGATGGAATGATTTTAGACAGATTATCAAAGTCATCCCAGTTAATGATAATACCGGCTGCACGGGCAATCGCCACCAAGTGCATAGTGTGGTTGGTCGAACCACCTGTTGCCAATAAGCCAACTAAGGCATTGATGATGGCTTTCTCGTTAATCATATGACCGATTGGACGGTAATCATCGCCCAATGCCGTAAAGTTCAGCACTTGCTGTGTTGCTTTCTCAGTCAATGCATCACGCAGTGGTGTGTTAGGGTTGATGAATGAACTGCCCGGCAGGTGCAAGCCCATCATTTCAACCATCATCTGGTTACTGTTAGCAGTACCGTAGAAGGTACATGTACCTGGGCTATGGTAAGACTCTGATTCTGCTTTCAGCAGCTCATCACGACCTACTTTGCCTTCAGCATAAAGCTGACGGATACGAACTTTTTCTTTATTTGGCAAGCCACTCGGCATCGGACCTGCTGGTACGAAAATCGCCGGTAAGTGACCAAAGCTCAACGCACCAATCAATAAGCCCGGAACGATTTTGTCACAGACACCAAGATATAGCGCGGCATCAAACATGTTGTGGCTAAGCCCA
>NZ_GG657883.1:0-1358 GCF_000156355.1 Methylophaga thiooxydans DMS010 | reverse complement strand
TGTATAAATTAGCGGCTATAGATCATTAAATAGCCGTTTAAGGTATGATCTGTCGCCTTATTTATAAATACACATCACACGATCATGACTGATAAAAAAGCTATGCGTACAATTCGCAGCTTCGTTCGCCGCGAAGGCCGCCTGACACCAGGACAAGAAAGAGCACTGGACGTGCTCTGGCCCGAGTTTGGGATTGATGAGGGTACAGAAACCTTAAATCTCGATGTACTGTTTGGACGCGATGCCCCAAAAGTCTTGGAAATCGGCTTTGGTAATGGTGCATCGCTTGCAGAGATGGCAAAACAACAACCAGATCATGATTTCATTGGTGTTGAAGTACACCGTCCCGGTGTCGGTCAATTACTCAAGTCAATCGAAACCGACGCACAAAAGAATGTACGTGTTGCCTGCACCGATGCGGTTGAGTTACTCAAAAGCCGTGTGCCCGATAAATCGTTAGATCGCGTGCAAATTTATTTCCCTGACCCATGGCACAAAAAGAGACACAACAAACGGCGCATCATCCAGCCCGCTTTTGTTAATTTACTTACCAACAAGCTCAAACATGGCGGACATCTACACTTAGCCACTGACTGGCAGGATTATGCTGAACAAATGCTGATAGATGTCTCTGCTAATGAGCGTTTTCAAAATTGTAGTCACTCGGCTGATTATATCGAACGTCCCGACTACCGCCCTTTGACTAAATTCGAACAACGCGGTCACCGCTTAGGTCATGGCGTCTGGGATTTACTATTCAAACGTGTGTAAAAAAATCACATAAAACTTGCGTCAAATGATCGCTTGCGCTAGTTTAGGCGATAAATTAACTTTGAACCGCAAGTGATTGACATGAAATTGAATATTAGAAAATTATCGACCCTTTTATTACTCTCTTCTGCAAGCTCAGCAGCGTGGTCTGCCGGCTATGCGATTCAAGAACAAAGCATCACAGGCTTAGGTCGCGCTTTTGCGGGCAGTGCCGCTGTTGCAGAAGATGCCAGCACTATCTTTTTCAATCCTGCGGGGCTCACTTATCTTGATCGTACCGAGATGAATATGGGTCTCAATTACATCAAGCCACAATCCGACTTTCGCAATGATGGTTCAGCGGTACCTGATTTCGGTGGTGCTGGTGGTTTTTCAGGACAGCCATTAACGGGTGGCGATGGCGGCGATGCAGGTCATGAAGCGTTTGTTCCAAACTTTTATCTGAGTCATCCGGTTAATGACAAAGTTATTGTTGGCTTAGGTATTTCAGCCCCCTTCGGTCTCGTTACCGAATATCGTGATGACTGGGTGGGTCGTTACTTTGCCGTTAAATCAGAAATGTTGACCGCTAACTTCAACCCAACGAT
>NZ_GG657884.1 GCF_000156355.1 Methylophaga thiooxydans DMS010 | reverse complement strand
GGGCGGTGAAGATGACTGAACAAACAGGGAATGGTTCACAGCAACTGAATTAGCAAACAAACCAGGTCTTCCAAAGTACAAGCGTGGCGTTAATCAGCAGGCCTCAAAACAAGGCTGGAATACAAGGCAAGTAAAAGTAAGAGGTGGATCAGCAAATGAATACCACCTTTCCAGCCTGCCAGTAGAAACTCAGGCCGCGTTGATAAAACAACACCTGCCGACCCCAGTTAAGAGCAGCTCGGAAAGCACTGAATTTAGCTACGATCCTCAAGCATTATGGCAGCACTATGACAACAAGCCACAAAAACAAAAGGACGCAGCTCAGAACAAACTCAACCTGCTTTTGCAGGTCATGGCTCTGACAGAAAACGGTGGCGCCACACTTAAGAATGCCTTCTTACTGGTGGCTGATCAAAACGACATTAGTGAACGCACCATGCAAGGCTGGTATCACGGTACCAAGAGCAAGAAAGGGGTGAAATTCTATGCTCGTCAAGACTGGTTAGCCGCGCTGGTACCCGGCTTTGTTGGCCGAACGGTCACAGCAGATATGGATACTGAGGCTTGGGAATTTTACAAAGCCGATTACCTTCGCCTGGAGCAGCCAGAGTTCGAAGCCTGTTACTACCGACTACAACGTACTGCAGCCGAACAAGGCTGGAAAATCCCCAGCAAAAAAACACTGGAACGTCGCATCAAAGCCATACCGCTGGCAACCCGCGTTTATCTACGTGAAGGTGAAGCCGGTTTGATCAAACTGTTTCCTGCCCAACAGCGAACAGTCCAAGAGCTACATGCGCTTGAGTGGATCAATGGTGATGGCTACCAACACAACGTGTTTGTTCTATTGCCAAATGGCGATGTAACGCGCATGAAAACGTGGTTCTGGCAGGACGTCTACAGCCGCAAAATACTGGCTTACCGCGTCGATGAATCAGAAAACACCGACTCAATCCGAGCCAGTTTTGGCGATGTTGTGGATCAGTTCGGCATACCCGAACACGTCACTATTGATAACACCCGCGCTGCAGCCAATAAATGGATGACCGGTGGCGTTAAAAACCGCTATCGCTTCACCGTAAAAGAAGATGATCCACTCGGCCTATTCCCTACGCTCGGTATCAAAGTGCACTGGACATCAGTGATTGGCGGCAAAGGACACGGTCAGGCTAAACCTGTCGAACGTGCCTTTGGTGTTGGTGGTCTTGGTGAATATCTGGACAAGCATCCTAAGTTTGAAGGTGCCTATACCGGCCCAAACCCAATGGCCAAGCCAGAAAACTACGCCAAAAAAGCGGTACCCATTGAAACGTTCCTAGCAGTACTGGAACAAGAAATCATTGCTTGGAATGCCAAACCGGCTCGACGCACTGAAATCTGCAACGGCACAAAAAGTTTTGATCAAGCTTTCACCGAAAGCTATCAAACCGCCGTTATCAAAACAGCTAACCAAGAACAACGTCGCATGTGGCTGCTGATGGCTGAAGCCATCAAAGTGCAGAAAGATGGATCATTTAATCTTGATGCCGGATCAGCCACAGGACAAGGCAAAAACCGCTACCACGCGCCAGCGTTGCTCGACTTTGCAGGCCAGAAGATTACCGTTCGTTTTGACCCTCAAGCGCTGCATGAAATCGTCTATGCCTACACCTTAGATAATCGCTATATCGGTGAGGCGCAATGTATTGAAGCTACTGGGTTTGGTGATACTGAAGCGGCTCGAAGCTTCAACAAGCATCGCACTCGCTTTATCAAGGCCACCAAGCTGGCAGCGAAAGCCGAAGTCGCGATGGATGCAATGGAAGTGGCAAGTCGCCTGCCTTTGCAGCCACAGCCTGAAGTCGCCAACCCGAAAGTGGTCAGACCACTTCGCCCAGCGCCAGAACTAGGCCGACACATACCGCAGCCACAACTAACTGACGAACAAAAACAGGATCTGGCTACATTCCAAGCCGAGTTCCAACAGCCACAAGAGCCTGCAGCACAAATCATAAGAAATGATGACCCCAGAGCGCGCTACAAGCGTTGGGTCAATTTAGACCGTCGGTTGCGAGAAGGGAGTCAACTCTCAGCAGCTGATCAGAAATTCTGGGCGATGTACCAGAAAGGCGATGAGTTCCGCTTTATGAGCGAGTTCAGCGCTGACTTTGAGAGCTTCGACGAACTGTCGAGGCATAAAAAAACAAACCCGCTGGCAGGCGGGTAAGTAAAACGTGATGAGGTAAATAATGACAACAAATCAAAACGTGGTCAACTTGGGAGACAGAGTCGAAGCCTCTGTCACCACGGCACCACTGAAAAACGTCATGCTCTGTACACGATTGCTGGAACAAGCGATGAATCGCCCAGCACATCTACCAGGTATGGTCACTTTCTTTGGCCCGAGTGGCTGGGGTAAATCGTTTGCTGCAGCTTATGCAGCGAATAAATACCGCGCTTACTACGTTGAATGCAAAAGCACCTGGACAAAAAAAGCGCTGCTCCTTTCCATTCTCAAAGAAATGGGCATCCAGCCAGATAAGACCAACTATGACATGGTCGAGCAAATCAGTCAGCAGCTGGCGCTGAGTGGTCTGCCGCTCATCATCGATGAGATGGATCACATCGTCGAAAAGAAAGCCGTCGAAGTAGTGCGTGACATTTATGAAGGATCAAACGCTGCCATCCTGCTGATCGGTGAAGAGAAGCTCCCGACCAAGCTGCTCAAGTGGGAACGGTTCCACAATCGAATGCTGGCTTGGCAAGGCGCTCAACCTGCCGATCTGGAAGACACACGACAACTGTCCCAACTTTACTGCCCGGACATCACCATTGCTGATGACCTGCTCGAACGCATCCAGCGTGAAAGCATGGGCGTCGCCCGTCGAATCTGCGTCAATCTCAACCAAGTTCAGCAAGCCGCCTACTCAGCTGGTACCGACCAAATCGACGTCAAACTCTGGGGTAACCGTCCCCTCTATACCGGCGACGCACCCAGGAGGAAGGTTAAATGACACAGCCTGTTCATATCACAAGAGCAAACGGCAAGCTGTCAGGTAGAGATGCCTGCTGGCAAGCCATACGTGAATTGAAAGTGTTTTCTTTACTTGACCTGGAAGCACACACCAGTGATCACAAACAGCTGAATGAAGTGAATCGCCGAACAGCCAGAACCTACGTGATAGGGCTGGAAGGTGCTGGCTATCTGGAACGCACCACCAAGCGCATGGGCGGTGCCATTGTCTGGAGGCTGACTCGTGATGTCGGTGTGAATGCACCTCGCGTCAACCGCAAAGGTGACCACGTCACTGGTGGCGAGAGCCGTGAACAGATGTGGCGAACCATGCGAATTCTGAGTGATTTCAGTTGGCGTGATTTGGTGGCATCAGCCTCTACGGAAGAAACACCTATCGAACCGAACACTGCCAAGGATTACATCACCTTTCTGGCTAAGGCGAATTATCTCAAAGAGATAATCCCAGCCAACCATGGTGGTGGTCTGGCGCGATACAAACTATTACCCGCGATGAATACCGGTCCAAAGCCGCCGATGATTCAACGCATTAAACAAGTCTTTGATCCCAATTTAAACAAGGTCGTATGGCCAAAGGATGGTGAGTAATGGATGAAGCGACAGTAGACGTAATTCAACAATTAATGGCATGGCACCAGAAACGAGTTGATGAATTGCAGCTGATAGTGGATCAAAAAGGTGCCTCTATCAAAATCGGTGAAGAGATTGAAATAACCGATCCGGAGGTGCTCAAAGGCGTTCATTTAGGCGTGAAGATTAGTTTGTCACTGCTTGGCAAGTTACCCATTTCATTAAAGGAAGGTGAGTAATGCTGATTTTAACAAGACGTGTGGGCGAAGCCCTGATTATCGGTGATGACGTTGTCGTGAATGTGCTTGGTACCAAAGGTAATCAAGTCCGGATCGGGGTTGAAGCCCCAAAAGATGTCTCTGTTCATCGTGAAGAAATTTATAACCGCATTCAGAAAGAAAAGGATGACAACAAATGAGCGACTGGAAACAAGTACTCAAAACCGAATGTGAGAAAACATCACAAGCCAAGGTGGCCGCTGTTCTCAGACAGAATGATGGCTTTCCTTCACCAACCGTGATTAACCAGGTCATCAAGAGTAAATACCCCGGCAGAACTGACCGACTGCAAGCACTCATTGAAGGCAAGTTTATGTCCGGCAGTGTGCAATGCCCGGTGGTTGGTGCTATCCCCAGCGACCAATGCATTGAATACCAAAGCCGCCCGTATGCAGCAACAAACCCGACACGCATTCAACTTTATAGAGCCTGCCGTGGCGGCTGTGAACACAGCAAAATTGGAGCCTAATCATGAACAAGAATTTGGGTAACGACATCATCAGCAAAAAAGTAGAAGACGTTCGCCACTGCTTAGCAGAACTAGCACGACGTGGCCTCACCATTACCGATATCAACATCGGTGAAGCCAGAAAGCCGACCATCACCATCGTCGGCTACAACGACAGTCCAGGTGGACTTAAGGGCGGCACAAAAACCCGCATTAAAACCGGCCTACGTCGTCTCGAAACCTACGCCACAGAAGTCAGCGGCTGCCAGGTGCAGTGGAAAGTTGTGGCTTAAACAGGAGTAACCCATGAATACAGCTATCAATACAGAGCAACACAAGGTGAACGCACAAGGTCACCTTGTACCCATTAGCAAAATCAAACAAATCGATCTGGATCGTGATGATCTTATCGAAGAACTGTTTGGTAAGGCCGAGTTGCTGCGAGAGCAGATGGTCGCCTTCAAAGCTCAGGCGATGAATGACGTTTATGCCTTCGTCGAGCTTGTTGCAGAAAAATACGATGCCAAGCTCGGTGGCAAAAAAGGCAATATCAGCCTCACCAGCTATGACGGTAAACGCCAGATTCGCATTCAAATGGCCGAGCTGTTGCACTTCGATGAGCGTGCTGAAGCAGCTAAATCCCTGATTGATGAATGCATTCAAGAATGGTCAGAAGGCAGCAACGACAATATCAAAGCCCTGGTCGATCACGCCTTCAAAACCAACACTGAAGGCCAGCTTAGTGCTGCCCGAATCCTCGGACTGCTGCGGCTGGAGATTGACGATCACAAATGGAAGCAAGCCATGGAGGCGCTGAAAGATTCGATGCAAATCACTGGCTCCAGCGCCTATGTGCGTTTCTATTACCGCCCGACCACCGAGAGCAAGTTTCAGAATCTGGCTCTCGATATGGCTGCTCTGTGAGGTCTTCTATGGAAATGATTGTATTCGAAGACAGGGGCCAGGACTTTCTGGAGTGGGACATCGATGAAGATGGCGTCGTTGTTGATTCAAGACCATTTCAGGCTGGTATCTGGAGTGGCACGTTTGTATCAGACATAAAAGTTGGTGAGCGACCAACCGTCACCAGTCCCCGTGATGGGGTTCAACGACAGTTGAAGTATCGCGTCATCGATATTCAGCCTAAATCCGCTTAACCAACGGCGCGTCAGCAGACAGGTGGTGCCAGCAAAAAACTAACAGACTGCAGCTGAGACGGTGGGTTTTATAACCTTTCTCCCCGCCGGGCAACGCCGACTGATCCACGAGACGGATTACTTAGCCCCTTCGTTGGGGTTAAGGCAGTGAAAAATCCGGGAGATGATATGGATGAATTAAGGAACCCAATCTGTTTTGCACGTTGCATCTGGCGGTCGCTTAGTCGTGGTCGGTATATATCTGGTCACAAGTACAAAACAGCAAAAGAGGTTACACCGGAAAACATTCATATCCTCCGCTGTAAACATTGTGGCCATAACTCCATTGCATGGAGCTGGGGATCGTTAGAGGAATCCAAATAATGAACATGAAAGAAGCAAGCGAGATGCGACCAGACATACTCACTATCAGTGGTGAATACTTTAACTTTATGTGTCCTGAAGAGTCTGAGTTCGACATTTACGTTGCCGCTCATGGCCTATCAAACATTTGCCGCTTCGCTGGCCACACTAATAAGTTCTACAGCGTAGCCCAACATTCGGTTTATGTGTCTGAAATTGTACCGCCTGAAATGGCTTTGCACGGACTGCTGCATGATGCCGCAGAGGCGTTTGTTGGTGATGTGGCCAGACCACTGAAAAACCTCTTGCCCGATTATCGTGAAATAGAGAAGCGTGTTGAAAAAGCCGTGTTAGGCCGTTTTGGGTTAGACGCTGAGATGCCTGCAGAAGTGAAGCACGCAGACTTGGTCTTGTTAGCCACAGAGCAGCGTGACTTGATGGCACCACACGATGATGAATGGCCGTTAATTAAAGATATTGAGCCATTAAAAAAAGCCATTGAACCAGTGTCTCCCAGCACAGCGTTTTTAATGTTTGTTGGCCGTTATCTACAAATCGTGGGGCAGCTATGAGTTCAAGACAAAAGCTAATCCAGCTTGTTCATATCGGCGCTAGCCGCTTGTTTAAGGACGAAGAAGCTCGTCGCACATGGCAAGGAGACCATACCGGTGAACGTTCGTGCAGCAAGATGACGGACAAAGAATTGAAACATTTAGTCAATTTGCTACGTGATGCCAAAGCGATTAAACCACCTAAACGCGCAGGCAGAAAGCCATTCAATCGCAGCCCGTATATGGCAAAAATTGAAGCCTTACTGACCGATATGCAACTCAGTTGGGAATACGCTGAAACCATAGCCTGGCACGTCACCGGTGGTAAAGGCCATGCAACAACAGGCCGTCCTGGTATTGAACGTCTGGAGTGGGTGCACAAGCGTCAGCAGTTTGAAGCGATCATTGCCGCGTTATATCAGGAACAGAAAAAACGCAGCCTGCTGCAAACCGTTGAGTACCTACTGGATGCCATGAACCTGAGCGAAAGCTATGTCGAGAAGCTGGTAGCACGCCGTGCGAATGCCAGCAAGTGGCGTCGTAATGTGCCGCTACTCAATGCCATCGTCGATCACCTTAATGACAAAGTCGCGTTTGAACGTGCCACTCAAGTAGCGCTGCCATAAGCAAGGTACCGAGCCAGTGAATTTACCTGATTATTTACCACCTGTAGCCAGAGAGATAGCCGATGTGATCGGTCTTGATGGACTGTTGCGTCTGGTGAAACAGTTCGGTGGTGTCACTATTCGAGTGCCGGGGCAAGGTGACCTAAAGCAAGTGCTTAGTCCAGATCAATACAAACAGTTCGTGCATACCTTCCGTAATGAGAAAATCGCCATCCCCAAGCTTCAAGCAAGGCTATACCAAGTGGATCTGGCAGAGACAAGCCGTCTGCTTGATCAAGGCTTTACCAAAGCAGAAGTCGCCCGGACACAAAAAATTACTGAACGCGCTGTCTACAAACGCCAGGCTAAACAGCGTCAACTTGAAAATGACAAACAACAGGATCTCTTTTAATGTTCGATTTTATCAATCCACTCACAACTGATGACTTCAACGATAGTGTTGAGTTTTTATACCCTAATTTTTTGCCTAAAAAACAAATCACTATGATCTATGCCGATGGCGGCATGGGTAAAAGCTGGTTGCTTTTCGGGCTGGCAAAATATGCCACTGAACACAACAGTGGTAGTGAGCAAGGCGCGATGAATGTGCTGTACATCGATGTCGATAACCCCATCAGTGTGCTGAAAGAGCGTGGCATCGAACATAAACTGATCGAAGCCTGCCCGAATCTAACCTACTCGCACCGCAGTAAGTTCAATGGTGAGCCACTCGAACTGCTGGATGAGCTTGAAAACAGAGCCTATGGCAACGCGTTTAAAAACATGCTGCTGATGCTGGACAGTCTCAGAGACTTTGGTGATATCAATAATGACCTGACAGCCATGCGGATCGGCAACAAGCTGAAAAAGATACGTGACGCCGGTGCCACCATTATTGTGTTGCATCACTCCACCAAGAACGGCAGCAACTATCAAGGATCAAACAACCTACGTAACAGCGTCGATAATATGTACCGTCTTATCAAAGCGGACTCGCCCGAAGGTGAAATTCGCTGGCTGCTCGAAGTTAAAAAAGAACGTGCTGCCATTGCCAATATCGCACTAAGAATAGAAGTGGCAGATCTGTTTTTAACCGAACTGGATCTCGACGAAGTCACACTCAACGATGAAGAAAGAGCGTTTATCGACAAGGTAAAAACCGTGCTGAAGGAGCAAGGTAGTTTGAATAAAACCAAGCTACTGGACGCCTGCGGTCACAAAAAAGATGATAAAACCGCCCGTGATAGACTAGATCGCTTTGACCGTATTCACTGGCAATCTGAGAAAATAAAAGGTGCTTACACCTATAGTTTGGTTTAACAACCACTACAACGCGAACAACCTATCTGCTAAGTTGTAGCGGTTGTATCGGTTGTTGATAAAAGGAACTTAAAAATGAAAAAACTCGCTTTTTGTATCTATGCGCTACTACTTTCTTCATCAGTTTTTGCAGCCGATGACTCACTCTTCCAGCCATGGTGTGATGCTTTCACTGCTCAGGGTATGGTGAGTTTGGCAGCGAATCGCATTTATGGCAGCCCCAGTACATTGAATGATGAGCAGTATGAGTCGCGTAGTAACTGGGTAAATAATAGCTACCGAATGGCAGCTGAGAGATTTGCAGCCCGTTCCGGGCAGAGTTTTGAAAAAGTAGATATGGATGCAATGTCAAACGGTTGGGTTCAACGGTGTCAGCTGAAAGACCAAGTCCAATGAATCTTATAGGTAAATTTCCAGCTTGGTTATAACTTCCAGCCAGTCTGAAAAAAATAACTCAAGATTGCCCAGACTTCTAAAACCTGCTTAACTAAATTGTAGTAACACCCCAGCGCCCTGAACTCATTCAGGGCGTTTTTGTTTGTGCCAGAAAGCATCATGCAACCCATGGACACAAACAAAACCTACCCAGAACTTTTCCTCAAAGCAGTCAATCATGTCTTGAAGATTGAAGGCGGCTATGTGGATGATCCAAACGATGCCGGTGGCGAAACCAACTACGGCATCAGCAAGCGTCAATACCCCCATCTTAATATCAGACTGCTGACATTAGATGATGCCATTGCACTCTATTTCCGTGACTACTGGCAAGCCTATGGCTGTGGCGATTTGCCACCAGTCATTGGTTGTTTCTTGTTTGACTCGGTAGTAAACCACCGGCCCAAAACAGCAATCAAATTCCTTCAATGCGCTTATCGCGTGGAAGTAGATGGTGTGATCGGTGATGAAACGCTTGGCGCTATCAGACGTTTCGCTAATAACGAAGACTACCTTACTAACAAGCTCACTCTCAGCCTTGCCTATCGGGCTGACTTCTATCATGACCTCGCCGTTGAAAACCCATCACAAGAACGCTTCATTATGGGCTGGATGCGCCGTCTGTTTGTGTTGCAGCAATTTATCAATACAGAGGTGACTCATGGAGCCGATTAGCATTGCTTTAGGATTAGCGCAATTCGTGCCGGGGCTAACCCGGCTTTTAATGGGGGATAGGGCTGGTAACGTCGCTGATAAGGTTGTTAAAGCAGCCAATGCAGTAACGGGCGCAGGTAACGCTGATGAAGCCTTAGCCAAAATAAAGCATGATCCAGAGCTTCAACTAAAACTGCAAAAAGAAATGAACGTTATCGTTCTCGCCGAACTAGAAGCCGAGAACAAGCAGTTGGCCACCATCAACGCCACCATGCGAACCGAGTACACCTCTGGCGATTCATTCGTCCGTCGCTGGAGACCTTTCTTCGGTTACACCATTGCCGTGACATGGTTTGTACAAATGTCTGCTTTGGGCATTGTGATCGTTATTTCACCGAATGACGCTCCTGCTGTTATCAATGCCATGGTCAACCTATCTGGTATGTGGGCAATCGCGCTTGCTGTGCTGGGTGTCTCAGTGAAAAAGCGTTCTGATGATAAACAAGTGTCAGCCGGACAAACGCCACCTCCGGGCGTATTTCAGAATCTATCTACTCTTTTAAGCCGTAACAAGGAAAGTAAATAAGCATGGTGGACGTGTTCGACCGCGCCCAGGAGCGCGAACAAAAAGACAGGGATATCGCGATTCAGACGGTGCTTCGAAGTAGCAGAGAAACAGAACAACCTGATGAAGAAAACGGTATTCGCTATTGCTTGGATTGTGGTGAGCCGATTCCAAATAAAAGACTGGAAGCAAGACCAGACGCGGTGCGCTGTGTGGACTGTCAAAACATTAAGGCTAAGCGGGAGCGATAAATGGAATTAGATTACACCGCATACAGGTTTTGGTTTGATGTGTTTCTGGCTTTTTTGTTTGCAGGTAATTGGGTTTACACCTGGCTAATCAATCGCCATCGCGTGAATAAAACAGAGATTAAAGAAGTGAGCCAGCAGATAGTTAAAGTAGTTAGCCGAATGGATATCGTTGAAGAGCGAATGAATGGTGCACCAACGCATACCGACCTTAGCAATATCTACAATCGCATGAATGGAATGAGTGAAAACATCAGCGAAATGACTGGCTCTTTGAAAGCCATGACAACCCAGCTAACGCTAATCAATGACTATCTGTTACGAGGAGATAAGCGGTGAGCTTTAATCAAATACTCACAGAATCTATTCGTCTTGCCTTATTGCAGGCATTGGAGCAAGACCCTGGCTACTCGCATAACGAAAACATCTTGCAAATGATTTTGGCCAGTGTTGGTCATGATGTGTCTGCTGATCGTGTTCGTACCGAATTGCGCTGGCTGGAAGAGCAAGGTCTGCTGGCGATTACAACGGTTGGTGAATTGTTGATTGCCAAGGTGACTCAGCGTGGCGTCGATGTTGCGCTGGGGCGGAGCCGAATTGATGGTATTGGGAGAGCGCGACCATGATTAGAAAATTAAAGAACTGGCTGTTACAGCAAGATATAAAGAGCTTCGGCAAAGAAGTGTTAAAGAGTGTGGTTATTTTTTGCTACATCATTGCCGCTGGTTATTTCTTTGGTGTTGGGATGTCACATTCTTATTCACCCATCACCATCAGCGTAGAGACGACTGAATAATGGCTCGCGCCTCATCCATTGAGCAATTGCCAGCCGATATTCTGGAGCAGCTGCAAACCCTGTTGCGAGATCCGCGAGTCTCACAACTGGATGCCACAGCACAAATCAATGCCATCCTTGAACAGCTCGGCACTGATGATCGCGTCAGCAAGTCTGCGGTCAATCGATATGCCGTCAAGATGAAAGATGTCGGAGCCAAACTACAGCAATCACGCGAACTGGCCAGCATGTGGATCGGCAAGCTGGGCGCTGCACCGCAAGGCCAGGTTGGTAAGTTAGTCAATGAAATCATCCGCACGATGGCGTTTGATTCAGCAATGCATATGGCTGAAGGTGATACCCCTGTAGAGCCAAAAATGCTGGCTCAATTGGCACTCGCTGTTCAGCGACTGGAGTCAGCGGCCAATATGAATGAAGAGCGAGAGAAAGCCATCAGAGCCGAAGCCGCTAACGAAGCTGCAGCGACAGCTGAAAAGTCTATGGTCAGCCAAGGCATGAGCCAAAAAGCAATTGATTCAATCAAGACAGAAATACTGGGGCTGGGTTAAGCGATGGGCGCTGCTTTAGCCATATACAAAGATTACGATCCGAATGATGTCCTGCTGCCATATCAAAAGAACTGGATGGCAGATGACAGTATTCTTAAGCTTGCTGAAAAGTCACGACGTACAGGTTTAACTTGGGCTGAAGCAGCCGATCAAGTATTAGCCGCCTCATCGTCAAAGGCTGCGGGCGGTACCAACTGCTACTACGTTGGTTCTAATAAAGAGATGGCCGTAGAGTTTATTGATGCTTGTTCGATGTGGGCTAAGTCATTCAATAAGGCTGCCTCAGCCATTGAAGAGGAAATCTTTGAAGATGAAGACAAAGATATTCTCACCTTCACTATTCGCTTTGCCAGCGGCTTTAAGATTCAGGCACTCAGCTCACGACCCAGCAATATGCGTGGTCGTCAGGGTAATGTCTGCATTGATGAGGCGGCATTCCATGATGCACTTGATGAGCTTTTAAAAGCTGCGTTAGCTCTGACGATGTGGGGCAGCAAAATTCGAATCATCTCTACGCATAATGGCGTAGAAAACCTGTTCAATGAACTCATCGAAGACAGTCGATCTGGAAAAAAAGATTACAGCGTTCATCGAATCACACTGGATGATGCGTGTGAAATGGGTCTCTATAAACGCATCTGCCAAATTCAGAAAATTCAATGGACACAAGAAGGCGAAGACGAATGGAAAGCTGGGCTTCGTAAAAATACTGCCAGTACCGAAGATGCCGAAGAAGAATATGACTGCGTCCCCAAACAAGGCGGTGGCACCTATATCAGCCGCGCCCTACGTGAGTCCCGCATGCATGATGTGCCGGTGCTGCGCTATTCCGGTACCGCCGAGTTCAACCTGTGGCCAGAGCATCTTCGCCAGGCAGAAATGCTGGCCTGGTGTGAGGTTAATTTAAAGCCGCTTTTAGACCAGTTAAATCCCAATTTACGCCACGTTTTAGGCGAAGATTTTGGTCGCTCCGGTGACTTAACCGTGCTGACACCGATGACCATCAGTCAGCAGCTCAGGCGCGTAGTGCCATTTATGGTTGAACTGCACAACGTGCCGTTCAAGCAGCAAGAGCAGGTGCTGTTTTATATCTGTGATCGTTTGCCTCGATTCAGTGCGGCCAAGCTGGATGCCCGTGGTAATGGTCAGTATCTGGCAGAGCAAGCCAAGTACCGCTATGGCGTCAATGTGGTCGAAGAAGTGATGCTTAGCCAAAGCTGGTACCTGGATAATATGCCCAAGTTCAAAGCTGCGTTTGAGGACGACACCATTCTTATCCCGCGTGATGCCGATGTCGCAGACGATATCGGTGCGCTGCAAGTGATTAAAGGTGTACCGAAATTGCCCGATGGTAAAACCGATGCTGCCAAAAGCCGACACGGTGACGCAGCGATTAGTTTGGTCATGGCGCATGCTGCCAGCTTTGATTTGGCTTCACCGATTGAGTGGACAGCAGCCCCCAGCAAAACCGAACGCGACAACCCCGACAACGACTACAGCAGCCTGATGCAAAAAGGCGGTGGATGGTAACAATGGAACAAGTAAGAACAAGTCAAATCGTAGATGCCGCTGGTAAGCCAGTACAGGTGCGAGAAGCACTGAGTGAAGAGCAAACATCCAAGCTCGGCTTTATCAGTAAAGAGTTTGAGAACCATCCTTCAGGTGGTTTAACACCACGCAAGTTAGCCAGCATTCTGCAAGCAGCTGAACAAGGCAATCTGGTCGAACAGGCCGACCTGTTTGAAGATATGGAAGAAAAAGATGCCCATGTCTTTGCGGAAATGAGTAAGCGAAAACGGGCGTTGATGGGTGTCGATTGGGATGTGGTCGCACCGCGTAATGCCGATAAAAAAGAAGAAGCGCTTGCCGAAGAGGTCAAAGAGTGGCTGCTTGACATGGAAGACTTCGAAGATCACCTTTTCGATATCGGTGATGCGATTGGCAAAGGCTATTCGATGCTGGAACTCGGTTGGCATAAGCTGGGTAAAACGCTGTTACCAACGCTAGAGCATCAATCAGCACGCCTATTTACCATCGATGAAAATGATCGCAAAAAGATTCTGCTGCGTAACAGTGGTGGCAGAGGTGATGAATTGTGGCCGTTTGGCTGGGTAACGCATGTTCATAAAGCCAAGTCTGGCAGCATTGCCCGTGGCGGTTTGCATCGTATCCTCGCATGGCCATACCTGTTTAAAAACTACAGCATTCGGGATCTGGCCGAGTTTCTGGAAGTCTATGGCATACCAATGCGACTCGGCACTTACCCCAGCGGTGCCAGTGATGAAGAAAAAAATACCTTGCTTCGCGCCGTCATTGGTATCGGCCACAGTGCTGCAGGCATCATGCCCGATGGTATGGATGTCGATTTTAAAGAGGCCGCCAAGGGAGCCAGCGACCCATACCAGTTTATGATCAACTGGTGCGAGTCGGTTCAGTCTAAAGCGATTCTCGGTGGCACCTTAACCAGTACGGCACAAAATACCGGTCTGGGTTCTAACCTGGGTGATATCCATAATGAAGTGCGTCATGATCTGCTGGTCAGTGACGTGCGGCAAATTGCTGGCACCTTAAACCGTGACCTACTTTGGCCAATGGTTGCACTCAATATTCCCGGTGCCGATCCACGCCGTGGCCCACGTATCAAGTTCATCTCTGAGGAAGGTGAAGAACTTAACGAACGCGCCGAACGCGATAAGCTTTTGTTCGATATGGGCTACCGGCTTAACCAAGAAAAACTGACGGAGATCTATGGTGAAGGCTATGAACCGGTTCCAACTAACACCCCTGAACAAAATGATGCTGCACGCCCGAATGCCGCCGCTACCGCTGCAGCCAAAGCCGGTGATAATGAAACAGAGTTAGATGGTGTTGTGAATCAACTGGCAACACAAGCACAGTCACCGTTAGACGACCTTTATAACCGTATTAAATCCTTATTAGAGGAAGTGGATGATAACGGTGGCACGCTAGAAGACTTTCAGGATCGCCTGGTCGAAGCATTCGGTTTTCTTGACCCGGAAGAACTTGCTGACGTGATTCAAATGGCGCTGGCCACCGCTGAGCTGGCTGGGCGTTATGAGGTGTCTGAAAATGACTGAAATAGAAAATGAAATTCAAAAGAAAGAACTTAACGCTCCAAGGTTAACTCCAGATATGCTTCAGGCTGTAATCAAGTCAGAGCAGTATCACGTATTTGAAGGAAGCCAATTAACTGTCTGCTGCTTAACTTTACAAAATGGCTTTACTGTAACAGGTGAATCAGCTTGCGCTAGTCCAGAAAACTTCGACGCTGAAATAGGTGAGAAGATAGCCTATGAGAATGCCAAAAATAAAATCTGGCAACTGGAAGGTTATCTGCTGAAGCAAAAATTGCATGAAGCTGGCTAAATGAACATCAATTACGGCTCCATGCCTTTCAATAAAGCGGTTGATGCGTTTCGTGACAAGCTGAACCTGCCGACGGCATCCTGGACAGATATCTATGAGGGCCAGCATGCCCGTGCCTTTGTCATTGCCGGGGCGATGAAAGAAGACCTGCTTAACGATTTTCGTTCATCAATGGACAAAGTGATTACTGAAGGCATGAGCCTGAAGGACTTTCGCAAAGACTTTGATCAGATAGTCAGCAAGCACGGCTGGGGCTATAACGGTGGTCGCAACTGGCGCAGCCGGGTTATCTACGAGACCAATCTGTATCAAAGCCATAACGCTGGTCGATATGCCCAGATGCAGCAAGTCAAACACACTCGACCATTCTGGCAGTACATACACAATGATGCTGTCGAGCATCCACGGCCAGAGCATGTAGCCTGGGACGGATTAATCCTTGATGCCGACGACCCATTCTGGCAGACCCATTACCCCCAGAACGGCTGGGGTTGCAAGTGTCGGGTCAGAACACTCAGCAAACGCGATATGGATAAGCTCGGTAAAACTGGCCCGGATAACGCTCCTGCAGTAGAACTGGAAGATAAAGTGGTCGGTGTCCGAGGCCCGTCGCCTCGTACCGTAAGCGTACCCAAAGGTGTTGATCCGGGCTTCGCCTATAATCCAGGCAGAGCCGCTTTTGGTGAGCAGCTGGCTGATGATGTGATGGCGCAATACACAAAAACACGCACTCAGTGGACAACGCTCACACCACAAGGCTGGGCTGAAGCTGGCAGAGAACAACAGATACCTTTCACCAAGTCGCCGGTGAAGTTGGGATCACGCTTAAATAAAAAAGCAGAAGTATATGAGCAGCTGCAAAAACAAGTGGGTGAAGAGAAACTCTACACCCCCGGAGGCTTACCGTTTCTGCTCAACAGCAAGGCATTATCAGAACATATTGATCCCGCCCGTGCTGAGTTCCTGCCGTTACTGGACGACTTGCTGACCAATCCTTATGAAGTCTGGTTATCGTTCCAGCAACACAACGGCACTGGCAAAGTGGTGCTGCGCTCTCGCATTGTCAAAGCCTACGATATCGGTAAAGGCCGGTACCTGGTCGCGGTGGCCAATGTGAGAAAGGGGTTACTGGAAAGCTGGACGTTTATCCCGACATCACGCCGTAATTACCTGAACAGTCAGCGTAAGGGGTATCTGGTGTATGGGGATGAAGAATGATGGGGCCACTTTTCCTGACGCACCAGGTTGGCGGGTTTTTGATGCTATGGGCGTACGCGCCAGCATCGCAACCGATAAACATAGTATAGGTGAATAATGGCAGGCGCATCAATCAGTATCGACTATAGCTTCCCGGATAAAGCCATCGCCGCCCGGCTACGCGCCCTGGTCGATGCCGGTGAAGACTTGGAACCCGCCTTTATCGATATCGGTGAAGGTTTACTTAACAGCACCCATGATCGATGGGATCAGCAAGTCGATCCTGAAAGTAACCCATGGGAGCCACTCGATCCGAAATATCAGGCACGTAAAAAGAAAAACGCCGACAAGGTGCTGGTGCTAGAAGGATTCATGCGTGACACGCTAGCCTATAACACCAGCAGCCAGAGTATGGAAATGGGTACCAACCTTATCCAGGGCGCGACCCATCAGTTCGGTGATGAAGACCGAGGTATTCCCGCCAGGCCCTACTTGGGTGTGTCAGAAGACGATGAACAAATGATAATTGATACCCTTTACGAACACTTTCAAGATGCACTACGTTGAATCTCTGTGTGCCGTTCTAAGCTGTTTTAACTGTTGATGTGCGGTCAGTATTGGAATATAAAAGTATTAAACGATTGTGCGGGAATTTAAACGGGGTTAAGCGGTCTTTAATAGTGTTGCTATTGCTTGGATATGTAAAACTGTGACAATATGCCTTATTATGGATAACTACTAATAGGGAGTAACCCTGATGCTGATGGTTTGATTGGTGTCGGGTTTTTTTGTGCCTGATGGCAGACAAATATCAATCAAGAACAGACTTACTCGTTGAAAATGCATCGCTTCGGGGAAGTATCGCAACAATGCGAGCTGCTGAGTGGTCAAAAACTATAAGGTGGTTTATTGCTGGGTCAGCATTGGTTTTAGGGCTATATCTTTTATCGCCAGTTGCAATTTCATGGGCTGGTAAAACAACAAAAGCTGATATTGGCATTAACGCGAAAATCCACGCTGAAATTAACAAGGATGAAAAGTCAGCTGAAGAGAGTAGTTATCTAGTTGGCTTGCTCGGTGGTCTCTTTGGTGTGTTCGGGATTTTATATGGTAGAGGTCAGTCAAGACATAGAAAAAATGTGGTTGAACGCTATCAACCATATAAAGAGATGTATGAAAAAGAAGTGGACAGTAAGAGAACATCTAGTGACTTAACGCCAAGAGGCGAAACAAGACCGGAGGATGTGTGATGGATTCACAATTGAATGATTCAATATTACTGATCGCGTTATTTATTGGGATTTGGTACGCCTGGTTTGTTGAGTATAGAAGCTATTTGAACGACTCTACTCGTCAGCGCCTTTTTGATATACGTGATCAATTATTCAATGCCGCTGAAGCGGGAGAAATTGATTTTGATAATGAATTGTATTGCATTACACGCACGACTTTGAATGGGGTGATTAGATACACCCATCAGTTAAGTGCGATGCATTTTATCCTGACGTTATTTTTGGGCCGGAATGATATTAAAAATAGTCCTCAGTTAAAACGTTATCAAGAGCGTTGGGAGGATGCTTTCTTAAAAACAGAGTCAGAGCATCAAAAGAAACTGATATTAAAAGCCCAAAAAGAAATGCACCTTACTGTCTTTTATCACATTGTCAGAGGTTCACTCTTTTTAAGGGCGGTACTATATATGACGGCATTGCTCCTAATTCTAAAAAATCGCAAGATTGATAATGCTGTCACGTCAAAAAGTGTACGTAGTAAATGGACAATGCTGGATGCTGAAGCTAATTGCATAGGTCAAGCGGTTGCATCTTAACTTCTGATTGTTGCCGTTTTTATGCGTAGACGGTATCTTCAATAACAACAAATATTTAATGCCCTGAACTGTTTCAGGGCATTTTTTTTGCCCCGCATTCGTAGAGTGGCACCTGTTCTTGAAATAAACGACGAACAGGAGACTCGCCATGACATCATTCCCTCAAGGTCGCTATGCATAACGTAGCGCTTGCAATCTGCTCACTACTGGTCGGCACTGATGGTGCCGTCCAGTTATTTCCTGCTGGCAAGTTCGATGCCCCTCGCGGTGCGATGGCAGGGAGTGGCCCTTGGTATCTTGATGATGTTTCTGCAGCTGCACTTATTAATCGCGTTCAATCACGCAAGAACGACATCGTTTTCGATTACGAACACCAAACTTTGTTGGCTGCTAAAAATGGTCAGCCTGCACCCGCTGCCGGTTGGGGTAAGCCTGCCGCGTTGAGTTGGGTGCCTGATAAAGGTCTCATGTTGTCTAGTCCTGAATGGACACCAAAAGCCAACGGCTTCATCACCAACAAAGAATATAAATATATTTCACCCGTTTTCACCTATGACCCCAAAACAGGTCATGTCTTGGATTTACTTCATGTCGCGTTAACCAATAACCCAGCCATTGATGGAATGGATGATGTATTGGCAGCGGCTTCCCTTCTCCCGCAACCAAAACAAGAGGACGCTTCTATGAACGAGGAGACTTTAAAGCTGTTACGCCAATTATTTGGCCTTGCAGCTGATGCCGATGAATCAGCGGTGACTGCAGCTCTGACTGCTATGAATAAGCAGGTTACCAACATGGCAACCACATTGGAGCTGAAAGACACTTCAGGGCTTGCTGCGCTGACAGCGGTTAGCAATGCTCTCGGTGAGCTAAAGAAAAAAGCCGATAGCGCTGATGAAGCTGTTGCTGCTGCCACTGCGGCTACCCCCGACACCGCTATGGCTGTTATTAAAGAGCAAGGCGAAGAAATTGCTGCTCTGACAGCGCGCCTGGATGGCAATGACAAGGACGCCATGATTGCCGCAGCCAAAGCAGATGGCAAGCTCACTCCCGCCATGGAGCTGTGGGCTAAAGACCAGCCGGTTGATGTGCTGAAGTCCTACCTTAAATCAGCCGCCCCCATTGCCGCCCTGACAGGTAAACAAACCACCACACAGCAAGTCGATGACGACGGCAACCCCGTTCTGTCTGATGCGCAGTTGGCGGTTTGTACGCAATTGGGTGTCGAGCCAGCCGAATACGCCAAATCACTCAAAGGAGATAAGTAATGGCCGCATTAACCAAAGACCGTAATACCCCGCAACGGTTAGGTGAAGTTCACAACCATCCAGTGGCGGCATCAAGTGTCATCTTTGCTGGCTCTATTGTTGTGCTTGATTCATCTGGCAATGCTGAGGCTGGTTCAACGGCAACCGGTTTGAAAGCCGTAGGCCGTGCAGACCAGCACGTTGATAACGGTGCTGGCTCTGCCGGTGATAAAGCCATTGATGTACGCAAAGGCACGTTCTTGTTTGCAAACGATGGCTCGATTGACCGCACCGATATCGAAGCCACCGCTTACATCGTCGATGACCAGACAGTGGCTAACACTGACGACACCGGCTCCCGTAGTGCTGCAGGCAAGATTGTCGACGTTGATGTTGACGGCGTCTGGGTCAAATTCGACTAAGACTTCACTGGTTTAGCTAATTAATAAGGATGACACCATGAAAAAACTGATTCTCTTGCCGATGGCCATCGTCGGCGCTCTCGTAATGATGACCTCCGCGATGGCGGCTGACTGGTCATTGCCAGCCAGCCTAATGACCGGCCCTGCCTCATTGAATACGGCCATGATGGGTGATGCAATGCCAATGCTGGCGTTTGGCGGCATCATCATTAACAAACAGGCTATTCAAGATATTTTTATTGGCCTGAAAACCGTCTTCCATAACGCACTCAAAGCCCGAACCAGTAACTGGCAACTGACTGCGATGGAGGTCATGTCTAGCACCAAGACCGAAGACTACGCCTGGTTAGAACGTTTCCCGAAAATGCGTAAATGGGTGGGTGAAAAGCATGTCAAAGCCTTGAAAGCCGGTAAATACACTGCCACCAATGAAGATTGGGAAACGACCATCGCGGTTGATCGTAACGATATCGAAGATGACACCTTGGGTATCTACAACACCCAAGCCAATATGGCGGGTGACTCAGCGGGTGAACTGCACGACATCATCTTGGACGATCTGAAAAACAACGCCTTTATTAATGAAGGTCTTGATGGTCAGTACTTCTATGACACCGATCATGAAGTGAATGAAGATTCGGTATCGAACAAACTGACAGTGGCATTGAGCGCGGCAACATCAGCGGCTGCAGCGGCGTCTTACGGTGCGGCACGTACTGCAATGATGAAGTTCACCGATGACGAAGGCATGCCATTGCGTCTGGTACCCGACTTGCTCGAAGTGCCACCGGCTTTGGAAGCTGTCGCACGTAAATTGGTCGAAGCCGACAAGCTCGACGATGACAGCCCGAACCCCTACAAAGGCACAGCCAAAATTGAAGTCAATCCGGGGTTAACGTCTGATACTGTCTGGTTCCTCCACCACACCCGCAACGCTGTGAAGCCTTTCATTATCCAGATGCGTAAGAAGCCTGTCTTCGTCAGCCAGACGGATATGGAAAACGATGATGTATTCAATAAGCGTGAATACAAGTTTGGTGCCGAAGCGCGAGCGACTGGCGTGTATGGCTTCTGGCAACTGTCTGTCGGTTCCACCGGCGGCGCGTAGTTAATCAGCCTTTAAGACAACTTTATCAGGGCGGTTTTCCGCCCTGATAACCAAGATAAGGAACGCATGATGGAAAACTTACTACAACTGCTACGTGAGAAGGCATTCGACAAAAAGCCTACCGTCGAAGAACTGAAAAAGTTTGATGGTCTGGACAGCATTACAGCCAAAGAGCGTGATGAAGCCTGGAAAGTCATTCAGGACGAAAAGCAGGCTCAGTCTAAAACGAATTCAGAAGCTGATGATAATGGGGGTGGCGGTGACTCAGACAAAAACAGCACAACCACAACAACCACTACAACCGACAGTGACCCTGATTCTAAACCAAGCACCAAACAGAACGCTTTACCACACTACCGTGTGACCGTGATGCGGGATGGGTTTCGTCGTTTAGGTCGTGCCTGGTCAGGCAGTGATGATGTCGAGCTGAGCGAAGAAGAGGTCGCCATCCTGGAAGCCGATCCGATGTTCAGCGTTGTCGAGCTATAAGCGGATATCTCAACGATGCCTTACTGCACACAACAAGACCTGGTCACCCGATATGGAGAGGATGAACTGATCCAGCTTACGGATAAGCAAAACACGGGTCAGCTGGACACGGACGTCATTAATTTAGCCATTGCCGACTCAGACAGCATGATTGATGGTTATCTGGGTGGCCGTTACAGCCTGCCGATTGACCCGCTGCCAAGGTCATTGGTGCGTATTGCTTGCGAAATTACACGCTATTACTTGTACGAAAATCTAGCGCCCGATGAAGTAAAAGACCGGTACAACGAAGCAGTCAAGTCACTCAAAAGCATCGCCCGTGGCGAATTGAGCATTGGTATCAGTACAGAAGGTGCCAAACCTCTCAGCCAAAACACAGTGAAAATCAACACCGGTGGCAATGTCTTTAACCGTAAAGATAAGAGCTTTATATGAACAGCATTAGCACCGTTGAAGATCACATCATTGAAAAAGCACAGGCGTTATTTGGCAATACATTAAGCGCTGCTGAAGTGTTACCCAGCGCGTTGAACTTGGCAGTACTGAAACAGTTGGTTGCCTCAAACAGAACGCCGGGCGTTTACACCACGTTTCTCGGTGGTCAAGGCAACTCACGCGGTAGCCTCAATGGCCGTTTTGATGTGTATGTCATCACCCGTCACGTTGGTAACCACAGCGCCCGGCGTCGAGGTGACACAACCACCATTGGTGCTTATGACATTTTAGCGGCACTGATTCCTAAGCTGCATGAATCGACGATTGCAGGGGTCGGTTCACTGGCGCTGAAGAATGTCAGGAATCTGTTTTCAATGCAGCTGGAGCAAAGCTTCAAAGCCACGATGTATGCCGTCACTTTTGAGTTGCCAAATATGCCATTTCCTAATGACTTTGACCCATCAACGTTGGCTGATTTTGTCACCTTTCATGCTGAACATTCATTGGTCGACGGCGACGACGAACCCGACGCTATTGACCACATAACATTGGAGCAATAAACCATGCCAGACCGAATTTTTATCAAACCCGCCAAGCAGGCTGTCAATGTGCGAAAGCTACGCGGCGGTCTGTTAAATCAGCACGGTGAATACGTGCCACGTGAAGTGTATTACCTGAAGCGGATAAAAGACGGTGATGCGATTGAGCTAACCAGTGACGCCGACATTAAAAAAGCGTTGGCCAAGGCTAAAACGGATGCCAAAAAAGCCGTTGCTGCCAAACCCACAGATTCAACTGATAAGGATGCATAAGCATGGCTATTTCTTTTGATACGATTCCTGAAAAATTACGTCTACCGTTTACAGCCATTGAGTTCAGTAATCGGTTGGCAGGTAATGCCAATATTGATTTTAAAATGCTGGTTATCGGTCAGCGACTGTCAACCGGCACGATTCCAGCGGGGCAAGCAGTTCGTGCCAATAGCCCTGAAGAATTGGAAGCGTATTTTGGTCGAGGCTCTATGTTGGCTGAAATGGGCAAGGCACAAATCAATGCCGATCAGTTTACTGAAAAGTGGTTCTTGGCTTTAGATGATGCATCAGGCGGTGAACAAGCAACCGGGTCAATCACCGTTACTGGCCCGGCCACGCGAGGAGGCACAGTCTTTCTTTACATCGCAGGCTATCGCTTACTCATTGGTGTTGACGCTGCTGACACGGATGAAGATATTGCCAGCGCTATCGTTGCAGCCATTACGGCAGAGACGACCTTACCGGTAACAGCCGAAGTTAATGGTGCAGAGTCGACTGAGGTCGATATCACTTGTAAGTGGAAAGGTGAAACCGGCAACGATATTGATATGCGACTCAATTTCTACGATGAAGCCTTGCCTGATGGTGTCGGCCTCACCTTTGTGGCCATGTCTGGCGGTACCGGTAATCCTGATCTTACTGATGTGTTCACTGCTATTGGTGATGAATGGTACAACTGGCTTGCAGTGCCTTATACCGATACAGCCAACTTAGTGGTGCTAGAAGCCGAAGCAGAAAGTCGCTGGGGGCCAATGCGTGCCATCGGCTTTCGGGCATTTACTGCGTTTAAAGGCACCCACTCAGAAACCGGGACTTTTGGCAGTGGACGAAATGGCCCACACGTCACCTGCATGGGTACCAATGACTCACCGACTCCGCCTTATCTATGGGCTGGCGTCAATTGTGTTGTCGCTGCCGCTTCCTTGCAAATTGACCCGGCACGTCAGCTAAGAACGCTGGCATTGCCTGGTATTAAGCCACCGAAAAAAGAACTGCGTTGGGATGGTACCGAGCGTAATCAGCTGCTGTTCGATGGTATTGCTACTTACAGTGTTGATCGTGGTGGATTGGTACGAATTGAACGTCAAATCAGTATGTATCAAACCAATGCGTCCGGCTTTGCTGATGACAGTTATCTCAACATCAACACGGCAGAAACATTAGAACGCATCCGCTTTGAGCAACGGGCAATGGTGTCTCAAAAATTCCCGCGTCACAAGCTGGCGGATGATGATTTTGATATTCCAGCCGGTCAGGCGGTGGTGACGCCTAATGCCATGGAAGATGAGTTTTTAGCCTTGTATACCGTCTTTATGGATCGCGGCTGGTGCCAGGATTATGAAGGTTATAAAGCCACAATCATCGCTGAAATTCATGATGACGATCCAGACCGTCTGGATATGTATGACTCACCAAAACTCATCAATAACCTACGTGTCACGGCTGTGCACACTGAATATCGTCGTTAAATTTAGGAGTAAGCAATGAGCGAACAAGTCACAGGAAAAGTAAAAGTCAGAATTGACGGCGGTGTTATTGAGTCAGAAAACGAAGCCACGTTAGATCCGGGTGGTGTTTCAAGAGAACCGTCGAGCCATGGTGGCAAAACCTATTTCACCGAATCAGATTCACCACCGAACCTGAAGTTTAAAATCCTGCTCACGTCAACGGTTGACGTGACAGAGGTGAATAAGTGGAAAAACAAAACCGTCACGTTTATCACTGATACCGGCCAACGTTATTTAATGCGTAACGCCTTCACTGTGAATGTGATTGAGCATGGCATGACCAGTGCGGATGTCGAGATGTCAGGCGATATGGCGGAGAAGGTATAAACGCATGGCCACGATAACAATTTCACTCGAACACGGCGTCAAAATGGGCGATAAAACCCACACTACAGTCTTGCTGCGAGAGTTAACCCCTGGAGACATCATTGATGCGGGGCTAGCGTCTGAACGTGTCACGGCATCAGATGATGGCTATGTGTTTGCTGTCAGTCCGACATTGATGGGGCTTCATACCTTGGCGAAGCAGATTGAATCTATTGGTGATTATGACGGCATTGTTGATATTGATGACCTGCGTAAATTTCACCGTGAAGATTTTGAGCTGCTTCAGTTTCATGCAGAACGATTAGACCAGGCAGTGCTGGAGTCTGTCATGCAGCGGGGGAAGCATGATGCGTCTGGCGGAGAACCTGAACTGGCAGACGATTAAGTTCAGCCAGTACAGCCAGACGCCTCTTAACTACACATTAAATAGACCTTTAAGACTCTTTTATACGCAGCTAATGAAACGATGAGCCAAAACGACTTAACAACCAGCATCAACATCAACGCCGGAGGTAACTTCGGCCGCCAGATGCGTGTTAATGAAGACCGTTGGAAACGCTTTAGCAAAACAGGCCAACGTCAAATGGGCGTGTTGCGTAGAAGTGTCAGCAGCTTTGGTAACGGGCTTGATAAGTTAGGCAATCGTTACACCGCACTATTGACCGGTGCCGCTGGTGCCGGAACAGCCAAGTTTTTAGTCTCGCTTGAGCGTCGCTTCACTCGGCTAGGCATTCAAGCCAATATCGGTGCTGAAGCAATCGATGAACTGAAAAAGAAAATCTATGAAACGGCACAATCACCCGACATCAGAGTTGACCCAAGTCAAATCACCAGCGCGATTGAATCTATTGTCGAGAAAACCGGTGACCTGGACTTTGCTGAAGCCAATATCCGCAACATTGGTTTAGCCATCCAGGCAACCGGTGCAGAAGGCACATCGATTGGTGAAGTGCTAGGTGAGTTCCAGAAAATGGGCATCGTCTTGGAAAAAGACGTGCTTACGGCACTCGACACACTCAATGTGCAAGGTAAAGAAGGCGCGTTCACCTTGCAAAATATTGCGGCATTAGGCCCTCGTGTTGTCACCGCTTACACCTCGATGGGGCGGCAAGGTATTCCTGCTATTCGTGAGATGGGTGCGGCATTGCAGGTTATCCGTCAGGGTACCGGCTCATCAGAGATGGCAGCGACGGCTTTTGAAGCCTTAATGCGGACACTGAGTGATGCTAAGAAAATAGACATGCTCAAAAGCGGCGGCATCAAAATATTTGATGCTGAAGCTTTAAGTCGTGGCGAAGAAGTGTTGCGACCAATCAATGAAATCATGGTCGACATTATCAAAAAAACACAAGGCAAAAAAACACTGTTAAGCACCGTGTTTGATGCAGAAGCCATGCGTGCATTCAATTCTTCCACTGCCGAGTTCCAGCGCACTGGTGGGCTGGAAAGCTTAGATAAATTCATGAATGTCCACGCTGATGGCACCACCACATTAGAAGACTCGACCAGAGCAGCAAATGATGCCGCAGGCGCTATGCGAAACCTCTACACTGCCTGGCAACAATTTGCTGACTCAAACCTGACTACCTACATTCAATCATTGGCGGACACGATCAATGACATTGATAAAGAAACACTGGATATGCTCATCAAAGGTGCAGCAGGTCTGGTTGCAGTCGGTGGCACAGCTATCCTAGCGAGGAAACTCTATAAAGGTGGCAAGGGTATCTCCGACTTTGTTAAAGGCAGCAAAGCTAAATCCGCCATGGGTGGTGCACTAGGCGGGATGGATGGGGTAACGCCTGTTTATGTTGTCAATATGCGCGGCGGCATGGATCCAACGGGTATGGATCCAAAAAAGAAACCAAAAGTAAAAAAACCTAATCGTAGGCAAATGCTTAGAGCAGCGCCAAATATGAAAACAATAGCAGCGATGGGTGCCGGAGCGATGGGTACTGCTGGTTTAGCAGTTGGCGCTGCTGGTTTGGCAGGTTACGGAGCCGGTAAGGTTATTTATGATAATGCATTAGAAGGCACTGAGTTTGCTGACGCATTAGGCCGTTCGATTGCTAAAGCCTTGGCTTTGTTTGGTAATGATAATGCTCAGGCCGCATTAAGTGCGGAAAAACGCAGCCAACTGCAAATTGAAGTCACCGATAAGCGTGTCCAGGTCAAAAATATCCAAAGCGATGACATGGATATTAATGTCGATACTGGCCCTACAGTGGGGAATCTGTAATGGCCGAACAAGTATTGACATGGCGCGAGCAACTTCAACAATCCTCATTCCGTGGCGTTGAGTTTTATGTTGATGACCATACGCTCGAATTTGGTCGCCGTGTCCAGTTGCATGATTATCCCTTTAAAGATGATGCCTATGCCGAAGACTTAGGCGGCAAAGATGCTGTGTACTCCTTTCCTGCTTTTGTAGTGGGTGAAGATTACAGGCAGCAGCGTGACAAACTGATTGAGGCTTTAAACAAAAAAGGCTCTGGCACCTTAGTTCATCGTTACCTCGGACGTGTCCGTGTGCAGGCTGGCCCCAGCAGTTTGCGTGAAACCAATAAAGAAGGTGGTATTGCCCGATTTACTCTGACTTTTTACAAAGCTGAGTCACGCGCCAAGCCAACATCAAAAGTTGACACGCAACAACGCGTCAATGCAGCGGCCAAAAACGCACAAGCTGTAGTGAAGCAACAATTTACATCGGCATACAGCGTTACCGGCTTTCCAGGTTGGGTGAAAGAACAGGCGAAAACCGTCTTATCCGATATCGAGTCACGCTTTTCCGGATTAGGTGTTATCGATGCCACCATTGCCGATTTTGTTGGTTTGCCCGATGCCTTAGCGGGGCAGGTGATTGGCAGTGTCGGCAGTCTTTCTGCCATGACTCAGTTTCGTAAACTGTTCAGCTTTGGTAGCGAATCAGCCGCCGTGCCAACCACCACGCCAAGTCGTGTTCAGCAAGCCTCAAATCAGCAGGCAATCATTAACCTGGTACAACAATCATCACAAATTGAAGCGGCCAGAGTGGCTAGTACCCGTGATTATGACTCGGCTCAAGATGCGATTGCCGCACGTGATGAACTGTCTGAGGTATTAGATGAGCAAATGCAAGCGGCAGACGATGAGACCTATATCGCACTGCAAGATTTACGGGCTTCCATGGTTCAAGACCTGACAGAACGTGCCGCCAACCTCAAGCAAGTTCGTCGCTATACACCACAAGCGACATTGCCCTCATTAGTGATTGCGCATCAGCTCTACCAAGACGCTGATCGTGCAACCGATATCGTCTCTCGCAATAACATCGGTCACCCCGGATTTGTACCCGGTGGTCAGACTTTGGAGGTGTTGGATGCATGATGTCGCCTTGAAAGTGAATGGTCTGGACTGGTATGGCTGGGAAGAGGTTCGGATCAATCGTTCAATTGTTCAAATTGCGAATGAGTTTAATCTCAAGCTGACTGATAAATGGTCTGAAAACAGCGCGCCACGCCCTATTAACGATGGCGATTCCTGCAAGGTGACGATTGATGATCACACGGTCATCACTGGCTATATTGATGAAGTTGATCATAGCTATGATGACAGCACTAATGGCATTCAAGTAGCAGGGCGTGATGCAACCGGTGACCTGGTTGATTGTAGCGCGCCATCGTTTCAGTGGGCTGGTCGTAACCAATTAGAGGGTGCGTCAGTACTCTGTGAGCCATACGGTATTCCGGTGTCCTCAACGGTTGATACCAGCAAACCGTTTGCCACAATGAAATCAGATGAAGGTGAAAGCACCTTTGAAGTGCTCGATACCGTCGCTAAAATCAGAGCAGTACTGCTAGTGTCTGATGGTTTGGGTGGCCTAAAAATCACACGTTCCGGAACCCGACGCCTGAAAGGCAGTTTAGAAACCGGTGTCAACATTAAAGCCGGTAGTCGTAAACGCTCATCACGCGAACGCTTTAGTCACTACACGGTTAAAGGCCAAACCAGCAGTGCCTGGATAGATACGGTATCGGTGTCAGCTACCGTGGCAGATAAAGCCGTTACTCGTCATCGACCTAAAATTATTCTAGCTGAAGATGCCTTAGATGCCGCTGGCTGCAAAGCCAGAGCCACATGGCATAGAAATATTTCTGCAGCGAAAGCTCAGACATTTAATTACACGATGCTGAGCTGGTATTTAGACGATGAATTGATCGAACCCAATTGCCTTATCGCAGTGAAAGACCACTACCTGAATGTCAATCGTGACCTATTGATCGTAGGCATCACCTATATAGTTGATGATAAAGGGCTGCGCGCTGAGCTGATCCTTGGTTTGCCTGAAGCGTTTGAACTACAAGCCCTGCCAGAGCCAAACGATGAAGGCGGTGTCTGGTAATGCGTCGCTTACAGAAATTACTGTCACCATTAAAACGTGGCCTGCAACAAATGCTACGTGTCGGTGCCTTGCTTAAAGTCAATGACGCACCACCGATTCAAATGGTGCAGATCGAAACCTTATCTGGTGAGGTGATTGAGGTGCCTCGCATTCAAGATTACGGCATAACATCCGTGCCACTACCCGGAGCAAAAGGTGTCGTCGCGGCTATTGGCGGTAAAACCAATGGCTATGTTTGCATCAAGATGGATGATAAGCGCTATCGTCAAGTCAGTCTCAAGCCGGGCGAAGTTGCACTCTACGATAGTCAAGGACAACTCGTTCACCTCAAGCAGGGTGGCCTGATGGAGTTGATTGCCAACACACAAATCACGGCCAAAGTGCCGGTTTTTCGTATCGAAGGCCAACTGAACGTCACCGGCGACATTATCGATCACGTCGATAGCGATGGTCTGACCATGGCGAGCATGCGTTCTACTTATAACGGCCACAATCATAATGGCGATAGTGGCGGCACCACCAGTAACCCTAATCAGAGTATGACACCATGATGGATTTTGTTATCAAAATGGTGAATAAAAATGGTCGTCCACGCTTTGTGCTGGAAACCGATCCATTAAAAATTACCTACGTCGCGATACTGGAAACAGCCGTCATCGTGGCGCTTTTCACTGACAGACAAGCCGACTCAGATGACGTCATCCCCGATGGCACCAATGATAAACGTGGCTGGTGGGGCGATGCCTTGGCGTCTGTTTCTGGTGACTTGATCGGCTCACGGCTTTGGTTGTTACAACGTGAAAAGCAAACCGAGCCTGTGCGAAAAGCCGCTGAAGACTATGCCGATGAAGCCTTGCAGCATCTCATTGATGATGAAGTGGTTGATTCCGTGCAAGTCACAGCCAGTTACCCACGCGCTGAATGGTTAGCCTTAGATATCGACATCGAAACAGCAGACGGCCAGCTTTTAAATTTCAATTATGCCTGGGAGGCTTTCAATGGCGTTTAAACGTCCTTCATTGGCAGAATTACATGCCCGTTTAACGGCGAATATTGATAGCAGAACCGATGGTCAGCCACGTCTGCGCCGTTCACCGTTTAATATCTTTGCCACGGTCATGGCGGGTGGCATGCATGAGATGTATGGCTATCAAGCCTATAAAGCGAAGCAGTTATTGCCTGATAGCGCCGATGAAGCGCACTTTGGTCGTCTCGCATCAATTGAAGGCACCGAGCGAAACCCATTCGAATACGCGATCGGCCAATGTGAAGTCACCGGCACCAATGGCGCTGTTATCGAAGCCGGTAAAACTCTAAAACGTGCTGATGCGGTTGAATACACAGTCGATGATGAAGTCACTATTGTCGGTGGTGAAGCCGTTATTTCAGTCACAGCCGTTTTGCCAGGCGCTGAAGCCAATGCCATCGCTGGCGTTGCCTTAACCTTTGTCGATACCCTTGCCGGTATTAATGGCCAAGCCATCGTTGACGCAGACGGTATTAACAATGGTACCGACATCGAGCAGCTTGAAAGTTGGCGTCAACGTCATATCGAAAACATCCAGCAACCGGCTCAAGGTGGCGCGGCACATGACTACATTAGATGGTCAAAACAAGTGCCAGGTGTTACCCGTGCATGGCAATATCCGGGTGAGATGGGTGAAGGCACTGTCACCGTTCGTTTCGTGAGAGATAACGATGACAGCATCATCCCTGATGCGACTGAAGTGGAAGCGGTGTATGACTATATTTTTGAACAGCACCCTGTTACAGCCGGGATCTATGTTGTTGCCCCCATCCCTGTCGCTTTAGATTTAACTATCGCGTTGACACCGAATACCACGGTTGTCAAAGCAGCCGTTGAATCCGAAATAGCCGACTTACTTTCGCGAGAAGCGATTCCAGAAGATGGTAATGGCAAAGGCACTATCAAAGTCAGCCATATCCGAGAAGCGATTAGTATCGCTGCTGGTGAGACCGATCATGTTTTAGTTAGCCCGACAGAAGACGTCACGCTAACGCTAGGCCAAATTCTCGTGCCAGGTGATATCACATGGCAATAAAAACCCAGCAATACCTCACTATGCTGATGGCCTTAATGCCTCGCGGCCTGCTTTGGGACGATCTGCAACACGATCCTGACTTTATCGGCTTGTTCGAATCAACCGCTGAAGAGCTTGCCATCCTTCACGCCCGTGAAGATGACCTGTTAGACGAAGCAGACCCGCGTACCACCTATGAAATGCTTAATGAGTGGGAAGCCGCTTACGCGCTGCCCGATCCGTGCGTAGATGACGTGCAAACCCTTCAGCAGCGACTGGCTAGCCTATACGCCAAAGTGACCAATAAAGGGGGGCAAAGCATCCCGTATTTTATAGCCATTGCAGAATCGATTGGCTATCAAGTCACTATCACCGAGTTTTCGCGCTGGACAGTCGCAGACCGAGTCAATAAACCGCTTTATGGGCAGTCTTGGCAGTTTGCATGGCAGGTCAATGCGCCTGAAGAAACGATTAGCTATTGGAGAGTGAATGGCCGCGTCGATGAGCCATTAGCATCATGGGGCAATAAGCGCCTCGAATGCACACTCCATAGATTAAAACCCGATCACACCACACTCATTTTTTCCTACGGAGGATAATAATGGAACCACGTAATTATGAAGCGGATGCTTCAGCATCACCTCCTGATGCCCCAGCAGTACCGTCAGTTGGTTATCCAACAAATGGTGATCCTACATCCGGTACACCAGCGACATGGCCCGGCGCGCATTGGTTCTACAAAATGGGCGAGTCACTACGCAACGTCATCACTAATGCAGGCCTCACACCTGATGATGGTGATTTAAACCTGCTGCAGAAAGCCATCGTCAAGCTGGTCTCAGCCACCAACCACGTTGTACGGCTGGAAGATGTCACCTTTGGTCCATCAGTAGCCGATGGCGATGCCGTGTACTGGGACACTGCCAACAGCCGCTATGACCGTGCCATTGCCGACGGTACCGACAAACAGAAGATGGTCGGCTTTGCGGATGTCACCAACAGCCTGGTCGAAGCGTTTGGTCGTTCGGCGCTGTTCTCCGGCCTGACGGTGGGTGACAAGTATTATCTGTCTGGCAGTACGGAGGGGGAAATTACTGCAACTGCGCCATCCGAAAAGGTGGTCGTCGGTCTGGCTAAATCAGCCACCGTGATGTTTGTTGATATTGACCCGATTGCCGGTACGCCTATTCAGGATCAGACGACATGGAATACGGGAACCGATACGACTGAGAGTATTATCAGCCCCGACAAGCTTGATGCCAAAATCAAAACGATGGCTATTGGCGAGGGGCAGGTCTGGCAAGACGTTTTTGTCAGTCGTTCAGAGGGTGTTACTTATACAAACACTACTGGTAGATCTATTCAACTGGCGATAGTTCTAAGCGCTGGCAGTGGGCCTCGTAATTTCCTTGTTGACGGTGAAGTTATCTGCACTATCGCAGGTGATTCTGATGAACAATACGTTAATTTGATTATTCCGAACGGTAGCACATATCAAGCCGGAGCTGGAGTTCTTTCGGGATTTGATGTTTGGTGGGAGCTTAGATAATGAAATATTTTAAAGACGAAAATAATAATGTCTTTGCATTTGAATCCGATGGCTCACAAGATCATTTAATTAAGTCTGGCATGACTGAAATTGATGAGTCAGAAATTCAATCTGTCATAGATTCAAAACTAATAATCGATGATCGGCTTGCTAATAAGCATTCTGAGATTGTTCAGAAATTCAAACTAGCCATGGCTCCAGTCACGAGTCTTTATACGGCTGAAGAAATTGCTAGCTTCCCAACGCAAGAGCCAGAAGCAATAGCTTGGCAGTCGGACAATGCCGCGCCGACGCCACTGATTGACTTCATTGTTGCAGAGAGAGCCAGCGTTGATAAAGCAACCCTAGTCGGACGAATCATTAGCAATGCGTCCAATTATAAAAGTGTGGCTGGCCCAGCTATTGGAAAAAAGCAGGACTATGAAGACTTGCTCTATGCACTTCAAACACAGCACGAAGATGAGCAGCAGCCGGATGTGATTCAAGCTGATATTGACGCGATTGTTGTGGATTACAGCTAATGCCTAAGCAATCAAAAATATCCTGGTCAGACCTGACACCGGAACAAAAAATCAGTTTTGGAAATGGCTGTGGCCCTGACTGGCTACCCGAACCAGTTGCTAAGCTGTTATTTGGCTGGTTCTTCGAGGCGAGTTGCCGTCATCACGATTTTAACTACCAACGTGGTGGTGGTGATAAGGATCGTCTCTCAGCTGACCGAGGCTTTTTTAAAGCCATGCTGCGAGATGTCAAGCGGCTGCATTGGTCATTACAATTGCCAGCAGCTATAGAAGCTGTTGGGTTCTATGGTCTGGTTCGCTTCTTTGGCCGTTTTCATTTTGAAGATGGCCAATACAAATCGCTAGACCAAATACTGAAGTAAAGGAAGAGACAGCGACTCGGCAGTGCGCCAACACTGCCGAGCCGTCAACCCACAGGCACATACCCTGTGAGCCAACCAAGGCCATCCCGCCGCGTCGACGCAGCCGGGCCAGCCTAGCACAAACAGATAGAGGCTCACATGAAAGAAGTTAGATGTGGTGGCTGCAGCCGGTTACTGGCTAAAGCTGAATACGTACAAATCGAAATCAAGTGTCCGCGATGTAAGACACTCAACAACCTGAAGGCCATTGAGCCTCTTAATCCAGCACCAGCGAGTGCCAGACCAATAGAGGAAAAACATGGCCAAACCAATTATCCCGTGGATGGGCGGTAAAACCCGACTCGCAAAAGACATCCTGCCCCTGTTTCCGGAACATCAATGCTACGTCGAAGTCTTTGCTGGTGGCGCAGCGCTCTTTTACAAAAAGGAACCATCCAAAGTCGAAGTGCTTAATGACATCAATGGTGAGCTGACCAACCTTTACCGGGTTGTTCAGCACCACCTTGAAGAATTCGTCCGGCAGTTCAAGTGGGCCTTATCCAGCAGACAACTGTTTGAATGGGAAAAAGCCAAAACACCCGAAACGCTCACCGATATCCAGCGTGCAGCCAGGTTCTACTATCTGCAAAAGCTTGCCTTCGGTGGCAAGGTCGACGGCCAGAGCTATGGCACCGCCACTACCAGTCCGCCACGGCTCAATCTACTCCGCATCGAGGAGGATCTGAGCGCCGCTCACCTTCGCCTGGCCAGAACCAACGTCGAGAACCTAGACTGGCAGCGCTGCATTCAGAAATATGATCGACCAGGCACACTGTTCTATCTGGATCCACCGTACTATGAAACCGCAGGTTACGGTCAAGACTTTGGTTTAGAACAATACGAAACCATGGCAGAACTGGCCCAAACTATCCCAGGCAAAATGCTCATCAGCATCAACGACCACGACACTATTAAAAAGGTCTTTAAAGGCCTCTCAAATAAGCCTTTAAATATCAATTACACGGTAGGTGGAAATCACAATAAAAAAGCATCCCGTGAGCTGCTAATATGGAATTGGTGATAATTAACAAATGGAGTCACATTCTTAAGCGATGATTACACTAAATACCGAGAAAGGCTTAATCCGTGTTGATTCATGGGGAGATATTCAAGACTTAGCTGGTTTTGAGGAAAACCTCGATCCATCAGACCATAAATTAAAGGAGATTCTAGGTAATTATACTTTTACTGAAAAAATTCGTTGTGGTTTATCAACTTGTCATTCGCCTCATAACAAAGGCTATATTGTCTCAACTGAAGATGGCTATACCACTAACATCGGCCAGTTATGTGGTGCCAGTTACTTCGGTGTTGAATTCAACACTCTATCGAAACGCTTCGACCGTTTTGTTACTGAATCTGAAAACCGTGCCACATTAAGAGAGTTTGATATTGATTCTGTTCAACAACAGGTTTCGGAACTAAAGGCTCAGGAAAAAGGTGCCAATTGGGCTAATTCTAAACTTAGCCCGTTTAAACAGAATAAATTTCCTACCATATCTAAAGCCTTGTCTAGCATGATCAAGACACGGAGTAATCAACTTATAATTACCGTGAAAGCTACTGTGCAAGAGGTTGAAGCTATTGAGGCTGCTCAAAATGTAACCCTTGAAAGGCCTCATTATGTTGAACGTCCTGTTGCTGAAATTGCTGGCTTAGAGGCTTTGTATGATGAGAACGACATCAGAGAGTTGGTGGTTATTCAGCTTGAAAGCAATCTCAATCAATTGAGAGATGCCGATATAAATCAGCTCAGTTATCAAGATTTAGAGAAATGGGCGAAGTGGGTTAGAGAGGTTGACTCTTTAGTCAGTAAAGCCACACAAATCATTCTCTTTGCCAGAGTGTTTCTCACTAGAGAGAACTTAAAACCACTTGATCGTTTAGGTGGCAGTTATGATGAATCTTCTGCATTTACTTCTTATATAAAGCAGCTTAAATAGATCATTAATTACCTATAGTTAGTTTGGAGTTTGTTATGTCTGGTTTTGTTTCTGTTGAGGTCGAAGGGAAGCTCTATGAGTCTGAGTACCATGAAGTTGGTGGTGTGGTTCGGGTTTATGGTGATCTAGGTGACCCTCATAAGCCAGAGGTCGAGTTCACCACTCTTGGAGGTATGAAGCCAGACCAAGTCGCTAGGATTTTGCTGAGACGTTTGGTTAAGCGAGGAGTAGTTTCGCCAACTGACGATTAAACTACAGATCGCAATTCATGTGGCGAGAGATCGCAATTCATGTGGCGGCCTACAGGGAGATTCATGAAGTCAGATGGGCGTGCACTCATCTATATGGGAAATAACGGCGTTTCTCAAAACTTGTTAGAGACATTGCAGTTGAATGACTGGCATGTCAAACAGACGAGTAATATTGATGAAGCCAAACAGACCATGCGTGAGCATAAGTTGCATGTCGGCTTAATTGAGCTAACTTGCCAACATACAGAATCTTATCTATCCCAAATTCAAGAGATGCTTCAGCAATACTTCCAAATGGAATGGATTGCACTCGTTCACAGTGAAACCGGGTTAAATTCGAGCCTCAAGCAGATTATTGCTGAGTCATTTTCTGACTTTCACACGCTACCCGTCGATCCTAGTCATTTACTCGCCAATGTCGGTCATGCTTACGGCATGGCCAAAATGAAATGGGATACGGTTAATATTCCTGACGAAACCGATGGCCTTGAACAGGAGATGGTCGGTAGCAGTCAACAAATCCAAAACCTGTTTGCAAACATAAGAAAGGTCGCCGGCGTTTCAGCTCCTGTTCTTATCACGGGTGAGAGTGGTACAGGTAAAGAGTTAACGGCACACGCGATACATGAGCGCTCGAAGTGTGCAAACGGTCCCTTTATTACTGTGAACTGTGGAGCCATTCCTCATAGCCTGATTCAGTCTGAGTTATTTGGTTATGAAAAAGGCGCCTTTACAGGGGCAAATCACAAAAAGCTGGGGCATTTTGAAGCCGCTCACAAAGGCAGCATTTTCTTAGATGAAGTCGGTGATTTGCCACTGGATCAACAAATAAATCTGTTACGTTTTCTACAAGAAGGAACGATCCAACGGGTGGGTAGTAACGAACAAATTCCTGTTGATGTGAGAATCATTGCTGCCACCCACATTAATTTAGAACAAGCCGTTAAGACAGGAAAGATGCGCGAAGATCTTTATTATCGTCTTAACGTGTTGCAACTCTGCACACCGCCTTTAAGAAAAAGACCCGGTGATATTGAATTGCTTGCCCATTACTTCTTCAAAAAGTTTTCACATGAAAAAAATAAAACGGTGAAGGGCTTCTCTAGCGCTTGCCTTGCCGTTATGCGTGATTACGCTTGGGAAGGTAATGTCAGAGAGCTGGTGAACCGTATTCGCCATGCCATGGTGATGTGTGAAAACCGACTCATTTCTGCAGAAGATCTGGGTATTGATGAATCCTCACATCATTTTCACTTCATGTCTCTCAAGGAAGCAAAAGATCGTGCTGAACGTGAAGCTATTCTTAATGCTCTGGCGCGAATGCATAACAATGTCACACTCACCGCTAAAACGCTCAAAGTGTCACGCGTCACATTGTATCGCTTGATAGAAAAACATAGCATTAACATTAGTGACTAAAAAACCTTAACGGTGTTTATCACATACACCGCATCCTCTTGTGCCACATAGCATGCCTCGCCTTGCATAACTTAAGCGAACGACAATAGTTGTCGCTAGCCACACAGCAAATAAGCCTCCTTCTTTGTAATACATTTTTGTGACTGTAACGAAAACGGTACAGATCTCAGTTCATAAGTTTTCTTTTAAAATACATAGGATTACAAATTACCCCCCACAAAATCGTGTATCTAAAAGTTTACAGATCTGCGTTAGCGACTCGCCACAAAACCCAATAATATAATTAAATATCAACAAGTTACAATCATGGCATGAATACTGTAACGACATGTTCAAATAGACAAATATGTAGAACGTGTCATGACAAAGCAAAAAATAAAACTGTTTCTTATTTCGATCTTGCTGGCTTTGCCTGGTTATCAAGTCATGGCGCAAGACATTGCTTTGTTAATGACAGGTAACTCCGATTTGGCTCCCCTTTCGGTCAGTCACCATTTATCTGATCAAGAACTGTCTAGTCATCGTGGCCAAGGTTTCAGTTTTCCAGACATACAAACAGGCGTCATCTTATGGGATGAAGTTGATAACGGTCAGAAACCCACCCACAACAACCATTCAGGTCAAGGCAGTCAATTTACCATCACGGTTGATACGCCATGAATGTTAAACACCTTATTCAAACTGTATCAGGCTTACTGCTGGTCAGTTTGTTATTACCCATTAATGCAGAGCCTGGAGGCATCGTTATGAGCCGCGATGTGCCAGCACAGCGCTGGGATGTAAATCGTCATACCGGCCTACCCACTGTCATTAATCCTTCACCGGTCAAAGAAACCCAATCCCTCAATAATTCGATGCAGGACATGGGGATGAGCGAACTGACCGATCAACAATTTTCCGGTATCACATCCAACGCCGTCTCAGGCCCATCGGCTATCAACAATCACTTTGCTAGCACTCTGACCAATCAATTAGGTGGTCATGGAAGCGGTAGCAGTGTCTCCAGCCAGATGAGTACGGTAAACAGTATCACCACCGGTCTCGGTGGCAGCATTTCCGGCAGTGTCGGCGGTGCTACCCGAAGTCTTGGTAGCGATATTCGTGGTGCGTTATCGGACACTTTACCAGGTAGATAACTATGAAGCTTTTACCTATCAGTTTGCTGTTTGCTTCATTGTTGCCCACATTGCCGGCAGCCATTGCTGACGATGCATTGACCGGGCTGCCTTATGCCATTAACAACAGCATGATCGATGGTCATGCACTCAGCGGCACAAGAGGTCGTAACGTGGTCAATATGGCTGCGGGTGATGCTAACGCACAACAGAATGCAGCAGCCATAGCTCTCAACCCTAACGGGGTAGCAAGCATTGGTCTGTTTACACAGCAAAACCTACATCAGAATTCCAGCACACCGTCAGGATTGTCGATATCGGGTATTGGCGGTCATGCCTTTACTAACAGTATCGGCGCTCTCTCGATTAATCAGACCAGTGGCACGGGCAACGCCCAAGTCAATGGGATGGCAATCGGTATTGGGCTGGATGTCAACGTCATGTCGGAAAGCATGCTTTCCAACATGTCGACCGGGGCTGGACTGGCAGCCCGCGAACCAGACGAGGGAATCCGAAGTGCCACTATCGCTGATAGTGCCTTCAACGGTTCACGCGGGCTGGTGCAAGTTAACCAGTCAGCCGGGTCGGGCAATAGCACGGCCAACAACTTCGTACTCCAGCTTGATCTGGGTGCGAAATAACTTTGTGATTCATCAAGGAGAAAGTCATGAAACTTACAACCAAGTACACCCCTATCGCTGTCGCGATGACCATGCTGGTGGCAAGTAGTGTTGCTACAGCTGGTGGTCCAGGTGGCCCCGGTGGTCCAGGTAACGGCCCCGGCGGTCCTACTTTACTGGTCGACCTTAAACTCAATGCCCGTGCTGACTTAGGTTTGAGCGTGTCTAAGTATGAAAATGACACAGATGTCGAGTTAGAAAGGGTCTATGACACTGACCGTTATATTGATGTTAAAGGTGATATTGATGTGGTTGGGGAAATCCCAGTCAACAGTAGCTCTGCATCTCTGACTAGTCAGAATCAGAATAACTACCGTAATAAATCCATCAACTACTTGACTGATAATGATGCCAAAGCTGAAGAAAACGGCCTGCAGGGAGCAAGCGGTAATATTGGCCTCAATATCACAGCAGGTGACAACAATGCACAAGATAACAGTGCTTCATTGTCAAAAGTTGATGCCGCGTTTGTGTTTGCAGCAGCCGATTCTATTTCGAATCAAAATGCAGAACGTAACACTTACTTCAACCATGGTGTTCGTAACGATGCGGTTATGGGCGGCAACACACTGCGTGATGCCAGCGGTAATATTGCCGTTAACATCTCTGCTGGTAACAGCAATCTGCAAGCCAACTCACTGGCTGCATCTGTCAACACTTCTGGCACAATGGCAGAAGCGACTGTATCTAGCATTCAAACCCAAGATCATAACTTCACTATGAACAAAGGGATGCTGAAACAAGTTAGCGATACCGTTCAGGTCACCTTGGAAGGTTCAGTATCAGGCAACCTGCCAAATGCACGTTATGTAGGTACATCAGATCAGATTGGCGATGTTTATCCTGATATCTGGTCTGGTGACTCTCACCCCGCTGGTAACCAAACCGGTCACTTTGATTTGGATACAGACACTCAAGGTGGTTCGGATCTGAATGGTGACGGTGGTGCTTTAGCCTTTAATGAAAGTGGTCGTATTATCTTTCAGGAGCAAGGCGCAGTAACCTTAGGCGGCACCTTCACCGGTGAAGTTGTCACTACCCGCTGGATTGTTCGTCCTCACCACAATAATGCCAACTTCGGTGGAGACGCACTTCGCGGTGCCAGTGGTAACATCGGTGTCAACATTGCTGCGGGTACTAACAACCTGCAAGGCAATCACCTATCCATCGCAGCCGCGACTGGTCCAGGTGCGCCTGGTAATGGTGGTGGCGGTGGTGAGCCGTAAAAGTAGGGATACAATGAGTTGAGTACGATCAACTGAACTCTCCGGCTCCTCCGGGAGCCGGAGTTTTCCTAAAGGCCACCAGACAATGAAATACAAAAAAAGCGCACTGCTACTCACGAGCTTGTTCAGTCTCTGGCTGTCAATGTCGTTAAGCAATGCGGCCAATATTCAATTTAGTGGTGTCATTCCCGGCACCATCATTAATAAGAACATTATCAGTATGCGCGAGCAACATTTCGTTGAAATGGTGCCACAGCAAACTGACTTCAGTTGTGGTGCGGCTGCCTTGGCCACCATTCTCAATTATGCCTACAACTACGACTTCACTGAAGCCGATGTGATTGAAGGCATGCTCAAGGTCAGCGACTTACAACTGGTGCAAAGCCAAGGTTTTTCACTATTAGATATTAAACATTATGTGGAAACACTGGGGTTACGTGGACGCGGCTACTCCGTCAATCCGGAGATCCTTGATCGCATCAAAATCCCCACTATCGCTTTGCTGGATATACGTGGTTACAAACACTTTGTCGTTCTCAAAAAAACGACACAAGACAAAGTATACATCGCCGATCCGGCCCTAGGTAACAGGGTCATGGACAGGCAAGACTTCGTGGATGGTTGGAATAAAGTCACCTTTGCCATTATCGGTGAAGGCTTTGACCGTGACTCCATTCTGTTACGTCCCAAGGAACCTCTGACCGCGCGAAACACGGTCGATACCTGGCGACCATTAACAGATGCTGAGCTGGTTGAGTTTGGCTTTTATCGCTCCGAGCTGTTCTAAGTCTGCTTGCCCATGCGTTGTCGACCAATGAAAGGTTCGGCAGTCAAAATGGAGAAGGACAAGATGAAAACTATCATTAGTGCGTACAGCAGGGACAGTGTTACGCCAAAAGACAAAACAGGGACGTCGCTACCCAGACGGTTTAAACCTCGTGCCGTTGCACTTTCAGTGCTGCTCTTGTGTATTGCGCCTCTACATCAAGCCCATGCTGAGCTCCCTGAAATGGGAGTTTTTGCTAACGCTCAAGAACTTTCGGATGACGTACTGGGAGAAACACGCGGTAAATTTGTTTCCGCCGGGCAAATTATGACCTTTGGTATCAGAATGGTAACCGAGTGGATCACCTCAACTGGCGAGGTCATCAATGCCAGCGGCACCTTGGCGGTGAATATGGCTAATGGTCAACCGTCGATTAGTTTTGAACCGGTGATCAGCATCCATCAGACACAGCCCGTCGGCCAGCCATCCTCACAAGGCAATAATTTCGTCACCGGTGGTCAAGGGTTAGAAAATGTGACTGGGGTAGTACAGAGTATTCAAGTTGCAGGTAATACCAATGGTATCGGTAACTCCATCGGTATATCGGTCAAAAAATACAACGAATCAGGCAATAACCCACCCGTTGGAAACACAGGGGCGAATCTAAATGTGACAACCCCTTCCGGCAATACCGCTGCGGTTTCTCTGGTCAATAATGGCTTGTCAGTGAATGTAAATGTCCTCGAACAAGGGCAGGCACAACAAGCCATACGTAGTATTTCACAAGGGAATGGTCAGGTCTTACAGTCAGTAAGACTGGGTGGCGATCTCAATCAGATTCGTAACCTTATCAACTTGGATATACAAACCAGAAATAATGCTGTGTCTTCTTCTGCAAATACACAGCAAATTTTGTCATCACTGCGACAACTGTCACAGACCACACCTTTTTAGGAAAACGTCGATATGAGGCATTAATATCCTGATGAATGCACACAATAAATTTGACAAATTTTAAAACCGCGTTCAATACTTCATTTTAAATGGGGTCGAGTAATCAGCCAAGGAGTTAAAATGCCTGCACTCAAAAATCGTTACACCACCCTGAGCCTCTGTATCGGTATGGCACTCGCCACACCGATACAGGCGGCGACAGACAAAGAAGTCGAACAGCTGCAGCAGCAAGTCGAGCAAATGCAGAAGCGCTACGAGCAACAAAATGATGTGCTCAAAGCCATGGCGGTCAAGATACAGCGACTTGAACAAGAGTCGCAGCCACGAAATGTCAAAGTTGGTGGCGCACAACCCCAGCCGAATACCTCTGCAGAGCAGGGAGAACCTCAAGGGCAGTCAGGCACACAGCAAGCCCAAAACCAGCAAGGTGTCGTCAAAGAAGCGCCGGCTGCACGAAGCACTGAAGCCGTGTACCGTGAGCAACATACGCTGTTTGACCGAAAATTCACTATTGAACCCGGTATTACTTATTCTCACTCTGATCGCCGAGACCTATTCTTAAATGGCTTTCTGGCTTTGGATGCAATTTTCTTAGGCGACATCAGTCTTGACCGAATTAAAGCGGATACGTGGACATTTGATCTAACCGGACGTTATAGCTACAGCGACCGTCTGCAATTCGATGTCAATGTGCCTTACCTTTATCGTGACTCATCATTCTCCACGGTTGGTGCGGGTTTCGCTACGAATTCAGTCGCTGAGGATGATGTCTCTAATGGTGACTTTGGTGATGTCAGCTTTGGTGCATTTTATCGACTTTTTCAGGAACGAGGCTCACGTCCTGACACGGTCCTAAGTCTTCGGGTTAAAGCACCTACAGGGAAAGACCCCTACGGTATTAAATTTGTTGAAGTCTCAGATAGTGGTCAGAATCTGACCGTGCCGACCGAGCTACCTACAGGTAATGGCGTGTGGTCATTAACCCCCGGGATTAGTATTATCAAGACAACTGATCCAGCGATTCTGTTTGCCAATTTTTCCTACACTTATAACTTTGAACGCTCGTTTAGCGATATCAGTACCAGTCCCGACATTCAAACCGGCGCTGATGTCGATTTAGGAGATAGTTACGCGTTCGGTGCCGGTTTTGCTTTTGCGCTTAATGAAAAGCTGAGTGCCAGCATGTCTTACTCACACCGTATTACAAAAGAAACCAGCATCAAACAACGAGGCCAATCTGAGATAGACGTCAACGGCAGTGATGCCAGTGCCGGGCTGCTTAACTTTGGCGTGAGTTATAGTCTCGGTGACAACCTGACCATGACCGGTAATGTCGGTATTGGCATTACCCCCGATGCGCCAGATGTCTCCGTTGGCTTCCGCTTCCCATACAACTTCTAAAGTCGCTTTTCTCATTAACAACGCCGTTAGCAATCGTAACGGCGTTGTTTTATGAACATCAAGGATACGAATATTTTCGCGGAGCTTTTTCAGCTCAAAGCCTGTCTCATAATTAAGAGGTATGGGTACTCACCTTATCTTCAACGCTTACTGTTTCATCTCATGCCTCCATTCACAATGGATTACTGCCCATCGTTCGACATGGGAAGGAGAAAATCATGAGTGTACAAAGTCACCTTAATTATAAAATCCCATCACAATTCTCGATACAGGATGTCAGTTTATTGCGTCCCTTCCATTGGTTATCAAAAGGCTGGCGGGATCTTATTCATAACCCTGCTGCCAGTCTTGCTCATGGGCTGATTGTCACCGCCATTTTCTTGATAGCCTTGTTGATAACCAGCCGCCATGTCTATGTGCTTGCCGCCGTCATCTCGGGCTTTATGCTTATTGGGCCGATCATGGCCGCTGGCCTGTGTGAAATTTCACGCCAACGACAAAAAGAGAGCCCCGTCAGTTTTGACAGCTCATTGAATGGCCTGAGTCGTAACCAAACGGCTTTAGTCCGCTTTGCCAGCATGTTGCTTGGCTTCAGCGTACTTTGGTTCTTTTTATCCGCATTGGTGTTACTGGCAACAGTCGGCAATGTTGCACCAGCCTTGAATGAAACCCTGTGGGGTGATTTCTTTGCAGTTGTGGCACCGATGCAATTGGCCTTATATCTGATTGTGGGAGGTCTTTTGGCCTGCCTGGTTTATGTCATGTCGGTAGTGTCGGTACCCGCTATCATCGATAGTCAAATCACTGCAATGGACGCCATGATTATCAGCATTCAAGTGGTTGTCTCTAACAGCCTAACCATGCTGGTTTGGGCGAGTTTAATTGTATTACTGATGGGTATTAGTCTTGCCACCTTCCTGATCGGAATGATCGTGATATACCCGCTGCTTGGCCATGCTAGTTGGCATGCTTATCGTGATTT
>NZ_GG657885.1 GCF_000156355.1 Methylophaga thiooxydans DMS010 | reverse complement strand
ATTGATTGCGTGACTGTCAACAATAAGTTAGAGAAACAGCCATAGCAAAAAGCCGCCTAGTACTAAGCGGTAAATTACGAAAGGCCACATGCCAATACGATCTAGCATTTTCAAAAACAGAAAAATACAGATATAGGCACTTATGGCAGAAAATAAGGCGCCTGAAACCAAAGCTGCCCAGTCAATGCGAAGAGGGGATTGTACGAGCTCTATCGTCTTAAGTCCACCCGCTAATAAAATCACAGGGATAGATAATAAAAAAGAGAAGCGTGCTGCCGCTTCTCGCGTCAGCCCCAGCATCAGTCCCGCAGTGATAGTGATGCCCGAACGCGAGGTGCCGGGTATCAGCGCCACCGCCTGTGCGACACCTATAAATAGCACATCTTGCCAGTTGAGGCTCTGTTCGCTGCGGACTCTTTTGCCTTGCCAATCCGCATAGCCGAGCAATAAACCAAAGCCAATGGTGGTAATGGCAATGACTATGGGGCTGCGCAATGCGGTTTCGATCCAGTCGCCCATTAACAAGCCTGCCAGGCCCACTGGAATGGTGCCAAATAGGACAGCCCAGGCAAGGCGGCTATCACCAACATTTTTTTGCGTTGCGACAGAGGTAAACCAGTCAGCGGTCAGTTTCTTCAGTGTGCTACGAAAATAAAACACCACCGCAGTTAATGTACCGACATGCACCGCGACATCAAAGGCGAGTCCCTGATCCTGCCAGTTAGCAATGATCGGTAATAGAATTAGGTGCGCAGAGCTAGATATCGGTAGAAACTCGGTGAGCCCCTGAAGTAGGGCTAAGGCGAAAACCTGAATAAAGTCCATAGAGCAGCGTCGTATTATTTAGAGAATGCTTGTCATGATAGGGTAGGTGGACAATCCCTGTCATTGAAAAAGTTATCTGACTTAATGCCATATGCTTCTTGCTACAGCGACATGAGTGGGGGGGGAGAATAAAAACACCATAACTTACGGTATAATTTAGTTTTAGCGAAATTATCTCGCCCATCTTACTACTTCATTGAGTACAGGGTATGTCTGACGCAAACAAGAGCGCCATTATTAATCAACTGGAATCAATCGTTGGTTCGCCGTACACATTAATCGATTCGGCCAAGAAACAACCATTCACTAAGGGGTTTCGGTTTGGTTCGGGTGAAGCGTTAGCCGTAGTGAAACCGGCCACTTTAGTCGAAATATGGCGTGTTTTGAGTGTGTGTGTAAAGCACGATATGGCAATCATCATGCAGGCGGCAAATACCGGACTCACTGGCGGTTCAACACCCAACGGTGATGACTACGACCGAGATTTGGTCATTATCAATACCATGCGACTGGATGATATTCAGCTTATTGATAATGCAAAGCAAATTATTGGCTTTCCGGGCAGTACTTTATTTGGCTTAGAAGATACGCTAGCGCCTTATGGCCGTGAGCCGCACTCTGTGATTGGTTCGTCATGTATTGGTGCGTCGATTGTCGGGGGGGTATGTAATAACTCTGGTGGCGCCCTTGTCCAGCGGGGGCCAGCCTATACTGAATTAGCCCTGTACGCGGAAGTGGATGAGAAAGGCGAACTGAAGTTAGTTAATAATTTAGGAATAGCGTTGGGTTCGTCGCCAGAAGAAATCTTGTCGAACCTTGAAAGCAAAAACTACAGCCAGGCTGATATTCAGCAGACTGAGAAACTTGCTTCGGATCATGAATATCACCATCGGGTAAGAGAGGTTGATGCCGCTACCCCAGCTCGTTTTAATAACGATGGGCGGCGATTGCACGAGGCTTCTGGTTGCGCCGGTAAGTTAGCCGTTTTTGCAGTGCGACTGGACACCTATCCTACTGAGAACAAACAAGTGTTCTACATTGGTAGTAATGATGCGTCGGTGTTTGAAAAAATACGCCGCGAAATGCTATCCACATTCAAAAACTTACCTGTTTCCGGCGAGTATTTGCACCGGGATTGTTATGCGGTCAGTAAGAAATACGGTAAAGACACCTTTTTAGTGATAGAAAAGCTGGGATCCAAATACATTCCCAAGATGTTTAATATTAAAAGAACGGTAGATCGATTCGCGGATAAACTGACCTTTTTACCGGCCAAAATGTCTGATCGTATCATGCAGTATTTAAGTTATCTTTGGCCCAATCATTTGCCAAAACGCATGGAGCAATACCATGCCCAATATCAACATCACTGGATTGTTGAGATGAGTGGTGAGGGTATTAGTGAAGCAAAAGCCTATTTAGAGCAGTTTTTTGCTGCTAACGAGGGCAGTTATTTCGAATGCACTCCGGAAGAAGGTGAAAAAGCGATTTTGCATCGTTTCGTTGCCGGCGGCGCGATTGGGCGTTACCACGTTATGAAACGCAAAGATGTGGGGCCGATGATGACGGTAGATGTGGCGCTTCGACGCAACGAGCAGGCCTGGTTCGAGGAATTACCGCCTGAAATCGATAATCTAATCGACGCTAAGTTTTACTACGGGCACTTGTTTTGTCATGTTATGCATCAGAATTATGTATTGAAGAAAGGCGTGGATGCGAAGCAGTTAAAACAGAAAATTTTGGCGTCGTTTGATGCGCGTGGTGCTGAATACCCTGCGGAGCATAATGTGGGCCATGAATATGCTGCCAAGCCAACATTAAAATCGTTTTATAAAGCGATAGATCCAACTAACACCTTTAATCCAGGTATTGGCAAAACCAGTAAGCGAAGAAACTGGTCTGAAAAATAAGTGATCTGAAAAACAAAAAAGGCCTGTTTGCTAGCAAACAGGCCTTTTTTTAACACTACTCTGCGAAGATTAGTACAAAACGCGTAAGCGAATGGTTCCTTCAACACTATGCAAGTTCTCGAAGGCGAGCTTAGTGTCTAATTGATTAACGTCGAGTATTAAATATCCAATCTCATCACGAGTCATCATGCTTTGCGCAACGATATTAATATTGTGCTTAGCAAAGAGCTGATTCACGTGTGACAGAACGCCCGGTTGGTTGTGATGAATATGCAAAATACGATGCGTATCGGGCTGTTGTTGCATAGCAATTTCAGGGAAGTTCACAGACGATACTGTGCTGCCATAATTTGCATACTGTACAAACTTTTCAGCAACTTCGAGCCCGATATTCACTTGTGCTTCAACTGTTGAACCACCGATATGCGGTGTCAAAATCACATTCGGATAACCTCTTAGCGGAGAATCTAACGGTTCTTCATTAGATTTAGGCTCAGACGGAAATACGTCGATGGCTGCCCCGGCTAATTTCTTCGACTCAATCGCTTCTGCCAAGTCATCAATATCGACACATGAACCGCGTGCAGCGTTGATGAAAATAGCGCCGGTTTTCATTTGTTCAAACTGTGCTTTCTTCATCATATTCTGGGTTGAATCAACCTCTGGAACATGAAGTGATACGACGTCTGACTGGCTTAATAATTCATGCATGGTGCCAACCTGGTTGGCATTACCCAAGGGCAGTTTTGTCACAACATCGTAGTAGATAACATTCATACCCAGACTTTCAGCCAACACAGACAGCTGTGAGCCGATATTGCCGTAACCAACGATACCTAATGTTTTGCCTCGTGCCTCATTTGACGCTTTGGCAGACTTCGGCCAGCTACCGTTGTGAACAGCGTGATTTTTTTCTGGAATACCGCGAAGCAGCAAGATTAATTGCCCAATCACCAACTCTGCTACAGAGCGTGTATTGGAATACGGTGCGTTGAACACGGGAATGCCTTTAATTTTCGCGCTATGCAGGTCAACTTGGTTGGTGCCTATGCAAAAACAGCCAATCGCTGCCAATCTATCCGCAGCATCCAACACTTTCTTTGTTAGCTGGGTTCTTGAACGGATACCAATGAAGCGAACGCCTTTGATTTTCTCGATAAGGGTTTCTTCATCGAGGGCATGGGTCAGGTATTCGATATTGGTGTAGCCTGCATTTTCAAGTGTGGTCACTGCGTTTTGGTGAACACCCTCGAGTAAAAGAAAGCGCGCTTCAGACTTCTCGTTTGGTTGTAATTCCATTTTTCTCTATCTGTGTTAGGTAAAAGGGAAGTTTTTCAAACCGCCTATAATAGCATATATGCTTATTATCAAGCGTATTTATAAGCGCTTATCACTTGGGCGTTAACGCTTGTTTGGTGAAATGAATACCGGACCAGCCTGATTTCATAAAATTACGGATATTTTGATGGTCATGACCGTCCGGATTACCCAGCACATCCTCTCGATAAAATTTACCGAAACACGCTAATGCTTGCTCAACAGTCAAACCCTGCATGTCGCCGAATGCCAGAATTTTGCATGAGCCGTTGTTTTGTCCCGCATCGTTTTCACACTCACCATTGTTAAATGCGGTGGGCGTGAAATGGTAGTGCTCATCAATGACTGCCATGGTGTCATCAAATTCGATGGTCTCGGGTGAGGAGGCTAATTGCGTTAAAAAGTCCTGTAATGACATAAAATCTCCGTTTAGTCGTAGAAATGGGTAAAGGTGTCGACAGCTTCTCGCGCTGTTCGGTATTGATTAACAGGTGCTGTTGTATCTTCGTAACCTAAGGCCATACCACACAAAATAAGGGCGTCTTCAGGTAAGTCCAGAGCGGGTCTAATTATGTTGGGATACTCAGCCAAAGCCGCTTGCGGACAGCTGGCAAGGCCGGCTTCAACGGCACTAATCATTAAAGATTGTAGGAACATGCCAAAGTCCATGAAAGAACCGGTCTGCATGATGCCTTCCATCCAAAATATCAGCATCACGGGTGCATCAAAGGCACGGTAATTGGCTGCCCATTGGGCTTTTTGTGCTGTTTTATCTTGACGCGTAATGCCAAGGCTTTGATACAGCTGTAAACCACATGCTCGACGGCGGCTAAGGTAAGGTTCCTGCCAAACGGTTGGATAGTATTCATAGTCTGGCGTATCCGTCTGTCCCGTATCGAAAGCATCGACAATTTGCTCAGCAAGCGCCTGTTTGCGAGCACCGGATAATACTGCCACTTGCCATGGTTGTGTGTTTGCACCAGAAGGCGCATGGCGGGCAATATCCAATAGCTCTCTTACCTGATCGTGGCTGACGGTCTTTTCTAAAAAACGTCTGACGGAATGACGTTGTTTGATGGCCTCGCTTGCATTCATGGGGGCAGATGCTCCGATTCTTTAATACGGGAAATAAACCATAACAGGATCAAACAGATCCCAACCAGCATCAGCTGAAGCCAAGGTCGTCCCCACAACACTGTGATAGAAATACCGAATGTCACAATAATCAGTAGATAAACCTTTTTCTTCACGCTATGCCGGATGGTGTGATTTTTTTCCCATTGCTGTAATGCAGGTCCAAACCATCGGTGGTGCAGCAGCATATTGTGAAAGCGGGGTGAGTTTTCTGCAAAACAGGCCAGTGCCAGTATCAGGAAAGGTGTTGTCGGCAGTAACGGAACCACGGCGCCGATTGCACCTAATACAACAAACGCCCAGCCGAGACTAATAAATAAATACTGTTTTATTTTTTGTCGCATAGCGAGTTAAGTCAGCATCCTAGGAGTCAGGTTTGGCATAGAGCGTTAGCATCATCATAGCGAATAAAAAGCAAAAGGGGCGTGAGCTAAGCACGAGACATAAATTTACCCGTGGTGGTGTTCACTTTGATAACTTCACCGTTCTCAATATATTCAGGCACTTGTACTTCAATCCCCGTTGATAACGTGGCGGGTTTGGTACGAGCAGCGGCTGTTGCGCCTTTGATACCGGGGGAGGTTTCTATAATGGTTAAATTGACCGAAGCGGGTAGTTCAATAGCAATGAGTTGTTGTTCAAGCAGCACTGCGACAAGATTGTCGAGACCGTCGCTGATGTAACCTAACTCATCTTTGATATCCTCACCATTCACAGCATACTGCTCGAATGTCTCATTATCCATGAACACGAAACTGTCGCCGTCCTGATACGAAAATTGGATCAGCTTGCGCTCACAATCGACCTCTTTCAGGAAATCCTCACCTTTGAGCGACTCATCTCGTTTTTGTTTGTTCTTAAGATGATTGAATCGCACTTTGTATAATGTGGCGGCACCACGTGATGACGGGTTACGAATTTCGATGTCTTTGACAACATAGGGTTCATTAACTAATTCAACCACCATCCCGCGTTTTAACTCACTGGCTTTAGGCATAATATGTGTTCTGCTGTAGATAAAATAGCGCATTATACCTAAGCGTTGAGTGGTGTATCTGCGCTTACGATGATATAACGTTGAGAAAAGTAGCACGGTCAAACATAACCACATCCCAATAAGGAATTTAGGGCGGTAAGTTAGGCCACTTAAATTGAGGGTTTTTTATGTTGTCATGGCTTGCCGGAAAACGATTACGTATTTCCATTCGTGCCACTGTAATCGGTTTTTTCCTGTTCGCGACGCTGGTGACAGCATCGGTTGCGATCAGTTTGCAGTACTTTTTCAGTACCACGATGGCAACCGAGTCGACCTTATCTGTTTATCAGAAAACCGCCGCTAGTACGCGTGATTATTTGAGCACAGTTGACAGTCGCTCAACCTCAGTAGCTCGTATCCTTAGCCAGTTCACACGTTTTGTCGGTATCACTGGAATCACTGAGGATTCTAGACAACTTTTTGCTGAAGCGATGCAGCGCACGCCTTTGTTTTATGCCGTTTACATCGGTTTTGAAAATGGTGATTTCTATCAACTGGTCAACCTGGAGTCTAATCCTCAGGTGCGAAGGCAGTTACGTGCTAAGCCAGAAGATCGGTGGGCAACGGTTCGGGTCTATGGTGAAGGGGCACAACGTGTTCGACGTTTCAACTACTACGATACGGAGTTTAATCTTCGTGCCACTCGTTCTCAATCGACAGACTATGATCCGCGTAAACGTCCCTGGTTTATCGATGCCACAGTCGGCAATGTTAATAAAACATCCCCTTACTTGTTCCAACATCTACAAGAGCCCGGCGAGACGTATTCGACTAAGATAGAGTCTAATAATGCAGTTTTAGCCGTCGATATAACCCTATCTTCACTTTCGAGCTTTTTACAAACTCAAGAGTTAAATGAAGATAGCGAGATTTATCTCTATCAAGAAACCGGCGAAGTGATTGCGTCAAACCAAAAAACACGTAAGTCAAAACCGCTGCCAGCCGCGCCGGAGTTGAGTTTATCTCCAGAGCAGAAAAAGCTGGTTGAGGAGATTGAGTTTTTAACGGTTTCGAATGAAATAGACTGGCCACCCATTAATTTTGCTGCGTCAGGACAGCCTTATGGTTATTCCGTAGATGTACTGAACTACATTTCAGAAATGACTGGTTTATCGATCCGCTATGTGAATGGATTGAGTTGGAATGAACTTGCTGAAATGTTTTTGGCGAATGAGCTAGATGTTTTGCAACCGGTCTTTTTTGATAAAAACAAACAATGGCTAGGCGATCTGACAGAGCCATTTTTGCAAGTCCCTTATGGTGTGGTCACCGCAGAAAACGCAACACCGATAACGCATATAGACGAATTAGCGGGTAAGACGGTTGCTATTCCTGAAGGTTGGTCAGTCGCGAATAACCTGCAAGACAACTTTCCCGATATCAACGTGATTCGGGTTGAAAATGTGCGTGCTATGTTCAATGCAATAAAGGAGGGGAAGGCTGATGCCGCCATTGATACCGCCCCTATTCTGAATTACACGGCACAACAGTTTTTTATCGATGATGTGGTCATCAGTCAGCCATTAGACTTTGGCGATACGCCGATGCCGATGCTACTGCATTTTATGATCAACCAGTCGCGAAATGGACTCACGCAATTATTTGATAGCGCACTGGCAAACCTCGGTCCTGAACATAAAAAAGCATTGGCAGAGAAATGGTTGGAAGGCGGCACTAAGATGACTCGTCAGCTCGGTGCCGTGCCCTATGTCGAGTTAATGAAAATGGCGCAAGAGGGAGCGCCTGATGGCCTTGAAACCGTCATGCTTAATGGTCGTGAGCATTTTGTTTATGCCACGCCGTTTGGAGAAGCAGACGGTAAACAAGATTACTTCGCTATCGTAACTCCGGTGGATACGGTACTTGCACCGGGCATTGCAAAAGTGAAAACATCGATCTGGTTAACAGCGGCTGCTTTGCTGTTGTTATTACCCATCTCTTGGTTGCTGGCCTCACCGATAGTGAACCCTATTCGCCAATTGGCTGAAGACAGTGAAAAAATTACCCAGCGTCGCTACAAAGAGGTCACCAATGTAGAAAGCAGCATTGTAGAAGTGGGGGATTTGGCTGGTTCAATGACGAATATGTCAGCGGCGATACAACGTCATGAAACACAACAAGAAGAACTGCTTGATGCCTTTATCAAAGTTATTGCTCAGGCGATCGATGATAAGTCACCACATACGGCAGGTCATTGTGAACGTGTGCCTCAACTGGCCTTTATGCTGGCAAAAGAGGCTGAAGAATGCGCTGAAGAGCCTTTCAATGAATTTGCTTTCAAATCGAGCAAAGAATGGCGTGAATTCCAGGTCGCTGCTTGGCTACATGACTGCGGCAAAATCACAACACCAGAACATATTATCGATAAAGGTACCAAGCTGGAGACCATTTATAATCGGATTCATGAAGTTAGAATGCGGTTTGAAGTGCTGTGGCGGGATGCTGAAATTGACTATCTGATTAAAAAGGCTGAGCCGGGTGCGAATGCTGCCAGCTTGGAAAAAGCAAAAATCGATAAACAGCAAAAATTGCGTGATGATTTTGCCTTTATCGCCAATGCCAATGTCGGTGGTGAATTCATTAGCGAAGCAGATGTGGCACATTTACACGAACTCGCTGAAATAACCTGGCATCGTTATTTCGATGATCGACTGGGTTTGTCGTCAGGAGAAAAGGCAAGACTGGAAGCAGACAACCGGTCTTTACCTGCAAAAGAAAAATTACTCTCTGATCGCCCTGAGCATTTGGTGGAGCGTGTCCACAGTACTGATTATGATCCCAAGTTCGGTATCAAAATGACGGTACCGCATTATCTTTATAACTTGGGTGAGCTACACAACTTGTCGATTTCCAGAGGCACCTTAAGCGCTGAAGATCGCTTCAAAATCAATGAGCACATGATCAGCACGATCAAAATGCTGGAGAGTCTCCCCTTCCCTGAAGAGCTCAAGCGCGTGCCGCGATATGCATCCACCCATCATGAAACGATAAAAGGCACCGGTTACCCTCGCAAACTGACAGGCGATCAACTCTCTATTCCTGAGAGAATCATGGTGCTGGCAGATATCTACGAGGCTTTAACGGCAGCCGACAGACCTTACAAGAAAGCGAAACCGGTCAGTGTTGCTTTAGATATTTTGCATGGCATGGTGCAAAACGAGCATGTTGATATTGAAGTATTCGAGTTGTTTATCAAAACCGGTGTGTATTTGGATTATGCCAAACGCTTCCTGCCAGCCGCTCAGATTGATGAGATCGATATCAGTAAATACCTCAGACAACCTGACAAATCTTAATCAGCTAGAATAATTGGCATGACACAACACACAAACAGACAGCTTTTATGGCTGCAAGGTAGTCCGTAAATGGCGATTCAGTGGTATCCCGGCCATATGCACAAGGCCAGCAAGGAAATGAAGAAGATCCTGCCGCAGGTGGATCTCATCATTGAAGTGCTGGATGCGCGTATCCCATTTAGTAGCCAGAACCCCATGCTGGCGGAATTACGTGGTGATAAGCCTTGTATTAAGGTATTGAACAAAATCGACTTGGCCGATCCTGAACTGACGGCGCTTTGGCAGTCGCATCTGGAGCAGGACATCAACGTTAAAACACTCACCATGAATGCCCGGCACAATGATCGCATAGCCGACTTGATTGCACTGGCTTTGAGCATGGTGCCCGGTAAAGTGCAAGGCGTGAAGAATGTTCAAACCATGATTATGGGCATCCCCAATGTCGGAAAATCGACGTTGATCAATAGCCTGGCCGGGCGCCAGATAGCAAAAACAGGTAATGAGCCTGCCATTACTAAAATGCAGCAACGGATCAAGCTCGACAAAGGCATTGTGCTGCATGACACGCCGGGTGTGCTTTGGCCTAACTTGGAAAACCCTCACAGCGGTTACCGCTTGGCGATAACGGGTGCCATCAAAGAAACAGCAATAGATAATGATGATATTGCGCTGTATGCCGTGGAATATCTGTTAGATGCCTACCCCGATTTGTTAAAGCAACGTTTTGGTCTGTCTGAGATACCAGAGTCAGGGATGGATGCTTTGGAGGTGATAGGCACAAAACGCGGATGTTTACGCTCAGGAGGGCGCGTTGATTTAGAGCGGGTAGCAAAAATCATATTGACCGAAATACGCGCGGGCACGCTTGGTTTAATCAGCTGGGAAAAACCCGATATAATCGAACGGGAATGGGCTGAGGTATTAGTTGTCCGTGAACAAAAAGCAGCCAAAAAAGCAGCACGGAAACAACGACGCCAACCGCAACGATAAAGACCAAAGTCTCCTTGAAAATAGTGCGCATCTTTAACGTATTGCTGATAACGAGGTAAGTTGCCAATCTGGCAAAAGGGCATTTTGGATGGCGTTACTGGTCGTTAATGATAATGATTTGCATTTAGATTAAACTGTATTTATACTCATTCTTACTTTTTATCTGTAAGGGGTGAGAGATGAAAACAGCACAGTTTAATAGCCAAGCCGAAACAAGCATTTTGTTGGCCTTCGACCAAGACAAGCTTGAAAGGCTAATCCAAGAAGGCAAGCTTCACGCTGCCGACTTTAATTGTCTGGATAAAACCTCTAAGCGCACCGTCTGGAACATGTTGCTGTCTACTGCAGCGAAGACCTTGCAGTCATGAACCTGCCGCTAAAAAACCAACCCGACTGGCGCAAAGACTGTTTATTAGCGGCAAACCAACAGTTGGAATACCAGTATCAACAGCAGCCTTCTCCGTGTCTGGCATTACAGATTAGTCGTAATTATCGTTTACTACTGACCCAATACGATCAACCTGTGATCAAAGAGCGTTGGCAAGTTTTGTCTAAACGCTGGTGGCAGAGGTATTGCCAGTTTCGCCAGACAACCTTTCAGCCACTTATATCTAGCCACTAATTTTTAGGAGTTCTTATGGCAACGCCCGCTTGTCGACCAGAAACGGTGTTTGAATCAGCCACCGTAGATATTCAGCATTGCCCGGATTGTCAGATGATTCACCTGACGATGGGCTCGATAACCATTCGTATGACAGAACAGCATTTTTCACAGTATGCACAGGATGTGAGTAAAGGCTTATTTGAGTTGAATGCGGCACCTTATCAGTCGGGGTTACGTGTCATGATGTGACATAAAAACAACAATCATTCGATTTTGTTACAAAAGTAACGAAAGTGAATGATAATGATTCGCAATCTATGTATACTTTTTCCTAGTAATTACTGAGGATAGGAGAGAGCATAGTGAGATTTAAACCAACAATTTTGGCAAGTTCATTCGCCATCGCAGCCTCTGCGGGAGGATACCCAACGGCGCTTCTTGCTGAAGATGTTCCGGCCGAATTAGATACAGTAACGGTCATCGGTGATACTGCTGCGGCACGACAATTACCCGGTTCAGCCGCTGTTGTTAGTAATGAACAACTGACGATTGAAGCTGCAACAGATATTAATCAGGTTCTGAAAACGGTTCCTGGTATTTATATTCAAGAAGAAGATGGTTTTGGTTTGCGCCCGAATATTGGTATCCGTTCAGCGGCACCAGGACGTAGTGAAAAAATCACGCTGATGGAAGATGGCGTGTTGATTGCGCCGGCACCGTACTCTAACCCAGCCGCTTATTATTTCCCGACCACATCACGTATGCACTCAGTTGAAGTGCTTAAAGGTGCGCCGCTTTTGCGCTATGGTCCGCAAACAGTAGGTGGCGTTGTTAACTTAGTTTCTACGCCTATTCCTGAAACCAATCAGGGTAATGCCACGTTTATGATGAATGATCGCGGTTCTGCTGATCTGCATCTCAACTACGGTGGTAAAACCGGTCCTTGGGGTTACTCTATTGAGACTGCTCAACGTCATTACCAAGGTTTTAAAGATATCGACCGTAATGATGATAACAGTGGCTTCCAGATTGAAGACTATGTTGCCAAGTTGTCGTGGGAAGGGGAACGTAATAAGTTCCTGTTCAAAATTCAACGTTCACTAGAAAACTCAGACGAGACGTATGCTGGCCTGACAGATGCTGATTTTCGTCGTGATGAAAACCGTCGTTATGGTCTGACCCACATCGATGAAATGGACAATGACCACACAGGCATTAACCTGAGTCATATCTTTGAATGGAGTGAGAACCTTACTTCAACCGTGACGGTGTACCAGAACAAGTTTAACCGTAACTGGTTTAAATATGATGGTGATAATCCTGAAACAGGCAATAACATTATTGATGATGCTAACGGCGGTAATGCCAATGCACAAGCCATTCTCGATGGTAACCGTGATGTAGCCGGCTTAGCATATAAAAACAATAATCGTTCCTATGAGTCACGTGGTGTTCAAGCCAACTTTAATTGGTTGCTGAGCGATCATGATTTCAATTTTGGTGCTCGTGTCCATCATGATGAAATGGATCGTTTCCAACCAGAAGAGTTCTATGATCAAGTCAATGGCAACCTTGTCTACCAAAGCACTGATGCACCGACCGGTAGCGATAACCGTTATGAAGAAGCCGATGCATTTAGTTTGTGGCTGACCGACGACTACCAAGTCACTGACAGACTGTTACTTAATCTGTCATTGCGTATGGAAGATGTGGAAACGGAACGTAATCAATACGCTAATGCACAGCGTACTGTCATGGATGAGGAACGTGAAAACGACTATCGCGAATATCTGGCAGGTATTGCTGCAAGCTACGATCTGACGGACAGTTGGCAAGTGCTGGCAGGCTTCCATGAGGGCATGACACCGTTGGGTGGTGGTGCAAACGATGGCGACGAACCAGAAACCAGTGATAACTGGGAATTGGGTGTGCGTTTCGATAATGGCCTGTTCTATTCTGAAGCCATCGCTTTCTACAGCGATTTCAAAAACTTTGCAGAGCAATGCTCTGTGGGTAACCCATGTAGTAATGGCCAAACATCGGGCGCTGAAGTATTAGGTGGGGCCGAAGTGAAAGGTTTGGAATTCATGGCGGGCGCCCTGTTCAGTGCGGGAGACTTCGATATTCCTGTTGATCTGATGTACACCTATACCGATGCAGAAACGACGGATGAAGGTGGTGCTCAAGATGGACTGACACTTCAAAGTATTCCTGAGAATGTGGCCAGTTTACGTGTTGGTTTAGAGCATACTAGTGGTTGGAATAACTACGCAGTGGTCAAATACATCGACAAAACTTGTGCTGTAGCAGGTTGTAATAAGTCTAGTTCATTGCTTGATGAAACTGATGCGCTGACGACAGTTGACCTGATGAGTCGTTACCGTCTGGATATGGGGCCTGTGGTGTTTGTGAAAGTAGAAAACCTATTTGACAGACAAGAGATTATCTCTCGCAGTCCATTTGGTGCTCGTCCAAACATTGAAAGAACTGTTTGGGCTGGTGCTTCGATTGATTTTTAATTAAACAGATAGTGACAACCAAAAAAGGCAGCTGCGGCTGCCTTTTTTGTGTCTTTGAGTATCTACTCTACACATCTTACTTTATCATTGGCAGTCTAACGGTTTATCGTTGTTGAGGAGTGAGTATTGATGCCCAGTAGAAAACAGGGTGCAGGACTGATTACAATCGGGGTAATCGCTTTTCTGCTTCTTAGTCATGTGCTAACGGGCATTGCTGCGAATCATGCAAGCTTACTCAAGCTGGAGCAACGATACATCAGTTGGAACTGGCTAATGTCTCACTATGGCATCGGTGACGCCGAGCCTGATGTGGCGTTTCTGGTTGATAATAAAATTCTTTCCCAATTCGATACCCAGCTCTTTGTGGATGCTGAACCCATTACACATATTCATCGTCCATTGGTCGGTGGTATCGTTCTCGAAAACTTGATGGTGCTTGGTACTGACAATGCTTTGCTATTGCTGACGCGTGATGGCGAGTTTATTGAGCGCTTGGGGGCGGAAGCTGGCATACCTGCGCCTATACAGAACATTGGTGTTTATCACGGTGAGCCGGTATTGCAGGCACGCAATGGTATGTGGCGTAGTAATTTTATGTTAGATAAGTGGGAACCGATTTCGCTTCAAGGCGTCTCATGGAGTAAGCCCCATCCGTTACCTGACTCGGTGGCTACTGACTTAAAGCAATTTTTTTATGGGCAAGGCATCTCTGTTGAGCAGTTGCTAATTGATATTCATAACGGCCGAATTTTAGGTGCTTTTGGCGTTTTGCTTGTCGATGTATTAGGGTTGTTATTGCTCGCCCTGTCCTTTACTGGTCTTTGGATGTGGGGCAAAAAATTCAAATAAATAGATTTGTATCATCATTAAAAAAACAGGAGTTAAGCAAACAATGAGACAGGCAGATTTTCCGTATTTGCCGAAAGATTTTGTCCAGACAAAGGACGGTCTCATGTTCGCTGTAGTCAGTTATCACCCACATCAGCAAAAAGTGGGTAGCTTTTTACGCTATGCAAGTAGTGGTGATGCATGGCAAAAAGTGGATACAGCCCAAGCCAACCGTTTGCTGTCTCGCCATCATCCTCAGTATCTATTCAAATCCAAACAATTCGACGCAGAATTTCACGCAGTCAACATGTCTGATGTGGTTAAACATCACCGGCCAGAGCAACGATTAAAAGCCTTGCTTGCGGCAAAACCCCAAGATGAAATAGAGCAAAAACTACATAAATTAATCACTATTTTGGTGCAGTTTGGCGTCAATTGTGACTTTTTGGGGCTGACTGGTTCTATGCTGATCGGCCAGCAAAAAAAAGGCTCTGATATCGACCTCGTCGTTTATGGTCGACAAGCGTTTCATCAGACTCGCGATGCCGTCAAGCAGGCTGTGGCTTCCGGGCTGTTCGATGAACTGGATTTATCATTGATGAAAGACAATTTTAACCGCCGTGGCGGCGACCTTAACTTTGATGACTTTGCATGGCACGAATCTCGCAAATTCAATAAAGCAGCAATTGATGGCACCAAGTTTGATATCGGTATGGTCTGTCTTCCTGATGAGTTAGAACATGACCATCATCATTACATTAAACAAGGTGTTTCTACCGTCAAAGCCGTGGTGTTAGATGACCATCGGGCTTTTGATTTTCCTGCCCGTTATCTGATTGACAATGAAATGACCCCGGAAGTGGTGTCCTTTACTCATACCTATGTCGGTCAGGCTATTGCAGGGGAAACAATTGAAGTATCTGGTGCCATTGAATGTGACTCAGCCTCGGGTCAACGTCGATTAGTGGTTGGGTCAACGCGTGAAGCTATTGGTGAATACATAAAGGTGTGTAGATAATTATGAGTGAAGTGGACAACCCCGCTAAGGCGGATATTGGTTTAGTTGGCCTTGCAGTAATGGGTCAGAATTTGGTTCTCAATATGAACGATAACGGGTTTACCGTATCGGTCTTCAACCGCACAACCAGCAAAGTCGATGAGTTTCTCGACGGCCCTGCAAAAGGGACAAATATTCTCGGGTTTCACGAGCTGAAAGCCTTTGTCGAGAGCTTAAAAGCCCCCCGTAGAATCATGCTGATGGTGAAAGCGGGCCCCGTTGTGGACGCGTTTATCGAACAACTCGTGCCTTACCTCGACAAAGGTGACATTATTATTGATGGCGGTAACTCGCTGTATAACGACAGTGACCGTCGCACGCATGAGCTGCACAAAAAAGGCATTCTATTTATTGGTAGTGGTGTCTCCGGTGGTGAAGAAGGTGCCCGTCACGGACCATCACTGATGCCCGGTGGTAATCATGCTGCCTGGCCTCATATCAAACCCATCTTCCAATCTATTGCCGCCCATGTGGATGGTGAACCCTGTTGCGACTGGGTGGGCAATGATGGCGCCGGCCACTACGTCAAAATGGTGCACAACGGTATTGAATACGGCGATATGCAGTTGATCTGCGAAGCCTATCAAATGATGCGCGAAGGCCTGGGCATGTCCGGAGATGAAATTCAGCAAGTGTTTGCTGAATGGAACGAAGGTGTGCTCGACTCTTACCTGATTGAAATTACCCGCGATATATTGGCCGTACGCGATGACGATGGTGAATTACTGATTGACCATATCCTCGACACAGCCGGTCAAAAGGGCACCGGTAAATGGACCGGCATGAATGCCTTAGATCTGGGTATTCCTTTGACATTGATTGGCGAAGCTGTATTTGCCCGTTGTCTGTCAGCCCGTAAAGAAGAACGTGTTCGTGCCTCAAAAGTCTTACCCGATATTTCAGCGACCTTTGACGGTGACAAAAAAGAGATGGTCGATGCCATTCGTGATGCGCTCTATGCATCAAAAATCATTTCTTACGCCCAAGGCTACATGCTGATGCGTGAAGCGGCCGAGATTTATGGTTGGGAACTCAACTATGGTGGGATTGCGTTGATGTGGCGCGGCGGTTGTATTATCCGTAGCCAGTTCTTAAGCAAAATCCGTGATGCCTTTGATGTAAACCCGACACTTGAAAACCTGCTGTTGGATGACTTCTTTATCGGCGCGATTACCCAAGCCTTACCCGGCTGGCGTAAAGCGGTGGGAACGGCAGTGGCGTTAGGTGTGCCCGCGCCAACATTCAGTAGTGCATTGTCATTTTATGATGGCTATCGTAGCGAACGTTTGCCCGCAAACCTATTGCAGGCGCAACGTGATTACTTTGGTGCTCATACCTATGAGCGGCTGGATAAACCACGTGGTGAGTTCTTCCATACTAATTGGACGGGGCGGGGTGGTGATGTGTCTGCGTCGACGTATGACGTGTAGTTTGAAAGCCCTTAACTGAGTTAAAAAGGCGGTCTGTGACCGCCTTTTTTATTAAGATCGTGGTTTATCTGGGATCTGCGCCAATCGTGTTTTGCGTGTTAGCGTCAGCATTTGATTCGGCTCCCCGACGATAAAAATATTGCCATCCTTGTCGACAGCAACGCCCTCAGGTTGCTCCATTAAAGGCCATAGATTAAACAGGCCTGTTGTTAAGGATAACTTGGATACGGGCTGCCCCTGAAGGTTCAAAGCATGCAGCTTATGCGATTCTTCACTTAATACCAGGAGATATTCTTCACCCGCCTGTAACATGCTGATACCGGCATAATCTGAGACCTCGTCGGGCAAACTATCATTCAGCCGAGAAGCATCCAGCAACGGTTCAGCATCATGTGGGGTATGGTGAACGAGTTTAGGTGGTTGCTCTTGTAAGACGAAAAAGCCGTAACGAGCCGACCAGGCAACACCTTCCATACCTTTGTTTTCGTCGCTGGCCCAGTTTAATGGGATGTGATCCACATTGGCATAATCAATCATTGTAGTTGTCGAGTCTATATAGAAAAATACCAGACGATGCCGGCGCTCTTCGGAAACAACAAAGAGGCCGTTACCAAGGTAATCGATACTTTCCGTATCGATAAAGCCATTCAATGCTATACGCCGGATAATCTTGCCCTGTTTGCTGAGCTCGATGATTTCTTCAGGGTTATTCAAGACGGCAAACAGGTGGTCACTGTCTGGGTGATAAGTTAAACCTGACAAGTTGTCTTTAATGTCGGCGATAGTGATGGGGGCGCCCATATCGTAATGATAGTTCAAGTCCCAGTCGCCAGCGGCGCCTGCTTGTTTATTATCACTCAACGGATAAAAGCTGAAGATCATAAAAAGGCTAGGTAACAGTAATATTACCAGCCCTATATGGCGTGTTCGTTGTGGGTTTAAAATCATAAAGCGCGGCTCAGAAGATGTCTTGGATAACACCACGTAGCGGTGTTAACAGCGTTGAGATGAAAATGTGACTACATACTCGTCATTAACTCATAAAATGATGACGGCACAATGACAGCAACCTGAGAAAAGAAAAGGAGTGTTTAGATTAATAATGAAACGGCTTTTACTTGAGCAAACACCGATTTGCCGGCCGTTAGTTGTAATTGATCGACGGATTTTGCTGTGATCCGGCTGAGAATGATTTGACCGCCCACGTTTAGTCGGATCAGTTTTTGGGCATGACCTTCGTTGACCATCGACTCGATAGTGGCTGGTAAGATATTTAAAATACTGGTCTGTTCGGGATGTTGCAGGGAAAGACTGACATCACGAGCCATAATCCTAAGCCTGACTTTATCGCCCTGTTTCAAGTTATCGCGACTTACCGTGATATGCCCACCGGCAAATGCCAATGAACTGAGACCATAATCGTCGTCATGTGCGGTGACAACCGTATCTAAGACAGCGGCGGCTTCTTCATAGTGGGCGAAAGGCAATGTCAGTTGCGATAACATTTCTACCGTGCGGCCACTGGCTAGTTGCTGGCCTTTCTCTAATAACAATAGGTTGTTACTGAGGCGAGCGACTTCATCCATCTGGTGGCTGACGTACAACATCGGAATATCCAGCTCACAATGCAAAGACTGGATATAACGGAGAATCTCTTGTTTATGGGCGGCATCTACGGCTGCCAGCGGTTCATCAAATAACAAGACGGCAGGCGAGGTTGCTACAGCACGTGCGATAGCAACACGTTGTTTCTCACCACCTGATAGTTTATCAATGCTGCGTTCCAATAAAGGGGATAAGCCTAACAAGTCTATAGCCTGCTCTAAGGAGACGCGACGCTTATCTTTGGCCTGCCGTTTTAAACCAAACTGCAAATTATCAAACACGTTGAGGTGTGGGAATAAACTCGCATCCTGAAATACAAAACCGATATCACGTTGGTGAGCAGGTCGAAAATAGTGGGCATCCTGCCATACTTGATCCGCCATTTTGATGAAGCCTGTTGCTGAACTTTCGAGTCCGGCAATCGCTCGCATCAAACTGGTTTTTCCGCAGCCTGAGGGACCAAACACGGCGGTAACCTGACTAGACGACACGGTTAAGCTGACGTTGACATCAAAGTCTTTTCTGGGGATAGAAAGGTTGACGTCCAGTTTCATGAGCGCAACACACTGAAACGACGATTAAGCCCATAAACGGCCATCAATAACAGAAATGACAGAAGTAACAACACGGCTGCTAGCCAGTGTGCCTGTGCATATTCAAGTGATTCGACATGATCATAGATAGCGATAGAAATGACTTTCGTCGAACCGGGAATATTGCCACCAATCATTAACACGACGCCAAACTCGCCAATCGTATGGGCAAAGCCCAGCACTGCGGCGGTTAAGAAGCCAGGTCTGGCCATCGGCACCATCACACTGAAAAAACGATCAATCGGCCCAGCTCGTAATGTGGCTGCTTGTTCCATGACATTTTCGCCGATCGCCGTAAACACGTTTTGGAGTGGCTGTACCACGAAGGGGAGAGAATAAAAAACAGAACCAATAACAAGCCCGGTAAAGGTAAAGGCGAGAGGACGGCCACCTAATGCTTCCGATAGACCACCAATAAGGCCATTCGGGCCAAGCATCACGAGCAAATAAAAACCGAGCACGGTGGGAGGTAATACTAACGGTAGTGCAATAACGGTTTCGACTAAAAATTTATAGCGCCACTGGCTGCGTGCCAACCACCAAGCCAGCGGTGTGCCAATTAACAGCAGTATCACAGTGGTGATTGCAGCCAGTTTAAGTGTTATCGCGAACGCGACCAGATCATCGTACATAATCAGCGCACGTCATAACCGAAATCACGTATGACTTGCTCAGCGGTTTGTGTTTGAACGAAGCGAAAAAAGTCACTGACCGCCACAGTGTTACTGAGCTGTACCGCTTGTTGTTCGATAGGGTCATACAATGTATCTGGCGCCAGCCAATAGCTACCCTGATTGATCGTTTTATCGGCTTTAATTTGTGATAAAGCGATAAAACCTAACGCCGCATTACCACTTTTAACGAAATGATAAGTGTGGCCAATGTTTTCGCCACGAACAATCTTGCTTTGTAATTGCTTCCAGACACCCTTGGATTCGATAACTTGTTGTGCTGCACGACCATAGGGGGCTAGCTTCGGATTAGCAATCGCCAAGTGCTGAAACGTCATCGCTTGAATGATCTGGCCTTGCTTATCAACAAGGCCGGCGTCGGGGCTCCATAGCACGATTTTCCCAATGGCATAGGTGAAGCGTGATGCCGGGACAATGTGTTTTTTGTTTTCTAGCTTTTGAGGACGAATAGTGTCAGCTGCAAAGAATGCATCGAATGGGGCACCATTTAAAATTTGTGCGTAGAGCTTTCCTGTTGAGCCTGAAATTAAGGTGACTTGATGTTCTGATTGCTGCTCATACAAGGCGATGAGTTGTTTCATGACCGGGCTGAAGTTGCTGGCTACTGCTACATTAATTCGCTCAGCCTGTAAGGGCAAAGAGATGAATAGCAGAGCAATCAAAAAAGGCGTTTTAGAACGCATTTACCAATCCTAATAAAGTCATCGTTATGCATCGCCACGCATATCGATAAGCAAAAAATTATCTGGGCAGTTTCTCAGCCTGTTCTGTTAAAAATCGTTCAAACTCACGGTCTGTAAGACGGTAGGTTGCCACAGCATCTTTACCGGTTGCCGTGAGTTCAGCGTGACCACCACCTCGGCCACCGGAACTGAGCGTAATGAGAGGCTTGTCGCTGTGTTCATTCATTAACTTCACCAGCTTCCAGGCGTAGCGATAAGACATGCCTAACGCTGCCGCTGCCGCACTGAGCGAGCCCAGATCGTCAATCTTTTCTAATAATTCAACACGACCATGACCAATTATGGTGCCATCCGGACCTTCAATCCATAACCTGCCATGAACGGTAAATTGTGATGTCATTATTATTCCCACAAAAACGATCTTTATCGTAATGCATGGCTATGCATAACGCAATGCAAAAAAACGGCGATGTTGCCACCGCCGTTTTAAAAGCTCTTCATCGCGTTATGATGAGCTTTTAACTTTCTCCTGCATTAACGTTTTGCAGTAATGAATCACGATAATGGATAAGCCAAGCAGCAATATCGCTGAGGTAATACCCATAATTCGCCAGGTATCAATATTTTTCATATCGAGAATCAGATACCGTGCTAGTGCAACAATCGCAATATACAGCGGTATCTTGATGGGCAGCTCACCTGATTCGTAGTAAACCGCCACCATGGTTAATACTTCTAGGTAGATAAACAGCAACAATAGATCGGTTAACGATACATAGCTGTTATCCACCATGATTTTGATCTCAATGCCGATTGCCACTAACGTGGCTAAAGCCACAACAATAAGCCCAAAATCCTGTGCTAAGGCGAGTGTTCGACTCACCGTTTTTTTTACTTGGTGCTCCATAAGCAGTCCTCTTATTGCCTAACAAACACCACACTTCATAACGACTGTTTTTTAAACATGCTCTTGCGAGTTGTTTAAGAAGCAGAGATCGACAGTGCGGTTTAGGGATACTACCAGAAAAAAATGATGGTATTTGTCTCGCTGTCCGAAATTTTCGGCTAATCTGGAATCAGAGACAAATCAACAGACTACATTTTTAGACTCGGTGTTAGCTAAACGTTAATACGAGGTAGGGGACAAGATTAAAAACGATGATCAAAATTTTATACAGAGCAAGGTAATGAAAATAAGCAGGCTCAAGCTTGTTTGCCTCAAGCCCGGTGAGTCGATGATGAATACGGATAACAAAAGACTTAAACACCGTCAGCATCAATGTACTAAACAACAAAAGACCGATATTGATTACGGTCATCCAAGCAAACAAGGTCGTGAGTGCATCTAAAGTCATCAGTATTGCCTCAGTCAGGTTTTAGCGACGCCGCCCACCGACAAGTAATAGGATAACGCCAACACCTATCGCACCAGCACCGGCCCATGTGGGGATAGCGATATTCTCTTTTTCCTGTACTTCCAGTTCTAAAGGCCCTAACTTGGCTTCATGCGTTTCTTTAGTAAAACTGAAATCACCATAAATCAGGCCTGCTGTCCCGGCGACGATCAGTAATATTCCAATGATACGTGTGAAAATCATGCTAAGACTCCTTAATAGAAGAACTTGAAAGGTTATGTTTTATAGGTTGCCATGATAGTGACATTTTCTCACTGGAACGGTATTGCTGGGTTTCTGGTTTCGGTTTTTCATAACGATCAGATGACATCAAAGCACGTGTTGCACAGCCAGAGGTTAATGCCATAAGACAGGCTAAGGCAAGCAAGCGAGATAAATGACTACCAGCATTGTTTGCGTGCTCTTTTACCATGTTCCGCTCCTGAATTTATATTCTGATGCTATATCAAAAACAGGCCGTTTGCAGAAATTAATGTTGTGCTGGTTTATTTTTTAGGTGACATGTAGGGCTCAAAGTTAGTGATGTAGTCAGTGAGGTTTTCTTCCAGCATTTTTCGATATTCTGCGACAAAATAGTCTATTGTTTCTTGCTTGTTTTGTGCCATTTCGTCACTGTTTTCTTGAGCGCAGGCACTGAGCCAAGCGTTGAACCGGGCTGTGCTGTACATCATTGATGCACTGACTTTGCCGCGACTCACGGTGTCTGAAATTTGTTGGTTTGATAAATGGATATGTGCGTCAGCACGTTCAAAAAATGTGTCATCTTCCACGAAAATCGGGCCTTCTATTCTGGTTTTTGAAATAAAAAAGCCGTTGGTAAGCTTGCGAAAGTCTTACCAACGGCATTGTGTCGTTATTATGCGTTATTTATTGCGCTTACATTTACACAGACAGTCAACGCTCCAGCTACCACCACCTGCAAATACGAAATACAGGAATACAAAGCTGAATAGGGTGGCGAGCTCGCCGCCATTATTTAATGGCCAGAAACCTTGCGGGGCATGTACGAGAAAGTAAGCAAATGCCATCAGGCCGGATAAAAGAAAAGCAACGGGACGGGTAAACAAGCCGATAAGCAATAAGAAGCCGCCGAATAATTCTAAGGTGCCTGCTACGCCTGACATTGAAAACAGTTCGAACGGATAGCGCTGTTCAGCAGGAAAGCCGAAGATTTTCTGAGCGCCGTGCTGCATAAACAAGAAAGCTGAAATGATACGCACCACACTTAATATGCGCGGTTGCCATGCTGAAAGGATGTTTTCCATTTTTCTCTTCTCCTAGTGGTTATTAAATGTTTTTATTGTTATTCGTCGACATCATCCATATCGGCTTGTCCCGATAGGCGGCGTCGTATATGTGACCAGGACATACCGACTGCCAACACGGCGGCGATAAGGAATAAAACAATATAGCTGAATACGGAAACGTTATTAATGCCGAGCAGGCCCAAATCGACAAGCCACCAAATGAGAATGGCAAAAAAGGCCAGTGCGAGTAATAAACCAAAGCCACCCAGTGAGCGAAAAGTGGCTCTGAGGTAGATAGTCCAGCCAATCAGCAGAGTGATAGAGACTAAAGCAAAAGGGGGTGATAAGAATGTGCCATCACCGATAAGGACATCTTTTGCCCAGTGGTAATAGCTAAAACCCATTGGATTGTAGGTGACATAAACCAGCACAAGAGCAAAAATAAAGCGAAGCAAAAAGCCTTGTGAGTTAAATTTCTGAGCCATAAAAATCCCTATGTTATCCGGCTAAGGTCAGAACATCATAGCGGTTAGCTTAGTGTTCGAAAACCTATTATTGCTTTGAGCGTTAACGGGAAATTAGCGAATTTGGAATTCGCTTTGTGTATCTGTTGCAGATTGTTCGCTAATGTCGATATGACTGACATCGGCAAACTGTGGACCTTGCTCTGCCCAGCTGATCATGTGTTCAAGTGTGACTTGCTCGCCTGCGATCACCATTTCAACACGGCCATCAGGCAGGTTTTTTACCCAGCCATGAATGCCGAGTTGTTGCGCTTTTTCCCAAGCGCTGGCGCGGTAACCGACCCCTTGGACGCGGCCACTAATCAGCAAATGATACTGTTTTATTCCCACTCAATCGTGCCCGGCGGCTTGCCGGTAATGTCGTAAACAACGCGTGAAATTCCCGAGACTTCATTAACGATACGACGACACACATGGTCGAGGAATTCGTAAGGCAGATGAGCCCAGCGAGCCGTCATGAAATCAATGGTTTCAACGGCGCGTAAAGATACCACCCACTCATAACGTCGGCCATCGCCGGTGACACCGACTGATTTTATCGGTAAGAACACAGCAAACGCCTGTGATGTGCTGTTGTACAGATCGTGTTTACGTAATTCTTCGATGAAAATATGATCGGCTAAACGCAGAATATCAGCGTATTCTTTCTTCACTTCACCCAGAATACGAACACCGAGTCCCGGCCCGGGGAAAGGATGACGGTAGACCATGTCATATGGCAGGCCGAGTTCGACGCCTAACTTGCGGACTTCATCTTTGAACAGTTCACGAAGTGGCTCAAGCAATTCCAACTTCATATAATCAGGCAAGCCACCGACATTGTGGTGAGACTTAATGACATGGGCTTTACCGGTTTTTGAACCGGCAGACTCGATCACATCTGGGTAAATTGTGCCTTGCGCCAACCATTTAGCGGCTTTTAGCTTGTTAGATTCTTCTTCGAAGATATCAACAAATAAGTTACCGATGATTTTACGTTTCTTTTCGGGATCATTTTCCCCGGCAAGGGCATCAAGAAAGCGTTGTTCAGCATCAATACGGATGACTTTTACGCCCATATGCTCGGCGAAAGTGGCCATGACCTGATCACCTTCTTTGTAACGTAGCAGACCATTGTCTACAAATACGCAGGTCAGTTGTTCACCAATGGCTTTATGTAACAGCGCGGCCACCACCGAGGAATCGACACCGCCAGACAAACCCAGAATGACTTCGTCAGTACCGACTTTTTCACGGATTGATGCGATGGCGTCATCCGCAATATTGCCTGGTGTCCAGTCAGCGGCACAACCACAGATATCGTGAATAAAGCGTTCAAGAATTCGTTGACCCTGTTGGGTATGTGTCACTTCAGGGTGGAACTGAACACCATAGAATCGTTTGTCTTCATTGGCTATGCCGGCAACCGGGCAGGACTCAGTTGAGGCCATCAACTTAAAGCCTGTCGGTAACTCAACCACACGATCGCCATGGCTCATCCACACATCAAGCATGCCGTGGCCTTCTTCAGTGACATGATCGTCGATGTCTTTTAACAGGCTGGTATGGCCGCGTGCTCTGATCTGTGCATAGCCGTATTCATGATGATCGGCATTTTCAACTTTGCCTCCCATCTGCGCAGTCATAGTTTGCATGCCGTAGCAGATACCAAATACAGGCACGCCCAACTCAAAGACTAGTTGTGGTGCGATTGGCGCATCTTCTGCAACGGTACTTTCTGGGCCACCAGAAAGAATAATCCCGTTTGGATTAAAGTCGCGAATATCCTCATCACTCATATCCCATGCGTGTAACTCGCAGTAAACACCCGCTTCACGCACGCGACGTGCGATGAGTTGCGTGTATTGCGAACCGAAATCAAGAATCAGGATGCGGTGATCATGAATATTGCTGCTCATTGAGGTCTCTTCAACTTAGCTTAAAAGTAAACTGCCCCGAAAGGGGCAGTGTTTTTGATTAGTTAACGCGGTAGTTCGGCGCTTCTTTGATTATTGTCACGTCATGCACATGACTTTCACTCATACCGGCCGAGGTGACTTTGACGAACTCGGGTTTCGTGCGCATTTCCTGAATAGTGGCTGAGCCGGTGTAACCCATACTAGCTCGAATGCCGCCCAGTAATTGATGAATCACTGCGCCCAGATTTCCTTTGAAAGGAACACGGCCTTCAATGCCTTCAGGGACTAGCTTGTCTGCTTCACTGGATTCCTGGAAATAGCGATCACTGGAACCTTGTTTTTGTGCCATTGCACCCATGGAACCCATGCCACGGTAAGATTTATATGCACGGCCTTGATATAACTCAACTTCACCTGGCGCTTCTTCTGTGCCCGCGAACATGCCTCCAATCATCACCGTGTGTGCTCCGGCAACGATGGCTTTAGCAATATCACCTGAGAAACGAATACCGCCATCCGCAATCAGTGGTACGCCTGTACCTTCTAATGCGGCCGCGACATTACTGATGGCACTAATTTGAGGAACACCGACACCAGCAACAATGCGGGTGGTACAAATTGAACCCGGCCCAATACCCACTTTGACGGCATCTGCACCAGACTCAACTAGCGCCAGTGCCGCTTCAGCCGTGGCGATATTGCCGCCAATAACTTGGATTTGTGGGAAATGTTGTTTGACCCATTTAACCTGATCCAATACACCCTGTGAGTGACCGTGGGCTGTATCAACAACGATGACATCAACACCGGCATTAGCTAATGCTTCAATACGAGCTTCACTTTCTGCACCAATACCAACAGCAGCGCCGACACGCAAACGCTCTTGAGCGTCTTTTGATGCATGCGGATTGTCAGTTTGTTTTTGAATATCTTTGACCGTGATCATGCCAGTCAGGTGGAAGTTATCATCCACAACCAGTACTTTTTCGATGCGGTTACTGTGCAAGAGGTTCAAGACTTCTTCGCGGGAGGCATCTTCTTTGACCGTGACCAGTTTATCTTTCTTCGTCATGATTTCAGAGACTGGGTTGTCATAATGCGTTTCAAACCGCAGGTCACGGCTGGTGACGATACCGACAAGATCTTCACCATCAACAACCGGTACACCGGAAATGTTGTGTGAGCGAGTCAGTTCGACAACTTCACCGATGGTCGTAGAAGGATTGACGGTGATGGGATCACGTACCACGCCGCTTTCAAATTTTTTGACCTTGCGAACTTCCTCTGCCTGTTGCTCGATGGTCATGTTTTTGTGCAGAATACCCAGTCCGCCTTCTTGAGCCATGGCGATGGCCAAACGGCCTTCGGTCACAGTATCCATTGCCGCAGAAAGCAAAGGAATATTGATCGTGATATCGCGGGTTAACTGCGTGGCGAGGCTGACATCGCGGGGGAGGACATTTGAGTACGCGGGCAGTAGTAATACGTCATCAAAAGTCAGGGCTTCTTGAGCAATTCTCATAGGGCGCGTTCCTGAAATTACCTGTAAAATGATCTTGCAATTATATCAGGAAGTTTGGTCTTTATGGCATCACTAAATACATCTCATTCCCAAGGTGCACTAGCGAGTAGGGCTGTGAAAGATGTCTATCCTGTATCTCGATTAGTACGTGAAGCCCGTGTGTTGCTGGAAGGCTCCTTTCCTTTACTCTGGGTTGAAGGCGAAATCTCCAATCTGGCTATGCCGGCTTCAGGACACATTTATTTCACCTTGAAAGACGAAGCTGCGCAAGTTCGTTGCGCTATGTTTCGTAATCGCAACCGGCAGCTTCGCTTCACACCTGAAAATGGCATGCAGGTTTTATTGCGGGTTCGCGTCACCCTGTATGAGGGGCGCGGCGAGTTTCAGCTTGTTGTCGAGCATATGGAAGAAGCCGGGAGTGGTGCTTTGCAACGTGCTTATGAAGCACTTAAGCAACGGCTTGGTCAGGAGGGCTTATTTGATGACGCCCATAAAAAGCCTATCCCCGCCTTACCACACACAATCGGTATTATTTCATCACCGGATGGTGCGGCTGTTCACGATATTGTCAGCGTCCTGAAACGCCGGTTCCCGGCCGCAGCGGTGATTCTCTATCCGGTTGCGGTGCAAGGGGAAGCCGCGGCAAGGCAACTGGTCGACGCCGTCAAACTTGCCGATCACAGAAAAGACTGTGATGTCTTAATTATCGGTCGCGGTGGTGGCTCGCTGGAAGACTTATGGAGCTTTAATGACGAGCAATTAGCCAGGGCACTTTTTAATTGTGAGTTACCGGTTATTTCTGCGGTCGGACATGAAATTGACTTTACGATCGCTGACTTTGTTGCCGATGTTAGAGCACCAACGCCGTCTGCGGCGGCTGAAATTGCTGTCCCCGATGCGAAACAGTTATTAGCAAAAATACAGGGGTTAACACAGCGACTCACTGTCATGACCAAGCAGTGGCTGGTCAGTGAGCAACGTCACTTACAGCACCTGCAAAGACGTCTACCACGACCTGATGTGCAGTTAAATCAACAAAGGCAGGTATTAAATCAGCAGACGAAACTGCTGGGGTCTGCCTGGCAGCGCATTTTAATGAGTAGTCAGCAAAAGCTTGACTATCTATCTGCCAGACTTAAACACCCGCAGGCACAAATAGATAAGCAACAATCTAAGTTGGCTGCCTTGCAACATCGCTTGGGCCAAGCTTTTCGCGCTGAGTTCAAACACAGTGAAACCGCACTTTTGAGTTTACAACAACGGCTACACCGGCAATTACCGACGCATGCGGTTATTCGCCATCACGAGGCCTTAAGCCTAGTAAGAAAGCAGTTGGACAGACTGATGTTAATGCAACTGGATACCGCCAAACAGGCATTGAAACAGCAGGTGAGAACCTTAGCTGCAGTAAGCCCGCTCAATACCTTAGAGCGTGGTTACAGTATTACAACGCGGCAACAAACAGCGGAAGTGTTGACTCATGCTGAGACGGTTGAAAAGGGTGAAATGATTGAAGTACGTTTACTGCAAGGGCATTTAGCGTGTGAGGTCAAAAGTGTGTCGAAAAAGTAAGTGGCTATTGACTGTGTTGATGCTGATGGTTTCACCATGGGGGTTTGCTCAGTTGCCCCAACAATCTAACGTGCCGGGAGGCGTTGTTATTATTCCTCTGGCGGTGCAGAGTGCAACTAAGCCGGTTGTGACGTTTCAATCGAAGCCAGTCATGGTGTTAGCAGGAGATGGTCAATGGCAGGCCATAGTGGGCGTGCCGTTAGACTTGAAACCGGGTACGCATAAGCTGGTAGTTAGCCATGGCGCTGAGAAAAGCACAGCCTTGTTTGATATACAAGAGAAACAGTACCCAACTCAACACATCACCATTAAAGACAAACGCAAGGTCAACCCCAATCAATACGATATGCAGCGTATAAACAGTGAAACAGCGCGTATCGATGCGGCATTGCAACATTGGACTGAAAAAGACGCCATCTCTTTTAACTTTATTTGGCCAGTTAAAGGACGCGTTAGTGGTTTGTTTGGACGACGCAGAGTATTTAATGGTGAACCCAGAAAACCACATAGTGGAATGGATATTGCCGCCGCCAAAGGCAGTTTAATTCAGGCGCCTGCTGAAGGCATTGTTCGAGGCACTGGGGACTATTTCTTTAACGGCAATACCGTTTTTATTGACCATGGCCAAGGGTTAATCACCGTATTTTGTCATCTTGATAGAGTCGATGTCAGTGACGGACAAAGCGTTCAGCAGGGTGATATTATCGGCACAGTGGGAGCGACGGGGCGAGTGACGGGGCCACACTTACATTTAGGCGTGAGTCTAAATGACGAGCGGGTAGAGCCCCTGTTATTTTTCCCACCACAATCGGCATTAAAACGAAACTAGAGGTATGGTTGCAGGGTTCGCGCTAGCAGCGTGAAGTCAACCGGTTTGGTGATGTATGCCGTAAATAAGCCCTGTGCTGCATGGCTATTTTCTTCCAGTGCTGCAGCAGTCAAAGCAATCAAGGGTATATCCGCAAATTCAGGTGTGTCATGGAGTTTTTGCGCCGCCTCAATTCCACTGATGCCTGGGAGATTGATATCCATCAAAATAAGGTCAGGCTTGCGTTGATTTACGATTTCCAGGCCGGCTTCTGCTGTTTCACATGTTTCAAGGCTGACATGTTTAAAGCGGCTGAGAAATACCTCTATTAGTTTGATATTCGCTGGGTTGTCTTCAATGTAGAGTATTTGCTTGCTGGGAAGGGCGATCTCGGTATCGGTCTTGCGCTGTGATAAGGAAACTTCCTGTTCACCATCTGCTTTTTTAATGTCGTCAATATGATTGATTGCATTCTTCGACAGTGGCAGCTCTATCCAGAAGCTGGTGCCTTGGCCTTCGGTACTGGCAAAGTCGATTTGGCCGCCCATCGCTTCAATCAAACGTTTGCTGACACTGAGACCAATTCCGGCGCCTTCGACATGCCGCTCTTGGCCTAAACGTTCAAAGGCGGTAAACACTTGAGCTTGTCGGTCTTTGGAAATACCTTTGCCGGTATCAGTGATAGTCAGTTTTAAGCTGTTATTGTGAGTTTGAACGCTAGCACTCACTAGCACTTCACCACCGGTTTTGTTGTATTTGATGGCGTTACTAACGAGGGTGATAAACACTTGTTTGAGCTTTGTGAAATCGGCTAATACCACGGCATCGGTGCCATCTTGGAAATCAATATTAATGTTTTGCTGTTTAGCTAATGCTTGTAATAGAGGCTGACACTCCTCAAATACGGATGCTATCGGCACATGGTCATCAGAGGTTTTAATGCGGCCAGAGTCAATTTCGGAAAGTTCTAACACATCATTAATCAATGAGAGCAAGTGTTTACCGCTGTGAATGATTTGATTAATGTTATGACGTTGTTTTTCGTTGAGGGTGTGTTCTGTGTCACTCAATATTAACTGTGAGAAGCCGAGTATGCCGTTGAGCGGGGTTCGTAGTTCATGGCTCATTGACGATAGAAACTCAGACTTGGCGTTATTAGCGCGTTCCGCTTCGTATTTGGCTTTAAGCAAAGCTTCTTGTTCCGCTTTTTGCTGACTAATATCACGAGCAATCCCCGTGAACAGGTATTTTTGTTCCCATTTAAAGTCACTCAGCGTGAGTTCTATAGGAAACGTATTGCCACTCTTATGTAAGGCTTCAACTTCGACAGGTTTACCAATGATGCGAGTTTCTTCTGTTGATAAAAACCGAGCCATGCCTAATTTGTGCTGATCCCGATAACTCGCTGGCATCAACATAGTGATATTTTTACCAATGACCTCATCTGGTTGATAACCAAACAGTTGCACGGAAGCCTTATTATAATTTTCTATGATGCCCGATTGATTAATGGTGATAACGCTATCAATCGTATTATCCAGCAAAGTCTGTAACCGCAGGCTTTCGTGACGGGCTGTGGCCTCTAAAGCTTTTCGCTCTCGCAATTCTTCCTTCATCGATTCGGTTTGCTGACGAATTTGTGCGGTTAACTTTACGTTGTGATGGCGTTTGAGTAGATAACTCAGGAGTGCAATGAAGCTGATTACCCCAAGTGTTGTAATTAGCCATGTTGGTTGTACTGTGTTTGCTGTTTGGTTTTTATAAAGAAAGTCGTCCAGATTACCCACTTCATCATAATGGCCAAGCTGCCGATAAATATCAGCGATTTGTTGCCACCGATGCGTCGTCATATGACCAAAATCAACCGTAGGGTAAAGACTTAGTTCTAGTAACTTTTCGGCTTCGTACTTTAAATGTGAACGACTCTTTTGCTGAGAATTATATTTTTGCAAAACAAGATCGACAATTTCATCTGGATGCTCTGCGGCATATCGCCAGCCTTTATAGGTTGCTTGGCGAAAAGCTTCAACAGTGGTTGGGTTTTGTTCTAAATACTGCTGTGAGGTAAATAAAATATCACTGTAAAATTGGATATCGTAGTCTTGGGGAGAAATTGTGCGGTAGGGCTCTTGCCGTTGCGCCATTAAAAAAGGTTCATTGGAAATATAGGCGGTGAGACCATCGACGTGGCCATCAATCAGGTTGTCGAGATTTTTTTCAGTAGGCAGCACGAACTGAATTTTACTGGTATCGATATTTTGTTTGAGAAAGATCGACGTTAAATCATCAGCATAAAATTGGCGTGTGAGTGTCTTACCGATAAAGTCGCTAGCAGAATAAATACCCGAGTCAGCTTTGACTAACCACACATAGGGACTATTTTGGAAGGTCGCTCCCAGCGCGACAAAAGGTCGTCCTTTAAGGTATTCCGCTACAATTCCGGTGCCCGATATGCCGAACTCAACGTTACCACTTTCAACTTCATCGTAGGGGCGAGTGAACCCGGCTTGAATATCAACGTCCAGACCTGCTTGCTGATAAAAGCCTTTTTCTTTGGCGGCATAGATGCCTGCAAATTGAAACTGGTGTTGCCACTGTAATTTGATGGTGACGTCGTGCTGATGCAGTTTATTAGCTTCATCCTCATGCGCATGAATGTCCCATGAGAGTGCCAGCAAAGCAACGAATAAGAGGTGTTTCAGGTTCATGTTTAGTGACGTGAGCAGTGAGTCTGCATAGTAACTTATACGCTCAGGTTTTCGCTACTAGAATACGGTCACATCCTGAAGTCACGGCCTAAATAAACGCTGAGTACTTTTTTATCATTCAGAATTTCTTCCGGTGTACCACGTGCGATCACTTCGCCTTCATTAAAGATATAGGCACGCTGGCAAACATTGAGTGTCTCGCGAACATTATGATCAGTTATCAAAATGCCAATACCGTGCTCTGATAATTCTTTGATAATGCCCTGAATATCCAATACTGAAATGGGGTCGACACCCGCGAATGGCTCATCGAGCAGAATAAATTGCGGATCCATCGCCAAGGCGCGAGCAATTTCAACCCGTCTACGCTCGCCACCAGACAGCGCCATACCTTTTGACTTGCGTATGTGGTCAATATGGAAGTCTTGCAGCAAACGCTCTAACAGATCTTGTTTTTGCTTTTCATCCAGTTCATCACGTGTTTCGATAATGGCGTATAAATTATCTTCGACGCTGAGTTTGCGAAAAACCGACGCCTCTTGAGGCAGATAACCAATACCCAGTCTGGCTCTGTCGTGAATGGGGTATTCGGTGAGCTCTTGTTGATCCAGATAAATATAGCCGTGGTCGACAGGAATCAGACCAACGATCATATAAAAGCTGGTGGTTTTACCGGCACCATTAGGGCCTAATAAACCAACGATTTCGCCACTTTTTACATCCAGTGAAATGTCTTTAACAACCTGACGATCACCATAACGTTTCGCCAGTTGCTGCGCAGATAAAATACTCATCAGTCTATTTAGCGTTATTTCAGGTAACGGCTGTTAACCCAGCCAATCACAACCTCACCATCAATCATGCCGCGAACCTGTGACCAATCTGTTTGGCGGGTCAGCACGATCACTTCCTCTGATGGCGCAAAAGTGCCCAGTTTCAGGTAATGCGTACCCGGCCCGGAGCGTACATTGAGCGCGGTGCTGGTCAGCGCTGTAGGATAAGCCTTGCTGCTAGCATCTGTGTTTTCTGAGTCTTTAGTTTCAGCTGCTTCGGGGGCGGGTTTTTTTTCTGCTTTGGGTTGTGCTGGTGTGGTTTTCTTTTTATTTCCAGGCGGCTGAATAATGATGTGAACACGACCTTTTTCTTGCTTTTCGCCACCCACAGAAACCGGCGCAGAATTGGCGGTAACCACATTCCTTTCGATATCGTATTCGATACGATTACCGGTAAATTCGTCGCCTGATTGCCAAACATGGCCTTGACCAATTAGGTAAATTTTTTGGCGACCGGCAAAGTATTCCATTTGTAATGCTTTGGCTCGAACCGGCGCTTCACCGGGTTTGTGTACTTGTTTATACGTAGCCAGTTTGCCTTGGGCGACCATTTTTTCAATCTGTTTGTTTTCGTCGTAATAAAACGTGATGATGTCACCTTCGATACGTAAGGTGCCTTGAGTCAGGATGGCGTCCCCTTTGTATTGAGTTACTCCCTCACGGTCATCGAGCTGTGCATGATCAGCTTCAATATTAATCGGTTGTTCACGATCGCTCGGTAAGGCCCACACTAATGAGGGGAGCATCAGCAATAAAACCGTGATTAATTTAGTTTGCAGGGGCATCGTATTGTCCTTTCACCTTCGAATGCAGGTTAATTGTTTCATCGTCCAAAGCGGCATGTAAGCCAACTGATTCGGTATCACCCTGTGGTGAGAGAATCGTGACATGTTCATCCGTATACGCTGTGTTTTGCTTCGTATCCAGAGTGAGTTTTTCTGTCAGCATTTGAAACGACGGATTATCCTTATTAGTGATAATAACATTTCCTGTTAGCAGGATAGTGTCAGAGTCGTCTTGGGTGTGGCCCAGTTCTGATTCAATAAGCCAAGTGTCCTGACCGGGTTCAATAAACTCCGTGACAGGGTTGATAATTTCGGTCGAATCATTATCGGGGTAATGCGCCATTTCATCGCCCTTGATAACACGGGCAGGGGTGCCATCAATGTCCATCACCGTCATGGTGAAATCTGTCATCGCATAATCACTGGTGCGATGGGTTTGATTCTGTATTTGGGATTCGACCGTGTCGTCACTGAGTAATAGCCACAGGCCAATAAGCGCGATAGCAACAATGCCCAGTTTGGCTGTGAGTGGAAGCTTAAAAATGGCGTTCAATTTGGTCTTGCAGGTTTCCCTGTCCTTCCATAATCAATTCACATAGCTCTCGTGCTGCGCCATGGCCGCCCTTCGAGGGGGTAATCCAATGTGCGTGCTTTTTGACAACGCGGTCCGCATCCTGAACGGCGACAGCCAGTCCAACTCTACTCATGATAGCTAAATCAACCCAATCATCGCCGACATATGCACACTCATCTGGTGTGAGGCCTAGTTCGTTTATCAGTTGCTCAAACACAGGTAGTTTCACACGCTTGCCCTGATAGACATGTTTGATGCCCAGCCCGTTCATACGGTGTTCCACGGTTTTCGAGGTGCGACCCGTTATGATGGCAATTTCGACACCGGTATATTGCAGCAGTTTCATGCCATGACCATCTCGAGAATGAAAGGCTTTGTATTCCTGTCCGTCATCGCCAATGATAATGCGGCCATCACTTAATACGCCATCAACATCAAACACGACGAGTTTAATTTTTTTCGCTTTTTCCAGAATATCCTGCATTTTTGTGTCCTGTTAAACCACGCCTGCCCGTAGCAGATCATGCATATTAATTGCGCCCTGTAACTGTTGTTTATCATCGGTGATGAGCAGCGCATTAATTTTAAAGCGCTGCATTAATTCCAATGCTTCTGCAGCCAACATATCGGGATGTCCAGTTTTACAGTTTCGGCTTACATAATTCGACAATGGCTGAGTATGAATATTGATTTCCTGTGCCAGTACACGACGCAAGTCACCATCAGTGAAAATACCGATTATTTCAGCTTGATGGTTGGTGACGGCGGTCATGCCCAGACCTTTGGCAGACATTTCGATCAATGCTTCACTAATCAGCACCGATTCCTCAACTTGGGGAACGTCATTACCTGTGTGCATGATGTCACTGACACGCAGTAACAAGCGGCGCCCCAATAAACCACCGGGGTGTGACATAGCAAAGTCTTCGGCAGTAAAGCCACGCGCTTCAAGTAATGCTACCGCCAAGGCATCGCCCATTACCAAGGCTGCCGTGGTGCTGGAAGTGGGGGCGAGACCAAGCGGGCAGGCTTCGCGTTCGACACTGACATCAATATGCGCACTGGCGCATTTAGCAAGTGTGGAATGTGGTTTACCTGACATCGCGATGAGCGGAACACCAAGCCGTTTAATTAATGGCAAGATGGTTAAAATTTCGCTGGTCTCACCGGAGTTAGATAAGGCTAAAACGACATCTTTACTGGTGATCATGCCCATATCGCCATGACTGGCTTCGCCTGGATGGACAAAAAACGCCGGTGTCCCTGTACTGGCTAAAGTTGCGGCAATTTTGCCACCAATATGGCCTGACTTTCCCATACCAATCACCACGATACGGCCACTACAGGCAAGCATAAAGTCACAGGCTTTGAGAAAGTGTTCGTTAACGCGTTCACGTAAGGCGGTAACGGCTTCGATTTCAGTATCGAGTACAGCTAAAGCCAGTTGTTTTAACTTGTCGTGTTCTACCGTCATCAACTTAATCCAGGCGTATTTTGATAAGCGAGAAGTCCGTTATAGCCGATATAAACCAATAACATCAATACACCAGCAAACCGACCAATACGACCCTGTGAAGAAAAACGGGCAAACAGGTATAAGCCAATCGCCAATCCAGCCATAAATGGAAAGTCACGATAGAGCAGTAAAGGATCGGTGTCAGATGGGGCAATAAGTCCCGGCATGGCTAAAACCGCCACGATATTAAATATGTTGGAACCCAGAATATTACCGACAGCAATATCATGCTCGTTTTTAAGAGCAGAAATAACTGATGCAGCCAGCTCTGGCAGGCTAGTACCAATAGCAACAATGGTCAGACCGATAATCAGGTCACTGACGCCCAATAAGTGAGCGATACCGGTTGCACCCCATACCAGTGATTTTGAGCCAACTAACAATGCAATGAGTCCCACCACAAAATAAAACACAGATTGCTTTGTTGTCATCGATGGGGTGGCATATTCCTGTGCAAATTCGGTTTCCAAAGGATCTGCTTTGCCTGAGCTTCGCAGGGCAAGCCATGCCATACCGCAAAGCGTGAGGATAAAGCCAACAAATAAAATGCCGCCATCCGTTCTGTCTAAATCGCCGTCGAGTAATAACACTAGTGACACCAGCATAACCAAAGCCAAAACCGGAAATTCGCGACGTAAGGTGTCAGAATGCACAACCAATGGCGTAATCAGTAACGTTATCCCTAACACCAAACCCACATTGGTAATATTGGAGCCGATGGCATTACCGATACCCAATGCTGGAGCGCCTTCAAAGGCGGCTAATGCGGATACCAGCATTTCCGGTGCAGAGGTACCGAAACCAACAATTGTTAAACCGACAATTAAAGGGGAAACCCCCAAGTTAGAGGCAATGTTGGCAGCACCATCAATAAAACGATCTGCTCCCCAAATCAGCACAGCGAAACCGGCAACGATAGCGAGGATAAAAAATAGCGTAGTCATGAAATTCCGTTCAGTCTGGCAAAAGCCGATTTATGAAACAAAAAAAGCCGGGATTAACCCGGCTTTTAATTATAAAGGCATCAAAGCCTATTGTGTTATTACTCGGCGAAAACGTCGAAGTCATCTTCCGGTGGGTTACCGTCATAGACCAGATGCTGACGGCGTTGCATGTATGCATCACGAATATAACTGTATTCATCGGTCGCCGCTTCATCCAGTACTTTTTCTGCTTTCAGCAGATTAGCCCGGGCGTCGACCACTCGTGTACCAATGATAGCCATACGCGCATCATCGTCTTCCACATACATCACAGGATCGGTGAACATATCACCGATTAAACCAAATGAATCACGGACGTTGCGCGGGCCGAAGAAAGGTAACACCACATAAGCTCCGGGTTCTGCACCCCATACGCCCAGCGTCTGACCAAAGTCTTCA
>NZ_GG657886.1 GCF_000156355.1 Methylophaga thiooxydans DMS010 | reverse complement strand
AAACCGTGCCACATTAAGAGAGTTTGATATTGATTCTGTTCAACAACAGGTTTCGGAACTAAAGGCTCAGGAAAAAGGTGCCAATTGGGCTAATTCTAAACTTAGCCCGTTTAAACAGAATAAATTTCCTACCATATCTAAAGCCTTGTCTAGCATGATCAAGACACGGAGTAATCAACTTATAATTACCGTGAAAGCTACTGTGCAAGAGGTTGAAGCTATTGAGGCTGCTCAAAATGTAACCCTTGAAAGGCCTCATTATGTTGAACGTCCTGTTGCTGAAATTGCTGGCTTAGAGGCTTTGTATGATGAGAACGACATCAGAGAGTTGGTGGTTATTCAGCTTGAAAGCAATCTCAATCAATTGAGAGATGCCGATATAAATCAGCTCAGTTATCAAGATTTAGAGAAATGGGCGAAGTGGGTTAGAGAGGTTGACTCTTTAGTCAGTAAAGCCACACAAATCATTCTCTTTGCCAGAGTGTTTCTCACTAGAGAGAACTTAAAACCACTTGATCGTTTAGGTGGCAGTTATGATGAATCTTCTGCATTTACTTCTTATATAAAGCAGCTTAAATAGATCATTAATTACCTATAGTTAGTTTGGAGTTTGTTATGTCTGGTTTTGTTTCTGTTGAGGTCGAAGGGAAGCTCTATGAGTCTGAGTACCATGAAGTTGGTGGTGTGGTTCGGGTTTATGGTGATCTAGGTGACCCTCATAAGCCAGAGGTCGAGTTCACCACTCTTGGAGGTATGAAGCCAGACCAAGTCGCTAGGATTTTGCTGAGACGTTTGGTTAAGCGAGGAGTAGTTTCGCCAACTGACGATTAAACTACAGATCGCAATTCATGTGGCGAGAGATCGCAATTCATGTGGCGGCCTACAGCGTGATTGAGACTAAGGACTACAGGTTTGGTATGTCCAAAACAAAAAAGGGCCATGCTATTGCATGACCCCTTTCATGTTCTGGAGCCGGAGATAGGACTTGAACCTACGACCCACTGATTACAAATCAGTTGCTCTACCAACTGAGCTACACCGGCAATGAAGAAGCGCATTATACGTAGCTAATATGGAGTCTGCAAGCCCCAAAAGCTAGATTTTTGTCTGTTGCGTTTTCGCGCTGAAGACTATGCTGAGCTCAGCATCACTTGCGTCTCATGAATTTGGGGGGCGAGATCATTTAAGTTATTGATTGCCATATCCTCATCTGCCCAGAAGAGAGGAAAGATCACTTGCTGCTTAATACTGTCTGGTAGTGATGATAGGGGGTGGGTAAAGCTGCAGTGACGTAACTCTTTACTAATCAAAAGCAGATTTTTGAGATTTATTTCAGTTTCCGTATCCGTACTTGCGGCGTTCGATTCAGCAAAAGGTAGTTGTACTATTTCGGGGGGGAAATGCCATTTTTTTAAAATCGCTGCTCCGACTTTTGCTGAGAGGCGGGCAAGAACCATGTTAATAACAGCTTTTTTCATTTCTGGGTTTGTACCGAGGTCAGTCATGCTGTTGATGCGAAGTAGTAATGGTGTTTCGCCAATGTTGTGCAGTTGCCCTGCCAACAGCGCCATATCCGCATCAATACGTGTCTTTTCTCTGGCTAAAACAGAAATAATGCCGGCTACCTGATTTGATTTTGACCAACTTTGTCTGAGCTGGGTTTCTATGCCGGCGGTTTTACTGCGAAGGAATTGTTGTGTAATGGCAAAACCGGTGACCAGATTTTGAACTTTTGATAAGCCCAGGCGGACAATAGCTGACTTCACATCTGTTACATGCCCTCTACCCGTGAAGAGTACCGAATTAGCTACTTTGACTAAACGTGCTGATAAGTGAGGATCTTTTCTTAGGTGGGCGGCAATAACATCAACATTAGCATCTGTTTGGATAAGCTTGCGTAGCGTAATAATATTATCGGGAGGCGATGGTAGTTGAAGCGTATTGGCTTCGATTTCACGTGATAGCTGCTGCAAGGCGGCGTTCACTTTCTCTGTGAGCGACAGTTGACCGGACATGATTTATCCATAAATGTGACCTAGCACTCATTATAGACATGTATTGGGAATTAATGCAGTAAGTAAAAAGTGGGGTGAGTGATGGGGCTCGAACCCACGACAACCGGAATCACAATCCGGGACTCTACCAACTGAGCTACACTCACCATTATTTACTACAAGAGAACGGGGTAGGAAACCCCGTACTTGAGAAAGACGGTAATTCTACTGCCTTTATTTTTCTGGTCAAGGAAAATCTGCTGTTTAGACCAGTTCTAGGTCAATTTTTTTATCATCCAGATCGACGCGAACGACCTTAACAGTGAGGCTGTCGCCTAAACGGTAAACTTGACGTGTGCGTTCACCGGTCAGTCGGTGTCCGGTCGCGTCAAACTGATAATAGTCGTTTTTCAGCGATGTAACATGTACCAAACCTTCTATATAGATGTCACTCAGTTCAACAAATAAACCAAATCCCGTCACGCCACTGATTACGCCCTGATGGGTTTCACCAACCCGATCACGCATGTATTCACATTTCAGCCAGTCACTCACATCACGAGTGGCTTCATCAGCCCGACGACTAGTCATAGAACAGTGTTCGCCCAGCTGCACCATTTCTTCTTCTGAATAACGCCATTTCTTGCTTGTTTTACCACTAACAATATGGCGTATCGCACGATGTACCAGTAAATCAGGATAACGACGGATAGGTGATGTAAAGTGTGCGTAGGCTTCTAGGCCTAAACCAAAGTGGCCCACATTTTCTGGACTATATACCGCTTGTTTCATGCTGCGAAGCATGACGGTCTGAAGTAAATGACCATCCGGACGTTTGCTCGCAGTGGCAAGTAAGGAGGCATAGTGGCGCGGTTCCGGCTCATCACCGCCACCGAGGAACAAGCCCAGTTCACCAAGGAAATCACGTAAGCCGCTTAACTTCTCGGCAGAGGGCGTTTCATGGATGCGATATAAAACCGGAATTTTATGTTCCAGCAGGAATTTTGCGGCGCTGACATTGGCTGCAATCATGAACTCTTCAATTAAGCGGTGTGCGTCGTTGCGTTCGCGAGGTTCGATTGATTGAATTTTACGGTTATCATCAAACAGAAATTGCGTTTCTGTCATTTCAAAATCGATAGCACCACGCTTTTCTCTGGCTTTAAGCATGGTCTGAAACAAGTCATACATTGTTTCCAGTGCAGGCAGGACATGCTCATATTCATCTTTTAATGGTTTATCGCCATCAACGAGCATCGCAGCGACTTTGTCATAAGTAAGTCGTGCTTTTGAGTGCATCACCGCTTCATGGAATTGATGTGAGACAGTCTCGCCATCTTCATTAATTTCCATTTCACAGACCATACACAAACGATCAACGGCAGGGTTCAGTGAACATAAGCCATTCGAAAGTGCTTCAGGCAGCATTGGAATGACTTGACTCGGGAAGTAGACTGAGGTGCCTCTTTCTTGTGCATCTTCATCGAGAGGACTGCCGGCATGAACATAATGAGACACATCGGCGATAGCGACCCATAGTTTCCAGTGACCTGATTTCAGTTTTTCGGCATAAACGGCATCATCGAAGTCACGTGCATCAGCACCATCAATCGTGACAAGTGGCATGTCTCGAAGATCAAGACGACCTTCAATCGCGTCAGTCGGGATTGTGTCACCGAACTGCTCTGCTTGTTGCATCGCTTTGTCAGACCACTCATGGGGCAATTCAAAATCACGCAAGGCAATGTCGATTTCCATTCCCGGAGCTAGATGATCACCAAGAACGTTAACAACGCGGCCAAGTGGTGAACGTTTGCGATTAGGTTGCTCAGTGATTTCTACTTCGACAATTTGCTCAACTTCGGCATTAAGCAAATCCGAGGGGGGGATTAAGATGTCCTGACTAATGCGTCGATTATTAGGAATCACGAAATAAATGCTGGCATCCTGAATCAATTTACCAACTATACGTTGGTTGGTGCGTTGAGTGACTTCAACAATGGCACCTTCTTTTCGTCCGCGACGGTCAGTACCAGTAACACGTGCTAAGGCACGATCACCATGCAGCACAATACGCATTTCACGTTCGCCCAAAAAGAGGTCTTCACCGCCTTCATCAGGGATCAGAAACCCGAAGCCATCAGGATGGCCTGTTACGCGGCCACTGATCAGGTTCATTTTGGAAACGACGCCATAGGCACCTTTTCGATTGCGCAATAGTTGGCCATCACGCTCCATGGCGCGTAGCCGTCTGCGCAACGCTTCGATTTCCTCTTCGCCTTTGATGCCAATCAGCTTGGCTATACTTTTGCGCGTGAGGGGAACATTATTCTGTTTTAGTATCGTGAGGATAAATTCACGACTGGGAATTGGATTGTCGTACTTTTCGGCTTCTCGTTCTATGAACGGATCGTTTTTCTCATTATTAGTCATTGACAGTTTTTCATTCACTCTGTATCTTTGCGCATCTCTTGCCCAGGTGGCGGAATTGGTAGACGCGCTAGCTTCAGGTGCTAGTGTACTTATGTACGTGGGAGTTCGAGTCTCCCCCTGGGCACCATTTCCGAAAACAGCAACATTCGTTGCCGTCCTTACTCAAAACACACATTGTAAGCTATTTGATTAGTTTTTATTTGATTATCTCGGTTTTATGTCGGGTATTTCAATAGCATTGGCCGTTTCTTTTCTAAGTCATTGTTTTTAAAATCAGCTGCTGATGAAAAGCCGAGTGAAAGTCATCCTTTCAGACACTGTCTATATTGTCCACTATGCCTTATCTAAAGCTATTTTCCTCTGTTCAGAAATCACGACTAGCTCAAGATTTTTTCCTAATGTCCGTTAAGTTGTTTATCATCAAGCATTGATCTGGCAACTGAACGAGAGATTTTTATGGCCACCTTTATCGACTCCATAGATGAACGGACAAAACTGGCAGGTACAAACCATCTAGAAGTATTACTGTTTAATCTTGGTACCAGCGATGACACTGGTCGCAATGAAGTTTTTGGTATCAACGTATTCAAAGTGCGTGAAGTTTTGAACGTGCCTGAAATCACTACTGCACCTGAAATGCCAGAAGGTATTGAAGGGTTTGTCAGTCTTCGTGGAGACATGGTGCCGATCATCAACCTGCAAAAGTTTTGCAAACTCAAGTCAAAAGATGATCCGTCTATTCTCATGATCACCGAATACAACACACATGTACAAGGTTTCCTTGTCAGTTCAGTCGACACAATTCAACGCTTAAATTGGGAGCAGGTAAAAGAACCACCTCAATTAATTTCAAAGCGATTGGCTGGGCTTGTCACCGCAGTTGCTGAATTGGCTGATAAACGTCTGGTGATGATCATGGATGTTGAAAAAGTGTTGGCAGATGCCGGTGAGTTCTACGACGAGACCGTGTTTGAAGGTATCCGTAATTTAGGTGAAAAAAACCAATATCGTCTGTTATTTGCCGATGACTCAAATATCGCTCGCAAGCAAATCAAGAAAACCCTCGATGTGATGGGCGTTAGCCACATTGGCGCGGTTAATGGTGCGGAAGCATGGCAATTGCTGAGCAAGATGGCCGACCAATGTGAAGCTGATGGGCGTGATATCACCTCAGAAATCCAAGCTGTGTTAACAGACGTAGAAATGCCAGAAATGGATGGTTATGTGTTAACACAAAAAATTAAGGCGGATAAACGCTTAGCGCACCTTCCCGTCATCATGCATTCATCATTGACTGCGCAAGCCAACCAGGCGATGGGTAGGGGCGTGGGCGCTGATGCTTATGTGCCTAAGTTCCAACCACGCGAGCTAGCAGACACGCTTGAAACCTATCTAGATAAAGTGAAAAATTGAATTTGTGCATCAAAATCAACTACTAAGTAATGTTTTTTGTTGAAAAACCACATTTTTTGTGTCAAATTTATGTGGAGTAGTTCACACTTTCTCCGTTATAAGGAGTTCAAGGACAGATAACAATGAAAACAGATGGCATGCGTAATGATTCATAACAGTATCCGAATCGTGGATAACTTGGCTGAAATTACGAGTCATCATGATCGTCATGTTCTTGAAAAAAGCCTGCTCAAAACACTCAATGAATTATTTCCGGCTCAAGACTTACGTTTGTTTCGTGTTCGACAACACGCGGATAACCATGAACTGAGTTTGTTGGCCTTTTGTGTCAACAGCGTCATTGTTTCTGCCGATGAACCCGCTAAGTTGCAGCCCAGTCAGTCAGATTTATCTGAAGCATTATCACGGGCAATCGCGAAAGGCGATGTTGAACTTGCTGCGGGTAAAAATGGTGACTGGAATATTATTTATCCAGCTTTCGATAGCCACGGTGATATCTTTGCGGTGTTACTGATTAGCACTAATCTTGTACCGTCTGCCAGTGATCAACGCCTTGTTTATAGCATTCTAAGAGTGTATTCAAACTATCTGTCACTGATTGAAAAGACGCAAAAAGATAAACTGACGGGCTTGTACAATCGGGAGACCCTGGATAATGAAATTACCAAGGTGCTAGTGAGACAAAGCGACCATTTTGCTCAAGAAATTTCATCGAGTAATGATTCAAGAAGGCGCTCTTTTGCCATCAAGTACTGGCTGGGTGTGCTTGATATCGATCACTTCAAAGTCATTAATGATTCCTATGGTCACCTGTATGGCGACGAAGTCATTATTCTGGTGGCGAGGTTGATGTCGTCTGGCTGTATTCGGGATGATGATTTAGTGTATCGCTACGGCGGTGAAGAGTTTGTTGTTTTACTTAAAGCACCAAACGAAGAAGATGCTGCGCATACCTTTAACCGCATAAGAGAAATGATTTCTGAGCATGAATTTCCGCAGCTTAAACAAGTGACCACCAGTATTGGCTTTGTTGAGGTGTTGGGCCAGCAGTCGCCATCAGATGTTATCGGCCAAGCGGATGAAGCTTTGTATTATGCCAAGCAAAACGGGCGTAATCAGGTGCAAAGTTATCGAGAACTTATTGAACAAGGCAAGATCCACCACACATCACAAGTGGCTCATGGTGATGTAGAATTGTTTTAATATTCATTCACTCAGGATAGATAACGTGAGTCAACGCAGTTTCAGCTTTTTCGACCAGTGTATTGTGGAATTTGATAAGGCATTGACTACTTTGATGGGCAAGCCTGAAACAACTCAAAGGCCTTTTCCTGACGCCAAGTTAGACGACAATCAACCATTAACGGAAGCCGAGCGAAAGCAGTCGGCAGGGTTAATGCGTGTTAATCATGCGGGTGAGGTTTCTGCACAAGCACTTTATCAGGGCCAGGCATTAACGGCGAAACTGCCTGATGTACGAACGGCGATGGAAGCGGCAGCGACAGAAGAAAACGATCATCTGGTCTGGTGTCAGCAAAGACTGACGTCTTTATCTTCACATAGCAGTGTCTTGAATCCTTTGTGGTATCTCGGATCGTTCACGATAGGGGCACTTGCTGGAAAGGTTGGCGATAAGTGGAGTCTTGGTTTTGTAGCAGAAACCGAAAAACAAGTGGTCAAGCATATTGATAGTCACCTGCAAGTCATAAGTAACAACGATTTGAAAAGTCGAGCGATTCTGGCGCAAATGAAAATTGATGAGCAGCAACATGGTACAGCAGCCCTTGAAGCCGGCGGTGCCATGCTGCCAGAGCCTGTCACTAAGGCTATGGGGCTGGTTTCGAAAGTGATGACGAAAACGAGTTATTGGCTATAAGCTCGTTATTCGTCAGTATCAAATTCAACAGAAATTAAATAGCGTTGATTTTCTGAGTCACTCGGCTCAACCCTGATGACGCTACCTTGAGCAGTAAAAGGTTCAAATCGCTCATTGTCAGTGGCTATGGTGACTGTGATCTTATCTCCCTCTTCTGGGGAAAAGTCTGACCCCATTAAAAGTCCTGTGGCGCTTAAATCATGGCTGACACCCTGATGTTGTGTGGTGTTACTGCCCTGAACTGAAAAGCGCAGACCGGTTTTCACCTGCATTCTGATAAATGAACGTTTCTCGTCATAATCATGGCTTGCCATGTTTTACTCCATTGCTATTTCTATTGCCTATCTGGCGTTCCTGACCTAAGCTTAAAGTAACTCATTCGGACAGGGAAAACCATGCAACGACGCACTGAATTGCAAGCCTCTGATCTCTATCAATATTGTGACCCTGACAGTTGGACCTTTTCTTCAACGGCTGAACTGGAAACATTACCCACCATCATCGGCCAAGAGCGCGCTTTGAGTGCCATCGATTTTGGCGTCAATATCGATGCCGAAGGCTATAACCTCTTTATAATGGGGCCGGCTGGAGTGGGTAAATATACGATGATCAAGCGGTTTTTGGATGAACACGCCAAGCACCGCCCAAAAGCCAAAGATTGGGCCTACCTCAATAACTTTACTGACTCTCAAAAACCGTGGGTTGTGTCGATGCCTGCAGGCCAGGGTAATCAACTTCGTCACGATATCGAAGCCGTCGTAGCACATCTTGAAACCGAATTACCACAAGCATTTGATGATGAATATTACCGTGGCCGTATGCGGTCGTTGGATGAGGCCGCACGTAAACACCGTGTAAGGTTGTTCGGTACCTTACAAAGTGAAGCGGATCGCAAAGGTGTGGTGTTATTGCGCATGCAGGATGGTAGCTATGCTTTTGCTGCTCAGCGCAATGGTGAAGCCATGACTTCCGAAGAGTTTGAGCAGCTTCCCGCTCATAAACAGGAACAAACCGAAGAGGCGATAGCCGACCTGCATGAAGACCTGCAGCACACCTTATTAGAGTTACGCGAATGGGAACGCGATAATCTGAAAAAGGTGCAGGCTTTGAATGACGAAGTGGCACTTGAAGTCATCAGCAAACAAGTTAATAAACTCAAGCACGCCTATCCGAGTTCAACAACATTACAGCAGTACTTTGATGCGATGCAAAATGATATTCGTGACAATGTTGAAGTCTTCGTCAAACAAGAAGCAAGCAGTGAAGAAGCTGGTATTGAAGATAGCTTGCTTAAACGTTATCAAATCAATTTAGTGGTTGATAACAGTCAAAGTCATGGCGCCCCCATTATCTATGAAAATTTGCCGAATCATCAGACCTTATTAGGCTGTGTTGAAAATATGGCGATGATGGGCGCATTGGTGACTGATTTCTCCTTAATCAAGGCAGGTGCTGTACATCGAGCTAATGGCGGCTATTTGATTATTGATGCTGAGCAGTTGCTGATGCAGCCTTTTGGTTGGGAAGGGCTGAAACGCGCTCTCAAATCCAAAGAAGTCCGCTTTGATACTTTGGAACGTATTTATAGCCTCGTCGCCACTGTATCGCTTGAGCCAGAACCGATTCCACTTGATTTGAAAGTTGTTTTATTGGGAGATCGCCATCTCTATTACTTGCTGTATGAGATGGACCCGGAGTTTGCGGGGTTATTCAAAATCGTCGCCGATTTTGAGGAACACATGCCGCGCACAGCGGGTAATGACTTGATGTTTGCCAGAATGATGGCGAGCACCATTGAAACAGAAAAATTATTGCAGATGGATCGTAGCGCGGTTGCCCGTGTTATCGAACATAGCGCGCGATCTATAGAAGACAGTTACAAGTTTTCACTTCACCTTGGTGATATGACAGATCTGCTCAGGGAGTCATCATTTCTCGCTGGCCAGGCGGAAGCTAAAGTGGTCTCACAAGACCATGTGCAACACGCCATCAACTTGCGCGAACACCGCGTTGATAGATTACGTGGGCAGATTCATGATCAGATCGACCGACAAGTCATTGATATTGATGTCACGGGTCACCAAATCGGTCAGGTCAATGCTTTATCAGTGATGAGTTTAGGCGGTTTTAGCTTTGGTCAGCCTTCACGGGTTACAGCCAGCGCACGATTTGGTGATGACAATATCGTTGATATAGAACGTGAAGTCGATTTGGGAGGGGATATCCACGCTAAAGGCGTGCTGATTCTCAGTGGCTATTTAGGCACAACGTATGCGGCTGATAGCCCGCTTTCCATGTCTGCCAGCATTGTATTCGAACAAAACTATGGTGAAGTCGATGGTGACAGTGCGACCGTTGCTGAGTTGTGCGCGCTATTGTCATCCATTGCCGGTGTGTCGCTAAAACAATCGATCGCGATTACAGGTTCGATGAATCAACATGGCGATGTTCAGGCGATTGGTGGCGTCAATGAGAAAATTGAAGGTTTCTTTGATATTTGCTTAAGGAAAGGGCTGACAGGTAAGCAGGGCGTGATTATTCCTGCCAGTAATGTGCAGCATCTAATGTTAAGACAAGACGTGATCACGGCGGTTGCAAAGGATAAGTTTCATATTCATGCGATCAATCATGTCAGTGATGCACTGACACTGCTCTCCGGCTTAGATGCAGGCGAACGCAATACCGATGGTGAATTCAGCGTAAACAGTTTTAATGCCGCTGTGGCCGCACGTTTGCAAAAATGGGCGGATGTACACCGTCATGAGAAAGAAGCACGCGCTGAATGAATTGAAATCAGACTGCAGTGATTACCTCTGTGACCGATAGCTTGATTAGAATCAGGCTTTGGAGATAATGATGAAAAAACAGCTTTTAATCACATTAACCGCTGTAATGAGTATCAAATCAGCGTTTGCGCTAACGCTACCACCAGTACCGACGGAACCCATTTATTTCGAACCACCTATTGTGCAGGCTGAACCACAGACGCGTAGCTTGAGTTGTTATCAGATCGATAATGCTATCAACCAGTTACATCCATATCGTTATACATATAAACCCGATTATTTCAACGATGGCACGAATAAATTAGCCACTGCATTAGTCGTTTTTGATTCAATACCGATTGTTGAAGGTTGGTTGGGGTTGGGCTATCTCGGCTATTCAGCCTTAGTGTCAGAAAAAGAGGATAGAAGACAGCTTCATATTGAGCAGGAAATCGCCGCTCTGCAAAGGGTTAAGGCAGAAAAGCATTGTTATGAATAAGCCATGATGTAGATCAATAAAGCGGTCTTTTTTATTGTTTATCTTATATGAACTCATGTAATATCGTTTTTACCTAATACCCAAAGAGGTAAGAATTATGAGTAGCACACTAGACATTAAAACAAAGTGGTACGAAGCGAATCTCAAAACAGCACGCGAAACTCGTGCAAAATGGTATGAAGCCAATCTGAAACCAGCGGCGATCATTGCCAAACCTTGGTATAAAGCCAATAAACGTCCTGCTAGACAGGTCCATGTGCCATGGTACAAAGCTAATTTGGTGAAACACCTCGATACCAAGAAAAAATGGTATGCAGCCAATCTTCATGAGGCGGTTCAATCTGTCCGTGCAACTCGTAAATGGTATGAAGCGAATAAAAAACCTTCTGAAGTAGAGCAACGTTGGCAACATTTCAGTGAAGAAATGTATAGCGATGTGAAAAAAGCATGGATGCGTGTCAACCTCGAGAAGGCACGTGAAACTCGTACCAAGTGGTACGAAGCAAATCTAGACAATACGCCTAGCGGTAAACACTGGTATGAATTCAGCGATGAAAAATATTCCGATACCAAAAAGCACTGGTATGAGGCGAATCTAGAAACAGCGCGTTTCACGCGAAAAAAATGGTATGAAGCCAATATGCATCCGGATCCACATGCGGAGCTTAAAAAACGTTGGTATCAATCCAACTTGAGTTTGGTTCGTACGCAAAATGCTAAACAAAAATACTTCGCGGAAAGTGCACACCGAGCCCGCGAGAATCAGAAATGGTATGAAGCCAACCAGCGTCCCGCTAAAATTGTGGAAACGCACTGGTATGAAGCAAATATCGTTCACCATTATGAAACTAAGAAAAAATGGTATGAAGCGAACCTACAGTCTGCTTTAGCGTCAGTTCGTGCTACGCGTAAATGGTATGAAGCGAATTTAGACAATACGCCTACCGTAAAACATTGGTACGACTTTTACGAAGCGGGTGATACTGAGTGGAAATTGGCATTCCGCGAAGCCAATTTGGCACAAGCGCGCGAAAAACGTCAGAAGTGGTATGAAGCAAATCTTGATAACACGCCAACAGATAAACATTGGTATGAAATCAGTCAGGAAGTGACGACTGAAATCAAGAAAAAATGGTATGAAGCGAACTTACGTCAAGCTCGTGCCAGCCATGCTAAATGGTATGAAGCCAATATGCATCCAGACCCACATGCTGATCTCAAACAGAAGTGGTGGAAGGCGAATCTTGACTTGGCACGTACCAAGAAAATCAAAGATAATTGGTTTAAACAAAATACCATTATGGCGCGTGAATCACGCAAAAAATGGAATCAAACCGACGATTGATGTTATGAATGAATTGGGCGCTGCGGAAGTGCACTGAGGCAGTAAAATATGGAGATTCAGTGCATGACCGTTGGCGCTTTTAGCGTCAACACATACCTTGTTCAAGACAAAGCTACCGGACAGGCGGCTGTGATTGATACAGGTGAGACGATAGAGCAAACGGAATATTTACTCTCGCTCCAACCTTCACTTGATATACGAATGATTTTGCTGACACACGGTCATTTGGATCATGCTGGTGCATTGACACAGCTGCAACAGGCATTTGATGTTGACACTTATCTGCCTAGGCTGGAAAAGCCTCTATTTGATACCTTACCGCAACAAGGCGATTGGTTTGGTGCACCGCATATGAACCGGCCTTGTGGTCGAATCGACCATTGGTTAGATGACGGTGATACGATTCAGCTGGGCGAAACTACCCTACATTTTATATCAACGCCGGGGCATACACCGGGACAAGGCTGTTATTACGACGAAACCGATATTTTTGTTGGCGACACCTTATTTTCTGGCAGTGTTGGACGGACTGATTTACCAATGGGCAACGCTGCGTTGATGCAGCAAAGCTTGAGAAAATTGATGCAGTTACCCGGACACTTGCGCGTTCACAGTGGCCATGGACCGGTGACGACTTTGGCGCAGGAACGACAATCAAATCCTTTTTTAACTTTTCTTAGACAATAAAAACGATCATGGCAAATACACACACACTCCTGGAAGGCTTTAAGCGCTTCAAACAAACCTACTTTGGTGATGACAAAAAACTTTATGCAAGCATGAAAGAAGGGCAACCTGCCAAAACATTAATGGTGGCATGTTGTGATTCAAGAGTTGATCCTGCGATTCTCACCGACTGTGATCCCGGTGATATCTTCACTGTTCGTAATGTGGCAAATCTTGTTCCGCCCTGTGAAGAAGATCAACACCATCACGGCACCAGTTCTGCGATTGAATATGCGGTTACTGCATTGAAAGTCGAAAGTATTATTGTAATGGGACATGCCAACTGTGGTGGCATTAAAGGTTTATGGGAAAGTGATGATTTAAATGATTCCCAGTTTATTCACCGCTGGGTGTCGATTGCGCAAGAGGCTAAAGAATGGGTTAAGGTCAATCACGCAACTGAGAGTAATGCCGTACAGCTTAAAGCCTGTGAACAACGAGCAATACTGGTATCGCTACAAAACTTGATGGGGTTTGATTTTGTTCGCGAGCGGGTAGAGGCTGGTTCGTTAAGATTGCATGGATGGTATTTTGATTTAGCAGCCGGCGAGTTGCTCTGCTATAACCCTGAGTCGAATAAATTTGAGCAGCCTCAATAATACCTAGGGTAAGGTAAAAAAATGGGCGCTAGACAGCGCCCGTTTTTTTTATTGTTCTGTATCAGCCGTATCGTTGTTATTTTCTAGCTCAGCATCAGCATCTTCCATCATTGCTTTATCTGCTTCTGCTTTATTATCAAGATTTTCTTCGTCAGTATCATCGTCTTCGATGATTTCCACATCGTCATCACCACCGAGACCTACAAAATTCATAAAGCCGTTAAAGAAACCGGTTTTCTTTTCGCTTAAAGGTACAACCACATTCTTATCCTGACGCTCTTGTTCAGGTAGATCCGCGCGACTCGCAACAGTACGAGTATTACCTTCAAGGTGAGTCAGTTTTTCATCATCATCAAACAATAAGGTAATTCTGCGTTGCTCACGGTCTTCGCCACCCGGTTGCGAGCTGTAAATATAGTCCCAGCGGTTCGGGTGGAAAGTATCGATCAACAGTGGCGTGCCCATGACATAAGCAACCTGGCTTTTTGTCATGCCTGGCTCAAGTTGATTGATCATTTCTTGCGTAACATCATTGCCTTGCTGAATATCTATACGGTAGACACCAGGGATTTTATCAGTGCTGCAAGCGGACAGAGATAAGAGAACGGCCAAGGAAAGGCTGTAAACGACGAAGCTTTTCATTTAGTATTTATTTCTGTAGTTGATTACCAGTCTGCGATGATACTCTATTCGCAGCATTTCTACGAGGCAACAATAATAATGGAAAGACAAGATCTAAGAAAAGCCGGACTTAAGGTCACATTACCCCGATTAAAAGTTTTGGAAATCCTCGAGACATCTGAGTTGCGACATATGAGCGCTGAGGATGTCTACAAGGCATTACTGGAGATGGGAGAGGAAATCGGACTTGCCACAGTCTATCGTGTTCTGACTCAGTTTGAAGGGGCGGGCTTGGTATCGCGTCTCAGCATCGAAGGCGGTCATGCCGTGTTTGAACTAGAAGACGGCAGTCATCACGACCACCTGTTTTGCGTCCGCTGTAATCGCATTGAAGAGTTTATGGATGATGTGATTGAACAACGTCAACGAGCCATAGCAAAAGAGAAAGGCTTTGAAATGACTGATCACAGTCTGTACATCTATGGCGTTTGCAAGGTGTGTCAAAAAGAGCAGTAAAAGACTATTGTTGTGCCTGATCCAGCATTTCTTCAGCGTGAGAGCGGGTTTTCTGGGTCAGGTTAACGCCGCCTAACATTCGGGCAATTTCCTCAACACGCTGTACTTTGTCCAGCTTATCCACTTCAATATGGGTGCTGTCTTTGAGGTGTTTCTTATTCACTTGAAGTTGGTGATGCGCTTGTGCGGCAACCTGAGGCAAGTGTGTAATACAGATAACCTGTTGGCTGCTTGCCAGCTTGCGCAAGTGCTGACCGACCACTTCAGCTACACTGCCACCAATACCAACATCGACTTCATCAAAAATTAAGGTCGGAACGCTACGTTTACCGGCCGTCACTACTTGAATGGCTAGACTGATTCGGGCGAGCTCACCACCCGATGCGACTTTGACCAGTTCTCCGGCTGGTTGACCAGGATTAGTTGCGACTAATAATCGAATTTGATCAGCGCCGGTTTCAGTCATGCGATTATCACTGTAGCGTTGAACCTGAATTTCTATCCTGCCAGCTGGAATCGCTAACTGCTGAATAGAGTCGGTAATTTGTTTTGCCAACGGTTTCGCGGCTTTTTCTCGACGCTGATGTAATTTTTCACATAAGGCACGACATATCTTTTCTTTCTCTTCCACAGCCTGCCGGCGTTGCGCCTGTTGCATTTCACTGCTTGATAACGTGGCTAACTCATCACTTAATTGCTGGTAATGGGCAGGCAATTGCTCTATCTCGACATGATGCTTACGCGCTAGTTCGTGTAATAGCGATAGTTGTGTTTCGATGTCATCGAGACGATTGGGGTCAAGCTCAACATGATCTAAGTAGTGGCGTAGTTCAGTTGCACTTTCATCTAAATTAATGATGGCTGAATTCAGGGTTTCCACTGCACTAGCGAAACGCGGTTCAAAATCCTGTAACTTTTCTAACCCAGTTAATGTGCTGCTGATCTGATCGTAAGCAGCAGCTTGTTCATCATCAAAAATACGTTGAAGGCCTGTCTCAGCTGCCAGAATTAGTTGCGAGGCATTGGCGAGCTGAGTTTGTTCTTGGAGCAAGGCATTGATGCTATGTTCAGTAAGCGCCAGAGCGTCAAGCTCATCCACCTGGTATTGCAGTAGTTCTTGGCGAGCTTTTTGTTCATCAGAACGTTGTTGTATGGTCTCAAGTTCTTGCTGTAAGGCCTGCCATTCGCGATGTACGGTTTTTAATTCATCAAGTAAGGGTTTATTTTGAGCAACAATATCGATAATTTCGCGTTGCGTTTGTGGCCTTACAAGCGACTGATGTGCGTGCTGACCGTGAATATCGATACTGCGTTCACTAATTTCACGCAGTAATACGAGCGGTACAGCTCGGCCGTTAATATAGCCTTTAGAGCGACCATCGCGATTAATCGTACGGCGCAGGTGGCATTGTTCGTCATCATCCAACTCTTGTTCGATTAACCACTTACTCAGCACGCTGTTGTGTTCAAGACTGAAGTCGGCTTCAACTTCTGCACGTTCGGCGCCATGACGAATCATATTGGAATCAGCGCGATCTCCCAGTACCAGACTGAGTGCATCAACCAGCATGGATTTACCAGCACCGGTCTCGCCGGTTAGTGAGGTCATACCTTTATCAAAGGTTAGAGCCAAGTCCTCGACGACAGCGAGGTTACGCACACTTAAACTTGTCAGCATGTTAGTTTTCTACCCCATTCCAGTTTCGCTCGAAGGATAGAATAATGATCATGATCTTCAAGATGCAATAGCCGGATCTGACTTTGATGGCGTTCGATGGTCACAGTATCGCCGGGTTGTAGAAGATGCCCCGGGCGACCATCGCAAGTGACCATGCCTGTTGTGCTGTTATTTTCACTTAAGGTAATGTCAATTTTACTGCTAGCGGCTACAACCAAAGGTCGGTTACTAAGGGTGTGTGGGCAGACAGAGGCCAAAACCACGGCATCAAGGTCAACATCTAAAATAGGGCCACCTGCTGACATGGAGTAGGCCGTTGAGCCGGTTGGTGTGGCAACAACAAGGCCGTCGGCGCGTTGACTGTTCAGGAATTTACCGTTGATGTGGGTTTCAAACTCAATCATATGCAAATTCTGATGGGCATGAATCACTACATCATTCATTGCGATGCTGGTGGGGTTATTAGCCCCCTTGATGGTGGCTTGAAGTAGGAAGCGATTATCATCACGGTACTGGCCTGACAGAATGGCTCCCAATTGCTGTGACAGATTGTTTAAGGTCACATCAGCCAAGAATCCCAAGCGACCGACATTGATACCCACAATAGGCATGTTGGTGCCCGCTAGCGCACGCGAGGCAGAGAGAAGCGTTCCGTCACCGCCGATAGCGATAGTCAATTCACAATGTTGTGGAAATTCATGGATAGGTATAACGGGGAGTGTAGGTAAAAAGCTCAGCGGCTCATTACAGACGATGCTGAGCTTCTGCGCCATCAGAAAAGCATTGACTTGCTCAACCGCATTTTCCATCACCGGATCGTCCTTGCGGATAAATAAGCCGATGCGTGTAAAGGTTGAGTTGGTAGTCAAAGTGAGCGTCCGTCCGTTACAAAATGGTCATCTGATAGTAATGCTTTTGCCATAAAATCCAAAGGAAAAACTCTTTTCTGCTGATTTATCTGACAACATTGATATTCGCCGTCGTAGAAATGATAGAATATATGGATTTTACTGTACTTAAACTTAACCACAGAGGAATGAAATGGCGATCGAACGTACACTTTCTATCATCAAACCTGATGCAGTTGCAAAAAATGTCATCGGTGAGATCTACACGCGCTTTGAAAAAGCTGGTCTGAAGATTGTTGCTGCAAAGATGATGCATCTGACACAGGAACAGGCGGAAGGTTTCTATGCCGAACACAAAGAACGTCCTTTCTTCAATGACTTAGTTAGCTTCATGACCTCAGGTCCCGTGACAGTGTCGGTATTAGAAGGTGAAAATTCCGTATTGACTCACCGTGATCTGATGGGTGCAACTAACCCTGCAGAAGCAGACGCGGGCACTATCCGTGCAGACTTTGCTCAAAGCATCGACGAAAATGCCGTGCACGGTTCTGACTCTGTTGAGAGTGCAGCACGTGAAGTTGCTTATTTCTTCGCTGACGGCGAAGTCTGTGCACGTACTCGCTAAGAGATAGCTATGACACAAAGCACGAATCTACTTGGGTTGGACCTCAAAGGTCTGGAAGCGTTTTTCGTCGAACTCGGCGAAAAACCTTTCCGTGCGCGTCAGCTTTTGCAATGGATTCATAAATATCGTGTAGTAGATTTTGCCGAGATGACTAATCTCAGCAAAGCATTACGTGAAAAGTTACAAGCCGTTTCAGACATTCGTTTACCGGAAGTCCTGCATGAACATATTTCTACTGACGGTACACGGAAATGGATTATTAAGCTGTCTTGTGGCAATGCGATAGAGACAGTGTTTATACCCGAAGGGGGCAGGGGAACGCTTTGCGTATCTTCGCAAGTGGGTTGTGCTTTGACCTGTACATTCTGCTCTACCGCCCAACAAGGTTTTAACCGCAATTTGGATGCTGCTGAAATTATCGCGCAACTATGGATTGCGAATGAAGCTTTAGGCAAAGACCCTAAAGGCAATCGTGTGGTGACTAATGTTGTGATGATGGGAATGGGTGAACCCCTTGCCAACTATAACAATGTTGTTACGGCGATGAACCTAATGCGTGATGATTATGGCTACGGTATTTCCTGGCGTCGTTTGACGTTAAGTACCTCTGGTATTGTGCCGATGATTGATAAGCTGCGTGAGGACTGTCATGTCAGCCTGGCTATCTCTCTACATGCAGCTAATGATGAACTGCGTGACCAAATCGTACCCATTAATCAAAAATACCCTATCAAAGAGTTGCTGGCCGCCTGCAAACGCTATGTCGTCGGTCAACAGCGTCGTCATATAACCGTTGAGTATGTGATGCTGGATGGTATTAATGACTCGATGCAGGATGCCAAGGATTTGGTTCGGATACTGAAAGATTTACCGACCAAAATAAACATGATTCCGTTCAACCCGTTTCCGGGCACCGATTACACCTGTTCATCGCGTAATCAAATAAAACGATTTCAAAATTACCTTATCGAACAGGGCATGGTAGCCACTGTACGCAAAACCCGTGGTGATGATATCGTGGCTGCATGTGGGCAATTGGCTGGCGAGGTGCAGGATAAATCACGTCGTGCCGAACGTATGGCTAAACAGCAGGAGGTTGTATTTCACCGATGAGCAAAGGCGTGCAAAGTTGGGTATTAATGGTGGTGATTCTGGCGCTGACAGCCTGTAACACAACAGGTGGAACACGACCTGAGTATGTGGCACCGGATCCCAAGGCGGCAGAAATCAATATGCGCCTAGGCCTAAACTATATGCAACGCGGTGATTACGCCATAGCGTTAGAGAAGCTGCAAAAAGCGTTAAAACAAAACCCGAATTTGCCGAGTGCTCATAACACGATTGCATTGTTGCATCAGCGGTTAGGTGAAGATGATAAAGCTGAAGCACATTTTCTTGAAGCCGTTGAACGCGCGCCAGAGTACTCAGAAGCCCAGAATAATTTTGGTGTTTTTCTTTGCCAACAAGGCCGTTATCAGGATGCTGAGACACGATTCCTTAAAGCCGTTGAAAATCCACTCTACAACAGTAAAGCGATGGCGCTTGAAAATGCCGGTTTATGTGTAAACCGTATTCCTGATACAGAGAAGGCCGAGTCTTATTTTCGTAAGGCTTTGCAGATCCAGCCAACGCTGACAAAATCACTATTGCAAATGGCGACTATTAGCTATGAGCAACAAAGCTACTTACAAGCACGCGCCTATATTCAACGCTATCAACAAGCATCTAGCTGGACCCCCCAGTCACTGTTTTTAGCAATAAAAACGGAAAACAAATTGAATGATCAAGACGCTGTGTCGAGTTACAGCCTGATTTTACGTTCACGTTTTCCTGACTCAGATGAAATGCAGATGGTTAACCAAGGGTTGATTGATTCATGAGTGACGGCCATTCCGATGACGCTACTGTAGCAACAACATCTCCCACTATTGGTTCACGGCTTCAGCAAGCACGTGAAGCAAAAAAGTATTCGGTAGCTGAGGTAGCAGCCCAACTGCGCTTAAACAAAGACATCGTCACTTATATGGAAAACCAGCAGTGGGACAAACTCCATGGTCGAACTTATGCACGGGGTTATTTTGCCAGTTATGTGAAGTTTCTTGGTTTACCCTTTGATGAAATGCTGGCTGTTTTTAATGACGAATATCAAACCAGCGAACCCAGCCTGAATTTATTTCAACACGGTCATGATCAACTAGATCGTCAGTTCCCCTGGTTTATGCTGGCGTTGATTGCGACTGTTATGGTCGTTATTTGGTTGGCATTCCAGCAGTGGCAGCAAACTCAGGTAGTGCAGCAAGCCTCAATGGCAGAGAGCGATAATGTTGAGGAAGCGGATAACTTCAGCACCAGTATCGTAGATCCTTCGGATGCAATTGAATCACCCAATCAGCCCATGATTTCCAGTGCAGAGCAAACGGCTGAGCAGTTAGGTATATCAGCTAATAACCTGGATGAAATCACAGCAACAGAAGTGGCGAGCTCCACGTCGGCTGCGCTAGAAAGAAATAGTCAGATGACGGTAACTGACCAGCAAGCTAATGAACCAGTCTCAACCGAAGAGTCGACATTACAGCTGAGCTTTAGCGGTGAGTGCTGGGTAGAAGTCACTAATGCAGACTCACAAGTCTTGGTGAGTAAAGTTATGCGTGCCGATCAGTCTTTATTACTTAAAAGTGATCAGCCACTGAGTATTTTACTCGGACGAGCCAAGGCGGCTTCAGTGACTTTTAACAATCAAACCGTTGACCTGTCGCCACATATGCAAGGCGACCTTGCACGATTAACTTTGGGGGTTGAATCCTAATGGAATCACCAACTTACATCAAACGCAGAAAATCGCGTCAAATCATGGTCGGCAATGTGCCAGTCGGCGGCGATGCCCCGGTTGCTGTACAAAGCATGACAAATACTGAAACCACAGATGTTGCGGCAACGGTGGCGCAGATCCAAGCGCTACAAAATGTTGGCGCTGACATTGTGCGTGTTTCTGTGCCTTCGATGGATGCCGCAGAAGCCTTTGGTCAGATCAAAAAACAAGTGTCTATTCCGTTAGTGGCGGATATTCATTTCGATTATAAAATCGCACTTCGAGTAGCTGAGTTGGGCGTGGACTGTTTGCGTATCAACCCGGGCAATATTGGACGAGAAGATCGCGTCCGTGCCGTGGTAGATAAGGCGCGTGATTATGGCATCCCCATTCGTATCGGGGTGAACGCAGGCTCATTAGAAAAAGAACTACAGAAGAAATATGGTGAACCGACTCCTGATGCATTGGTAGAGTCTGCTTTACGCCATATCGATATTTTGGATCGGCTTAATTACCCTGATTTTAAAGTGAGTTTGAAAGCGTCAGATGTGTTTATGACTGTTCATGCTTATCGCAAATTAGCTGATCAAATTGAACAGCCATTGCATTTAGGCATCACTGAAGCAGGTGGTTTACGCTCAGGTTCAGTTAAATCCTCTATTGGTTTAGGCATGTTATTGGCTGAAGGCATTGGCGATACAATCCGCGTTTCCTTGGCTGCCGATCCGGTTGAAGAAATCAAAGTCGGCTTTGATATTCTTAAAAGCCTGCGTATACGTAATAAGGGGATCAACCTTATTGCCTGCCCGTCTTGTTCACGACAACAGTTTGATGTTATTTCCACGGTTAATGCCTTAGAAGCTCGTTTGGAAGACATTCTCGAACCTATGGATGTTGCCGTGATTGGTTGCGTTGTTAACGGTCCAGGTGAAGCCAAAGAAGCAGCGATTGGCCTGACAGGTGGAACACCGAACTTGCTCTATATCGATGGTAAGCCTAATCATAAAGTTGACAATGAATCACTTGTCGATGAGCTTGAAAAAGAAATTCGTAACCGTATTGCGGTGCGTCAACAACAATCAGAACCAGATAAAGTCATTCCGATAAAGGAAATCAGTTAATCGTGGCAGAGATTATTCGTTCGATTCGGGGTATGAACGATTTACTCCCCGAGGTCACGCCCTATTGGCAAGCAGTTGAAGGCACCATGAAAACCGTACTTAGCGGTTATGGCTATCAGGAAATCCGTTTTCCTATCGTTGAAAAAACAGAGCTATTCAAGCGGTCTATTGGTGAAGTTACTGACATCGTAGAAAAGGAAATGTATACCTTTGATGATCGTAACGGAGATAGCCTGACATTACGACCGGAAGGCACCGCTGGCTGTGTGCGTGCAGCAATGCAAAACGGCATGCTCAACCAGACGCAACGATTGTGGTACATGGGCCCGATGTTCCGCCACGAGCGTCCGCAGAAAGGGCGTTATCGTCAGTTCCATCAACTTGGCGTTGAAGCCTACGGTTTCAGTGGTCCAGACATTGATGCTGAAATGATCATGATGACGGCGAGACTCTGGAAAGCCCTAGGTCTTACCGGTATTAGCTTACAGATAAACTCACTCGGCAGTACCGAAGCGAGACTCGCTTACCGCGAAGAACTGATTCAGTATTTTGAAGCGCACCAAGAACAATTAGACGAAGATAGCCAACGTCGCTTGCACAGCAATCCACTTCGGATTTTGGATAGTAAAAATCCTGAGATGCAGGCTTTGAATGAAGCGGCACCTAAACTTATTGATCATTTGGATGCGGAGTCAAAAGCTGATTTTGAGCAACTCTGTCATACATTAGACAAAGTCGGTATTCGCTATGAGATTAACCCGCGTTTAGTACGTGGCTTAGATTATTACAGCAAGACCGTGTTTGAGTGGGTAACTGATCAGCTTGGATCACAAGGCACTGTCTGTGCAGGTGGTCGTTATGATGGCTTGGTCGCCCAACTGGGAGGCAAAGATGCCACGGCTATCGGGTTTGCAATTGGCTTGGAGCGGTTGATTGCTCTCTTGGAAGCCACTGATGCCTTACCTGAGATAGCTCAAACCGATGCCTATTTAGTCGCAGTCGGTGATGCTGCAGCGATACAGGCGCCTTTATTAGCTGAGGCGCTGCGTGATCAATTACCGGCTTTGAAGTTGATTACCCACTGCGGTGGTGGTAGTTTTAAAAGCCAATTCAAACGGGCTGACCGGAGTGGTGCGCGCTGGACACTGATTCTGGGTGAAGAAGAAGTAAACAACGAGAGCATTGGTGTAAAAACCATGGCAACCGGCGAGCAGGAAACCATCAGCTGGTACGATCTGGCAGCGTACCTGAGTCAATAATTATAAGTAATACAAAGATATAAAAGAACTATGACACCTTTGAACATACCTGAATGGCAGTCTCTGGTTAGACACTACTCAGATCTGAAATACGTGTCCATGCGTGAACAGTTTGCGTTGGATTCGAATCGGTTTGAGCGTTTTTCTGTGAAAAGTGGTGATTTGTTATTGGATTACTCCAAAAACAGAATTACTCAAGAAACAATTGATAAATTGATCCAGTTGTCAGAAGCCGTTGAGCTGAAAGACTGGATTGAACGCATGTTTAAAGGCGATATCATAAACCACACTGAAGGGCGTGCTGTACTCCACACTGCGCTCCGAAACCGCAGCAATACGCCGGTTATAGTCGATGGTAAAGATGTCATGCCTGAAGTGAACGCCGTTCTCGATAAAATGCGTCGTTTCTGCGAACAGGTTCATAGTGGTCAATGGCTAGGGTTCACGAATAAGAAAATCACTGATATTGTAAATATCGGTATTGGCGGTTCAGATCTCGGCCCGGCCATGATCTGTGATGCCTTGGAGCCTTATGGCATCGAAGGTATGGGCGTTCATTTTGTTTCCAATGTAGATGGTACTGATCTCAGTACGACACTGGAAAAACTGAACCCAGAAACCACTTTATTCGTAGTGGCGTCTAAGACTTTTACGACTCAGGAAACGATCACTAACGCGCAATCAGCGCGTACGTGGTTCTTGAAATCGGCGTCGCAGCAAGATGTGGCTAAACATTTTGTTGCTGTATCGACTAATGCCAAGGAAGTGGCCAAATTTGGTATTGATACAGCTAATATGTTCGAAATTTGGGACTGGGTTGGCGGCCGTTACTCGTTATGGAGTGCGATTGGTTTACCCATTGCCTTGTATGCTGGCATGGATAACTTCGAACGTCTTTTGGATGGTGGTCATCGGATGGATGAGCATTTCCGTAATCAGCCCTTTGCCGAGAATATTCCGGTCATTATGGGACTTTTGGGCGTTTGGTATATCAATTTCTTCAGTGCTCAGACACATGCGATCGTGCCTTATGATCATTCTTTGGCGCGCTTTCCAAGTCATATGCAACAATTGGATATGGAAAGTAACGGTAAATTCATTAACCGTGAAGGTAACCGTATCAACTATAAAACAGGTCCTGTTATTTGGGGAACCCCGGGGACCAATGGCCAGCATGCCTATTTCCAGTTGATTCACCAAGGCACACAATTGATTCCGGTCGATTTTGTCTTACCGGTCAATAGCCATTACCCTGAGTGTGATCATCAGTCTATTTTGCTGGCTAATGGCTTAGCACAAGCAGAAGCATTGATGAAAGGTAAAACAGCGGAAGAAGTCCGTTCTGAGTTGGTGAAAGAGGGCTACGAAGGAAAAGAGCTCGAAGCCTTGTTGCCACACAAAGTCTTCCCAGGCAATCGTCCTAGCAATGTCCTGTTATTCCCTAAATTGACGCCAGAAATGTTGGGACAATTAGTGGCCTTGTATGAACATAAAGTATTTGTTCAAGGTGTTATCTGGAATATCAATTCATTTGATCAATGGGGCGTGGAGTTAGGTAAACAACTAGCTAAAGCCATCGTTCCTGATTTAGCTGATGGCTCAGAAATATCACAACATGATAGCTCGACCACGAACCTGATTAAACTGATCCGCGACTTACGTCATTAATCACTTTTTGTCAGCTGCCCGGCGTTTCAACGCCGGGTAAGCTGGTGAAAACACCACATCCTCATCAACGTTCTCAACTAACTCAGGGTTTTTGTCTGAATACGGCAGTGCCCGTAGGAAATCGCTTATACAGTTGATTCGTGCTGCTTTTTTATTGTCTGACTTCACTACAGTCCAAGGGGAATGATTGGTATGTGTGGTGGCAAACATGGCATCGCGTGCGGCGCTGTAATCATCCCATTTCTCTTGAGCAGAAATATCTATCGGACTCAATTTCCAGTGCTTTAGTGGGTTTTCTCGTCTATCATCAAAACGATCTTTCTGTTCTTGTCGGCTTATAGAAAACCAGTACTTAAACAACCATATCCCATCATCAATTAACATTTGCTCCAGTGCAGGGACTTGCCTTAGAAACAGTTGGTATTTATCTTCTGTGGTAAATCCCATCACTTTTTCAACGCCGGCTCGGTTGTACCAACTACGATCAAACAACACAATTTCGCCACCATTAGGTAAATGGTCTAGGTAACGTTGGAAATACCATTGTGTCTGTTCGGTATTACTCGGCTTTTCTAATGCAACTACACGGGTTCCACGTGGGTTCAAATGTTCGATAAAACGTTTTATCGTGCCACCTTTTCCTGATGCATCGCGCCCTTCGAATAAAATCAGAATCCGTTGTCCCGTCTCTTTTGTCCATTCTTGAACTTTAAGCAGCTCTATTTGTAACAGCGCTAGCTGTTTTTCATAGTCTTTGCGAGAGAGCTTTCTCGTTTTTGCCATGGCTAGATTTGTTTCTTTATAATCAAACCTGACAACGGTGGCAGGTTGACCTCAATCGAAAACGGCCTGTCATTCCATGCAATATCATCACTATTAATCACCGCTTCGTTGTGGACGTTGCTACCTGAGTAATAAGCGGAATCGGAGTTAATGATAATTTCATAGCTGCCCGACTCTGGAACACCAATACGGTATTTTTCACGTGGAACAGGAGTGAAGTTGAAAGCGTTGACAATAAAGCTATTACCATCTTTACGTAAGTAACTGAGAATAGAACGTTCACGGTCATTACAATCAATCCACTCAAAACCATGCGGGTCGAAATCATGGGCGTGTAATGCTGGTGTTTCCTTATATACCGCATTCAAATCTGCAACCAGCTTTTTTAGACCTTGGTGACTCGGGTAGTCAAGTACATACCAATCCAGAGCAGTCTCACAATTCCACTCACTACCTTGACCAAACTCACAGCCCATAAACAAAAGTTTTTTACCGGGATAGCTGAACATGAAGGTATACAACAGGCGCAGGTTAGCAAAACGTTGCCATTCATCGCCCGGCATTTTGTAAATCATGGAACGTTTTCCATGTACCACTTCATCATGTGAGAACGGCAGAATAAAGTTTTCCGTGAAGGCGTAAAGCAGGCCAAAAGTGAGTGAGTCATGATGGTAGCGACGATGAATCGGATCTTGCTGGAAATATTCCAGAATGTCGTGCATCCAACCCATATTCCATTTCATTGAAAAGCCTAAACCACCCATATGTGCTGGCCGTGAAATCATTGGGTAGGAGGTGGACTCTTCGGCAGCAATAATACAACCGGGATGTTCTTTGTGAAGTACAGAGTTGACGTGTTTTAAAAACTCAATCACCTCTAAGTTTTCACGGCCACCATGTTCATTTGGTAACCATTGCCCCTCTTCTCGTGAGTAATCGAGGTACAGCATAGAGGCCACGGCATCGACGCGAAGACCATCAATATGGAACTCTTCCAGCCAATAAAAAGCACTGGATAACAGGAAGTTAAATACTTCACTGCGTCCGTAATTGAAAATTAATGTGCCCCAGTCCTGGTGTTCGCCACGACGAGGGTCTGCATGTTCATACAAAGCAGTACCATCAAATTTGGCGAGACCATGGGCATCTTTCGGGAAATGGCCGGGTACCCAATCCAGTAACACACCAATATTGTGTTGATGACAACAGTCGACAAAATAACGAAACTCATCGGGTGAGCCAAAACGGCTGGTTGGTGCAAAGTAGCCGGTCGTTTGATATCCCCAGGAAATATCCAGAGGGTGTTCTGTTATGGGTAATAATTCGATATGGGTGAACCCCATTTCTTTGACATAAGGCACAAGATCATCGGCTAATTCACGATAGCTATAGAAGCTGCCATCATGGTGGCGTTTCCATGATCCCATGTGAACTTCATACACGGAGTGAGGTTCATGCAACCAGTCAGCGTGTTCACGCGAGTCCATCCAGTCATCATCCTGCCAGTGATGCTTCGTAGGTTTTGTAACAATAGAGGCTGTTCCCGGACGCAGCTCAGATTGCTGACCATACGGATCCATCTTGAGGTGAAGCGAACCATCGTCACGGTTACGTATTTCAAATTTATATAATTCACCGGCTTCAATTTCAGGGATAAAGAGTTCCCAAACACCAGTACCGCCACGAACCCGCATGGGGTGGCGACGTCCATCCCATTGGTTGAAGTTGCCAACCACGCTGACACGTTCCGCGCCGGGAGCCCAAGTAGCAAATAAGGTCCCTTTTATGCCCTCTATCTCGTGAGGATGTGCGCCCAACATTTTATAGGCATGCCAATGTTTGCCCTGGGAAAACAAATGCAGATCGTACTCTGAGATTTGCGGCATGATGCTGTATGGATCGTGAAAAGCCAGTTGTTCACCAGCGTGAGTGAGACGATGAATTTTATAAGGCCATTGGATATCAGTTTTTTCGCCAGACCAGTGGAAAAAATCTGTGCCTTCGACACGCGTCATAGTGAATTTATCATTGATACTAGCGTGTTCTGTATCGGGTAAAAATGCGCGGACTGTGGCCTTATTATCACTGTCATGATAGCCAAGTATACTGAACGGATCGTGATGACGAGCCTCTATGATTTTTATAATGTCGTGTTTCAAATTCTTGTCAAAAATCATCGTCATAATATCCCGTGAAATTTTTTAATTGCTGTCCGCAAGGCGCTTGTGGCAGGCTAACAGTATTACACCACAAATCATAGGGCATCATGCCGGAGAATCTAATATGAGTGAAAACAACAGTACGCGTTTTGTCAGTCGACTCACACTTGACACCCTTGCCTTGATTTTAGCAGGCGGACGCGGTTCAAGGTTGAAGCAACTGACCGACTGGCGTGCTAAACCTGCTGTCCCATTTGGTGGTAAATTTCGTATTATCGACTTTCCGTTGTCTAATTGTGTCAATTCAGGCATTCGCCGGGTCGGTATTCTGACGCAGTATAAAGCGCACTCACTTATCCGCCACATTCAACAGGGCTGGGGCTTCATGCGTGGTGCTCTGGGCGAATTTGTTGAGCTTTTGCCAGCGTCACAACGAAATGAAAAGGGCTGGTATGCCGGTACCGCCGATGCTGTTTACCAGAACATCGATATTTTACGTAATCATGGCCCGGAATATGTCCTTATTCTGGCAGGCGATCATATTTACAAAATGGACTATGGTGATATGCTGGCCGAACATGTCGCTCAAAATGCTGATATGACAATTGGCTGTATTGAAGTGCCAATCGATGAAGCAAAAGCATTGGGCGTGATGTCAGTAGATGTTAATAGACGCATCGTAGCGTTTGATGAAAAACCTGATAACCCAACTCCAATGCCTGGTCGTGATGATGTAGCGTTGGCATCAATGGGTATCTATGTTTTCAATGCCGCTTTTTTGTACGAGCAGTTAATCAAAGATGCCGATACAAAAGAGTCGAGCCATGATTTTGGCCATGACATCATTCCCAGCTTAATACAAAACTACAAAGTCGTTGCTTTCCCTTACAAAGATGTTCAGGGCAATGATCCTGGTTACTGGCGTGATGTCGGTACCATAGATGCTTTCTGGTCCGCGAATCTGGAATTGATTGGCGTCACCCCAGAACTAAATTTATACGACGATGAGTGGCCTATCTGGACGCATCAGGCACAGCAGCCACCTGCCAAGTTTGTCTTCGATGATGAAGATCGCCGAGGCATGGCCGTTGATTCTATGGTGTCAGGTGGTTGCATTATTTCTGGTTCAACGGTGAGGCACTCAGTACTGTTTTCAAACGTTGAGATACACAGTTATTCACTAGTGGAAGACAGTGTATTACTGCCGGATGTGAATGTCGGACGCAATTGTCGACTGAAAAAAGTCGTCGTGGATAAAGGCTGTGTGATTCCAGAAGGCACAATCATTGGTGAAGATTTAGAGCAAGATGCTAAGCGCTATCACGTATCACCCAATGGGGTGGTGCTCGTCACACCTGAAATGTTAGGACAAAACTATCGCTATGTCAGATAAACTCAAGCTTGTCCTGTGCTGGCACATGCACCAGCCACAATACAGTGAGCCAATGGGTGGCATGTATCAGCTGCCGTGGACTTACCTTCACGCAATAAAAGACTATGTGGATATGGCTTGGCATTTGGAAAATGTGCCAGGCGCCAAGGCAGTGGTCAACTTTGCCCCCACGTTGCTAGAGCAGTTAGCAGATTATGATGAGCAGTTAAAAGGCCGTTTTAAAGGCACAGGACGGTTAAAAGACCCCTTACTGATTGCTTTGGATTCGCCGGTTCAACCGGTTCATGTGGAAGAAAGAAAAACGTTGATCATGGCGTGTTTGCGGGCTAATGATGAAAAATTGATTCAACCGTTTCCACATTTTTCACGTCTTGTAGAGATGGCCCGCTGGTCACTTGAGGAGCCCGAACGTCTCAACTATTTAAACGACCAGTTCATGATCGATATTCTGGTTTGGTACCACTTGGTGTGGATGGCTGAATCTGTCAGACGCGGTGATGTACGTATCCAAGCGCTGATGAAAAAGGGACGTTTATTTAATTTTCATGATCGCCGTCAGTTAATGATTGTGATTGGTGAGTTATTACACGATTTGATTCCACGCTATCGACGTTTGGCTGAAACCGGACGAGTAGAGCTCTCTGTGACACCTTATGCACATCCTATTGTGCCATTGTTGTTGGATATCAATTCAACCCATGAAGCGATGCCGGGAGCGGCATTACCAGAAATTACAAACTATCCGGGCGGTGAAGAACGAGCCCACTGGCATATGGAAGAGGGGCTTCGTGTTTTCGAATCGTTCTTTGGTTTCCGACCTAAAGGCTGTTGGCCATCAGAGGGGGCAGTATCAGAAGCGACCCTGAAGCTTATCGCACAACATGGTTTTGAATGGGCGGCGACAGGCGAGAATGTATTGCGCAATAGTTTGAAACTATCTGGCCTTGAAGGGGCAAGTATTCATAAGCCATACAAGCTGCCAGGGGCAAGCCCAGCCTGTTTTTATCGCGATGATGGTCTATCCGACATGATTGGCTTTACCTACACCAAATGGGGCGCTGACGATGCGGTGAATGACTTTATCCATCATTTACTGAATATCAAAAAGAACACGGAAGGTGATCATGATCGCGTGGTGTCAGTAATTCTGGATGGTGAAAATGCATGGGAATATTATTCCTATAACGGCTATTACTTTCTGCAAAGCCTATACAAGCGACTACAGGACCACCCTGAGATAGAGTTAACGACATTTACTGAAACGCTGCACAATGGTGTATTGCCAGCGAAATTGCCCAAGATGATGGGAGGCAGCTGGGTGTTTGGGACCTATTCCACCTGGATTGGTGATCCAGATAAAAACCGTGGATGGGATTTGTTAAGTGAAGCTAAACAAACGTTTGATAAAGTGATGGCAACACAGGATTTTGATACTGAAACTAAACAAGCATTAGAAAGACAGTTGGCTATTTGTGAGGGATCAGACTGGTTCTGGTGGTTTGGTGATTATAACTCTGCTGACAGCGTCAGCGATTTTGAACGCTTGTATCGCTTACATTTATCCAATCTATACCAAATGCTGGGTGAAGAAATTCCACAACGATTATCCGAAGTCGTTTCCCAAGGTGGTGGCGGTATAGAACAGGCTGGCACTATGCGACGTGGCGGCTGATGAAACAAGCCGATATTTTTGAACAACGACGGACCGGTGTTTTACTCCACATAACGAGTCTGCCAGCAGGTAATATGGGAGCTGATGCCTATCGCTTTGTGGATTTCTTAGCGGAAGCGGGTGTGTCAGTCTGGCAAATGCTGCCGCTGGGACCAACGCATGATGATCGCTCCCCTTATCAGTGTCTGTCTGCCCATGCTGGGAATAACCGATTGATATGCCGGAATATGCTTAAAGCGCAACCCTGGGCAGAAGCTAAAACCATCAGCGATCCCAAAATGTCGAGACTGATTGCCAATGCGTATCGACAGTTTGATCTGCACGCGGATGAGGCAGAAAAACAAGCCTTCAAAGATTTTTGTGTTCAACAGCAATACTGGTTGGATGACTATGTTTTATATCGTGAAATTCGTCATTTGAATCAGTCTAGGGCGTGGTTTGATTGGCCGCCTGAGCTGCGTGATCGCGATCCGGAAGCGATGAAAAAGGTCACGACGGAACGTGAAAATGCGCTACAGATTAGACGGTTTGAGCAATTTATCTTTTTTCGGCAATGGCATCAATTGCGTGACTATGCCAATGGCAAAGGCGTGAAACTGTTTGGTGATATGCCTATTTTTGTCGCTCATGACAGTGCTGATGTGTGGGCAGAGCGGGCGTTATTTACATTGGATGACACTGGCCAAGCGACACGCGTAGCGGGGGTGCCACCTGATTACTTTTCTGAAACAGGGCAACGCTGGGGAAACCCACTGTACGATTGGCAGAAACATATTGATCAGAACTTTGATTGGTGGCGACGACGTCTGCAAACCCAGTTGGAATTATTTGATCTAATACGTATTGATCACTTTCGGGGCTTCGAAGCATGCTGGGAAATCCCTGCTTCATGTGAGACCGCGATAGACGGTCAATGGGTAACTGCGCCGGGTGAACAGTTATTTGACAGATTGTTAGAACTTTTTGGCGAATTACCATTGGTGGCTGAAGATTTAGGCATCATCACCGATGAAGTCACATCACTTAGAGAAAAGTATGGCATGCCGGGCATGAAGATTTTGCAATTTGCCTTTGGTGGCGATGCCAGTAACCCTTACTTACCACATCAACAGTGTGAAGATAGTGTGACTTATACGGGTACCCACGATAACAATACTACGTTAGGCTGGTATCAAGCGCTGGAGCCACATGTAAAAGCGCATATGCATGCCTACATGGGAGAGACCTCAGAAGCAATGCCATGGCTATTTATACGCTCAGCATTAAGCTCTGTCTCCGAGCTTGCTGTTGTACCATTTCAGGACTTACTTGCGTTGGGTGCTGAGCATAGAATGAATGTACCCGGAACGATAGAAGGTAACTGGGGCTGGCGTTTTAGTTGGGATATGGTGCCTGATGCGATTCCTGCTAAACTGAAAGCACTGAATGATTTATATGGACGAGTCTAATGGAACCGAACCCCGATCATTTGCGTTACGCTCCCACTCATGAGTGGGTGAGTGAAGACGATAGTGAACTTACTGTAGGCATCACTGAGTTCGCTCAAGATCAGTTAGGCGATGTCGTCTATGTGTCATTGCCTCAGCCAGGCGCGCAGTTTGCTGCAGGTGATGTATGCATGTTTGTGGAATCAGTCAAATCCGCCTCAGATATTCATATGCCAGTGAGTGGCACCATTCTCGCCGTTAATACAGAGTTAGAAGATAGTCCAGAACTGATTAACCAGGATGCATTTGGTGACGGTTGGATATTTAAAGTGGCACCAGATGACGACGCATCATTAGAGAGTCTGATGGATAGCTTTGGTTACGATGCTTCACTGGACGAGTAAATCGCCCCGAGGATAGTCGGCTTGCTTGCACCTGTCACAGCGGGCAAATTGCCGGACTGGTGATGAAGCGTTTGCATCCCCAGCCAAGCAAACGCACAGGCTTCAACCCAATCGGGTGCTAATCCTAAGTCTACGGTATTGCTTACCTTGATATTGGTGAGCTCATCACGCAACGACTGCATCAACACCTCATTATGAGCGCCGCCGCCACAAACATATAAACTACTGGCATTTTCTGCATACTGCTTCACTGCATCAGCAATCGATCTGACTGTTAGTTGTAACAAGGTCTTTTGTATTGATTCGGCTTTAATCGGTTTATCAAACGCAACCAGTGTGTTTGTAAGCCATGTCAGATTGAAGTGTTCGCGACCGGTACTTTTAGGAAGCGGTTGCATAAAGAAGGGATCTGCGAGCAAGAGATTAAGTAATTCGGTATCGACTTTGCCATCGCGTGCCCAGCGCCCATTTTCGTCATACATCGCTCTGTGGTGTTGCTGATACCATTGATCCAGTAGCACATTACCGGGACCTGTATCGAAGCCCAATACGGGCTGACGCTTATCAGCAGGTAGAATAGTAATGTTGCTGATGCCACCGATATTTGCAATAACAGTGTCTTCGTCAGGGTTATGAAATAGCGCCTGGTGGAAAGCCGGAACCAACGGTGCACCTTGCCCACCCAACACCATATCCCGTTGGCGAAAATCTGCAATGGTGGTGATGCCTGTCAGTTCAGCAATAACACTGGCACAGCCAATTTGCATGCTAAACGGGTAGGCAGCATCAGGTGCGTGGTAGATTGTCTGGCCATGACAACCAATCGCTTTGATGTCTGTTGGTGCAATGTTTGTTTCTGCCAGTAATTGAAGTATGGCTTCGCTGTATGCATGGCCTAATGCCATATCAACCTGGCCAAGCTGTTGCAGATGAGCTCGACCGGTATTGATCAGACTATAGAGGTCTTTACGAAGGCTTGGGCTGAAAGGGTACGTTTCTGCAGCTCGTAACAAGATTTGATTATCGTTGATATCAACGATTGCAATATCAATCCCGTCCAGGCTTGTACCTGACATGACACCGATATATAGCGACATAAAAGCGTTACGGTTGGTTTAGAGCCAAGGCAGGCAATTGTAATGCATCCAGTTGTGCCAGCAATGGTTGTGATTTTTGTTGGAAGTCAGCCATATATTTTGCATTCAAGGGTTTCGCTTTAGGCAGTGCCACTGTCAATGGGTTATGGTGGACGCCGTTAACACGGAACTCATAGTGTAAGTGTGGACCTGTTGCCAGACCGCTGCTGCCGATATAGCCGATGGTTTGACCTTGTTTGACACGCTGACCGCTTCGCATGCCCTTTTTGAAACGAGACATATGTGCATACAGCGTGGTGTATTTGCCACCATGTGACAAGATAACCGTTCGACCATAACCGCCTTTTGTGCCGATGAAATCGACCTTACCGTCGCCCGTTGCTAAAATGGGTGTCCCTGTTGCCGCTGCATAATCAACGCCACGATGAGGACGGCTGGTTTTCAGTACGGGATGTTTACGGTTGGGATTGAATCGTGAGCTGATACGCGAGAAATGTACCGGTGTACGGGTAAAGGTCTTACGCATGCTGTCACCGGTTGGAGCGTAGAAATGGCTATTACCTTCTGCATCAGTGTAGCGTACTGCACGGAACGTAGTGCCCCGATTAGTGAACTCAGCCGCAAGAATATCACCATCATCAAACTTTTCACCATCCAGATAGGATTCTTCAAAAATCACTTTGAAGTTGTCACCTTGACGCAAATCCAATGCGAAATCGATATCCCAGCCGAAAATATGTGCGAGTTCCATTATCAGTTTGTCAGACATGCCTGACATGAGGCCCGCTTCAAAAAGAGAGCTTTCAATTTGACCGGCAACTTGTTTTTGACGCTTATCAGTTTCACGTGTCTCGGTTTGAGCTTGATACCCACTTTCCGTGAGGGTCAGTTGCAGTTTTTCAACAGGGCTGAGCTGAAGTTCGAGCTGCTGAAGTTGTGTTTTATCTTCTGTTTCTCTGAGACCAAAGCGTAAAGTCTGATCGGGTTTAAGATTCAGTAATGGCTTGATGTCTTCTGTCTGTGCAACGTTATACACATCGCGAGCCGATAGGCCGACACGAGGGAAGATTAACGACAGATTATCACCGCCTTTCACTGTGACTTCTTGCCAGTTCAGGTTGATATCTTCAGTGACAGCCGTGGCAGCGGGTGTCACAGTAATATCAGTTTCGGTTGTGACATCGAGACTGTCTTGTTTCAGATGAATTCGTTCAATTTCGTCTGGTTCTGCAATCTTGGCTTCAATTTGATTAGGGACTGGGACTCGCTGGACAGCCGGCGCATTAACTTCTGGTAAGCTGGCAGGCTCAGCCAAGCTGAGTGTCAACGGTTGTTTTTCAGTTACCGCCTTAGATTGTTCTTGCTGTTGAGCGTTTTGGTTTGGCAGATTGAGTAACTGGGATTTTGTTTCAGTACTGACGGGAGTACTGGTTGCCAATACGATGGTCGTCAGAAAAACGCCAACCATAGAAAGCATGGATAAAGCGAGAAGATGACGTCGTTTGCTATGGGGTGTTTTTTCGCTTGTGAACAGCCGTGCTTTTGGCGATGAGTTCAAAAGTCTATTACGTTTCATATGCAAACTCTTGCTTAAATTATAAATTCATCCAATTCTCGCAGTATTTGATAAGAATTGGAACCCCTTAATTCCAGCTTGTTGTGATAATATTGCCCGCCAATTATCTAATAAAGTCGGAGAGCAGTAGATGATCCCTGTACAAGAGGCGATGGCTGAGATTCGCCGTGGTGCTGAAGAAATTTTAGTAGAAAGTGAACTGGTCGAGAAATTAGAGTCGGGCAGGCCTCTACGTATCAAGGCTGGTTTTGATCCTACTGCGCCAGATTTGCATCTGGGACACACCGTTTTGTTGAATAAACTGAAACAGTTCCAAGACCTTGGTCATCACATTCTGTTCTTGATTGGAGACTTTACCGGCATGATCGGTGATCCGACAGGCAAAAATGTCACGCGTAAGCCGCTTACACCAGATCAGGTAAAACAAAATGCTGTGACCTATCAGGAGCAGGTTTTCAAGATTTTGGATCGAGAAAAAACTGAGGTTGTGTTCAACTCGCATTGGATGAACGACATGTCCTCAGCCGATATGATTCGTTTAGCGTCAAACCACACAGTAGCGCGGATGCTCGAACGTGACGACTTCCACAAGCGTTATACCAGTAATCAACCAATTGCGATTCATGAATTCCTTTATCCTTTAATACAAGGCTACGATTCGGTTGAATTGAATGCGGACGTTGAACTGGGTGGTACCGATCAGAAGTTTAACCTACTGATGGGGCGTGAACTACAAAAAGCTTACGGCAAGGCACCGCAATGTATTTTAACCATGCCAATTTTAGAAGGCTTGGATGGCGTTCAGAAAATGTCCAAGTCGCTTAACAACTACATTGGTATTAACGATTCACCTAAAGACATCTTTGGTAAATTGATGTCGATTTCTGATGACTTGATGTGGCGTTATATTGAGTTGCTAAGTTTTAGAAACATTAAAGAAATAGAACAGTGGCGTCAGGATGTCGAGCAGGGACGTAACCCTATCGAAATCAAAAAGGACTTTGCTGAAGAAATTGTAGCTCGCTTCCATGATGAACAGGCTGGTACTGATGCCCGCCAAGGCTTTGAAAACCAGTTTAAGAAAGGTGAATTGCCTGATGACATTCCAGAAGTCACTCTGACGGTGGGGGTTGAAGGTATGGCCATTGCGAATGTATTAAAAGAAGCCGGTCTCAGCAGTAGTACTTCCGATGCGATGCGTATGATTAAGCAAGGGGCAGCTAAAATTGATGGTGAAAAAATCACCGATAAATCACTGTTAATTGCAGCAGGTGTAGAAGGAATCTTTCAGGTAGGCAAAAGAAAGTTTGCCAAAATCACAACTAACTAATTAATAACGAACACCGCCAGACTGCATCAATCTGGCGGTGCATTTCAGCAATTCAAGTAAGGTATCGACCACAACGTTTACAGTTCTTTTCATCAACGTCATTAGCTAATGTTGATTTGAAAATAATAACGGCGCCTTTGCCAAACCCGTAACTGGTAATGAGCAGGCTTGAATACAAATAGAAATTAAATACTCCAAACCACAGTCCAGCCGGCGTGAATGTTTCTGATAAGGGATCTAAAACAGGAAACATTGCATAGATCAGAAACAAACTGGAATTAGTAAACGCACCGATCACCATCGCCCAGCGAACATGCCAAGCCAGTCCTACTTTCGCTGCATAAAAGCCCAGTATCAACGCACTCATTAACAAAAAATCAATATGTGCCTGTAATACCCTGGTGGGCTTGCCAGGGAAGACCGCCTGAAAAAAGTCGACTTGATTGTAGAGGCCGACCAAACTCCAAGCGAGTAGCAATGCCATTAAAAGCCAAAGACATGCGCCACGTAGCAAAACGACATTACCCATATGTGTTGAATTAGTCATACTCTCTCCTGTAGTTATAGTTATCAACAGAAATAGTATGGCGCGGATACAGTACTGAATCTTTACTCAAATGGTGATATCTTTTGACTCCAGAGGTGATCGTCTTATGCAACTGACTCATAGCCATACGGCTGAATTTAACCGACAGAGTAGGAAGAAAAGCTTAGCCCGGCTAGGCGGTCAACGCTTTTGTACTGAAACGCTACCGTCGCAGCTAAGACTTGAGTGGTTAAAAGAAGTGATCGGTAAAGAATATGCAAATGTCGATATCACGCCACCAAACACTATGCCCTTGTATAACGATATGCTTATCTATCCATGGCAGCAGGACATGCGCTTGTCACCCATCCAATCGAATGCCATCACATTGGAACGCTTGGATCAAGAACCGACAGAGATTGCACAAGATTGTTATTTCGCCGTGTTACTAACGTCAGGGCAATACAAATTAGAACAGGGCGGTCGTGAAGTCTTTCTAAACGGTGGTGAGATGAGTTTTTATGATGCAACGCAGTCACACCGCATTACGATTCCAGAACAATTTTCAAAGATTTTAATTTCAATACCTCGACCATTACTCGACAAGCGTTTAAACAACGTTGGTAGGTTAACGGCGACTAAGTTAGCATCAGCCAGCGGTATCGGTGCTGTTGTCGCATCAATGATTCAGTCGACCGTACAGCAGTTAGATCAAATGACTGATGTACATTTTCAACAACTCTCCAATCCGATATTGGATTTGTTCACCTTATTACTCAGTGAAAATGAGGTCGAATTATCAACGCTATCCAGACACCGTCATTTCGCTTTGTTACAAATAAAACAATTTATTCACCTACATATAAAAGAGAGTTCGCTGGATGCGGCGGCTGTATCAGCAGGTGTTGGACTGTCTATCCGATACATCAATAATTTGTTTTATGAAGAACAGACATCACTAATGCGTTACATCACAACGCAGCGGTTAGCGCTAACACAAAGCTACCTGAGTAACATTATTTATCGCAATCTGACGATTACTGAGGTTGCGATGCAATGTGGGTTCAACAATATGGCTCATTTCAGTCGTATATTTCGACACCGTTATGGTGTTTCCCCACGAGCATACCGACAACAACAGCTCAACTTAGTCCGCTGATAACGGAATAGTTACCATTAAACGGCTGAAACAACCGTAAAGAAAGAAATAATCGTTATTATCTAAAATAAAAAACACTAAGTTATCAGTCAGCTAGGTGTAA
>NZ_GG657887.1:44036-79757 GCF_000156355.1 Methylophaga thiooxydans DMS010 | reverse complement strand
ATTAGATTCACTGGACTTCGACGCAACAATGGCACTGGCAGAACAAGTTGCCCCTTACGTTGATATCCTGGAAATCGGTACACCATGTATTAAATACAATGGTTTGAAACTGGTTAAAGCACTGAAAGCAGCTCACCCAGATAAGAAAATCCTGGTTGACCTGAAAACAATGGACGCTGGCGAATACGAAGCATCTCCTTTCTTTGAAGCAGGTGGTGATATCACAACTGTTCTGGGTGCTTCTGACATGGCTACCATCAACGGTGTTATCAAAGCAGCAAACGCTAACAACGCTGAAGCTCAAGTTGACTTGATCGGTGTTGAAGATAAAGTTGCAGTTGCTAAAGAAGCAGCACAAAACGGCGCACACATCATCGGTGTTCACACTGGTCTGGACGCGCAAGCAGCTGGTCAAACTCCATTCGAAGATCTGAAAACCATCACTGGTTTGGGTCTGAATGTTAAAGTTTCTGTTGCTGGTGGTATCAACAAAGACACCATCCAAAGCACAGTTCAAGCTGGCGCTGCTATCGTTGTAGTTGGTGCTGCAATCTACGGTGCACCTTCTCCAGCAGAATCTGCTAAAGAACTGCGCGCTTTGGTTGACGCAGCATAAGGGATAGAAAAATGACAATGCATCGTGATCTAGTTGTAAACAAAATCACTGATATTCTTGGTGCTACTGACAGCTCTCTTGAATCTGAATTCGTTGCTATGTGTGATGATGCGAAACGCATCTTCATCACTGGTGCGGGTCGTTCAAAACTGGTAGGTAACTTCCTTGGTATGAGGTTGATGCATAGTGGTTACACCGTATATGTTCAAGGTGAAATCAGCACACCAAGCATCCGTGAAGGCGATTTATTGATCGTTATCTCGGGTTCAGGTGAAACAACTCAGCTGGTTTCATTCGCGAACAAAGCTAAATCTGAGAACGCTAAAGTGGTTTTGATTTGCTCAAAATCAAGTTCAACGATCGGTGATATGGCGGATAAAACAATTCAAATCGGTACCGATGACAGCTTTGCTCCTACAAAGGGCATGCCGATGGGTACCATGTTTGAGTTGTCTACATTGATTTTCTTGGAATCGATCGTTTCTCATCTTATCCATGAGAAAGGCATTCCAGAAGAAGAAATGAAATATAGACACGCTAATATGGAATAACCACCTTTTTCCCTAGCAAAAAAATAAACGGGTAACCTTTTTTGGGTTGCCCGTTTTTTTATGTCTATTGATCAGGCTGATAGAGCTTCTGGCATTGAAAGGGTATAATGAACTGTTATTTACTTTATTAGCTTGAAGACCTATGTCAGCCAAAACGCTCTACGATAAACTCTGGGAACAACATGTTGTACGCACCGATGAAGACGGCACTGCGCTGATCTATATCGACCGTCACCTGGTTCACGAAGTCACTTCACCGCAAGCCTTTGAAGGTCTGCGTCTGGCTCACCGTCTTCCTTATCGCTTGAACTCTATTCTGGCAACACCGGATCATAATGTTCCGACATCTGATCGCGATAAAGGTATCGCTGATCCGATTTCCAGACTACAAGTTGAAACACTCGACAAGAATTGCGCTGAGTTTGGCGTCACCGAATTTGGTTTGGATGATGTCCGTCAAGGCATTGTGCATGTGGTAGGACCGGAACAAGGCGCAACACTGCCCGGCATGACCGTTGTTTGTGGTGATTCGCATACCTCAACCCATGGTGCTTTTGGCGCACTGGCATTTGGTATTGGCACCTCAGAAGTCGAACACGTAATGGCAACGCAATGCCTTATCCAACGCAAATCAAAGAATATGCAGGTTCGCGTTGAAGGTCATGTCAAACCTGGCATTACGGCTAAAGATATCGTGCTCGCCATTATTGGTGAAATTGGCACCGCCGGTGGCACAGGTTACGCCATTGAATTTGCCGGTGAAGCCATTCAAGCGTTGAGCATGGAAGGTCGTATGACGGTCTGTAATATGACCATTGAAGCGGGTGCTCGTGCCGGCATGATTGCCGTTGATGACACCACGGTTAACTACCTCAAAGATCGGCCGTTTGCACCGACAACAGAAAACTGGGATAGCGCTGTTACTGCTTGGTCTGACTTGCACTCTGATGATGGCGCCTTTTTCGATAAAGTCGTTGTGCTCAAAGCGGAAGATATCAAACCACAAGTTACTTGGGGTACATCCCCTGAAATGGTGGTCCCCGTCACCGCGAACGTGCCGGACCCAGAAGTGGAAACAGATTTAGTCAAACGCAACGGTATGGAAAAAGCGCTCAAGTACATGGGGCTATCAGCAAAACAAGCGATTACCAATATTCATCTTGATCGCGTCTTTATTGGCTCATGCACCAATTCTCGTATTGAAGACTTACGTGAAGCCGCCAGCGCTATTAAAGGCGGCAAAGTCTCTGCCAGTGTTAAACAAGCCATGGTTGTTCCCGGCTCAGGCCTGGTAAAACAACAAGCCGAACAGGAAGGTTTGGATAAGATCTTCATAGAAGCCGGTTTCGAATGGCGAGATCCCGGCTGTTCTATGTGTCTGGCAATGAATGCGGATCGTCTGGAAGCCGGTGAGCATTGTGCATCAACCTCAAACCGAAACTTTGAAGGTCGTCAGGGACAAGGCGGCAGAACCCATTTGGTAAGCCCAGCAATGGCAGCGGCAGCGGCAATTGCAGGTCACTTTGTTGATATCACGCATAACACATGACCGATTACCTCGCTGCTCAAAAAGAGCTGAAAACACTGCGCGATTTTTTGCGCTGGACAACATCCCGCTTCACTCAAGCGGGATTGTTTTATGGGCATGGTCATGACGATGCATTTAATGAAGCATCACAGCTTATTCTCAGCACGTTAAAACTCCCAGTAAATGAATTGCCAGAACTGTTTCTGGATGCACGCTTAACCAACGCAGAAAAACAGTCCTTACTGTTACTGATAGAAAAACGCCTTGAGCAACGGATTCCTTTACCGTACTTAATTAACGAGGCGTGGTTTGCAGGATTACCGTTTTTTGTTGATGAGCGGGTATTAATCCCCCGCTCACCCTTTGCTGAGCTCATTGACACACAGTTTCAGCCGTGGCTGAGCAATCCTGATGATGTGTCAGCGATTCTTGATTTATGTACTGGCAGTGGCTGTATTGCGATTGCGCTGGCAATGGCATTTGAAAACGCACACGTCGATGCGGTTGATATCAGTCATGATGCGTTAGCCGTTGCCGATATTAATATCAACAAACATCAGCTAAACGATCAGGTTCGCAGCATTCAATCAGATTGCTGGCAATCGCTAGAGCCCGCAAATCAATATGATTTAATTATCAGTAATCCACCTTATGTGGGCGCGGATGAAATGGCCGGTTTGCCCGAAGAATATCGTCATGAGCCAGTTTCGGCACTTGAGGCCGAAGATAATGGCCTAGCTTTAGTTGAACAAATTTTGCTCAACGCTGCAGATTACCTGACCGATGACGGCTTGTTATTTGTCGAGGTCGGTAATAGCGACGTGGCTGTTGATGAAAAGTGGCCGGAAACATCGTTCCTATGGCTTGATTTTGAACAAGGTGGCCATGGCATCTTCATGCTAGATAAAGCGCAGTGCATTGAGTTTCAGCAACGATATAGATAATGAGCTCAATTATTCGGTGAGCGGTTCTTTTTCACGATACATGACAACACAGTCTCTGCCTGCCATTTTCGCCTGATACATCGCTTTATCTGCCAATTCAAACAGGCTATTGAGTGTATCTTTTTCTGTTTTACGTAATTCTGCCACGCCGACACTGACTGAAATCGGTAACCCCGCCGGTCTGATTTTACGCAAACGCGTCTGCATTCTTTCCAACAAACCATTGGCAGCGACCAAATCACAACCGGGTAAAATAAAGATTATTTCATCCCCTGCCCATCGGGCAATCATATCAACATCACGCACATGACGTTTTAGCCAAGCACCAAATTCGGCCAACAATTCATCACCACGTTCGAAGCCGAAGTCTTCATTAATTTTTTTGAGGTGGTCGATATCCATCACTGCCACACTCAAAGTACGGCCAAAACGATAGGCCTCACTGAAATATTTACCAGCGAATTCGCGTAACGCATGACGGTTAAATAAGCCCGTGACCTCGTCTAGCATCGCTAAGCTATAAAGTGACTTCTGCTGTGTTTTGAGTTCTCTTAGGGTCTGGTAACTAGTGACATGATTAAACACGCGTTGCCGTAATTCTTCTCGCACGATTGGCTTTGAGACATAGTCATTAACGCCAAGATGAAACAGCTCAATTTTACGTGACAGATTGTCAAAGCCAGACGTGGCAATAATCGGCACATTGCCATATTCACTTTGCATGCGCCGAATTTTACGCACCAAGGTAATCCCGCTCATGACACCTTCCAGCATAATGTCGGTAATGACCAGATCATAGTCACCACTCTGAAACGCATCCCAGGCGCTTTCCGCGTAGTTATAGGCATCAACATCCAGCCCCATATCGGTGAGTAGATCAATAATGATAGTCTGCAAAACCCGCGAGTCTTCGATAAACAAAACACGACCCGATAGCTGACGTGACTCACGCTGACTGATACGGGTGAGATAGGTTTCCATCTCGGTAATATCATGTTTACTGAAAATATCGGTAGCACCCGCCAGCAAGGCTTGTTTCAAGCTCTTGGCATTATCATGCTCAGTTAACACCAGCAAGGTTACAAATTCATAGCCATTCAACGAACGCAATTGACTACAAAACTCACTGCTCGCAAAGTCTTTGAGGTTATCGGAACAGCACACCAGTCGGTAGCGGTTTTGTTGAGCTTTTTCTAACCCTTCCGCTCCTGTCCGAGCAGATTCCACCTCAAATCCAGCTGCTACCAACAAGTCTGTTAACTGCCCACAATAATAATTGGAGCTATCTACTACCAGTGCGTTTAACATTTGCTCTCACTGCTTCCTATATAACTATGTCATCCATGTACAATTGGCAACGTTATCATTAATTGAACTGTGTCGCGAGTAATTCACGGGTAAATGCGGTGCGTAAATAAAACCCCTTCGGATTAATCAATGTTGCCTCACCTTCATCACCTCGCGTTTTCGCCATCACTCGACTGTTAGCCGCTTTGGGTCGGATCTGCAAATAGTGACCTTCTTTTGCTGTAATGTCGGCCTGTTCTCCCAGCACAATACGATCCATCAGCTCTTCCCAGTCTTGTCGCAGGATTTTTTCTTGTTCAACAGTTGGCTGCCATAACCAGCCCTGACCTACATAACGCTGTGCAAGCGCCGTCGCCGATTCAGCCTCAACCGGTAACCACAAGACATGCGCCAGTTTCTTTTTCACCCAACTTTGTTGCCATTGCATATTGCCCGATTCGGTTAATGTCACCGTACACACATAGGTAGATTCTTTGGGCTGCCCGTTAGCATTCAAGGGTAGGGTTTTTAACTCAATACCAAGTCGGGTGAAGTCTGGTTCAGCCTGATTACCCGCATCCGCACCAAGGTAATTTTCTAATAGCTGCCCTACCCAGCCTTTGTGGCGACGTAAGTCATCAGGCACGACCACGCCAAGTTCGGCAGCGACCTGGCCTAGGGTTTTGCCTGCTAATTGCTGGCAGCGGCGTATTAATTCATGCTGCGTATCTGGTGGTGGGATAGCTATCATCTATATTTCCAAATTCTCATTAACGCATCGGACATGATAATCTAGCGTCCTTTATTCTGCTTGAAGAGTGGCGCTGTGAAAGCCTTATCTATTAATAATCTCAGTAAGACCTATGGTAATGGTTTCAAGGCATTGGAACAGATCAGTCTGGATGTCGAACAAGGTGATTTTTTTGCCTTACTCGGCCCAAATGGTGCCGGTAAATCAACCACCATCGGCGTGGTGACCTCATTGATCACCAAGACTAGCGGTACCGTTAACGTGTTTGACACCGACCTCGACGAGAATGCCGAACTCGCCAAAAGTTATATCGGTCTGGTGCCACAGGAGTTTAACTTTAACGGCTTTGAGCAGGTCAAGCACATTCTGATTACACAAGCAGGCTATTACGGTATGCCCGCCAGCGACGCTGAGCCGCGTGCGAATGAGTTGCTCAAACAACTGGGGTTATGGGAAAAACGCCATACCCCATCCCGCGCATTATCCGGCGGTATGAAACGTCGTCTGATGATTGCTCGAGCGTTAGTGCATAAACCCAAACTGTTGATCCTGGATGAGCCCACCGCAGGGGTCGATATTGAATTACGTCGCTCTATGTGGACCTTCCTGCGTCGTATCAACAAAGAAGGCACGACCATTATCTTGACTACCCATTACCTGGAAGAAGCTGAAAACCTGTGTCGGAATATTGCCATCATCGATAAGGGCGAAATTGTTGAAAATACCGATATGAAGTCGTTATTAAACCGGCTCGACAAGGAAACCTTTGTGCTTGATTTGAAATACCCTTTGCTTCAAACCATCGAACTGTATGGCCTCGACTATCATCACGTTGATGACACGACCATCGAAGTGGAGCTTTCACGCGGTGACTCACTGAACAGTATTTTCGAATTATTGAGCAAGCACGGGGTAGAAGTCGTGAGCATGAAAAACAAGGTTAATCGATTGGAAGAACTGTTCTTAAACCTCGTTGAAACCACTGAGCAAGCATCATGAACCAAACACGCAGACAACGGCACTGGATCGCCTTCTCGACCTTAGTTACGCGAGAAATTCGTCGTTTTTTTAGAATTTGGCCACAAACCATTCTGCCGCCAGCCATTACGATGACGCTGTATTTCATCATTTTCGGTAATCTGATTGGTAGCCGGATAGGTGAAATGGGTGGCTTTAGTTACATGGAGTACATCGTGCCCGGCATCATCATGATGGCGGTAATCAATAATGCCTATTCGAATGTTGCCTCATCCTTTTTCAGTGCTAAATTTCAAAATCACATCGAAGAACTGATCGTGGCGCCAATCCCTAATTATCTGATTCTGGCAGGTTATGTCGCCGGCGGAACAGCGCGAGGCTTATGTGTCGGTGTGATCGTGACATTGGTATCATTATTTTTCACTCACCTGCCCATTGAGCATATCGCTATCACCATTAGTATGGTGATTCTGAGTGCCATCTTGTTTGCATTGGGCGGCTTTATCAACGCAATCTACGCACGTAGCTTTGATGAAATATCTTTGGTACCCACCTTCATTCTGACACCGCTCACTTACTTAGGTGGTGTGTTTTATTCGATCAGCCTGTTGCCTGAGTTTTGGCAGAACGTGTCGCTACTGAACCCAATTCTTTATATGGTTAATGCATTTCGTTTCGGTATGTTGGGTGTGTCAGACATTCCCGTTGTCGCTGCATTTAGCATCATTTTGCTATTTATCGTACTGCTGACCAGTTTTGCCTTGTACTTATTAAATAAAGGCACGGGGCTGCGTAACTAATCGACCAAATCCAATGCTTGTTGCAGAATATGAATACCCGCACCCGGCAGATGCGCATTTTCACTAATGTGGCGACGCCAACGTCGGGCACCGGCTTGCCCCTGGAACACGCCCAGCATATGACGAGTGATTGATTTTAACGGCCGTCCCTGCGCCATGCGTTTTTCAATGTATGGCAACATCGCTTCAACCACCTGATGACGTGTTAACACACTGGCATCATGACCAAAAATCGCTTCATCCGCCTGTGCCAGCAGAAAAGGGTTATGGTAAATCGCTCTGCCCATCATCACGCCATCAACATGCTGTAAATGTAGCTGTGCTTCTTCCAGTGTGTTGATGCCGCCATTAATATCGATATGTAAATGCGGAAAATCTTGTTTTACCTGATACACGCGATCATAATTCAACGGCGGTACATCACGATTTTCTTTAGGGCTTAAACCTTTCAGCCATGCCTTGCGGGCATGCAAAATAAAGGTGTCGCAACCAGCAGCAGATACCTTTTTAATAAAATCAGTAAGAAATTCGTAACTATCGTGTTCATCAATGCCTAGCCGCGTTTTAACCGTGACCGGAATGCTGACCTGATTTTGCATGGCAGCCACTCCCTCAGCCACGACATCGGGCTCAGCCAGCAGGCAAGCACCAAAACGACCAGACTGCACCCGATCACTGGGGCAACCTACGTTGAGATTAATCTCATCATAACCAGCGTCTTCCCCCATTTTTGCACACTGCGCGAGATCGTTTGGTTCCGAGCCGCCAAGCTGTAAAGCCAGCGGATACTCCAAGGCTTCATGGGCAAGAAAACGATCTCTATCGCCATAAATCAGGGCACCTGTTGTGACCATTTCGGTGTACAGAAGACTGTGCCGGGAAATAAGTCGTAACATGTAACGGCAATCACGATCGGTCCAATCCAGCATGGGTGCTACAGAGAGTTTTCTCGCATCGTTCAGGGAAATTTTGGCGGACATAGGCTTCATGTTTTTAATTTGACTCAGTATTTTCTCAAATCACTGGCTAAAAATCTGCTTATTCGCCAAAATTATTCTATGACGCATATTCACGGTGACGGTTTCAGGGTCGCCATTATTCGTAGCAAACGACGTAAGACGTTGGCATTGGCGGTGGCCAATGGCGAGGTCTCTGTTCGTATGCCTGCCAAAATGGCAGTGCACCATGCTGAACGCTTTATCCAACAAAAGACCGCATGGATACAACAAAAACTAGCGGCGCATCCTGCCACAAAGAAAAGACTCTTTACAGAGGGTGAACCATTGTTGCTTATGGGACAGCAGGTTTATCTTTCGATCATTCCAGACAGTACGGCTAACCAAGTCAAGCTGACTAAGCAATCATTGCTTGTTGATCTAAAAAATAAAGCCCCGTCGCAAGCGGTAATCCTCAAACACATCACTGATTGGTATCAACAACAGGCAACACAGCATTTGATGGCGCGTTGCCGAGCGCTTTCTGAGGTGACGGGTTTGCTCCCGAGAAGTATCATCGTGAAAACCTATAAAGCACGCTGGGGAAGTTGCACCCGGGTTGGCGATATTCAGTTCAACTGGAAACTGATCATGGCACCAAAAGCGGTGATCGATTACGTTATCATTCACGAACTTTGTCATATCAAACAACACAACCACTCCGCTGCTTTTTGGCAATTGGTTGAGAACTTTTGTCCGCACTATAAAGTCCATAGAGCGTGGTTAAAAAATAACGGGCATCAACTCAGTCTGAGCATGCACTGACAGCTACCTAAGTAAGTGCCAAGCTTGTATTTTTTTCCGTATCGATTACTATATGCAACTTGAATAAGGAACGCTGCAACAGGTTATTCACCTGCTAGGCTTATTCACGTCGAGATTTTTAAACTGCGTTCATTATTAACAGGTAACTGATAGTAATGGGCGTGACAACTGCTACACCTTCACCAAAACCCACTATCAACACCTAAGTCACATTGTATTGGGGAAGTTGACTATGAGTAGTAATTATCTTTTCACCTCTGAATCGGTATCCGAAGGACATCCGGATAAAGTTGCCGATCAGATTTCAGATGCGATTCTGGATGAAATCCTGCGTCAAGACCCTCGTGCTCGCGTAGCCTGCGAAACCTTAATCAAAACAGGTGCAGCTGTCATCGCTGGTGAGATCACCACCTCGGCGTGGGTCGATTTGGAAGACGTCGTTCGCAAAACCATTACTGATATCGGCTATAACAGCTCTGATGTCGGCTTTGACGGTCAGACCTGTGCTGTTATGTCGCTAATTGGCAAACAGTCTGGCGATATTGCGATGGGGGTTGACCGTGATACTGAAGAAAACCAAGGTGCCGGCGACCAAGGCCTCATGTTTGGTTATGCCAGTAATGAAACCGATGTACTGATGCCTGCCCCCATCACCTATGCTCATCGTTTGGTCAAACGTCAGGCACATATTCGCAAAAGTGGTGAGCTGAGTTGGTTACGTCCAGACGCCAAAAGTCAGGTGACGTTTGCTTACGAAAATGGCAAACCGGTGGGCATCGATGCGGTTGTTTTGTCTACCCAGCACAGCCCGGACATTTCTCAAAAAGATTTACAGGAAGCGGTGATGGAACACATCATCAAACCTGTTTTACCAGAAGCGTGGCTGACGGCTAAAACCCAAATCCATATCAACCCAACCGGCCAATTTATTATTGGTGGTCCGGTCGGCGATGCTGGTCTGACCGGCCGCAAAATTATCGTTGATACATACGGCGGTATGGCGCGTCATGGCGGTGGTGCTTTCTCAGGTAAAGACCCATCAAAAGTGGATCGTAGTGCTGCCTATGCTGGCCGCTATGTAGCTAAAAATATCGTTGCTGCGGGTTTGGCTGACCGTTGTGAAATCCAGGTTTCCTACGCCATTGGTGTGGCTGAACCCACGTCTATCAGTGTGGAAACCTTTGGCACCGGCAAAATCGCCCAAGATCAACTTGTGGCTCTGGTCAGAGAGCATTTCGACCTTCGCCCGGTCGGTCTAATCAAAATGCTTGACCTCATTAAACCTATTTACCAGCCAACTGCAGCTTATGGCCATTTTGGTCGTGAAGATGCTGATTTCAGCTGGGAAAAAACCGATATGGCTGACGTATTACGTGATGCCGCCGGTCTCAAATAATTAAGGAATTACCATGCAATCTGCTATTGAAAATCTCGACCCTGATTACAAAGTTGCTGATATCAGCCTCGCCAAATGGGGCCATCAGGAAATTAAAATTGCTGAAAGCGAAATGCCCGGACTGATGGCGTTACGTGAAGAATACGCTGGCAAAAACCCACTGCAAGGGGCTCGTATTGCCGGTTGTCTGCACATGACAATTCAAACCGCGGTGTTGATTGAGACCTTGATTGAATTAGGCGCAGAAGTCCGTTGGTCTTCATGCAATATCTTCTCGACACAAGACCACGCAGCCGCTGCCATTGCCGATCAAGACATTCCCGTATTTGCCTGGAAAGGGGAAACGGAAGAAGAAGCCGTTTGGTGTATCGAGCAAACAATTCTTGGCCCCAACAACTGGCGTCCAAACATGATTCTGGATGACGGCGGTGATCTGACTCAGATCATGCACGATAAATACCCAGAATTGCTGGCAGATGTAAAAGGCCTGTCAGAAGAAACCACAACAGGTGTTCATCGTCTCTACGAAATGATGAAAGAGGGTTCATTAAAAGTGCCAGCGATTAACGTCAATGACTCTGTGACTAAGTCTAAATTCGATAATCTTTATGGCTGTCGTGAGTCTTTATTGGACGGTATCAAGCGCGCAACTGACGTCATGATCGCCGGTAAAATCTGTGTTGTTTTAGGTTACGGCGATGTCGGTAAAGGCTGTGCTCAAGCGTTCCGCGGTATGGGCGCCACCGTTTTGGTAACTGAAATCGACCCTATCTGTGCGCTACAAGCCAGCATGGAAGGTTACCGCATTGTCAGCATGGATGATGCAGCTAACATGGGCGATATTTTTGTGACCACCACCGGTAACATCGATGTCATCAACCATGATCATATGCTGGCGATGAAAAACGAAGCTATCGTTTGTAACATCGGTCACTTTGACTCAGAGATTGATGTCGCCTCTTTGCGTCAATATGAGTGGGAAAACATCAAACCACAAGTGGATCACGTTATCTTCCCTGACGGTAAACGCATCATCTTGTTGGCTGAAGGCCGTTTGGTTAACTTGGGTTGTGCCACTGGCCACCCTAGCTTTGTGATGTCAGCCTCATTTACCAACCAAGTCATGGCACAAATCGAGTTGTGGCAAAACAGTGCGAACTACGAAAATAAAGTCTACGTTTTGCCGAAGAAGTTGGACGAAAAAGTCGCGCAACTTCACTTGGGTCGTATTGGTGCTAACCTGACTAAACTGACGGATGCCCAATCTAAGTATCTTGGTCTTGACCAAGATGGTCCTTACAAGCCTGAGCATTACAGGTATTAATATCCTTTGAGGTAGAATGGGCTGGTTTTTATCAGCCCATTTTTTTAATAAGTCTAAAAAAAACATGTCTAACAACCTGACGATTAGCTGCGAATTCTTTCCGCCCAAAACGGAAAAAGGTATTGCAAACCTACGCCGTGTGCGTGAAGAGCTCAGACCATTAGCGCCAGAGTTCTACTCCGTCACCTTTGGTGCCGGTGGCTCTACCCAAGACAACACACTGGAAGCCGTGATTGATATTCAAAAACAGCAACCAGAAACAGATATAGATGCGGCACCGCACTTATCCTGCGTAGGCTCAAATGCTGACAGATTACGCACCATATTAAATACCTATCGTGACAATAATATCCGTCGAGTGGTCGCGCTACGTGGTGATTTACCCTCTGGTATGCGCGATCCGGGCGATTTTCGTTATGCCAATGAACTGGTTGAATTCATCCGTAACGAAACCGGCGATTTTTTTAATATCGAAGTTGCTGCTTATCCGGAAGTTCACCCGCAGGCGCCAACCGCTGAGTTGGACCTGGAAAACTTTAAACGTAAAGTGGATGCTGGTGCCGATAGTGCGATAACCCAGTATTTCTACAATATCGATGCTTATCGTTTCTTTCTTGATCGTTGTGAAAAACTGGGGATCGATATTCCCATCATTCCAGGCATCATGCCGATTAATAATTTTGCTCAGCTGTCACGTTTTTCTGCTGGTTGTGGTGCTGAGATTCCGCGTTGGCTGCGTAAACGACTGGAAGAGTTTTATGATGATACCGAGTCCATGCAAGCCTTTACGCTTGATTTTCTGACGGAATTTACCCAACAACTGATCGACATCGGTGTACCCGGCCTACATTTTTATAGTATGAACAAAACACAGCCAACACTCACCGTGTGTGAACGACTTGGTTTGGTAAAAACCTAAACCGATAATCAGGCCAAGCAGCGAAATGGACTATTTTGCCAACTCCTTACTCGCCGCTTTGCGTTTAATTGGCAGTCTTGACGCTGATATTTACCAGATTGTTTTTACGTCCGTATTGATCTCTCTGGCAGCCTCAGCTATCGCTGCCATCATTGCTGTTCCCGCTGGTGTGATGATGGCGCTGCATCAGTTTCGAGGTAAGCAATTCACCCAGCATTTATTGAACACCTTGATGGCGATGCCTACCGTCGTCATTGGTTTATTGCTTTATGGTTTATTCAGTCGCTTAGGGCCTTTGGGTGAATGGGGATTACTTTATACCCCGACGGCTATCATCATCGCCGAAGCAATTTTAATTTTCCCCATTATGATGAACCTCACGATTACCGCCGTGAATGGGGCCGATCCCCGCTTAGTGCCGACTTTGCGTAGTCTTGGTGCGCGCACTATACAAATGGCATTTCAGGTTATTCGCACCACCCGTCTGGCTATTTTGGCAGCGATTATTGCTGGCTTTGGTCGCGCGATTGGTGAGGTCGGTGCTGCCATGATGTTGGGTGGCAATATAGCTGGTTACACCCGAACGATGACCACGGCAATAGCCTTGGAAACCAGTAAAGGTGAGTTTGAATTAGGCCTCGCGCTGGGTTTATTGCTGCTGATCATTGCCTTTGTGCTTAACTTTTTACTATCCGCTTTGAACAAGGCTAGTTCCTGATGTCAGCGTATCAACTTAACGATATTGAGGTCCGCTATGGTCAAACCAAAGCCTTGGATATCAGCTCATTGGAGTTGGCAACGAATCAATCTACCGCTTTGTTGGGTGAAAATGGTGCGGGCAAATCTACGTTGATGCACCTGCTGGCCTTTATCCAAAAACCCAATGCAGGCCAGATTCATTTACAGGGTGAAGCTGTTAAAGACACGCTGAGTTCACAGCAACGGCAAAAAATCGGTTTTGTATCCCAGCAACCTTATCTACTGACAGGCAGCATTCGCGACAACCTGAAGCTTGCTCTAAAGCTGCAACACATACCGCGACATTTACATCAGCCATTTATCGATGAAGCGTTAACAATAGTCAACCTTACTGACCTCAGTGACCAAGATGCCGCGACGCTGTCTGGCGGCGAATTAAAACGCGCAGCCATCGCCCGCGCGATTGTCTATCAGCCTGATATTCTATTACTTGATGAACCTTTCTCACATTTGGACCAACGGCATATTCACCAGTTAGAAAAGACGATTCAACTTTTTGCCCAAAAGTCTGGCAAAACGGTGGTATTTTCTACGCATGACCGGCTTCAGGCCATGGCTATCGCCGACAACTCGGTTAATTTAGTTTCAGGGCGGGTGACCAGTGCCCCACTGCTCAATCTATATCATGGTCATTGCCACCAGCAGCAATTCAACACCGGACAAATAGTGGTTCATGTGGCTGAAAACAAACCCGAGGCACGGCATATCGCGATTGACCCGCGCGAAATCATTATTTCTGATCAGCCGCTGGAACATACCAGCATGCTTAACCGCTTTCAGGGCAGATTAATTCAGATTGCTGAAGAAACTGGTCACATCCGCTTGCTGGTCGATTGTGGTGAACGTTTCCACGCAATTATTACTCCCACATCACTGAATAAATTAGCATTACAACTAGGTGACACAGTTTGGCTAAGCTTCAAAGCCAGCGCGGTCAGTGTCTTCTAAATCTCAGTGTGGTGTGCTTCACATAAGAATTTAATCTTTTGCTGTAGGCAATGGCATAACACTTGCGGTAACATAAACACATGGTCGCAAAATCACATAAAAAATCTCTGTGAAACCCTCATTACAGCTACGTGTAGGCCAAAGCCTGTCGATGACGCCGCAGTTGCAACAAGCGATACGCTTATTGCAGCTTTCTTCGCTCGAATTACAGGCGGAGATTCAGGAAGCACTTGAATCGAACCCGCTGCTTGAAGTCGAAGAAGACTACGACTATGACGGTGCACCGGAAAGCAGCGATGAGGATCAAGCCAGTCGTGATATCAGTCAGTTAGAGAATCAGGACATCCCTGAAGACTTGCCGGTTGATACCAAGTGGGAAGATATGTACGACCACCAGCCGGCATCAACCGCCAGCAGTCAGAGCATGATTGATGGCGATATGGAGCGCGAAAATCAGGACGAAAGTGGCGATTCATTGCAGCAGCATCTCCTCTGGCAAATGCGCCTGACCCATTTCACAGAAATCGAAGAAGCCATTGCCACAACCATCATTGATTCGGTTGAAGATGATGGTTATCTCAAAACCACACTCGAAGATATCCAGCAAAGTCTGGGAGAAGAATTTGCTGAAATTGAACTCGATGAAATCGAGACGGTGTTACATCGCATTCAGCACTTTGATCCAGTCGGTGTTGCCGCCCGCGATCTCAGGGAATGTCTGCTGATTCAATTGCGCGTGTTGGAAGTAACTGGCCTGCCGCATATCGAATTACTCAAAGAATTAATCGACAAGCACCTCGATACACTGGCTAAACGTGACTACGCACAAATTAAACGTGCGCTGAAAGTTTCCGATGAGGAATTGACTGAGTTAGTACGTTCCATTCAGCTACTAAACCCACGCCCCGGCAGCCAGATACAGACCAACAACACTGAATATATCGTGCCTGATGTCTATGCTCGTAAATACAAAGGTAGATGGTCATTATCACTAAATCCTGATAATGCGCCACGGATCCACATTGCCGAGCATTACGCACAGTTGATTAACCGCGCAGACAACAGCTCTGAAAACACGTATCTGAAAAACAACTTACAAGAAGCGCGCTGGTTTTTGAAAAGCCTACAAAGTCGTAATGAAACGCTGCTGAAAGTAACCGAAGCGATTATCGAGCGTCAGAAAGACTTTCTCGATCATGGTGAAGAAGCGATGAAACCGTTGGTATTAGCGGATATTGCAGAAGTCGTCGAAATGCACGAATCAACTATTTCACGGGTTACCACTCGTAAATATCTGCATACACCTCGCGGTATTTTTGAACTGAAGTACTTCTTTTCCAGTCATGTTAGTACGGATGCAGGCGGTGAATGTTCAGCCACTGCAATTCGCGCTATTATCAAGAAACTGGTTGCGGCGGAAAATCCACGCAAACCGTTAAGCGACAGCAAGATTGCTGACATCCTTGGCGATCAAGGCATCAATGTCGCACGTAGAACAATTGCAAAGTATCGCGAAACGTTGGCGATTGCGCCTTCGAATGAGCGAAAACGGCTGGTGTAAAAGCCGGTTATCACAACTCAAAAGGAGTCCTTAATTATGCAATTAAACTTAAGCGGACAACATATCGAAATTACTGACAGCCTGCGGGACCATGTCAATAAAAAGTTCGAGAAACTGACTCGCCACTTCGATAACATGACCAATGTTCATGTCATTCTGTCTGTTGAAAAACTGCGCCAAAAAGCAGAAGCAACAGTGCATGTCAGTGGTGCAGACTTGTTCGCCTCCGATGAGAACGAAAACATGTATTCAGCCATTGAAAATTTGGTGGCCAAACTGGATCGCCAGATCATCAAACATAAAGACAAAATCACCGATCATCACCAAGCGGTCGGTGCCGAAATGAAGCACAACGCAAATTAAGAACGGGATTTTCTATGCTTATTGCCGCATTATTGGTTAATGCAGATAACATCAGCTTTAAAGACTCGGCCTCCAGTAAGAAAAAAGTGCTGGAGAACCTGAGTCAAAAGCTTGCGGTTAACACCACCGCGACAACGGCAGAGAAAATATTTCAGGTACTGCTGGAACGTGAGCGTTTAGGCAGTACCGGCTTGGGTAAGGGCGTGGCTATCCCCCACGCCCGGGTCCCGGGGCTGACACATACGGTTGCCGCCATGCTCACTCTGGACACGCCCGTGGCCTTTGAGTCCGCTGATAGCCAACCCATCGATATCGCGTTTGGCTTGCTGGTACCGGAAGACGATACCGAAAATCATCTACAACACCTGTCACGTCTTGTCACCTTATTCCGAGACGCTGACATCTGTGAAAAGATTCGCACGGCGAAAGATGCTGACGATATCTTCGAATTACTCATATCCATCGACGACGATTAAATCATGCCTGACAAACAGCAAACCGAGTCTCGTCATGGCGTGATGGTTTGCATCAACGGTCATGGTGTCTTAATCACCGGTGCCGCTGGCATTGGTAAAAGTAGTCTGGCCTTAGAGCTGCTCATCCAAGGCCATCAACTGGTCGCCGATGACGTTGTCGAATTAACAAGAATAGAACAGAGCCTAACCGCTTCCAGCCCCAGCATGCTCAAAGGATTGCTGCATACACGCGAACTGGGCACCATCAATATTGAGCAACAGTTTGGCCAACATGCTGTGCTCGATTCATCACCTGTTCATTATCAGCTAAAGCTGAGCGCAACCCTCTCAGGAAACACAACGCTTGAGGCCAGTTCCCCCGACGCGACGCTCCTACAAAAGCCGATTCAGACATTGTGTTTATCTATGATGAATCCGGCTTCAATAAGCAGTCGCTTACTGGTTTGGTTAGATCTGCAACAAACGACCAATAACGGCAAGCAGACCTTGATGCAGCGACAACAACAACAAATGAGTCAGTAAGCAGGGCGCACCGATTTGATTACACCCCGGATATCCATTACATTCAAAGCCGTCATGAGGGCAAGTATCCGTCTTGTTTCAACAATCAGTGGCACTGATTTTTACAGAGAGCAGAAATGACCGTAGGCGTTTTACTCGTATCACATAATAATATCGGCACCGAGCTTATTAATACGGCTCGTCAAATGCTGTCTTGTTGCCCGTTACCGACCAAGGTGCTTTCAATTGCCACCATGGACAGTCCCGAAGCGATCCGACTGGAACTGGATGATGATCTGAAAAATCTGGATCAAGGGAATGGCATTTTGATTTTGACCGATATGTTTGGGTCCACGCCCAGCAATATTGCCTGTGCGGTGTCTGATCGAGACGATATTCGTGTTGTGTCCGGGCTAAATTTGCCAATGCTGGTTCGCGTCTTAAATTACCCGGCTCTCGACCTTGATGAATTAGAACACAAAGCCCTAAGCGGCGGCCAGGAAGGCGTAGTCCGTTGTCATCACTCAGGATATTCAAGAAAATGATGGAACAAACTTATACGATTATTAACAAACTCGGTCTGCATGCCAGAGCAGCAGCCAAGTTTGTGACCACAGCGTCGAACTTTGATGCCGATATCAAAGTGTCGCGTGATGGCCGTATTGTTAATGGTAAAAGCATCATGGGCGTGATGATGTTGGCAGCAGCAAAAGGCACCCAAATCACAGTCAATGCAGAAGGCAATGATGCCCAGGATGCACTATCAGCACTTGAAGGTCTGATTAATGATTATTTTGGAGAGGGTGAATGACACTTGAACTCCAGGGCATAGGCGTATCGCGAGGCATCGCTATTGGCCGCGCGCACATCTTGTTTCATAACCAGCCCGATGTTCGTGAATATTTAATTCCGGCGTTTGCGATTGAGCAGGAAGTTGAGCGTTTCCTTGATGCAATTGAGCAGGCCAAACAGCAACTTAAATCAATTCGTAACCATATTCCCGCAAACGCTCCTGCTGACGTTACCTCGTTTATTGATACGCATTTACTGATGCTCAATGACTCTTCATTGAACAAGATTCCGGTTGATATGATTCGCCAGCGTCGCTGTAATGCCGAATGGGCATTACAACTGCAACGCGATGCGTTGATTAATGTGTTTAATGAGATGGACGACCCCTATTTGCGTACACGCAGGGATGATGTCGACCATGTGGTTAACCGCATTCACCGTATCCTCAATGATCAGGAAGTCCAAGATCATGAAATTCCAGATGGTCGTCTTAAAGGCCATATCATCATTGCAGAAGACTTAACCCCAGCGGATACCGTCTTAATGCAACACCAGGGTATTGTTGCGTTTGTCACTGAACACGGTGGTGCCACCTCACATACCACCATTCTTGCCCGTAGTTTGGGGATACCCGCTATCGTAGGTATTGAATCAGTTCGTCGCTATGTGCAAGATAATGAGCCACTGATCGTCGATGGTGAAACCGGTGTCATGCTGTTAGGCGCCGATGAAAAGACGCAGGAAGAATACGAAGCCAGGCTGGTTGAATTTCGTGAACATATTTCTTCACTGAGCCGTTATAAGTCACAGCCCACCAAAACACGTGACGGTAAATCGATTACATTGCTGGCTAACGCTGAATTGCCCGAAGACATCACCACAATCAGTGCAGCAGGAGCGCAAGGGATCGGTTTGTATCGTACCGAGTTTCTCTATATGAATCGTCTCACACCGCCGGAAGAAGAAGAGCAGTTATCGGCTTATCGTGATGTGGTTGAAGGCATGAATAACCAGCCGGTCACCATCCGTACTTTTGACTTAGGCGCCGATAAAACCGTTGATGGTGGGCGCCATCTCAATCAAACCGTGGTCACCAACCCGGCTTTGGGTTTGCGCGCGATTCGTTTGTGTTTAAACCAGCCCAATATGTTCCGTACCCAATTACGTGCAATTTTACGCGCTTCGGCTTACGGCAAAATTAAGATCATGTTTCCCATGATTTCGACCATGCATGAGTTGCTGCAAGCAAGACATTTGCTGGAACAATCTAAACATGAGCTGGATAAAGAACATATTGAGTATGATCATCACATCGAAATCGGTGCGATGATTGAAATCCCTGCCAGTGCGGTGTGTGCCGAAATGTTTGCGCGTCATGTCGACTTTTTATCTATCGGTACCAACGACTTGATTCAGTACACACTGGCTATCGACCGTATCGATGACCATGTGAACTACCTATACGACCCACTACATCCCGCGGTGTTGCGCTTGATTCATATGACGTTAAGTGCCGGCAAAAAACATAATGTGGATGTGTCGATGTGTGGTGAGATGGCTGGTGACCCGCGCTATACCCGCTTGCTACTGGCTATGGGGCTGGAAAATTTCAGTATGCATCCTAATGCTTTGCTGGAAGTAAAACAGGTCATCAATGAAACTGACCTCAGTCAGTTACCGGCCAATACGATGGAAATGATGGATGCGGTTGATCCACTCGAAGCCGATATGCTGCTGGAACAGATTAACGGTCCCGATCATTAACTGATTTGGTCTCTGCGCTATTCAGCAGCTTGTAAGCAGGCTAAAATAGCGCCCCGTAAGCACGCCCCCCGAACAACCGCTGTTGTTGAGACCTGAATATGTCAGAGCTGGACCACAATCACGCACTAAATCAGTCAATTGACACCCTCTCCGATGCGCTGCAAAGCGGTCGGTTTGTGCGTATGCGTCGCTTACTGGCAGGCCTGCATCCAGCTGAAACAGCGCATCTGCTCGAATCGTTACCCCCTACTGAACGTAAGATCTGTTGGCCGTTAATCAACCCGGATCTGCGCGGTGATGTGCTTTCATACATCGGTGAGGAAGTCCGTACCGATCTGATGACGGAAATGGACACCGCGGATCTGATCAACGCAACCGAAGATCTGGATACCGATGATATCGCCGATATCCTGCAGGATCTGCCCGATCACATCGTGCATGAAGTATTACGTGCGATGGATAGTCAGCACCGTCGTCGGGTAGAAGCTGTTCTTGCCTTTGATGAGGATAGCGCCGGTGGTTTAATGAACACCGACGTCATTACCGTGCGCACTGATATTACCCTGGAAGTGGTGTTACGTTACTTGCGCATGCTCGGTGAACTGCCAGAGAACACTGATAGTCTGTATGTGGTCGATCATGACGATCACTACCTTGGTACCTTAAGACTGTCTCAGGTTGTCAGCCGCAGTCGGTCACTCTTAGTCAGTGAAGCCATGTCGCATCAGGTCGATCCGATTCCGGCCAATATGTCAGATCGTGATGTTGCCCGCCGCTTTGAGAAGCATGACCTCATTTCTGCACCGGTGATTGATAAAGACAATCACCTGCTTGGTCGTATCACCATCGATGACGTGGTTGACGTTATCCGCGATGAAGCGGAGCACTCAATGTTGAGCATGGCGGGTCTGGGTGAAGATGAAGATACCTTCGCTCCGGTAAGACGTAGTGTGAACCGTCGTTCTGTCTGGCTTGGCGTTAACCTGCTTACCGCCTTTCTGGCCTCATGGGTGATTGGTCTGTTCGATACCACTATCCAGAAACAGGTGGCTTTGGCTGTTCTGATGCCGATTGTCGCCAGCATGGGAGGTATCGCCGGCAGCCAGACTTTAACGCTGGTTATTCGCTCAATGGCACTGGGTCAGATTAATGATAAAAACCAGCGCTGGCTATTGCGTAAAGAATTTCTGGTGGGCGCCAGCAACGGCATCATCTGGGCAGTTGCTATCGCGATTGTGACAGTGATCTGGTTTAATAGCCTATCGCTGGGTGTGCTGATTGGTACTGCCATTGTTATCAACCTGATAGCTGCCGCCCTCGCTGGCGTGACAATACCACTGACATTAAAACGAATTGGTATTGATCCAGCTTTATCAGGCAGCGTACTACTTACTACCGTCACTGATGTGATTGGTTTTACTGCCTTTCTCGGCTTTGCTTCAATGTTTATTGTTTAAACTTTTACCTGCTCGGAATAATAGCTATGTCTGGTAACACTTTTGGAAAATTATTCACTGTCACCACTTTTGGTGAAAGTCACGGCCCCGCATTGGGCTGTATCGTTGATGGCTGCCCGCCGGGAATGGAACTCAGTGAAGCTGACTTGCAGGCCGATTTAGACAGACGCAAACCGGGCAAAACGCGTTATGAAACTCAACGCAAAGAAGCCGATCAGGTAAAAATTCTTTCCGGTGTTTTCGAGGGTAAAACCACTGGCACGCCGATTGGCATGCTGATTGAAAATACCGATCAGCGGTCTAAAGATTACGGCAACATCATGCATCAGTTCCGTCCTGCACATGCTGACTATGCGTATCATCACAAATATGGTTTTCGTGATTATCGTGGTGGTGGCCGTTCATCAGCTCGTGAAACGGCAATGCGTGTCGCTGCAGGCGGCATTGCTAAAAAATACCTGAAACAACAATTTGGCATTGAGATTCAAGGTTACCTGGCACAGCTTGGCCCCGTTGTGATTGAAAAGCATGATTGGTCTCATATGGAAAAGAGTGCTTTTTTCAATCCCGATCCGGATAAAGAAACCGACATTGAAAATTATATGAAATCACTGAAAGGTGATTCTATCGGTGCTCGCGTCAACGTTATTGCTAAAAATGTGCCGCCAGGTTGGGGCGAGCCGATTTTTGATCGACTCGATGCTGAAATTGCTCATGCGATGATGAGTATCAATGCCGTCAAAGGCGTGGAAATTGGTGCAGGTTTTGACGCTGTCACCCAAAAAGGCAGTGAGCATCGTGATGAAATCACGCCAGAAGGCTTTTTAAGTAACAATGCCGGTGGTGTATTAGGTGGCATATCCAGCGGTCAGGATATCTTAGTCAGTATGGCACTGAAAGCCACATCTAGCCTTAGCATTCCGGGTAAAAGCATTAATACCGCCGGTGAACCTGTTGAGGTGGTAACGAAAGGCCGTCACGATCCATGTGTCGGAATTCGTGCTACGCCGATCGCCGAAGCGATGATGGCGTTGGTGCTAATGGATCATGTACTCAGACACCGCGCGCAAAACATGGACGTCACAACGGATACGCCTATCGTTCCGGCACAAAAACCCTAGTTTTTAACGGCGTGCCTTTCTCCCAACTCCCCTACTGGCGTCTGTCGGGATTTTATTTTTTTTACTTCGCCTGTCTGGGCGTGCTGGTGCCGTATTGGAGCCTTTACCTGAAATGGGAAGGTTTTTCTGCCAGTGATATTGGTGAATTAACCGCTATTTTATTGGCTTCACGGATCATCGCTCCCAATGTATGGGGGTGGATAGCCGATCATCATGGCCAACGCATGCGTATCGTGCGCTTTGCCAGCTTTGCTGCGACTTTAGTATTCACTGCTATTTTCTTTAACCAGAGCTACCTATGGGTCGCCGCAACATTACTTTTATTCAGCTTCTTTTGGAATGCCTCGCTACCACAATTTGAAGTGACGACACTGCAACATTTGGGCGAGCACAGCCACCATTACAGCAAAGTCAGGGTGTGGGGCTCAATCGGCTTTATTGTAATAGTGATGGCATTAGGCTGGTTATTGGAGTTTTTTGACCCCAGTATCGTCCCCATTGCCTTATTTCTCAGTACTGCGGGTATTTGGTTGGTCAGCCTGAGTGTGCCAGAGTCGGCATCACGGCATATGAGCCTGACTCAGGTATCGCTGAAAACCTTGCTCAAACGTCCAGCAGTGATTGCATTCTTACTGATGTGTTTTTTAATGCAGGCCAGTCACGGACCGTATTACACCTTTTACACAATCTATCTGGAAGAAAATGGTTATGGCCGCGGTTTGATTGGGCAACTGTGGGCACTGGGTGTGTTTGCCGAGGTAATTATCTTTTTATTTATGCACCGTTGGTTGCCAAAGTTTGGCTTACGCTATGTCCTGCTGGTCAGTCTGCTATTAAGTGCCGGTCGCTGGTTGCTTATCGCTTTATTTCCGCAAAACCTGCCCGTTTTGACCTTTGCACAGTTGTTACATGCTGCCAGTTATGGCACTTATCATGCGGCGGCGATCGCTTGGGTGCACCGGCACTTTACCGGTAAAACCCAAGGACGTGGCCAAGCCCTTTACAGTAGTGTCAGCTTCGGAGCCGGTGGCGCGTTAGGCAGCCTGATCAGCGGCTACCTGTGGCTTACACCCGGCCCGATGTGGACTTACTTTTTAGCCGCAATGGCCTGTGTCATTGCTTTTGCTATTTCCTATGTATGGCTCAAAGAAGATGACAGTCATATAAAAGCCGAGCCGTAAATACCACTTTTTATCTGGTTTTTACGCTTCCCTTCACTAGTGACAATACTTATACTTAGGGGCTGACAAATTAACAAAAACGCAGATAGCAGACACGTCCGTTGTCTCCTGACCAGGTGAAATATGCATTTCTCGATTAAGAAAGGGCTGGATTTGCCCATCTCGGGGAAACCCGAACAAACTATCTATGACGGTAATCACGTCAGTTCGGTAGCGGTGTTGGGTAATGAGTACGTAGGCATGAGACCCACTATGCTGGTCGAAGAAGGCCAACGGGTCAAACTGGGCGAAGCACTGTTTGAGGATAAGAAAAATCCCGGTGTGCTTTTCACTGCACCAGGCGCAGGGACTATCAAAGCTATCAACCGTGGTGCTAAGCGGGCTTTGCAATCCGTCACCATAGAGCTTGACGGTGATGAAGAAGTCACTTTCCAAGACTATACTGCCGATAGCTTGGATAATCTGGAAACAGATGCCATTACCAAAAATCTGGTCGACTCCGGTCTTTGGCTTGCGTTTCGTACCCGTCCCTATAGCCGCTCACCAGCGATTGATGCCACCCCTGATGCTATTTTTGTCACAGCGATGGATACCAATCCACTGGCAGCCGATCCCAGCATTATCATTAATAACTATGCCGAAGACTTTAAGCATGGTCTGACAGTCATTAGTCAGTTAACCCAAGGCAAAGTCTTTGTCTGTCAGGCTGCTGATACCGCTTTACCTGTCAGTCACCGTGACAATATCGAAGTCAACACCTTTTCAGGCCCACACCCAGCTGGTCTAGCAGGTACCCACATTCACCTGTTGAACCCGGTTAGTGCGACTAAGTCGGTCTGGACCATTAACTATCAAGACGTCATTGCTATTGGTAAATTGTTTACCACCGGACATCTCTGGGTTGAACGCATCATTTCGTTTGCAGGTCCTTTGGTCAATAAACCTCGCCTGATTCGAACACGCCTAGGAGCCAGTACTGAAGACTTAGTTCGTGGTGAAGTTGCCGCTGTTCAATCACGTGTTATTTCTGGCTCAGTACTGCATGGCCACACTGCCAATAACTGGGCAGCGTATTTAGGCCGTTTCCACACGCAGCTTTCCGTCATCGCTGAAAGCGTTGATCGTGAATTGCTGGGCTGGATTAAACCCGGTGGTAAAAATAAATTCTCGGCGCTGAATGTGTTTATCTCCAGCTTATTTCCGAAAAAGGATCTGGCGCTGACTACCTCGCAAAATGGCAGCCCACGGGCGATGGTGCCAGTAGGCGTATTTGAACGGGTGATGCCGCTCGATATTTTGCCAACGCAATTATTGCGTTCACTACTGGTCAAAGACACAGATTCAGCGCAAGCATTGGGATGCTTGGAGTTAGACGAAGAAGATCTCGCTTTATGTTCTTTCGTCTGTTCGGGTAAATATGATTACGGCCCAGCATTGAGAACTAACCTTACACAAATTGAGAAAGAAGGATAATCATGGCGCGTTTAAGACGTTTCCTTGATCGTATCGAACCACAGTTCCAACAAGGTGGTCCCTACGAGAAGTATTACGCCCTGTATGAGATGGTCGACACCTTCATTTATTCACCGGCGGATGTCACCCGAGGCTCACCGCATGTGCGTGATGCTATCGATCTAAAACGGGTCATGAGTTATGTCGTGGTCGCGACCTTCCCGGTTTTATTGTTAATGCTGTGGAATACAGGCTTTCAGGCAAACTCCGCGATGGCTCAGATCGGGATGACAGAATCCGAGGGCTGGCGTCATTGGTTAATGAGTTCACTGGGGATTGCTTACGATCCAAACAGTCTCTTTGCCAATATGTTCCATGGGCTGCTCTATTTCCTGCCAATGTACATAGTGACCTTAGCTGCGGGTGGTACATTTGAAGTTATTTTCGCCGCGGTACGCAACCATGAGGTCAATGAAGGCTTTTTGGTTAGCTCAATGCTCTATACCCTCACGCTACCGCCTTCCACACCACTGTGGATGGTTGCACTGGGTATTATCTTCGGTGTCGTGCTCGGGAAAGAAGTCTTTGGTGGTACCGGTAAAAACTTCCTCAACCCCGCGCTGACAGGTCGTGCATTTTTGTACTTCGCCTACCCCGCAGCCATGTCAGGTGATGCAGTCTGGACTGCAGTTGATGGTTATACTGGCGCGACGCCTTTGGCTTTAGCAGCCAGTGGTGGTGTTGAAGCAATTACGGAAGCCGGTTACAGCTTGAGCCAAACGTTTTTTGGCATGATTCCGGGCTCATTGGGTGAAACGTCGACGTTTGCCATTTTGATTGGTGCAGCGTTCCTTATCTACACACGGGTTGCCAATTTCCGCATTATTTTCGGTGTGTTTTTGGGTATGGTCTTTACCAGTTTGCTGTTTAACCTGGTTGGCAGTGATACCAATCCCATGTTTGCGGTGCCTTGGTACTGGCATATCACTATCGGTGGCCTCGCCTTCGGTATGGTGTTTATGGCCACAGACCCGGTCTCTGCCGCTATGACCGATAAAGGGCGCTGGATTTACGGCTTTTTGATTGGCTTTATGGCAGTGCTGATTCGAGTCATCAATCCTGCCTTCCCTGAAGGCATCATGCTGGCCATTCTGTTCGGTAATATTTTTGCACCATTGATTGATCATTTTGTGGTGCAAGCCAACGTCAAACGTAGATTGAAGCGAAGTTAATCACATGGCTGAAACAACCCCCAAGAAAGGATTGCTGGGCTCGCTAATGAGCCTGCCCAATGATAATCCAAAGAAAACTTTATTTATCGCCGTATTGCTGTGTTTAGTTTGCTCGATATTAGTATCAACGGCCGCGGTGTCATTGAAACCGATTCAGACTAGCAACAAAAAAGACGATATTAAACGCAATATTCTCGCTGTTACAGGCTTATCAGATAGTGATGGCAACATCGACGAATTATTTAGTCAGTTTGATGTTCGTCTAATCGACCTAAGCGAAGGTAAGTATGCTGAGACGGATATTGATCCGGTCAGTTATGATCAGCGTAAGGCTTCTTCTGATCCACAAATGAGCGTCAGGCTCAGCAGCGAACAAAATATTGCTGGCATTGGCAGTCGCGCTAAACTGGCACCGGTTTACCTGCTGACTGAAGGCGACACCATTAAACAGGTGGTATTGCCAGTCCATGGTTATGGTTTATGGTCTACGCTGTATGGCTTTTTGTCACTGGATGGCGACTTCAATACCATCCGTGGTTTACGTTTCTATGAGCATGCTGAAACACCGGGCTTAGGTGGTGAAGTCGACAACCCGAAATGGCGTGCACAATGGGAAGGCAAAAAAGTCTTTGATGAAACCGGTAATGTAGAAATTCGTGTTATTCGTGGTCATGTTGATACAAACACAAAAAATGCCGAATACAAAGTCGATGGTTTGTCAGGCGCGACATTGACCAGTAATGGTGTCACTAACCTATTGCAATACTGGTTAGGTGATCATGGCTTTGGTCCTTATCTGAAAAATATGCGTTCCGAGTTGGGGAAATAGCAGATGGCTAGTCAAGCAAAAACCAATGTTGTCGATCCACTGATTGATAACAATCCGATTACACTTCAAGTATTAGGCATATGTTCCGCCTTGGCGGTGACGACAAATATGATGTCGTCGTTAATTATGTGTATCGCTTTGACAACGGTAACCGCCTTTTCTGGTCTCTTTATCAGCGCTATTCGTAAGCACATACCGACTAACATTCGTATTATCGTGCAAATGACGATCATTGCCTCTTTGGTTATCATCGTCGATCAGGTGCTTAAGGCATATGCCTACGAAGCGAGTAAATCGCTATCGGTATTTGTTGGACTTATCATTACCAACTGTATCGTACTCGGTCGCGCTGAAGCCTATGCAATGAAAAATCCGCCCATGCTAAGTTTCCTCGATGGTATCGGTAATGGTCTGGGTTACAGCCTCATTTTGATGGCAGTTGCGTTCTTCCGCGAGTTATTAGGTGCCGGTAAGTTATTCGGCCATCAGGTCATTCCCGTCGCCAACGAAGGTGGCTGGTATATTCCTAATGGTCTGATGCTGCTTCCACCAAGTGCGTTCTTTGTCATCGGCCTGATGATTTGGGCGATTCGTAGTTGGAAGAAAGAACAAGTAGAAAAACCGGACTACCAGATTCACCAAGTTCACCGCACGGAGGTACTGTAAGTGGAACATTATCTAAGCCTCTTTATTCGTGCGATCTTTGTTGAGAATCTGGCTTTAGCATTCTTTCTCGGTATGTGTACCTTCCTTGCCGTATCAAAAAAGATTGAAACGGCTCTAGGTCTGGGTATTGCCGTTATTCTGGTACAGGTAATCACCGTACCTGCAAATAACCTTATTTATCAGTACTTACTAAAAGATGGCGCATTAGCGTGGGCTGGTTTACCCGATGTAGACCTGAGCTTTCTCGGCCTTATTAGTTACATTGGTGTGATTGCGGCCATGGTACAAATACTCGAAATGGCAATGGATAAGTACGCTCCGGCGCTTTATAACGCCTTAGGTATTTTCTTACCGCTGATCACCGTTAACTGTGCCATCCTCGGTGGTACGCTGTTCATGGTTGAGCGCGATTACAACCTAGCAGAAAGTGCCGTTTATGGGGTAGGCAGTGGCTTAGGCTGGGCAATGGCCATTACTGCAATTGCCGGCATCAGAGAAAAATTGAAATACTCCGACGTGCCTGATGGCTTACAAGGTCTCGGTATAACCTTTATTACCGCTGGACTAATGGCGCTCGGCTTCATGTCATTTTCGGGGATACAGCTGTAATGGAAATCATACTCGGTATCGTATTATTCACGCTCATCATCATGGCTTTGGTGTTCCTGATTCTGGGCGCACGGTCAAAACTAGTCTCAACCGGTGATGTAGAAATCATCATCAATGATGAAAAAACCATTCATACACCGGCCGGTAGTAAATTACTGGGTGCATTGGCTGATGCAGATATGTTCGTTTCTTCTGCCTGTGGCGGTGGTGGCACATGCGGTCAGTGTAAGGTGAAAATCTTTGAAGGTGGTGGTTCTATCCTGCCCACAGAGGAATCACACATCACCAAACGCGAAGCACATGACGGTGATCGTTTGTCATGTCAGGTGGCGGTTAAACAAAACATGAAAATCGAAGTACCTGAAGAGGTCTTCGGTGTTAAAAAGTGGGAATGCACTGTACGTTCTAATGAAAACGTCGCCACCTTTATCAAGGAGTTGGTACTGGAACTACCCGAGGGTGAGGACGTAAAATTCCGCGCCGGCGGTTTTATTCAAATTGAATGTCCACCTCACACCATAGAGTATAAAAATTTCACCATCGAGGATGAATATCGCGGTGACTGGGATCGCTATGATATGTGGCGTTATAAATCTATCGTGAAAGAAGATGTGGTTCGCGCCTACTCAATGGCTAACTATCCGGAAGAAAAAGGCTTGGTGATGCTGAATGTACGTATCGCCTCACCACCGCCGGATAATGACGATATCCCGCCGGGTCAGATGTCTTCATATATCTTTAATCTGAAACCGGGTGACAAGGTCACTATTTCAGGACCATTCGGTGAGTTCTTTGCTAAAGATACCGATAAAGAAATGATCTTCATCGGTGGTGGTGCTGGTATGGCGCCTATGCGCTCACATATCTTTGATCAGCTACGCCGCCTCAACAGCTCTCGTAAAATGACATTCTGGTATGGTGCGCGCAGCCTACGTGAAATGTTCTACACCGAAGATTTCGACGAGTTGGCCGCCGAAAATGACAACTTCACCTGGAATGTTGCGTTGTCTGATCCACTTCCCGAAGATAACTGGGAAGGCTACACTGGATTTATACATAACGTGTTGTATGACAACTATTTGCAAAATCACGCGGCTCCGGAAGACTGTGAGTTTTATATTTGTGGTCCCCCTATGATGAATGCTGCCGTGATCAATATGTTAGAAGACTTGGGTGTTGAGCGAGAAAATATTCTGCTTGATGACTTCGGGGGTTAAATGACAACGTTTATCGCTGCATTTGTTGCATTACTTATCATCGTTGCCGCTATGGCAGTTGGTGTTTTGTTTGGTCGTCCTGCGATCAAGGGAAGCTGCGGCGGTCTGAATCAAGTCGGCTTGAGTGGTAGCTGCGGCGGTGCATGTTCTCTTCAGGAAGAAGAAGAGTGTGCTCGACGTAAATCACAACAATAATAAGGTCACAGGAGTAACGCCATGCTCGCACCATTGAAAGTAAAAGACTATATGAATGGCACTAAAATCACATTCACACCCGATATGGATGTGTTGCGTGCAATTCACCAACTGATTGAGTTTAAAATTTCAGGTGCACCGGTGATTGATCATCATGGCAACCTGATTGGTTTTTTGTCTGAAAAAGACTGCATGCAAGTCGCGCTCAATGCTGCATACCAAGGTGAAGCTGCTGGCAAAGTGTCTGAATTCATGCACGATGGCTGCAATACCGTTGATGTCGAGACCTCCATTATTGAAGTGGCCGAAACCTTTTTAACCTCTGCTTATAAGTGCCTACCCGTTATCAAAGAAAACCGTCTGGTAGGCTCAATAACGCGTCAGAACATATTGAAAGCGCTGGAGAAGACCGCCAATATTGAAAGTGCTAAAAAACCAGCCAAACAATCCACAAAGCAGCAGATCCACGTCAGCAGCTCATCCTGATATGTAGTCTTGCCTTTATGGAGAAAACAGCTACTTCGGTAGCTGTTTTTGTTTCAACACTAAGGATACACTTAACGCATCAGGCTAACGACAGGAGTGGACCATGCATTTGATATTTCGTGCAAGCAATATCCTCGAAGCCCATATCGTGGCAGGCATGCTGAAAAATAATGATATCGACTGCCATGTTGGTGGCCATTACCTTCAAGGTGCTGTCGGTGATTTACCCGCCGCCGATTTTGCACATGTCTTTGTCAATGAAGCCGATATAGATAAAGCTGAAACACTGATTTCGGAGTATGAAAATGGTGCGCTCTGAGGCTCTACAATCCTAGTTGTTTTTTCACTACGATGGTTTTGGTGTAAGCTTTCGGTTCAGCCACAACAACAGAAAGATGCAGCATGATTTATAACAGTATTCTTGACACCATTGGCAACACCCCTGTTGTCCGTCTCAACAACATTGCCCCGGCCCATGTCGACATGTTCGTCAAGGTCGAATCTTTTAACCCGATGGCCTCGGTCAAAGACCGTTTAGCTTTTGCCGTGATTGATGACGCGGAAAAACGCGGCGTACTGCAACCGGGTCAAACCGTGGTTGAAGCCACATCCGGCAATACCGGTATAGCCCTTGCGATGGTCTGTGCTGCCAAAGGCTATCCATTTGTTGCCACGATGGTTGAAACCTTCTCTGTTGAGCGCCGTAAAATTATGCGTGCCTTGGGTGCTAAAGTCATCCTGACACCCGCTGCTGAAAAAGGGACGGGGATGGTCAAAAAAGCCGAGGAACTGGCTGAAAAACATGGCTGGTTTCTGGCTCGTCAGTTTGAGAATCCCGCCAATCCAGCTTATCACCGCAATACTACCGGTCCTGAAATTTTGTCGGATTTTGCTGGTAAGCGCCTCGATTACTGGGTGTCAGGCTGGGGCACAGGCGGTACGCTAACGGGTGCCGGGGAAATGATTAAACTAGCACGACCTGAAACTAAAATTGTTGCGACTGAACCCGCAGCGGCTTCCATGTTAGCCGGTGATGGCTGGAATCCTCACAAAATTCAGGGTTGGACGCCAGACTTTATTCCTGATGTGTTAAACCGTGACGTGCATGACGAACTGTACCCCGTTACTGATGAAGAAGCTAAGCATTGGGCATTACGACTTGCCAGTGAAGAAGGTATATTTGTTGGTCTTTCGTGTGGCGGCACGCTGGCAGCAGCAATGAAAGTGGCTGACAATGCCGAACCTGGCTCAACCATCCTCGCTATGCTGCCTGATACTGGCGAGCGCTACTTATCAACTTATCTGTTTGAAGGAATGAATGAAGGCTCTGATGATGATTGGCTGGATAACTTGTAATTAATACAGCGATCATCTGTTTTCTCGATGACAATTATAGAATTAAGTCGTTAGACAGTGGCCTAAGCTCTTTCTAAACTACATAAACATTACCGAAAAACGGTAATTAAATTCTTAACAGATATGAGGAAACAAGCAATGTGGACTAAACCAGAATACTCAGATATGCGTTTCGGTTTCGAAGTAACGATGTATATTTGTAACCGTTGATAGTGCGTTTAAACACGCCGAGTCATGCAGACTCAAAAAAGCCCCGACATCGGGGCTTTTTTTTATTCTAAAACACTGGCCAATGCGAGTGACCAACAACAGGTATGGTCGGCGCCAACAATAATATGACTTTGCACATTATCCAACGAAGTGAGTCGTGATAAATACGATGTTAATACTGAGCCCGGCACCACATGATCACGTTCTCCAATTAAGTGTATTTGTGGTACCTGTTCCAGTGCCTTGCTGTAATCGACAGGATTGAGGGAACCATACAAAGGCGCAATTTGATTAAAGTCAGTCCAGCGCCGGTGATCAAGATTCCCCGCAACTGTAACCAATAACTTCACATCCCGACGCTGTGCAGCGATGATGCTAGCAACTGTGCCGCCACCAGAAAAACCAATAAGACGTACCCGCTCTGCACCAAAACGCAGTTTCATGGCTGTGATAGCCCGACTCATAGAGTGAATAACAGATTGTGAATAGCGGTGCGAGGTCCACAAAGCTTTACTACAAGAATTGAGTCGATTACCAATTAGGTACTGACAAGGCCGACCAAGATACACACTGTTGCCACCAATACCCTGAGCCAACTTCAGCGCGATACCGGGTTTACCGTCACCTTCTATAAAAATATTAAGTGTGTCAGTACGTCGCAGCTCTGGAGGAGCAAAGCCCAGTATTGTGTGTACCCCCCCGGAGAGATAAATCCGGGTCCATGGAGTATTATCTTCAGCCTGAGCAGGGAAAACAAGCGCAACAAACATTATTATGAACAGTTTCATAGAGCACCTCCCTATGAGTTATGTCATCGTTTGTTCTGCATAACTAATGCCATCGTTCCATTTCAGTATAGGCTTCGTGAATCGTTTTGGTAATTTTTTTTGCACAGAGAAACAAAAACTCATTACACTTCCGCCATGACTTCCAATATCAAAAAATACGATCCTGAACGCGAATATTTCTTTGTGGAAGGCTGCTATATCAACGAATTATCTAATGGTGGCTTAGACCCCGATGTCTCCATTGCCCAAGCCAGAGTCACCCCCGGTGTTACTACACAATGGCATCGTCTCAATGGCACAACAGAACGCTATGTCATTCTTGATGGTGAAGGTGAAGTTGAAGTAGGCGACTGCGCACCAAAACAGGTCAAAAAAGGTGATGTCGTCATTATTCCGCCCCAAACTAGACAGCGGATTTCTAATACAGGTGAAGAAGATCTTATCTTTTTGGCAATCTGCTCACCACGTTTCCAAGAAAAAAACTATATTGATAGTTAGCTAGTGTAGCTAATGGAGTAGAGGATAAACCATACCAAAAATGGAATCATTGCTGCTGGGAGAAAAATAAGCCAACACAATGCCTGTAATAACCTACCACGACGAACTGCAGACTTCCCCTCCAACACCCTCACGTCACGTATAACAGGCATATTAGGTGGCGGAAATCGCTGCGATACAATGATCTTTTTGGTAAACAAAATTAGATAGATCGTGATCCATAGAATGGGAGATACCAGTACGAGCATTGCAAGGAAACCCACATAATGGTGTACGACTAGAAATAAAGCGTTTTCCTGTATCCACAGACTGACGTTGCCCAAAGCCAATTCCAGCAGGAAAAACAGACATGTACCGGCTATTGCGCCGATAATCACACTGAGAATAGCTTTTCGGCGTTCTTTGGGATCAGCTTTTTGGATTTGGGGCATTAAACTCATTCCATTGTGACAAACACGCTATTGTGATTATATTTAATCTTGAAAATAATTAGGGACTAGTAATGACTATCAGTGGATACACTTACAACGAGTTCGGTGAAAAGCTTAACGCGTATGTTTCTGCTTCTCAACCTATCCAGTCGCTTGAGCACTTACTAGGGCGATCATCAGAGTTAGAGCGTATCAAAAAGTCTCTTTTTGCACCTGGCCGACATGTTTTCATTTATGGAGAGAGAGGAGTAGGTAAATCTTCCTTAGCTGCAACAGCAGCAAATCAATATCAAAGTGCTGATTCCTCATATATTGATGTTTCCTGTGCACCTGACGCTACGCTGATTTCATTAATCATAAATATTGCATATATAGCTACAGATTTGAGTCATATAAAAACAATAAGTACATCAGTTTCATCTAAATTAAATCTAAGATATCTGACCCTTGAAAACAATAGAGTTGAAGTTCAAAGCAACCTCAATGACACAGTGCGAACTTTAAGTGATGCTATATGTTTATTAAAGGAAGTTACTGAAATCCACTCCGAACGACCTATAGTAGTTATAGATGAGTTCGATCGTATACATTCAGCTGAAGAACGGAATAGATTCGCTGACTTACTTAAACAGCTTGGCGATAAAAAAATTCCTATCAAGTTTATATTCACTGGCGTAGGTACATCACTTAAAGAGTTGCTAGGCTCACATCACTCAGCAATTAGACAGCTAGAAACAATTGAGTTATCGAAATTAAGTTGGGATGCGAGGTGGGAGATTTTATTGTCTGCCGCAAAGGCATTTAACATCAGCGTCGAATATGACATTTGTGTGCGAATAGCAGCGATTAGTGATGGTTATCCGTATTACGTTCACTTGATAACTGAAAAATTATTATGGCGAGTCTTTGAAGATGAAAATAAAGTTTCTGAGGTATCAAAGGATCATTTTCAGTCAGCCTTACGCGATGCAATAGCTGGAATAACTGCTGAGTTAAATAGGCCATATGAACTAGCTGTAAATAGGCGATCAATAGAATATGAAGCAATTATATGGGCAACTGCTGACTCTGATTATCTCCAGAGTAGTCTCGTCGATATGTATGCCTCGTATAAGTTCATAATGAAGCAACTCGATGAATCACCCTTAATCTATGACCAGTTTTCCCAACAAATTCGTAATTTGAAAAAACAAAGATTCGGTGAGATTTTGGTCTCTGATATGCAACGTGGATATTATACGTACCGAGAAAAAATGCTTCGTGGTTACGTTAGGTTACAGGCCGAAGCTAATAATGTTGAACTACTCGGGGAAGAAGCCAAACCCACACAAAAAGAGTATATGAAAGCACCTGCCAAATCATCAACAGGTTATTATCAATCAAGGCCGCCAAAAGGCGTACACTTTGGTCGCAACAGAAATTAACAAAAGTTACCGTTTGCAGTGACCTACTTTATCGCCTACATCCCTGTAGGCGACCCTACGGGCTCGCTTCGCTCATGCAAAAACGCTCCAGGCGTTTTTGTCACATGGGGTGTTGCCATGCTCAGGTGAGTGCATTACAAAACTATTAGACAATAAAAAAGCCCGACTCTTTCGAGACGGGCTTTTCTATTGTATTAAAGCCTGGCAGTGACCTACTTTCACATGGGAACTCCCACACTATCATCGGCGCTAAGCTGTTTCACTTCTGAGTTCGGTATGGGATCAGGTGGGACCAACTCGCTATGGCCGCCAGGCATAACTGGTTGCTAGCTCGCACTAGCTAATTCGGAAAATCGTAACAAGGTAAAGCGCCTATGTCGCTCCCCAAGTGTAACTTGGGGTTATATGGTCAAGCCTCACGGGCAATTAGTACTGGTTAGCTACATGCATTACTGCACTTCCACACCCAGCCTATCAACGTGGTAGTCTTCCACGGCCCTTCACGAGCTTAAAGCTCTGTGAGAACTTATCTTGAGGGGGGCTTCCCGCTT
>NZ_GG657887.1:31696-38445 GCF_000156355.1 Methylophaga thiooxydans DMS010 | reverse complement strand
TCGTTACTTAATAAATAACAAGTGCAATAAAGACTTAGGCTAACTCGCAATCATGAAATTAATTTTGGATATCGGGCTTACGCCCAGAGATGTGAGGCTAGTCACAGACCAATTGGCTGATTTCCGCAATGATTCACAGTGAGCTAGCTTATTTATATATGGCTAGCTTGTTTATATAGGGATGAACTGAAAGGTGTGAGTTGAGCGGGTCGTTATTGGGATGGGAAGTGTGATGGTATCAGAAACGAAAAAGGGCTATGCTAAACGCATAACCCTTTGAATTCGTGGTGGGCCGTCTGCGACTCGAACGCAGGACCAACGGATTAAAAGTCCGGTGCTCTACCAACTGAGCTAACGGCCCAAACCAAGCGCGATATAATACCGTATTCAGACTAAATAACAACCCCTAAAGCGTCATTTTTTTAAATTAATTCGTGAGGCAGAGATGGCAGTTATTACTAAACCTGATAATCCCACTTTCACCACCGCACTAAATAACGCTGAATTACTGCGTGAGACGGGGAACGATCACCATCATATTGGTCATGCTTTATTGTATCTTGAAGAGAGAGGCCGTTTACTTCAAGCGGTCGCTAATGCTGCTGAAGCCTATACACGCTTTGGTGAAGATACGCAGTTACACACTAATCTTGTAAAAGCGCTACAGGCATTGGAAGACTATGAGCGCGAAGCCGAGTTAGCTGAACCAGCCAATTTTGGCTTGGATCAGGGCTGATAAGGGGTAGGGTCTTCGATTCCTGCTTTCTCAAAACCTTGCTTGCGGAACCGGCATGAGTCACATTGCCCACATGCGCGACCTTGATTATCTGCCTGGTAACAAGACACGGTTTGTCCATAATCCACACCGAGCGCAATACCTTTCTCAATAATTGCTTGTTTAGTCAGATCAATCAGCGGCGTCTCGATAGTCAGCTTTAGCCCTTCCACACCTGTCTTTGTCGCTAGGTTAGCCATCTTTTCAAATGCGGCGATATAGTCAGGCCGACAATCTGGATAGCCTGAATAATCAACGGCATTCACCCCCACAAAAATCGCTTGCGCATTTAAGACTTCAGCCCAACCCAGCGCAATCGACATAAATACAGTATTGCGTGCCGGTACATAAGTTATCGGGATACCTTCTTCATGCTGAGACGGCACATCAATACTGCTATCGGTTAATGCCGAACCGCCTATTGCAGTCAAATCGATATTAATGACTTTATGTTCTGTTGCCCCTAAAGACTTAGAGAGACGCGCTGATGCTTCTAGTTCGGCACGATGACGCTGACCGTAATCGAAACTGATGGTATAGCAATCGTAGCCTTGGCTCTTTGCAATTGCCAATACGGTGGCAGAATCCAAGCCACCCGATAATAAGATCACCGCACGTTTCATCGACCTTGCTCATCTCCCCATAAGTACTTATGTAATTGCAGCTGCATTCTGACCGGCAAGTTATCTTCCACAATCCAATCTGCCAGATCAGCAGGCTTTAGTTCGCCATGTATCGGTGAGAACAACACCTCACAGCGGTCACTCAATTGATACTCTGCGAGCGTTTCACAAGCCCAGTCATAATCTTCACGATGACAAATAACGAATTTGAGCTGATCCTTGCTTTCCAGCAAGGCAATATTCTCGTAACGGTTTTTGCTTTCTTCGCCTGACCCTGGTGTTTTCAAATCCATTACCCGAATCACACGTGGGTCAACTTTACTGATATCCATCGCGCCGCTAGTTTCTATCGACACTTCGACACCGAGATCACATAAAGCTGTTAGTAGTGGAATACAATTTGGTTGGGCAAGCGGTTCACCGCCAGTGACACACACATACCGCGGTTTGTAAGCAGCAACTTGCTCAACAATATCGCTGATGTCCATTTTCTGGCCACCGTAAAACGCATATTCGGTATCACAATAACCGCAACGTAAAGGACAACCAGTGAGCCTGACAAAAACAGTAGGCAAGCCCACGGTTCTGGACTCGCCCTGTAAGGAATAAAAAATTTCAGTAATGCGACACTGCGCCATGCTATTTTCCCGGCTCAGCGCTTAGCGCGATTGTTGATTGATGCGATCCAATCTGACTTTGGCCAATTTCGCAGCCGAACTATCTGGGTATTGATCAATGACTTGATTCAATGTCGCGATAGCACGCTGAGTGTCGCCCATTTCATCTTCAGTAAAGCCACGTTTAAGTAACGCATCCGCCACTTTGGTGCTTGCTGGATATTGGTCAATCACAATTTGAAATAATGCCGCGGCATCAGGGAACTCCCGCAATACATATTTGGCTTCACCCTGCCAGTAATAGGCATTAGGCAAATAAATACTGTCAGGATATTGTTCAGGGAACGCCTGTAATGCTGTGACGGCCTCTTGATATTGACCGCTACGCAACGTTTGCAGCGCAGACTGATACGCTGCTTCACCATTCTCTACAGCAGCAGGCGCTGAAGTAGTTGTTGTTGAGGTCGCTGTCGGCTCAGTGCCATCAGGTGAGTCATCGAGTGGTGGTTCATCCGCATCAGCAGGGTTATCAGTGACAACTGGTTGAGCAGGTGCTGGTGTTTGAGTCTGTTGCTTTTGCAAACGCTCGTCCAAATCGATATACATTTCACGCTGGCGCTTTTGCATTTGCTCCAGCTCATGATTCAGCGATTCATTTTCACCATTTAAACGCTTGACCTCAGCTTGTAGCTGATCGACGCGAGTGATGAGATTCATTAATCCCTGACCCTGGATAATCCGCTCCAGCCGCTCGACGCGAGACTGGATCGGCTCAGCCTCCTCTGCCCAGCTGATGCCGGGCAGAGTGGCAGCCAGAATCACGGCACTAATAACTGTTCTTTTGCCGTTTAACTGCATTATTTATCGACCTATGTAGACAAGTTCAACACGGCGGTTTTGTGACCATGCGTATTCACTACTACCCTCTTCTGCTGGGCGTTCTTCACCAAAGCTAGTGACTTGGAACTGATTAATACTCGCACCTTGTAACATGAGAATTTGACGAATCGATAATGCACGACGCTCGCCTAATGCCAAGTTATATTCACGCGCACCACGCTCGTCAGTGTGACCTTCCAAACGAAGGGTCAGGTTCGGTTTTTTAGCCAGGTATGCAGCATGGGCTTGCAACGTTTCCTGATCTTCAACGCGAACTGTTGCACTATCATATTCAAAATACACCACACGGTTAGACAGTGGACTTGATGGGTCATTCAGCTCGTTACCCATGTATTGGTCTTCACCAACGACCACTTTTGTCTCGGCTCCCATATCTTCACCATCAGCACCTTGACCACGAACACCTGCAGTTTCTGCACTGAGATCTTCGACAGCAACGTCGCCTTCCATCCCTTTTTCAGGTGAAGAACTACACGCTGCCAACCAAAGCATTGGCAATAAAACAGCAAAAAGTTTCAACATCTTCATTTAAATAGCTCCTATCGGATTAATTTCTAAAAGGCGACCATGCCGGTTCACGTACCGCGCTACCTGATTCACCCAGGCGTTGCTTTATTCGGCCATCAACGGATACTGCCGCTAATATACCTCTGCCTTTTTGCTCGGTAGCATACAAAATCATGCGACCGTTTGGCGCAAAGCTCGGGGATTCGTCTCCAGTGGTGTCGGTTAACACTTGCACTGTTCCTGTCTGCAGATCCTGAACAGCGATATGAAATCGCCCGTTGACGCTGTGTACCATCGACATCATGCGTCCGTCTGGAGAAATATCTGCAGAAGCATTATAACCACCTTCAAAGGTGACGCGCTCAGCGCGACCACCTGAAGCATCTACTCTATAAATTTGTGGGCGGCCGCCACGATCAGATGTAAACAAAATCTCACGACCACTAGGCATCCATACTGCTTCGGTATCGATCGCTTGTGAGTTGTGCGTGACACGCGACAGATTGCCTGACGCCAATTCCATCACATAAATTTCAGGATTACCGTTTTTGGATAAGGTCAGCGCCAGCTTTTTACCATCTGGTGACCATGCCGGAGCGGTATTTAAGCCCTCAAATGATGCCACTGAGTTACGACGACCACTACTCAGTTGCTGCACATAGACTTCCGCTTTTCCATTTTCAAAGGACACATAGGTCAACTGTTCACCATCTGGTGCCCAATTTGGCGATAAAATGGGTTGGGTAGATTGCAATACAGTTCGTGGATTAGCACCATCGGCATCAGATACCTGCAGCGCATAGCGTTTACTACCATCTGCATTTTTCATTTCACTGACAAAGGCCAACCGGGTTGAGAATACCCCTTTTTCACCGGTCAGAGTTTCATAGACGATATCGGCTATTTGATGCCCCAAATTACGCAGACCAGAAGCTGGAACTTGATAGCGCTTGCCGACCAGTTGTTCAGCTTTGTAGACATCGAACAGCTGGAACTGAACCTGATAATTTTCACCATCCTGGCTACTCACTTTCCCAATCAACAAGCCTTCAGAACGCAATAAGCGCCAGTCAGCAAAATTGACCTGTTCACTTTCATGTGGCTGAGAAATCAGATCACGTTTTTCCAATGGCGCAAAACGACCACTACTTGCCAAATCATTACTGACAATCTCAGAAAGATCTTCTGGTGGAGCAAAACCTTCCGTTCCAAAGGGCACGATAGCAATCGGCAATGCCGCTTCAGAACCGCCGGTTATCTCAATGGTAAGCAACGCATGTGCAGGCCATGGCAACAAGGCAATCAATAGCGCGATAGTTTTTAACCAACCTCTTAACATCGCATCTGTCCTCTATTCTGGTTTAAAGATAAATTGGAAATCACGCAATGCCTCAGCCGCCTTAGCATCAGAAGGCTGTGGCAATGGTGCCGCTTTATAAACAGCATTTTCTGCAGAACGGTCAAACACTGAGTTGCCGCTGCTTTTCACAATTGTCACATTTTTCACGTCACCGCCGGGCAATAACGTCACGCGAACCGTACATTGCAGACCGGCTTCAGAATTCGATGGGCGCGTCCAAAAACGTTTAACACGTTGCTGAATAATCAATGAATATTGATCAACCACACCTTGCACACGTCTGGCGTCACGCTCTTGTTGTTCTTGTTCTAACTGGCGTTGTAAATCCGCTTCAGCCGCTTTTCGTCTCGCTTCTGCTTCAGCCCGCTTGCGATCTTCTTCGGCTTTACGCTGTGCTTCTTCCGCTTGTTTACGTTGTTCTTCGGCTTTACGTTTTGCTTCTTCTGCACGCTTAGCTTCTTCTTCAGCCTGACGTTTACGTGCTTCTTCTGCTTTTCGTTCCGCTTCGGCTTTAGCTTTCGCTGCTTCTTGTTCTCGGCGTTCAGCTTCTGCTTTGGCTTTCGCCGCTTCTTCTGCTTTGCGCTTTTGCTCCGCTTGCAGTCTGGCTTCTTCTTCAGCCTGACGTTTTTTCTCTGCAGCAATACGCTCTTGTTCCGCTTTTTGTTTGCGCTGTTCTTCTTTTTCACGCTGCTTTTCTAACTCAGCGATTTGTTGTTGTTCTTTCTCTGCTTCTTGTCTGCGACGCTCTTGCTCTAGCTTAGCGCGCTGTTCCATGTCCTGTGCTTCTTGTTCTTTTTGTTCCAGCGCTTTGCGAGCTTCTTCCAGCTTTTCATCTACCTGACGCTGGCGTTCTGCTTCCGCTTCGCGCTCTTTTTTCTCAAACGCTTCCAGTTTGGCGACTTCCTCTTCGACCAAGCTCTGATCTAAGACCGTTGCTTGTACGATCTCAACATCATCCGAGTTCGCTAATTTGCGTGGTGTGGATGAAAAATCCATACCAATAACAAATAAGGCCAGAATCAGAATATGCAGCAAAAATGAATAGCTGCCTGCGAGAAAGTTTTCAACAAACGTCTTTTTCATATGGTTCTAATTAGCGTCGTTACTGACCGGTTCTGGCTGGTCGGGCTGTTGTGTAATCAAGCCTACGCTTGATGCTCCAGCAGCTTGCAAGTAGGCCATTGCTGACACAACATAACCATAGTTAACCGCATTATCACCTTTGACCATAACCGGAGTCTTCGGGTTACGTCTCAATACCGCTGCCGTTTTTGCCATCAGTTCCTGAGCATCAATAGGTTCATCTTGATTATCGCCAATTGCCACATAAAAGTTGCCGCTCACATCCACTGACACCACCAACGGTTCAGTGTTCTCATCAGGCATCTCAACCGGTTTGGCGTCGGCTTTGGGCAATTCCACTTTGACCCCTTGCGTGAGTAGTGGTGCCGTCACCATAAAAATAATCAGCAATACCAGCATGACATCAATGTAGGGCACCACATTGATTTCACCCATCGGTTTGCGACGTTGTCGTACCTTTTTATATACAGCCATTGTTAACCCCGCGGTTAATCCTGTTGACGCTGCAAGATAGAAGAAAACTCCTCAAGGAAAGTGTCGTAACGGTTAATTAAGCGTTCGACTTCATGCGAATAACGGTTGTAGGCAATAACCGCAGGAATCGCTGCAAACAGACCCATCGCTGTCGCAATCAAGGCTTCTGCGATACCCGGTGCCACCATCGCTAACGTCGCTTGCTGCACATTACCCAATGCGCGAAAAGAATTCATGATGCCCCACACCGTACCAAACAAACCGATATACGGACTGGTTGAACCGGCAGTAGCTAAGAAGGGTAAAGACATTTCAAGTTGATCGATTTCACGCGCCAGCGAGATTCGCATCACACGTTGGGAGCCTTCAAGCACATAATCACTACTTTTGGGTGATTTTTTCAGGCGTAC
>NZ_GG657887.1:16903-29393 GCF_000156355.1 Methylophaga thiooxydans DMS010 | reverse complement strand
AACGTGCGGGACGTTTATAGGTCAGCTGCATGGAATGCACGGCAAACAAAAGCTGATATTCAGAGCGAATTTTGTCTTGTTCAAAGCCTAAAGCCCGCAGCCATTCTGTTCTGGCGCGCTCCATAAAGTTTAAATAGTTCGAATGATACACGACTCCACCGCTGTCGGTATCTTCATAATAAACACGCACTGGCCACTCAAACTCACCCATGCTTATTCGCCGTCTAAGGTCAGATCGGGTGATAGTCCCAAGTGTATCCAGGCACGTTTTGTCGCGACACGTCCCCGCGGCGTGCGCATTATAAACCCTTCCTGAATTAAAAAGGGTTCTATTACATCTTCGATGGTGCCACGCTCTTCACCAATGGCCGCGGCAAGGTTGTCCAAGCCGACAGGGCCACCTTCAAACTTTTCGATAATCGACAACAGTAGCTTTCGATCCAACATATCAAAGCCATAGTTATCGACATCGAGCAGATCTAGCGCTTGCCGTGCAATTTCAGCACTGACTTCACCATCAAACTTCACTTCTGCATAGTCACGCACACGGCGTAATAAACGATTGGCGATACGTGGCGTGCCACGGGAGCGTCGGGCAATCTCATTAGCTCCGCCCTGCTCCAGCTTCACATTCAATATACCGGCGCTCCGTTGCACAATCGTACTGAGATCAGCGGTATTGTAGAACTCAAGTCGTTGCACAATGCCAAAACGGTCTCGTAATGGCGAGGTTAATGAGCCAGCACGGGTGGTTGCGCCCACCAGCGTAAAGGGTTCCAAGTCTAGTTTAATCGAGCGTGCAGCCGGGCCTTCACCAATCATAATATCGATTTGGTAATCTTCCATCGCGGGGTAAAGCACTTCTTCTACTACCGGGCTTAGGCGATGAATTTCATCAACAAACAAGACATCGTTGGGTTCGAGGTTGGTTAATAACGCAGCCAAATCACCGGGACGCTCTAATACGGGGCCTGAGGTTTGCTTGAGGTTGACCCCCATTTCGTTGGCAATGATATTAGCAAGTGTGGTCTTACCCAGTCCCGGCGGGCCGAAAATCAAGGTGTGATCGAGCGCTTCACTGCGCTTTCTAGCAGCAGAAACAAACAGCTCCATTTGCTCACGAACCACCGGCTGGCCGATATAGTCATCCAAGGTAATGGGACGAATCGCTCTGTCGATACGTTCTTCATCGTTGGTCGACTGCGGAGTGATAAACCGTTCTTCCACCATCAGTTCCTTTGTAATGCCTGACGGATAAGTTGCTCGGTATTCATGCCTTCGGTATCAAAACTGCGTAGCATTTTGTCGGCTTCAGCCGCTTTGTAACCTAATGCGACTAATGCCTCAACCGCTTCACTTTTTGCACCCGCAGCGGGTTTCACGTGATCGGTCACAATGGCATCCAGCCCCATGGCTGAGCTGACTTCCTTGAGCCTGTCGCGCATTTCAACAATTAAGCGTTCGGCGGTTTTTTTACCCACCCCCGGCAAGCGAGTCAGACTAGCAGTATCGCCTTCTTGTACACTGCGCGCGAAAGTATCGACATCACTGCCGGAAAGAATCGTCAACGCCAACTTGGCACCGACACCATTGACCTTCAACAAACTGCGGAACAGTAAACGCTCACGTTCTGTTGCAAAGGCATAGAGTAATTGTGCATCTTCGCGCACCACCATATGGGTAAATAAGGTGACTTCGTCATTCAAGGCAGGGAGGTTAAAAAAAGTCGACATCGGTGCTGAAAGCTCATAGCCCACACCGTGAACATCTAATACCAGCTCAGGCGGCTGTTTCTCTAGGATAATGCCACGCAAACGTCCAATCATCGACTATAGCGTCCTCCACGACGGCTTGTGCGCATACCTTCAGGCAATTTGCGCTGGGGGTTACCAATGGATGCATGATTGGCATGTGTTAAAGCACAGGCTAATGCATCCGCTGCATCTTCTTCCGGTACTTCCGGCAAACTCAGGATCACAGACATCATATACTGGACCTGATCTTTTTTCGCGTGACCATTGCCGACCACTGCTTTTTTAATTTGCGTCGCCGAGTATTCGGCCACAGCCAAATCTTTACTGACTGCCGCACAAATTGCCGCGCCTCTGGCCTGACCAAGCTTTAATGCCGAATCAGCATTCTTATGCAGGAATACTTTTTCTATCGCCATCATCTCGGGCTGATAACGATCAATCAAGTCGGTCAGACCTTCAAAGATTTGTTTCAGTCTGTCCGCAAACTCGCCATCGCCGACCATTAACCGGCCATTGATCACATGCTTTATTTTTTTACCATCCAGTTCAATAATGCCAAAACCGGTTTTGCGTGAGCCGGGATCAATCCCTAAGATGCGCGGCATAGCTTCGGCCATCAGCTATCCAGCTGAGCCATCACCTCGTCAGAAAAGTCGGCGTTGGAATACACTTCCTGCACATCATCCAATTCTTCAAATGCTTCGATCATGCCAATCGCTTTCTTAGCATCATCCACTTCCAGACTGACTGTGGTGTCTGGGTGCATGGTGACTTGTGATGATTCAGCTTCCAGTCCAGCTTCATCTAACGCATCTTTAACGGCGGCATAGTCATCCGGTGTGGTGAACACATCAATACTGCCGTCATCATTAGTCACAATATCTTCTGCACCCGCCTCAAGGGCAGCTTCCATCACCGTTTCTTCTTCAAGACCTGCTGGTAATGAGATGATGCCTTTTTTGTTGAACAAGAAAGCCACACAGCCATCGGTGCCCATATTGCCACCGCGTTTGGTGAAGACATTTCGTACTGCGGCAACGGTACGGTTTTTGTTGTCTGTCATGCAATCAACCATGATCGCCGTGCCATTTGGGCCGTAGCCTTCATAACGAATTTCTTCGTAGTTCACCCCTTCCAGCTCACCAGCACCACGTTTGGTTGCACGCTCAATGACATCTTTTGTCATATTGTTACCCAGCGCTTTATCAATCGCTGCCCGCAAACGAGGGTTTGATGCAGGGTCGCTACCGCCCATTCGTGCTGCTACTGTGATCTCGCGGATCAGCTTGGTGAACAGCTTGCCGCGTTTGGCATCCTGCGCGCCTTTTCTATGCTGAATATTTGCCCACTTACTATGACCTGCCATTGTTCTTGCTTACCTCATTGTTGGTTCTGATCAGACTTACCATCTGACTGAATTTTGAAATTGGATTAGCCGACCAGTGTATTCCAGTTCTGATAAACCGTGCTGCGACCCAAGACCTGATCAAAATACATTGATTGCAGTTTTTCAGTGATAGGACCGCGTCCACCATTACCGATTGGACGATTATCCAATTCACGGATAGGTGTCACTTCTGCCGCGGTACCGGTAAAGAAGGCTTCATCCGCGATATAGACTTCATCACGGGTAATGCGTTTTTCAACGACTTTGAGCCCGATATCACGTGCTAAAGTCATGACGGTATCACGGGTAATGCCTTCCAGTGCCGATGTCAGTTCTGGTGTATACAAGACACCATCACGCACCATAAAGAAGTTTTCACCACTGCCTTCACAGACAAAGCCTTGTGCATCTAATAACAACGCTTCATCGTAACCACAGCTGACAGCTTCTTGTAGCGCCATCATTGAGTTCATGTAATTACCATTCGCTTTGGCTTTACACATGGTGATGTTGACATGGTGTCGTGTGAACGATGACGTTTTGATACGAATGCCTTTCGTCATGTTTTCTTCACCTAAGTAAGCACCCCAGCTCCAGGCTGCGACCATGACGTGAACATTCAGATTGTCTGCACGAATCCCCATGCCTTCAGAGCCATAAAAACACATCGGTCTGATATAGGCTGATTCTAAATTATTGTCACGAACGGCTGTACGCTGTGCTTCGTTGATGGTTTCCTTATCAAAAGGAATACCCATGCCCAGAATTTTCGCACTACGGAATAAACGGTCGGTATGCTCTTGCAAGCGAAAGATTGCCGTACCTTTATCGGTGTTGTAGGCACGCACCCCTTCAAATACGCCCATGCCGTAGTGAAGAGTATGAGTCAGGACGTGTACTTTTGCGTCACGCCACGGCACCAATTCGCCGTCTAGCCAGATAACGCCGTCACGATCTGCCATTGTTGCTGCTACCATATGCTTTATTCCAAGTCTGTCTGTTAATCCAAATCTGATTAGATGTCGCCCAACCAGCGTTGCCAAATATTTATTACTTGCTGTGGATAGTCCGCCACTACCGAAATAGCAACCAGCGCTGGCCTTTCCTGCAATACGCAGTGGTTTGCTTCACTGCGATAAAGTCGATAGGCATCAGCCAGCATTTCACCCTCAGCCTTTTCCAACTTACCGGTCTCGACCAAGGCATCCAAAATCCGGATATTATCCGTGTAAACCAGTAGTTCAGGCAAGTTTGCTGACCAAGCCAGTACCGCATATTGCACCATAAATTCGATATCGGTGATACCGCCTTTACCTTGTTTGAGATCAAACAGTTGGCTGTCAGTCTTATCTAGCTGGCCGCGCATTTTACTTCGCATCTCTCTAACCTGCTGAGCCAAAGCCTCGGTTTCACGTGGCATCGACAGAACGTGTTTGCGAACATCACGGACTTTTTGCGCAAGCGTTTTATCTCCCACCACACAGCGCGCACGCACCAAGGCCTGATGCTCCCATGTCCATGCTTCATTGTTTTGGTAGTCGGCAAAACCGCTTAATGGACTCACCAATAAGCCTGACGCACCGCTTGGCCTTAAGCGCATATCGACTTCGTAAAGTTGGCCGCCTGGCGTGATGGTAGTCAAAAGATGAATCATACGTTGCGCCAAACGTGTATAGAACACGATCAACTCAACCGGCTTATCGCCATCGGTAAGGCCTTGTTGTTCATCATCAAACACAAAGACCAAATCTAAATCAGAGCCATAGCCCAACTCTAAACCACCCAACTTACCGTAGGCCATGATGGTAAAACCACAATGTGCAGGATCATCGCCTTTCGCTAAAGGCGGATAACCATGACGGCTCACCAAATGTGCCCAGGCTAACTGCCAAACACGTTCCAGTTGAATTTCAGCCAGCTCCGTTAACTGATCACCCACCCGCATTAAGGGTAAGACTTCAGTCACGTCGGCAGCAGCCACATGCAAGGTGGCAATCTGCCGAAACTCACGTAATCGATTCATGATTTGTTCTAAATCATCGTCATCCAGCGAAGATAAGAACTGGTTCAACAACGCTTTTTGCTGATCGCGCTCGGGGACCTCATATAAAGAACGTGGATCCAACAATTCATCAAGCAACACCGGGTAGCGTGCTAATTGGTGACTAATCAGTGGGCTTGCTGCACATAACTTTATTAATTGCGACAAAGCCAGTGGATTTTCCACCAGCAGCGACATATAAGCACTGCGGCGCATGATTGATTCAACCAGTGGCATCAATCTTGGTAAGGTTTCATCGGCATTATCAACACCGGCGGCTGCCTGAACCAGTAAAGGCAGTAATCGCTCTAACCGCTGACGCCCGGTTTGACTGAGGTTTTTGCAAATATGAAGTTCGAGCAATCTATCCAACACCTCGAGACAAGCTTGTGGCTCTTGGTAACCGCATTGTTCAAGGTATTGCAGCTTTTCTTCTTCACCGGCGTTGAGCAAGGAAATATTATTGGTTGCGGCCTCATCCTCGGCCTGAGGCGCAGCTAATAGTTGCTCAAAGTGTTCATGAACCTGCTGTCTGAGTTGAAATAAGGTCTGATAGAACAGATCCCAGCTTTTAAACCCCATGCTGCTGGCCAGGCGTTGTCGAGCCTCAGGTTCTTGAGGCAACACATGGGTTTGTTGATCAGCCCATGCTTGAATTCGATGCTCTGTTCGACGCAAAAAATCATAAGCCCGTTTGAGCTCATTGACAGCATAATCGGACAACAGGTTGCGCTCTGCCAGTAAATCCAGAATGGTTAATATTGGTCGTTGCTGTAGCGGTTTATCACGACCACCATAGATAAGCTGAAATACCTGTCCTACGAACTCAATTTCTCTGATACCGCCCGCGCCGAGCTTAATATTGTCTTCCATGCCCTTGCGATGGAGTTGTCCAGCAATCATCGACTTCATTTCACGCAAGGAGTCGAACATGCCGTAATCGAGATAACGGCGATAGACAAAGGGACGTAACATATCCGATAACAGTTGCTTTGCCTGTTCTGAGCCTGTTATCGCCCGCGCTTTGATCATCGCGTAGCGTTCCCACTCTCGTCCCTGGGTCTGGTAATACTCTTCCATCGCATCAAAGCTTGACACCAAGGCGCCACTCTCACCAAAAGGCCGCAGACGCATATCGACTCGGAAAACAAACCCATCCACTGTCGGGCTATCTAAAGCTTGAACCAACTTTCTTCCAAGCCGGATGAAGAACTCTTGATTACTTAAAGTCCGTTTGCCATCACGCGTTTCGCCTTCTTCTGGATAAGTGAATATAAGATCAATATCCGATGACATATTAAGCTCACCTGCCCCTAACTTACCCATACCTAACACAATCAGCGATTGCTCATTACCCTCTGCATCACAGGGCGTGCCATTCACAGCGACCTGCCATTGGTGCAGTAATGCCAGACTTTGCTGAATGCAAACATCAGCCAATGCCGATAAATCGCGAATGGTTTCTGCCAAATCAGCCCAGCCAGCCAGATCACGCCAGATGATGCGCACCATTTGTTGATGACGAAACTGTCTCAACTGCTGCTGTAATGATGACTCATCGGCTACCTCAGTAAGCCGTTCGGCTAAAGCCTGCTCAAAATCTGAAAATGTATAGACCTCACCGATTGTTTCAGAGGCTAGTAACGCTTCTAGTTGCTGCGGCTGACGATCTCCCCAATCCAGAATAAAATGACTGGCGGCCAAAACGGTTGCCGCCGACTCCCGTAACTCAGGATAAGATGCCAATACTACTTGCCAGTTGTCAGGCAGGGAAAACGTCTCGGTCATACAGACTCCATCAGCTTATACATACTTAAAAATAGCTACTTTACCGCAAGCCACGCTATGACCAAACTTGATCAGTTTCACACGTTTGAATTTTTATACGCTGAATTATGTCGAATTATTCACAATACGCTGCTTATTAAAATGTAAATAAGTCAGTTATTTGTTAGTGTTGGCTTGTTTGCACACAGCCATATACTGTTGTGCATACCTTTCTTGTCATAAGGAGTTTTTATGAATTTTTTCAGACGCCTGGGGAAAATCGTACCTGTGTTGTCAATATTGGCTTTATTGAGCATTCATATGGCCCCATTACAAGCGGCGATGGTTGATAACGATCAGCTTATTGCGCAAACGCAGCTCGACATCACCAAACAAGAAGTACTCAGCAACCTAGATCGTCAAGATGTACAAGATCAACTGGTTGCTATGGGAGTTGATGTAAATGATGCCAAACATCGTATTAATCAGATGAACGATCAAGAGTTGGCTCAAATCGCACAGGATTTCGAACAAATGCCGGCCGGTAGCGGCGGGATTATTGGTGCTTTACTGGTTATCTTTATCGTACTGGTTGTAACTGACATGCTGGGTGCAACAGATGTATTCGGATTTGTTCACAACATTAACCATTAAGCTAAATCAGCGTAAGCTGAAAAAAAACGCCGGACTGTTGTCTGGCGTTTTTTTTAGCTTAATCCTATCAGGCTGCGCAACGACGCCGCAGACGAATCATATTACAGCGCATCCGCCTGCTGATATCCAACCTGTCTATGAGCTCACTGATACCGCATTTTTCCCTCAAAAAGCGTATCAATGTGGTCCCGCCGCTTTGGCGACTGTTTTGGATACGCAGAATATTGATACGCACCCAGATGAGCTCGTCAATAAAGTCTATATCCCGGGACGCAAAGGTAGTTTGCAGATTGAAATGATCGCAACGGCTCGAAGCTATGGACTTCTACCCTACAAACTTGCGCCTGAACTTAGTGACATTCTTAAAGAAGTTGACGCCGGCAGAGCTGTGCTCGTGTTCCAAAATTTAGCATTTGAATGGATGCCACGCTGGCACTATGCCGTTGTGGTCGGTTACGACCTGGCAACAGAACAACTCGTGTTGCGCTCAGGCACTGATAAACGTCGAATGATCAGCTTCAAAACCTTTGAACGAACCTGGCAGCGCGCCGAATATTGGGCCTATATATTGGTAGAGCCAGGCCAAATCCCGGTAACCGCAAAGCCATTAAACTACACTAAAGCCGCCACTGAACTATCAAAAGCGGGGTTTAAAAAAGAAGCGTTGGCCAGCTTTCGCGCAGCGACAGACCACTGGCCAAATCAGGCATTACCTCACATGGTTTTGGGTAATGCCCAATACCAGGCAAACCAGTATTCGAATGCACAACAGTCTTTCAGCAAAGCAGTCACTGCCGAGCCTGAAAATGCACAAGCATGGAATAACCTCGCCTACTCCTATATTGCCCAACAGTGTCGCGTCGCTGCTATCAAAGCAATTGGCTGTGCAGTGCGCATAGCCCCTAACGATCAAAATCTGTCTGATAGTCTGAAAGATATCGTTGGGCAACGTGATATCAAGCCGGGCCAATGTAACGTACCGCAGTGTCCACGCTATCAGTAGCCTGATTCCTGTCAGCGATTATCCCGTTCAACACAGCTGCGAGTTGGCGTAGCGTTTCAAACAAAAAATAGACCCTACATTACCCCCTCATACTGCCAATGACATACCTTTCGTCTGATGTCTCTCTCCCTCTCACACTATTAAAATCAGCTTTGTTGCATTTTTTCTGCTATAACTTTTGCTATGCAACTTATAGTCATTTAGCGACTTATCGGCTGCATTTCGCTTTTTAATCCACGTTTTAATGGGAGATAAGACCTATGTTCAAGGAATTTAAAGAGTTTGCGATGCGGGGCAATGTCGTTGATATGGCTGTCGGTATCATTATTGGCGCCGCGTTCGGCACGATTGTAAAAAGCTTGGTCGCTGATGTCATCATGCCGCCAGTTGGCTTATTATTGGGCGGCGTTGATTTTGCTGACTTGTTTGTCACCTTAAAAGAAGGTGCTGCCGCGGGGCCTTATGCGACTTTAGCTGCCGCTCAAGAAGCAGGTGCCGTCGTGATTAGCTATGGCGTGTTCTTCAATGCTGTGCTCAGCTTTATTATCGTCGCCTTTGCGGTATTTTTGTTGATTCGCTCCCTGAATAAAATGAAACGTGAAGAAGAAGCCGAGCCGGAAGCAGCGCCTACAACTAAAGAATGCGGTCATTGCTTTTCTTCCATTTCGATCAAAGCCACTCGCTGCCCAAACTGTACCTCTGAACTGGGTTAGAAGGCTACGTACCATGCTTTTGTAGCCTAAAGCTGACGTATAAAAAAGCCTCGACCAAAGTCGGGGCTTTTTTTCGGCTAAATATCGTTCGGTTTTATTTGTTTGGAATTTAACCTAACGGGTCGGTTAAACTGGAACTCAACGTCATATCGGATGACGAATAACCCCGAGATAGAAAATTAGGAAAACTCATGGCCGATAGTTCTCAGCACCCCCATCACCACCAACCCAGTTGTTTTTCCGACAGACTGGCATTACGTATTGTTAAATTTATGCGTTTTTTTGCAGATGCCTTTTTCTCAGGCCGTTACGGTCATCGTGCAGTGATTTTAGAAACTGTTGCTGCCGTGCCAGGCATGGTGGGCGGCGCATTACAGCACCTGCGATCTTTACGCCGCATGAAAGATGATGATGGCTGGATTGAAACACTGCTGGACGAAGCTGAAAACGAACGTATGCACTTACTGACCTTCATTCATATTGCCAAGCCCAATATGTTTGAGCGACTGCTGGTCATTATCACTCAGGGTGTGTTTTATAACCTGTTTTTCCTGCTCTACCTGTGTTCGTCTCGTGTCGCACACCGCATTGTCGGCTACCTGGAAGAAGAAGCTGTCTACAGCTACACCGAATATCTGAACGGGGTTGATAATGGCCAGTATGAAAATGTGCCGGCGCCGCAGATAGCGATTGATTACTGGCAGCTACCTGCTGATGCGCGACTGCGGGATGTGCTCCTCAAGGTGCGTGATGATGAGGCCAAACATCGCGATGTGAATCATGATTTTGCTAATCAGTTAAACGGCGACGACTAACATTCATGGCAAAACTATTATTTCGGCTAAACCAGGTTCCTGAGGATGAGGCTGAGGATATCCGTCAGCTACTGGATGATGGCAATATTGATATTTTCGAAACTTCCGCTGGCTTTTGGGGGCTAGGGGTTGCCGCTATCTGGCTACGCGATAATGAACAACTGAGCCAGGCGCAGAAGCTGATAGATAATTATCAACAACAACGTGAAATACGCATGCGTGCCGACTATGACGCGCGAGTCGCTGCGGGTGAGGAGCCAGGATTTTGGCAGCATAATCTGCAGCACCCGATGCGACTATTAGGCATTGCAGCGTTTGTCATCTTGCTACTGGTCGTTATGCTGCTACCTTTCTGGAAAACGTTACATCCCTGACTTCTCATAGAATACTCGCAGGAAAAGCATTTTAAGATAAAACACATAAAAAAAGCCCCGGCATTCTCATGCCGGGGCTTTTTCTTTTTATAGCTGACGCTATTTGTAAACGGATAAATCCAGCTTACATCATACCGCCCATGCCACCCATGCCGCCCATATCAGGCATTGCAGGTGCATCATCTTTTGGCAGTTCAGCAATCATAGCTTCAGTTGTCAGCATCAGACCAGCAACAGAACCTGCGTTTTGCAGTGCAGTACGCGTTACTTTGGTTGGGTCCAGAATACCGAACTCAATCATATCGCCGTACTCGCCTGTTGCTGCGTTGTAACCATAGTTACCTTCACCAGCCGCGACTGCATTCAGGATAACTGATGCTTCAGCACCGGCATTACTGACGATTTGACGCAATGGCTCTTCCATTGCACGACGTGCCAATGTGATACCCATATCTTGGTCTGTGTTGTCGCCACGCAGTTCGCCCAGCGTACCTTCAGCACGAACCAGAGCAACACCACCACCAGGCACCACACCTTCTTCAACCGCTGCACGAGTTGCATGCAAGGCATCTTCAACGCGAGCTTTCTTCTCTTTCATTTCCATTTCGGTCGCTGCGCCGACTTTAATTACAGCAACACCGCCTGCCAATTTAGCAACGCGTTCTTGCAGTTTTTCTTTGTCGTAATCTGAAGAAGATTCAGCGATTTGTGCACGAATTTGTTCAACACGTGATTGGATTTCATCACCACGGCCAGCACCATCAACAATAGTTGTGTTTTCTTTGCTAACAGTGATTTTCTTGGCTTGACCCAAGTGATCCAAAGTGACTTTCTCAAGGCTCAGACCCACTTCTTCTGAGATGACTGTACCGCCAGTCAGAACCGCGATGTCTTCCAGCATAGCTTTACGACGATCACCAAAGCCTGGTGCTTTAACAGCACATACTTTAACGATGCCACGCATATTGTTAACAACCAGAGTTGCCAGCGCTTCACCTTCAACGTCTTCTGAAACGATCAACAATGGACGGCTAGATTTAGCAACGGCTTCCAATGTTGGCAGCAGATCACGAATGTTAGTGATTTTTTTGTCAAACAGCAGAATGAAAGGATCTTCCAGATCAGCTGTCATTGTTTGTTGTTCATTCACGAAGTACGGAGACAGGTAACCACGATCAAACTGCATACCTTCAACAACATCCAGTTCATTTTCAAAGCCACTACCATCTTCAACAGTGATAACGCCTTCTTTACCGACTTTCTGCATTGCTTCAGCAATAATTTGACCGACTGAATGGTCTGAGTTTGCAGAGATAGTACCAACTTGAGCAATCGCTTTATTGTCATCACATGGTGTTGACATGCTGCGCAGTTGCTCAACGGCTGCTTGAACCGCTTTATCGATACCGCGCTTCAGATCCATTGGGTTCATGCCCGCTGCAACGGCTTTCATACCTTCACGCAGAATAGCTTGAGCCAACACTGTCGCTGTGGTTGTGCCATCACCGGCAGCATCAGATGTTTGTGAAGCAACTTCCTTCACCATCTGTGCACCCATGTTTTCGTATTTGTCTTCCAGCTCGATTTCTTTCGCAACTGAAACACCATCTTTTGTGACTGTCGGTGCACCAAAGCTCTTATCCAGAACGACGTTACGACCTTTAGGACCCAGTGTCACTTTTACCGCGTTAGCCAAGGTGTTAACACCTTTGACCATCAGGTGGCGCGCATCAGCACCAAATTTGACTTCTTTAGCAGCCATTTTTATTCCTCTTATTCTTTAAAATTAAGCAAATGAATCGAGAGATTAGCCTTCGATAACAGCAACGATGTCATCTTCGCGCATGACGAGCAGTTCTTCGCCAGCGACTTTGACTTCTGTACCTGAATATTTGCCGAACAGCACTTTGTCACCCACTTTGACAGCAAGGGCGCGGACTTCACCAGAGTCGGTAATTTTGCCATCACCAGCAGCAATGACT
>NZ_GG657887.1:0-12476 GCF_000156355.1 Methylophaga thiooxydans DMS010 | reverse complement strand
AAGAAGAAGCTGTTGCCGCAGCAAAAGCTGACATGCCTAAAATTACTACTGACGGTAAGCTGAAAATCGAAGACCAAGACGGTAACTGGTCATTTCAACCTATCGGTCGTGTGATGTGGGATGCAGTCAACGCAGATGCAGACACTGATGACAGTGATGATGATGTTAAAGGTACTGAGCTTCGCCGTGCACGTCTTGGTTTCGCCGGTTCAATCTACGATTGGAGCTACAAATTTGAAGCTGACTTCGCCGGTGGTGATGCGTCAATTAAAGATGCTTACATTGGCTACGGTAATAAACTGTCTGACAACACCAAATGGGGCGTCAAACTGGGTCAATCTCATATCCCATTCGGCTTAAACACAAAAATCAGTTCTAAATATATGACGTTCATGGATCGTCCAATGTTTGCTGATAGCAGTGTTTCTCCTGCACGCGCAAGTGGTGCCGTTGTTAGCATCAATGACAGTGATTACAAATGGGCATTGAGTGCGGGTCTGCAAAACGGTGGTTTCGATGGTGACAATGACACCTACGAAATCAACGGCAGTACGTTTGCGGTTCGCGGCTCATTCCTTCCTTATAATGAAGGCAAAAACCTAGTTCAAATCGGTGCTGGTTACCTGACGCAAGGTGGTGGTGATTCATTCAAGTTCCAACCTGACCTGGTAAGTCATGATGACAGCTTCAAACCAGTTTCAACTGGTACGATTGCACTTGACCAAGCTGATGCATTCTCTGTTGATGCAATGGGTGTATTTGGTTCATTCCACGCAATGGCTGAGTACTTGGATCATACAGCTGAACCAGAAGCAGGTAGCGATATCGATACCACAGGTTACGCCGTTGAAGCGGGTTACTTCCTGACCGGTGAATCACTGAAATGGAAAAAAGGCTACACATCAGGTATTTCACCTAAATCGAAATACGGTGCATGGCAAGTGGCTGCACGTTTTGAAAGCGTAGAAGTCGATCCAGGCACGTCAATGGAAGATGAATACGACCAGTTCACTTTGGGTGTTAACTACTACCCAACTAAGAACACTCGCTTAATGCTGAACTACTCGAAAGTGACTGATTTGACAGTCGACGGTACCGGCGCAGACGAAGAGCCTTCTGCTCTGAAATTCCGCGCACAAGCATACTGGTAGTCAGTAGCTAGAAGTTTACTCTTCGGGAATTGGCCTCACCTTTAGGTGGGGCCTTTTTTTTGCCTTTCTCTTCCACCAAGCCACTGTCATAAAAACGTCATCATTTTGTCATAAAGCAGACGCATAAAAATGTGACACTATCTCAGCTATACGTTTTCTGATTGTGAAAGTGATTACTCGATTTCTCTCCTACGTGATTTAGCTGGCTATATTGCTTAATCTCGTTTTTATCCTGCCTCGTTGTGAGGCAGGACTTTTCTATGACTGAAGAAGAATGACCAAAGAAGAACTACATTATTTTCATTCACTTGAGGATATACTCAGTCAAGGAAGTCTGACCCCTCTTTTTCAACCCATTATCTGTATGCACGAGCAGAAGATATTCGGTTATGAAGCATTAATTCGTGGACCATCGGATAGTCCACTTCACTCCCCTATTAACTTGTTTAATACCGCGAGTATCCATGGCCGTTTAGCAGAGCTCGATCTGCTTTGTCGTGAAACATCGGTCAAGCGGTATGGCGAGCTGGGACTACCAGGCAAGTTATTTATTAATACCAGTCCAGCGTCATTACTCGAACAGGATTATCCGCATGGTTTGACTGTGCAATATCTGAAACAAGCGGGCATTTCACCACGACAGGTCGTCATTGAACTTACTGAGCAATACCCAATTGAAGATTATGAGCTGATGCGCCAGGCAACAGAACATTATCGTGAAATGGGCTTTTCAATTGCAATTGATGATCTTGGTGCAGGCTACTCAGGGTTGCGCACGTGGTCTGAGCTGAAGCCTGATTTTGTCAAACTTGACCGCCATTTCATGCAAAACATTCATGAAGATCGTCAAAAACGTCAATTTGTGCAATCCATGATCGATATTGCAAAAAGTATTGGTTGTCAGGTCATTGGAGAAGGTATAGAAATACGTCAAGAATACCTCGCTGCACAGGGTTTGGACATGCAGTTTGCACAAGGCTATTACTTCGCACGCCCTAGCCGCCATCCTCAACGTAGTCTGGATAAGAACTTATTCGCAGAGCGACAACAGACCCATATCTTGTCGCCCGGCCGTCCCCGCGCTAACACGCTGGTTGGCAGCTTATTGACTGAGCTGGCACCACTACGAACCACCGATAAACTGCATCGCGCTGCTGAATTGTTTCAGAAAAACCTCAGGCTGACAGCGTTACCTGTGGTTGATGATACCAACCGAATCGCTGGCATACTGTGGCGTGACGAGTTTATGACAATCTATGCGAGCCACTTCGGCCGTGAATTACATGGTCGTAAAGTCATCACAGAGTTTATGGATGCCAACCCTTTGGTTGTCGAAACTGATTTACCATTAAAAAATCTGAGTTATCAGATCACCAGCCAAACTGAAAACCACCAGCACAGTATGTTTATTATCACGGAACAGAACCGCTACCGTGGGGTTGGCAGTTTGATGGACTTATTGCGTCAGATTACTGACTTGCAACTGACGATGGCTAGACATGCGAACCCTCTCAGTGGCTTACCGGGCAATGTTCCTCTGAGCGAGCATACTCGCGATGTCCTCGAGCAGGGACGCGATGTCACGGTATGCTATTTCGATCTCGATAACTTTAAGCCATACAATGATATCTATGGCTATAGCAAGGGTGATCAAGTGATCAGTCTGACGGCCCAAGCCTTAACCAAGCATGTTAATACCGATGTCGATTTTGTTGGGCATGTGGGAGGGGATGATTTTATCATCCTGTTTGAAAGCCCGGACTGGCAGAAACGCTGCGAGAAAATATTAACGGCGTTTGAAATGCTTCACCCTCAGTTGTATAGCCAACGTCATTTGCAACAAAAAGGCATAAACGCTACCGACAGACATGGGCAGGAAATTTTTTATCCCTTATTAAGCCTATCTATCGGCGCTGTAAGGTTGCATGACTTCGATGATATACAGGCAGAGATTGATTTGGCGGAGTGTGCCAGTAAAGCCAAGTCGATGGCTAAACGTTTAAATGGCAATAGCTTATTTCAGCTAGGCTATCAGCACTGCTTATGCAGTGACGTCACGCAACAAAAACTGCTCAGCATTAATCACTAAATGCCAAACCAAGGGCTGGCTCAAACGGCATCATCCAATGCCACTTGCTCCAGCACAAATTCAACTCGCTGACGGACTTTTTCACGAGTTTCGCGAAACTCCGCTGACATGTTGTCTTCAGACCCTTTCATTTTGGCTGGGTCTGGTAGGGGTAAATGCACTTTAATGGTATGTGGGCTTAATAATGGACATTGCTCTTCTGCGTTATCACATAGCGTGACCAGCAAGTCAGCCCACTCCAACATTTCACCATTAACGCGAATAGACTCTTGTTCTGATATGTCGATGCCAACCTCGGACATCACAGCAATCGCGTTCTTATTTTGACCGTACGCTTCAATGCCAGCAGATTTCACTTCAATGTCATCACCGCCTAGCGCACGCGCCCAACCTTCCGCCATTTGCGAACGACAGGAGTTTCCTGTGCACAAAAACATGACTCTTAATTTATCCATTTCTATTACCTTTTTCATATGCTCGGCGAGGGTAGCAAAACAATATGACAAGCTGATGAATGCGCATTTTTACCGACTCAGTTCGCATAATCTTCGCGACATACTTGAAGCTTGCTCGGTTGCATCTGCTAAAATGCGTGTTTAATCATTAATAGCAGACTGCCATCGTGAAAAAATTCATCAGCCGCATCCTGATTGCTGCCACCCTGTGCATGCCATTTTTTGCTTATGCACAAACTACTCGCTATGTTTCTGACGAACTGGAAATCACCATGCGTAATGGTCAGGGTGTGCAATTCAGTATTCGCAAAATGCTTGAGTCCGGCACACGACTTGATGTGCTTGAAACAGATCCGGCCGGCTACTCTAAAGTAAGAACCAGTGAAGGTGTTGAAGGCTGGGTACTCACCCGTTATCTCAGCAACTCACCGAGCGCTCGAGATCAATTAGAAGCCAGCCAGCAGCGTGTCGCTAACCTGGAGCTTGAGATTTCTAAATTCAAAGAAGAAATTTCAACCTTGAGCAGTCAAAATTCAAATGTCGATACACAAAACCTGACATTAAAAGAAAAGTCACAGCGTCTCAGCAAAGAGCTGGATGATCTGCGTCGCACTGCTTCCAATGCTGTGGCTTTGGAAAATGAAAACCGTCAGCTCAAAGAAAAACTGCAACAAATTGATCATGAAAACCAGTCTTTGGTTATCGAAAATAATGCATTGAAAGATAACAGCACACGTAGCTGGTTCCTCATTGGTGCTGCGGTATTGTTCTCAGGCATTATTCTTGGACTGATTTTGCCGCGATTGCGGATTCGTAAAAAAGACAGCTGGGGCAGTCTTTAAATAACACTGACCTGATAAATATACCCCGCGCTTTGCGGGGTATAATGTTGTTAGCGGCGGAACTACTGTCTATGGATGACTCACTAACTGTTTTGCCCTTTTAACAAGGGACTAACAAAGCAACCACACCCGTTACCATAATGAGCAGCGAAAACAGCTACCAACTTAAAGGCATATTGCGTCAGGCGCTAGGTTATAAAAAGCACCTGATTAAGGCCAACATTATTGCCGTTCTGGCAACGATCTGTGCTGTGCCAGTTCCCCTGCTTCTGCCATTAATGGTGGATGAAGTCTTATTAGACCAACCAGGCCCAACCGTTCACTTCATCGAACAGTTCACACCAGAACACTGGCATGGCCCGATTTTGTTCATCACGGCTGTGCTTTTATTCACCTTAGTTCTTCGCGTATTTTCATTGCTCCTCAATGTGGCACAGTCACGTTATTTCACCTTGATAGCAAAGCGCATTACTTTTCGCATTCGCCACACCCTGATTAAACGTCTCGGCAGAATTGCCATCAGTGAATACGAAACTCGGGGCAGTGCCGGTATCGCATCACACTTTGTCACTGATATCGAAGTCATTGATAATTTTATTGGCAACACCATCAGTCGCTTGATTGTTGCCATCCTCAGCATCATTGGTACTGCGATTATTCTGCTGTTTCTACATTGGCAGTTGGCCTTACTCATTCTATTTATGAACCCATTGGTGATTTATTTCACCATGATGGTGGGCAAACACGTTAAAGCTTTGAAGAAAAAGGAAAACTCGGCGTTCGAAATTTTTCAGCAAAGTCTGACCGAAACGCTGGATGCGGTACAGCAGATAAGAACCGCTAACCGAGAAAAGCATTATCTGCGGCGAGTGATTGATAATGCGCGAAGTGTTCGTAATCACGCATCAGAGTTTGCTTGGAAAAGTGATGCCGCCAACCGCTTCTCCTTTGTGATTTTCCTGTTCGGTTTTGATGTGTTTCGCGCTGTCAGTATGTTTATGGTGGTATTTTCCGATCTGAGCATCGGCCAAATGTTCGCCGTATTCGGTTATCTGTGGTTCATGATGAGTCCGGTCCAAGAAATTTTGAACATTCAATACTCTTTCTACGCAGCAAGTGCTGCGGTGGGTCGCTTGAACAGCCTGTTCTCCATGAAAGAAGAAACGCGCTATCCCGACAACATTAATCCGTTTGCCGGGGGAGAAGCGAGCAGTATTGCGATTAAAGACCTGCATTTTAAATATGGCGATAACAACAAGGTCCTGAACGGCGTTTCACTATCGATAAAAGCAGGTGAAAAAGTCGCGCTGGTCGGTGCCAGTGGCGCGGGTAAATCGACCTTGGTCAATGTCCTATTAGGCCTGTATCCGGCAGATAAAGGCATGGTGTATTTCAATGATGTACCTGTCAGCGACATTGGACTCGACACCGTTCGTGAACATGTTGCGACGGTTTTACAAAGCCCGGCGCTATTTAATGACAGTGTGCGCCAGAACATCACGATGGGCCGGACTTATTCTGATGATGCTGTGTGGAATGCGGTTCGCATCGCACAGCTGGAAGATGTCATTATCGCCATGCCCAAAAAACTCGATACGATTATCGGTCGTGCTGGCGTGAAACTCTCCGGTGGTCAACGACAACGCCTTGCCATTGCTCGCATGGTGTTAATCAACCCTAGTGTGGTCGTGCTGGACGAAGCAACCTCTGCGCTTGATAGTGACACCGAATATCATCTGCATATGGCACTGGAAGAATACTTACGAGACCGGACAACGATCATCATTGCCCACCGGCTCAGCGCCGTTAGACAGGCTGATCGGGTTATTGTGTTTGATGGCGGTGAAATTATTGCCGAAGGCGATCACGACTCGCTGATCCGACAAGATGGCTTATACCAAAAACTCTATGCACAACAGATTTAACCGTTATACATAAAAAAGGCCCGAGATATCGGGCCTTTTTTGTTTCTGCAATTGGTCTCAATTAGCGACGTTTCAACTGCTCCACATCACGCACAGCACCTTTTGATGCCGATGTGGTTAATGCGGCATATGCTTGTAATGCCAAACTGACCTCACGTTCACGCGCAACCGGTTTCCAAGCATTTTCACCACGGTCTTCCATTCTGGCACGTCGATGGGCAAACTCTTCATCGCTTAAATCGACATTGATCGTGCGATTTGGGATATCGATATTGATAATGTCGCCTTCTTCCACCAAACCGATATTACCGCCCTCAGCAGCTTCAGGCGAAGCATGGCCAATAGATAACCCAGAGGTGCCACCTGAAAAGCGACCATCGGTCAGCAAGGCACAGGCTTTGCCTAAACCTTTCGATTTCAGATAACTGGTTGGGTACAACATTTCCTGCATACCCGGGCCACCTTTCGGTCCTTCATAGCGAATCAACACCACATCGCCTTCTTTAATATCACCACTCAAAATAGCGGCAACAGAAGCATCTTGTGACTCAAAAATACGGGCTGGACCTGAAAACGTCAGAATCGACTCATCCACACCCGCTGTTTTTACAATACAGCCATCTTCCGCCAAGTTTCCGTAAAGCACAGCCAAACCACCATCCTGACTGTAGGCGTGTTCAATACTGCGAATACAACCATTTTCACGATCCACATCGAGTTCTGGCCAACGACAGTCCTGGCTGAACGCAACCTGTGTCGGAATACCAGCCGGCCCGGCGAGATAACGTAAATGTGCTGCATCATAGTCACTGCGCTTGATATCCCACTGCGCCAGACCATCGGCCATTGTTTTGCTGTGAACAGTCGGCACATCGGTATGTAACAATCCACCCGCTGCCAGTTCACCTAGAATCGACACCACACCACCAGCGCGATGTACGTCTTCCATATGGTATTTGTTAGTTGCTGGCGCGACTTTGCACAAATTAGGAATCTTACGCGACATGCGATCGATATCTGCCATAGTGAAGTCGACTTTGGCTTCATTGGCAGCCGCTAATAAATGCAGCACCGTATTGGTCGATCCACCCATGGCGATATCCAACGCTATCGCATTTTCAAATGCGGGTTTAGCCGCGATCGCGCGTGGCAACACATCATCTTCATCGTTTTCGTAATAACGTTTTGCTAAATCAACAATGCGACGACCCGCTTCCAAGAATAATTCTTCACGATCGGCATGGGTTGCCAATAATGAACCATTACCTGGCAATGACAGCCCTAAGGCTTCGGTCAGACAGTTCATCGAGTTAGCCGTAAACATGCCCGAGCAAGAGCCACAAGTCGGACAAGCACTACGCTCTACCTGTGCTACGTCTTCATCACTGACACTCTCATCAGCGGCCTGAACCATGGCATCAACCAAATCCAGTTTGACGTCTTTCCCTGCCAGTTTGGTTTTACCCGCTTCCATTGGGCCACCGGAAACAAAAATGACCGGCACATTCAAGCGCATTGCCGCCATTAACATGCCCGGTGTGATCTTGTCGCAGTTGGAAATACACACTAAGGCATCTGCGCAATGCGCATTAACCATGTATTCGACAGAATCGGCAATGATGTCACGCGAAGGTAAGCTGTAAAGCATTCCGCTGTGACCCATAGCGATACCATCATCTACTGCAATGGTATTAAACTCTTTCGCAACACCACCCACTCTTTCGATTTCACGCGCAACCAGTTGTCCCAAGTCTTTCAGATGTACATGGCCTGGCACAAACTGGGTAAACGAATTGGCGATAGCGATAATGGGTTTATTGAAATCATCATCTTTCATACCCGTCGCGCGCCACAAGGCACGGGCACCTGCCATATTACGGCCGGCTGTTGACGTTTTAGAACGATATTGAGGCATGCTGAATTTTCTCCAAAAAGCTGTTTTGCAACATGAAATGCTAAAATTCCATGTGTTTATCTGTATAAATTTTACACGTTACTTGGCAAGTGTGCTGAGACTGCGATAAAAAGGTGTCTATGAACGAGCCACAAATAACGACAAATACCCAGAGTCTGGCCACAACCACCAGTTGGTTTCGCACTGCTGCGCCCTACATTCATGCCCACCGTGACGCGACGTTTGTGATTGCCTTTGACGGTGAAACCATCGACAGCGCAGGCTTTGACCCCTTATTGCATGACATTGCCATCTTAAGCAGCCTGGGGGTCAAACTTGTTTTAGTGTACGGTGCCAGACCTCAAATCGAAGCACAATGTAAACAACAAAATATTCCCGTTCACTACCACGGGGGATTGCGCATTACCGATGATGCCAGTCTGAAAACAGCGAAAGCCGTGATTGGCAAACTGCGCGTTGATATTGAATCCAAGCTCTCGTTTGGTCTACCTCATACACCGATGGCTGATGCACGCATTCGTTGTACCAGTGGCAATCTGGTGACAGCAAGACCGGCTGGTATCTTGGATGGTGTCGATCTCGGTCATACCGGTGAAGTCAGACGGGTTGATGTGGCCGGTATAAAACAACAATTAAATCTTGATAACATCGTTCTTTTGCCGCCATTAGGTTATTCACTGACTGGTGAAATTTTTAATCTTTCATCCGAAGCGATTGCAACCGCCGTGGCAACGGCTATTAATGCTGATAAGTTAATTTTTATTGGCCACAGCAACCGTGACTTACCACGCGAGCTCACCTTGCAAGAGGCAAGAGAAAATCTGTCGGCACATCCTTCTATTGCAGCTGCAGTGACAGCTTGTCAGTCAGGCGTAAAGCGCGTGCATTTACTCGACAGAGCATTAGATGGTGCATTGTTGCAAGAACTGTTCAGTCGTGACGGGGCCGGAACCCTTCTAACCGCAACGTCATTTGAAACCACACGTCAGGCCACCATTGATGATGTCGCAGGCATTCTGGAGTTGCTACAACCGCTAGAGGAAAATGGTGCCTTAGTGAAACGCTCAAGAGAGTTGCTGGAGCGCGAAATTGATCATTTCACTGTGATGGAACGTGACGGTACCGTTGTCGCTTGTGCTGCGCTCTACCCTTATCCTGAAAACAACATGGCAGAGCTTGCCTGCTTAGCGGTGTCCGATACGTATCGCCGCCACGGCCGTGGGCAACAATTACTCACCAGTATTGAAAAAATTGCCGTTTCAGCCGGTTTGAATCATCTTTATGTTTTGACCACACAGACAGCACACTGGTTTTTAGAGCAAGGCTTCAATCAGGCTGAGATCGCTGAACTTCCCGTTGCCAAACAAGCGTTGTACAACTACCAGCGCAACTCGAAAGTATTTAAAAAAGACTTAGGCTAATCAGTTTTAACTATTACTAGCAAAGCGTTCAACAATAAAATCTGCTGCTCTTATTGCGAGCGCCTGAATGGTTAATGAAGGTGCTTCACCACCACCTGTTGATGGAAAAACACTTGCATCTGTAATAAACAGATTAGGGTGATCATGACTCTGGCATTCACTATTAACGACCGAATCGCTGGGGTCATCGCCCATTTTACAAGTCCCAAAGACATGCGTTGTCGCAAAATAATCGAATGTGCCGTACTCTTCGACCAATGTTGCATTGGCTTGCTTCAATAATGCTCTGGACTGCTCAGCCATAAATCGAAGCCGCGTTATATCCTGCTCCGTTAGGTGAGAGTGAATTCGTGGATATGCGATGCCATTTTCGTCTTTCTTGGTCTCATCCAGATCGATATAACTTTGCGGGTTAGGTAAAAATTCAGCTATCGCACCCACAGAGACTGCCCGCCCAAACTGCTCTCTGACTTGTGCCTTTAATTGACGCCCAAATCCAGTAGTAGAGCGCGTGGCGTAGGCAATCGGACCGTTAAACCCCATTTCTCTGGTCGATGAGTAAAACCGGCACCCACCCACAACGCCATTTATGGCATCAGGTGAATTAAAATCCCAACAAATTGCATCAGCTGGCAATCCCATATGGGTATTGGCCACCTCACTTATGATGCCCGTTGAAGACCAGAACAAGGTCTCCATGAAATTTTTGCCAACTTGCCCCGAACGATTAGCGAGTCCATTTGGCATAAAGTGACTTTTTGCACTTAACAACAGACGCGGCGTCTGCACGGCACCTGCCGCAAGCACCACCACTGGCGCAGCTACATGATGTTTTTCACCCGCCTCAACATAACTTAACGAATTTATCCTGCCATCTTCTGCGACATCAAAATCGATTACGGAGCACAGCGACTTAACCGTCAAACGTCCCGTTGCTTCTGCATGTCGCACAAACGTGACATCTGCTGAGCCTTTGTCTCCTATCGGACAGCCGCGCGAACAATTACCGCAATAATTGCAGGCAGGCCTGCCATCATAGGGTCGTGACAGTGCAGCGCGTGAATTTTCCTGCCAATGCATACCCAGCTCACTACCAGCCTTAACTAAAGCTTGGGCTGAGGTACTTAACGGGTGAGGCGGTAATGGAAAGGGTTCAGAACGCCAGCGGCCAGGCTGCTCCGTAGGTCCTGCAACACCTATTAGTTTTTCAGCCTGAATGTAATACGGCTCTAATGTTTCATAATCAATTGGCCAGTCATGACCGACACCAAATTGAGTTTGTAATTTCATTGAAGCCGGATTTAAACGATGCGACTCACCAACAAAGTGAAGCGTAGAGCCGCCAACCCCCTGCACGTGAATATACCCTTTTCCCGCTGGCTGACGCGTATTATCTTTTATCAAGGTGCCACGGCTTTTATTCCAAGACATCAGATCGTGATTAGCGGGAGCAAGCTTATCCAGTTTTGCGACAGTGACCGCGCCCTGACTGGCTTGTGTCTGAGGGAATTGATGGCGCTCCCAGTCGGCTTGATGGAGTTTGTAATCACGACTGGGGTTAAAGCGTTCCCCCGCTTCCAACATTAATACGTTCAAGCCCTGATCGACTAAGCGCCAAGCAACCGCTGCACCGCCCGCACCAGCACCGACGACGATCGCATCAGGCTTATTCTTTAATTCCATGGTGGCGGGTAGCCGTTTGGCTGAGGCGGAACACTAATCGACAACCCCTGCCATGTTTCAGGCTGAGCGTAATACAAACTTAATGCGGTCTGACGCACAATTTCGTAAAAGCGACGAGGTACATGGTTCCAGTCTGATTCTGCCATCCAGCTAACTAGCTTGTATTGCTGCTGATAACTGAGCTCAGAAAAAGATGGTCCGTCGGTCGCGTTTAACCCCTCACAGCCCAAGGCTAAAAGACGGCGAAAATTTTCTGAGGACTCAGCCAAAGACCAAATTTGCTTATCTACCTGACAATCCGTTGCGGAACCAGTGTATTGATCGCGAGGAATTAAGACATCCACAAAAGCAGACAGCATTTCTGTTTCTGACTTTGACGGTGCCGACAACGATAGGTTTTCTGCGTGTATATCGAGACCATAAGCCATAAAAAAAGCGCCGACAGTTTTTAGCAACTGTCGACGCTGAATATTAAGCTTCATTCTTACGGCTTAGTATTAAAAATTAGAGTGGTGCCGGATTGGTACAGTCAGCATCAGTGTATGCGCCACCTGGGCCAACATTACGACATTCGGTCACGGAACGTTCATCCGGTTTATCGAACTTATCACGCGTGTGCAGAATGAAGTATGGCTCTATTGCCGCCCATGACACATCTAGACCAGCAGCCATATGGGGGGCGTTCACACCAACCGGAATCAAAAAAGCCTTGTTAATAAGGTCATAACCGATGCCTGCCTCCCCCTGAAAGTCTTCTTTACCATTCAGGTAGGTTAATTTCACTTTTCCTAGTTGGATACCATCGAGAAAGTTAATACTCAAAGAAGCATGAATCCCTTGCGTATCACCATCTGACTCAACCTGGCCATGCGAAAAACCTATTACTGCTGACGGTGTGATATTACCCCACGTCCATACTAAACCAGCATAGGCTTGATTATCAGTTTGCTCGCTACTGCCAGAGTTTGTTGTGACTAAGTCATAGTTTGCTACAA
>NZ_GG657888.1 GCF_000156355.1 Methylophaga thiooxydans DMS010 | reverse complement strand
TGGCGAAACTACTCCTCGCTTAACCAAACGTCTCAGCAAAATCCTAGCGACTTGGTCTGGCTTCATACCTCCAAGAGTGGTGAACTCGACCTCTGGCTTATGAGGGTCACCTAGATCACCATAAACCCGAACCACACCACCAACTTCATGGTACTCAGACTCATAGAGCTTCCCTTCGACCTCAACAGAAACAAAACCAGACATAACAAACTCCAAACTAACTATAGGTAATTAATGATCTATTTAAGCTGCTTTATATAAGAAGTAAATGCAGAAGATTCATCATAACTGCCACCTAAACGATCAAGTGGTTTTAAGTTCTCTCTAGTGAGAAACACTCTGGCAAAGAGAATGATTTGTGTGGCTTTACTGACTAAAGAGTCAACCTCTCTAACCCACTTCGCCCATTTCTCTAAATCTTGATAACTGAGCTGATTTATATCGGCATCTCTCAATTGATTGAGATTGCTTTCAAGCTGAATAACCACCAACTCTCTGATGTCGTTCTCATCATACAAAGCCTCTAAGCCAGCAATTTCAGCAACAGGACGTTCAACATAATGAGGCCTTTCAAGGGTTACATTTTGAGCAGCCTCAATAGCTTCAACCTCTTGCACAGTAGCTTTCACGGTAATTATAAGTTGATTACTCCGTGTCTTGATCATGCTAGACAAGGCTTTAGATATGGTAGGAAATTTATTCTGTTTAAACGGGCTAAGTTTAGAATTAGCCCAATTGGCACCTTTTTCCTGAGCCTTTAGTTCCGAAACCTGTTGTTGAACAGAATCAATATCAAACTCTCTTAATGTGGCACGGTTTTCAGATTCAGTAACAAAACGGTCGAAGCGTTTCGATAGAGTGTTGAATTCAACACCGAAGTAACTGGCACCACATAACTGGCCGATGTTAGTGGTATAGCCATCTTCAGTTGAGACAATATAGCCTTTGTTATGAGGCGAATGACAAGTTGATAAACCACAACGAATTTTTTCAGTAAAAGTATAATTACCTAGAATCTCCTTTAATTTATGGTCTGATGGATCGAGGTTTTCCTCAAAACCAGCTAAGTCTTGAATATCTCCCCATGAATCAACACGGATTAAGCCTTTCTCGGTATTTAGTGTAATCATCGCTTAAGAATGTGACTCCATTTGTTAATTATCACCAATTCCATATTAGCAGCTCACGGGATGCTTTTTTATTGTGATTTCCACCTACCGTGTAATTGATATTTAAAGGCTTATTTGAGAGGCCTTTAAAGACCTTTTTAATAGTGTCGTGGTCGTTGATGCTGATGAGCATTTTGCCTTGGATAGTTTGGGCCAGTTCTGCCATGGTTTCGTATTGTTCTAAACCAAAGTCTTGACCGTAACCTGCGGTTTCATAGTACGGTGGATCCAGATAGAACAGTGTGCCTGGTCGATCATATTTCTGAATGCAGCGCTGCCAGTCTAGGTTCTCGACGTTGGTTCTGGCCAGGCGAAGGTGAGCGGCGCTCAGATCCTCCTCGATGCGGAGTAGATTGAGCCGTGGCGGACTGGTAGTGGCGGTGCCATAGCTCTGGCCGTCGACCTTGCCACCGAAGGCAAGCTTTTGCAGATAGTAGAACCTGGCTGCACGCTGGATATCGGTGAGCGTTTCGGGTGTTTTGGCTTTTTCCCATTCAAACAGTTGTCTGCTGGATAAGGCCCACTTGAACTGCCGGACGAATTCTTCAAGGTGGTGCTGAACAACCCGGTAAAGGTTGGTCAGCTCACCATTGATGTCATTAAGCACTTCGACTTTGGATGGTTCCTTTTTGTAAAAGAGCGCTGCGCCACCAGCAAAGACTTCGACGTAGCATTGATGTTCCGGAAACAGGGGCAGGATGTCTTTTGCGAGTCGGGTTTTACCGCCCATCCACGGGATAATTGGTTTGGCCATGTTTTTCCTCTATTGGTCTGGCACTCGCTGGTGCTGGATTAAGAGACTCAATGGCCTTCACGTTGTTGAGTGTCTTACATCGCGGACACTTGATTTCGATTTGTACGTATTCAGCTTTAGCCAGTAACCGGCTGCAGCCACCACATCTAACTTCTTTCATGTGAGCCTCTATCTGTTTGTGCTAGGCTGGCCCGGCTGCGTCGACGCGGCGGGATGGCCTTGGTTGGCTCACAGGGTATGTGCCTGTGGGTTGACGGCTCGGCAGTGTTGGCGCACTGCCGAGTCGCTGTCTCTTCCTTTACTTCAGTATTTGGTCTAGCGATTTGTATTGGCCATCTTCAAAATGAAAACGGCCAAAGAAGCGAACCAGACCATAGAACCCAACAGCTTCTATAGCTGCTGGCAATTGTAATGACCAATGCAGCCGCTTGACATCTCGCAGCATGGCTTTAAAAAAGCCTCGGTCAGCTGAGAGACGATCCTTATCACCACCACCACGTTGGTAGTTAAAATCGTGATGACGGCAACTCGCCTCGAAGAACCAACCAAATAACAGCTTAGCAACTGGTTCGGGTAGCCAGTCAGGGCCACAGCCATTTCCAAAACTGATTTTTTGTTCCGGTGTCAGGTCTGACCAGGATATTTTTGATTGCTTAGGCATTACCTGTAATCCACAACAATCGCGTCAATATCAGCTTGAATCACATCCGGCTGCTGCTCATCTTCGTGCTGTGTTTGAAGTGCATAAAGCAAGTCTTCATAGTCCTGCTTTTTTCCAATAGCTGGGCCAGCCACACTTTTATAATTGGACGCATTGCTAATGATTCGTCCGACTAGGGTTGCTTTATCAACGCTGGCTCTCTCTGCAACAATGAAGTCAATCAGTGGCGTCGGCGCGGCATTGTCCGACTGCCAAGCTATTGCTTCTGGCTCTTGCGTTGGGAAGCTAGCAATTTCTTCAGCCGTATAAAGACTCGTGACTGGAGCCATGGCTAGTTTGAATTTCTGAACAATCTCAGAATGCTTATTAGCAAGCCGATCATCGATTATTAGTTTTGAATCTATGACAGATTGAATTTCTGACTCATCAATTTCAGTCATGCCAGACTTAATTAAATGATCTTGTGAGCCATCGGATTCAAATGCAAAGACATTATTATTTTCGTCTTTAAAATATTTCATTATCTAAGCTCCCACCAAACATCAAATCCCGAAAGAACTCCAGCTCCGGCTTGATATGTGCTACCGTTCGGAATAATCAAATTAACGTATTGTTCATCAGAATCACCTGCGATAGTGCAGATAACTTCACCGTCAACAAGGAAATTACGAGGCCCACTGCCAGCGCTTAGAACTATCGCCAGTTGAATAGATCTACCAGTAGTGTTTGTATAAGTAACACCCTCTGAACGACTGACAAAAACGTCTTGCCAGACCTGCCCCTCGCCAATAGCCATCGTTTTGATTTTGGCATCAAGCTTGTCGGGGCTGATAATACTCTCAGTCGTATCGGTTCCCGTATTCCATGTCGTCTGATCCTGAATAGGCGTACCGGCAATCGGGTCAATATCAACAAACATCACGGTGGCTGATTTAGCCAGACCGACGACCACCTTTTCGGATGGCGCAGTTGCAGTAATTTCCCCCTCCGTACTGCCAGACAGATAATACTTGTCACCCACCGTCAGGCCGGAGAACAGCGCCGAACGACCAAACGCTTCGACCAGGCTGTTGGTGACATCCGCAAAGCCGACCATCTTCTGTTTGTCGGTACCGTCGGCAATGGCACGGTCATAGCGGCTGTTGGCAGTGTCCCAGTACACGGCATCGCCATCGGCTACTGATGGACCAAAGGTGACATCTTCCAGCCGTACAACGTGGTTGGTGGCTGAGACCAGCTTGACGATGGCTTTCTGCAGCAGGTTTAAATCACCATCATCAGGTGTGAGGCCTGCATTAGTGATGACGTTGCGTAGTGACTCGCCCATTTTGTAGAACCAATGCGCGCCGGGCCATGTCGCTGGTGTACCGGATGTAGGATCACCATTTGTTGGATAACCAACTGACGGTACTGCTGGGGCATCAGGAGGTGATGCTGAAGCATCCGCTTCATAATTACGTGGTTCCATTATTATCCTCCGTAGGAAAAAATGAGTGTGGTGTGATCGGGTTTTAATCTATGGAGTGTGCATTCGAGGCGCTTATTGCCCCATGATGCTAATGGCTCATCGACGCGGCCATTCACTCTCCAATAGCTAATCGTTTCTTCAGGCGCATTGACCTGCCATGCAAACTGCCAAGACTGCCCATAAAGCGGTTTATTGACTCGGTCTGCGACTGTCCAGCGCGAAAACTCGGTGATAGTGACTTGATAGCCAATCGATTCTGCAATGGCTATAAAATACGGGATGCTTTGCCCCCCTTTATTGGTCACTTTGGCGTATAGGCTAGCCAGTCGCTGCTGAAGGGTTTGCACGTCATCTACGCACGGATCGGGCAGCGCGTAAGCGGCTTCCCACTCATTAAGCATTTCATAGGTGGTACGCGGGTCTGCTTCGTCTAACAGGTCATCTTCACGGGCGTGAAGGATGGCAAGCTCTTCAGCGGTTGATTCGAACAAGCCGATAAAGTCAGGATCGTGTTGCAGATCGTCCCAAAGCAGGCCGCGAGGCATTAAGGCCATCAGCATAGTGAGGTATTGCTGGGTTTTTATTGCCATGTGATATCACCTGGCACGAGAATTTGGCCTAGCGTTAGCGTGACGTCTTCTGTCGGGCTAACTAAAACATGATCGGTCTCACCAGCAGCGATACTAATCGCTTCTCGGATATGGCTGACTTTGATAGTGCCTTTGCCATTACCATCTTCTGGAATCGCTTCTCGCGAAAGTAAGTCGGCTATTTCGGATTCAACGGCTGCTTTGACAACCGTGGTATTCGGTGTCAACGCGATAGTTAAATCTAAAGCGACAGGGATGGGGGCAACAACATAGATCCCGGCTGTAACAGGGTGCTGTTCAAAAATATAGTCATACACCGCTTCCACTTCAGTCGCATCAGGGATGATGCTGTCATCGTTATCTCTCACGAAACGAACGGTGACAGTGCCTTCACCCATCTCACCCGGATATTGCCATGCACGGGTAACACCTGGCACTTGTTTTGACCATCTAATGTAGTCATGTGCCGCGCCACCTTGAGCCGGTTGCTGGATGTTTTCGATATGACGTTGACGCCAACTTTCAAGCTGCTCGATGTCGGTACCATTGTTAATACCGTCTGCGTCAACGATGGCTTGGCCATTAATACCGGCAAGGGTATCGACAAAGGTTAAGGCAACGCCAGCGATGGCATTGGCTTCAGCGCCTGGCAAAACGGCTGTGACTGAAATAACGGCTTCACCACCGACAATAGTGACTTCATCATCGACTGTGTATTCAACCGCATCAGCACGTTTTAGAGTTTTACCGGCTTCGATAACAGCGCCATTGGTGCCGGTGACTTCACATTGGCCGATCGCGTATTCGAATGGGTTTCGCTCGGTGCCTTCAATTGATGCGAGACGACCAAAGTGCGCTTCATCGGCGCTATCAGGCAATAACTGCTTCGCTTTATAGGCTTGATAGCCATACATCTCATGCATGCCACCCGCCATGACCGTGGCAAAGATATTAAACGGTGAACGGCGCAGACGTGGCTGACCATCGGTTCTGCTATCAATATTCGCCGTTAAACGGGCATGTAATTCTGCCAATGAAGGACGTTTAAACGCCATTGAAAGCCTCCCAGGCATAATTGAAATTTAAAAGCTGGCCGTCTGCTGTTTCGATGTCGATATCTAAGGCTAACCATTCAGCGCGTGGGTAACTGGCTGTGACTTGCACGGAATCAACCACTTCATCATCAATGAGATGCTGCAAGGCTTCATCGGCATAGTCTTCAGCGGCTTTTCGCACAGGCTCGGTTTGCTTTTCACGTTGTAACAACCAAAGCCGTGAGCCGATCAAGTCACCAGAAACAGACGCCAAGGCATCGCCCCACCAGCCACGTTTATCATTGGTGCCATCGGGGATGACGTCATCTGAGTCGGCTTGTCTGTCAGTGAAAAGCGCCACGATGACGGCTGTTTCCAGTATCGCGACGTAGGTAATTTTTAATGGATCGGTTTCCAGCACAAAGCGTGGACGACCATTTTTATTCACCATTTTGATAACAAAATCCATCATGGTGTCATACTCTGATTAGGGTTACTGGTGGTGCCGCCACTATCGCCATTATGATTGTGGCCGTTATAAGTAGAACGCATGCTCGCCATGGTCAGACCATCGCTATCGACGTGATCGATAATGTCGCCGGTGACGTTCAGTTGGCCTTCGATACGAAAAACCGGCACTTTGGCCGTGATTTGTGTGTTGGCAATCAACTCCATCAGGCCACCCTGCTTGAGGTGAACGAGTTGTCCTTGACTATCGTAGAGTGCAACTTCGCCCGGCTTGAGACTGACTTGACGATAGCGCTTATCATCCATCTTGATGCAAACATAGCCATTGGTTTTACCGCCAATAGCCGCGACGACACCTTTTGCTCCGGGTAGTGGCACGGATGTTATGCCGTAATCTTGAATGCGAGGCACCTCAATCACCTCACCAGATAAGGTTTCGATCTGCACCATTTGAATCGGTGGTGCGTCATTGACTTTAAGCAAGGCACCGACACGTAGCATTTGTTGCAGGCCACGTTTTAATGGTGACAGTAATTTCTGTAAGCGACGCATTACCAGACACCGCCTTCATCGTTTGGCTCTGGCAGGGCTTGTAGTTCAAACGCTTCAGGCAAACCAAGGATCAGCTCAGCGCGCAGCCCTTTATCATCAACTATATAGGTGATGCCTACGATCAATAGGTCACGATTGACATTCAGGTAGTGGTCTTTCACTGCGATAAGGCAATTGGGTTCGATCAATTCATCGTCTAAATACCAGCTCAGCATCGTGTAATTAAATGTCTGAGCTTTCGCTGCAGAAATATTTCTATGCCATGTGGCTCTGGCTTTGCAGCCAGCGGCATCTAAGGCATCTTCAGCTAGAATAATTTTAGGTCGATGACGAGTAACGGCTTTATCTGCCACGGTAGCTGACACCGATACCGTATCTATCCAGGCACTGCTGGTTTGGCCTTTAACCGTGTAGTGACTAAAGCGTTCGCGTGATGAGCGTTTACGACTACCGGCTTTAATGTTGACACCGGTTTCTAAACTGCCTTTCAGGCGTCGGGTTCCGGAACGTGTGATTTTTAGGCCACCCAAACCATCAGACACTAGCAGTACTGCTCTGATTTTAGCGACGGTATCGAGCACTTCAAAGGTGCTTTCACCTTCATCTGATTTCATTGTGGCAAACGGTTTGCTGGTATCAACCGTTGAGGACACCGGAATACCGTATGGCTCACAGAGTACTGACGCACCCTCTAATTGGTTACGACCAGCCCACTGAAACGATGGCGCGCTACAATCAACCAGGTCACCGGTTGCATCACGCCCTGCTACTTGAATGCCATTAGTGCTGTCATCATAGCTATGATCAACTTCATCAATATAGCCAGTGATGACCGTGTGATCATCAATCGTCACCTTGCAGGAATCGCCATCGTTAATAGGGCGTGGCGCGCTGTTTTCAGACCATTTATCAGTCAGCTTGAGATTAAACTCATTCGCAATTTGAACAATTGAACGATTGATCCGAACCTCTTCCCAGCCATACCAGTCCAGACCATTCACTTTCAAGGCGACATCATGCATCCAACACCTCCAAAGTCTGACCACCGGGTACAAATCCGGGGTGACCGATGTTATTGCGAGAGACGATATCGGTTGCACGATCAGCGTCTTGGTAGAGCTGATGCGCAATCACTAATGAGGGCAATGTCGCTTGTGGTGTATAGCGACGAACTTGCTTGAGGTTGGCGGCACGTTCTGTCAGGTCTTGAACCATGGAAGCCCGTAAATCTTGCAGTGCGATATAGGTCTCATCGTCTGCCGCTTGCATTTGCTCATCTAATACCTCAGACAGTTCATCACGTGCGGCAATCGCATCTTGAGCCGAGTCATAATCACGGGTACTAGCCACTCTGGCCGCTTCAATTTGTGATGATTGTTGTACCAGGTTAATGATTGCCTGCTGATTTGAGGCTTGCTGAACACGACTTGGCGTGGTGGTTGGCACGGCGGCTGATTCGCTACCAAAGCTGAACAGTTTACGAAACTGAGTCATGGCAGAAAGACTGCCGACACTGCCAATCACCTGCCCCGCTAAGGCATCGGGCAAACCAACAAAATCGGCAATGGTGGCATCGATAACACCTAATCCGGAAAAGCGTGACTCGATATCGGATAAGACGGTTTTCGCCTGTTCTTTCACCCAACCTGGAAAGCCGGTAACGCTGTATGCCGATGTAAATTGTTGCTTCACTACAGCTTGTGCGTTTTTGGCCGCTGCATTGACGCGTTGTTGCGTGTCAACTTTTGATGTTGGCTTGGCGCGTGACTCAGCTTTGTAAAAAGTCAGAGTAAATCGGGCAATACCACCTTCTTTATTGGTTTCACGCAAACTGCTGGGGCCAGCCTGCACACGGACACGTCCGAGGTAACGATGAACTAAGGTGCCAGAGCCTTTTTTGTTTAAAGCCTCAATCAGTTTGTCACGCTGCTGCCTGTAATCTTCACCCACTACAAAAGCAGGAAAGGAGTACACAGCATCTTTGCCGCCTAAGTCTTCGGCATAGGCATCATCTTTAAAGGGATAATCATGCAACTGGACACGGCGACCAAATTCGAGCGTATGGTCATCAACATAAAACTCAACGCCACGGAATGAGGATTGTTGAAGTTGCTCGCGCCATGTCAATACTTGTTCGGCCATTACAGATTCCCCACTGTAGGGCCAGTATCGACATTAATATCCATGTCATCGCTTTGGATATTTTTGACCTGGACACGCTTATCGGTGACTTCAATTTGCAGTTGGCTGCGTTTTTCCGCACTTAATGCGGCCTGAGCATTATCATTACCAAACAAAGCCAAGGCTTTAGCAATCGAACGGCCTAATGCGTCAGCAAACTCAGTGCCTTCTAATGCATTATCATAAATAACCTTACCGGCTCCGTAACCTGCCAAACCAGCAGCGCCAACTGCTAAACCAGCAGTACCCATCGCTCCGGCACCCATCGCTGCTATTGTTTTCATATTTGGCGCTGCTCTAAGCATTTGCCTACGATTAGGTTTTTTTACTTTTGGTTTCTTTTTTGGATCCATACCCGTTGGATCCATGCCGCCGCGCATATTGACAACATAAACAGGCGTTACCCCATCCATCCCGCCTAGTGCACCACCCATGGCGGATTTAGCTTTGCTGCCTTTAACAAAGTCGGAGATACCCTTGCCACCTTTATAGAGTTTCCTCGCTAGGATAGCTGTGCCACCGACTGCAACCAGACCTGCTGCACCTTTGATGAGCATATCCAGTGTTTCTTTATCAATGTCATTGATCGTGTCCGCCAATGATTGAATGTAGGTAGTCAGGTTTGAGTCAGCAAATTGTTGCCAGGCAGTGTAGAGGTTTCGCATAGCGCCTGCGGCATCATTTGCTGCTCTGGTCGAGTCTTCTAATGTGGTGGTGCCATCAGCGTGGACATTCATGAATTTATCTAAGCTTTCCAGCCCACCAGTGCGCTGGAACTCGGCAGTGGAAGAATTGAATGCACGCATGGCTTCTGCATCAAACACGGTGCTTAACAGTGTTTTTTTGCCTTGTGTTTTTTTGATAATGTCGACCATGATTTCATTGATTGGTCGCAACACTTCTTCGCCACGACTTAAAGCTTCAGCATCAAATATTTTGATGCCGCCGCTTTTGAGCATGTCTATTTTCTTAGCATCACTCAGTGTCCGCATTAAGGCTTCAAAAGCCGTCGCTGCCATCTCTGATGAGCCGGTACCCTGACGGATAACCTGCAATGCCGCACCCATCTCACGAATAGCAGGAATACCTTGCCGCCCCATCGAGGTGTAAGCGGTGACAACACGAGGGCCTAATGCCGCAATATTTTGCAAGGTGAACGCGCCTTCTTTACCTTGCACATTGAGTGTGTCGAGTGCCGTAAGCACGTCTTTTTCCAAGACGATGCCCATTTTCTGGAACTCACCTAGCACTTCACCAATCGATGTGCCTTCTGCACCGGTTGCCTGGATGGCTAAACCAATGTTGCGGATATTGGCTTCAGCAAAGTCCAGGTCACCGGTTTTCTCGACAATAGATTCAATCGCGCTGGTGATTTGACTTGGGTCAACTCTGATGTCGGGTGATTGTGCCGTTTCATAGATTTTCTTTTTCAGTTCATCGATTGCTTCAGCACCGATATTGGCTTGAATGCCTAGCCGAGTGAAGCGACGCTCAAGCGAGACTAAAAACTTGGCTGTTCCGGCACCAGCGGCACCGGTCAATAGTGCGGTGTAACGATTGCCTAACTTATCAAGCCCGTTACCAAAGCTGCTGACACTTCTACGCAACACGCCCATTTGACGTTGGCCTGTTTTGCTAAAGCGTTTCCAACGGTCTTCATTAACACGCATCTGGCGGCCGAAGTTACCTCCGGCGTTGATGTTGATGCTGGTTGTTAAGTCGTTTTGGCTCATCGTTTCATTAGCTGCGTATAAAAGAGTCTTAAAGGTCTATTTAATGTGTAGTTAAGAGGCGTCTGGCTGTACTGGCTGAACTTAATCGTCTGCCAGTTCAGGTTCTCCGCCAGACGCATCATGCTTCCCCCGCTGCATGACAGACTCCAGCACTGCCTGGTCTAATCGTTCTGCATGAAACTGAAGCAGCTCAAAATCTTCACGGTGAAATTTACGCAGGTCATCAATATCAACAATGCCGTCATAATCACCAATAGATTCAATCTGCTTCGCCAAGGTATGAAGCCCCATCAATGTCGGACTGACAGCAAACACATAGCCATCATCTGATGCCGTGACACGTTCAGACGCTAGCCCCGCATCAATGATGTCTCCAGGGGTTAACTCTCGCAGCAAGACTGTAGTGTGGGTTTTATCGCCCATTTTGACGCCGTGTTCGAGTGAAATTGTTATCGTGGCCATGCGTTTATACCTTCTCCGCCATATCGCCTGACATCTCGACATCCGCACTGGTCATGCCATGCTCAATCACATTCACAGTGAAGGCGTTACGCATTAAATAACGTTGGCCGGTATCAGTGATAAACGTGACGGTTTTGTTTTTCCACTTATTCACCTCTGTCACGTCAACCGTTGACGTGAGCAGGATTTTAAACTTCAGGTTCGGTGGTGAATCTGATTCGGTGAAATAGGTTTTGCCACCATGGCTCGACGGTTCTCTTGAAACACCACCCGGATCTAACGTGGCTTCGTTTTCTGACTCAATAACACCGCCGTCAATTCTGACTTTTACTTTTCCTGTGACTTGTTCGCTCATTGCTTACTCCTAAATTTAACGACGATATTCAGTGTGCACAGCCGTGACACGTAGGTTATTGATGAGTTTTGGTGAGTCATACATATCCAGACGGTCTGGATCGTCATCATGAATTTCAGCGATGATTGTGGCTTTATAACCTTCATAATCCTGGCACCAGCCGCGATCCATAAAGACGGTATACAAGGCTAAAAACTCATCTTCCATGGCATTACGCGTCACCACCGCCTGACCGGCTGGAATATCAAAATCATCATCCGCCAGCTTGTGACGCGGGAATTTTTGAGACACCATTGCCCGTTGCTCAAAGCGGATGCGTTCTAATGTTTCTGCCGTGTTGATGTTGAGATAACTGTCATCAGCAAAGCCGGACGCATTGGTTTGATACATACTGATTTGACGTTCAATTCGTACCAATCCACCACGATCAACACTGTAAGTAGCAATACCATCGAACAGCAGCTGATTACGCTCGGTACCATCCCAACGCAGTTCTTTTTTCGGTGGCTTAATACCAGGCAATGCCAGCGTTCTTAGCTGACGTGCCGGGTCAATTTGCAAGGAAGCGGCAGCGACAACACAATTGACGCCAGCCCATAGATAAGGCGGAGTCGGTGAGTCATTGGTACCCATGCAGGTGACGTGTGGGCCATTTCGTCCACTGCCAAAAGTCCCGGTTTCTGAGTGGGTGCCTTTAAACGCAGTAAATGCCCGAAAGCCGATGGCACGCATTGGCCCCCAGCGACTTTCTGCTTCGGCTTCTAGCACCACTAAGTTGGCTGTATCGGTATAAGGCACTGCAAGCCAGTTGTACCATTCATCACCAATAGCAGTGAACACATCAGTAAGATCAGGATTACCGGTACCGCCAGACATGGCCACAAAGGTGAGGCCGACACCATCAGGCAAGGCTTCATCGTAGAAATTGAGTCGCATATCAATATCGTTGCCGGTTTCACCTTTCCACTTACAAGTGATATCGACCTCAGTCGACTCTGCACCATTAACTTCGGCTGTTACCGGTAAGGTCGTCTCTGCCGTAATGGCTGCAACGATAGCGCTGGCAATATCTTCATCCGTGTCAGCAGCGTCAACACCAATGAGTAAGCGATAGCCTGCGATGTAAAGAAAGACTGTGCCTCCTCGCGTGGCCGGGCCAGTAACGGTGATTGACCCGGTTGCTTGTTCACCGCCTGATGCATCATCTAAAGCCAAGAACCACTTTTCAGTAAACTGATCGGCATTGATTTGTGCCTTGCCCATTTCAGCCAACATAGAGCCTCGACCAAAATACGCTTCCAATTCTTCAGGGCTATTGGCACGAACTGCTTGCCCCGCTGGAATCGTGCCGGTTGACAGTCGCTGACCGATAACCAGCATTTTAAAATCAATATTGGCATTACCTGCCAACCGATTACTGAACTCAATGGCTGTAAACGGTAGACGTAATTTTTCAGGAATCGTATCAAAAGAAATAGCCATGCTTATGCATCCTTATCAGTTGAATCTGTGGGTTTGGCAGCAACGGCTTTTTTGGCATCCGTTTTAGCCTTGGCCAACGCTTTTTTAATGTCGGCGTCACTGGTTAGCTCAATCGCATCACCGTCTTTTATCCGCTTCAGGTAATACACTTCACGTGGCACGTATTCACCGTGCTGATTTAACAGACCGCCGCGTAGCTTTCGCACATTGACAGCCTGCTTGGCGGGTTTGATAAAAATTCGGTCTGGCATGGTTTATTGCTCCAATGTTATGTGGTCAATAGCGTCGGGTTCGTCGTCGCCGTCGACCAATGAATGTTCAGCATGAAAGGTGACAAAATCAGCCAACGTTGATGGGTCAAAGTCATTAGGAAATGGCATATTTGGCAACTCAAAAGTGACGGCATACATCGTGGCTTTGAAGCTTTGCTCCAGCTGCATTGAAAACAGATTCCTGACATTCTTCAGCGCCAGTGAACCGACCCCTGCAATCGTCGATTCATGCAGCTTAGGAATCAGTGCCGCTAAAATGTCATAAGCACCAATGGTGGTTGTGTCACCTCGACGCCGGGCGCTGTGGTTACCAACGTGACGGGTGATGACATACACATCAAAACGGCCATTGAGGCTACCGCGTGAGTTGCCTTGACCACCGAGAAACGTGGTGTAAACGCCCGGCGTTCTGTTTGAGGCAACCAACTGTTTCAGTACTGCCAAGTTCAACGCGCTGGGTAACACTTCAGCAGCGCTTAATGTATTGCCAAATAACGCCTGTGCTTTTTCAATGATGTGATCTTCAACGGTGCTAATGCTGTTCATATAAAGCTCTTATCTTTACGGTTAAAGACATTGCCACCGGTGTTGATTTTCACTGTGTTTTGGCTGAGAGGTTTGGCACCTTCTGTACTGATACCAATGCTCAATTCGCCACGGGCGATGCTTTTGAGTGACTTGACTGCTTCGTTGTACCGGTCTTTTACTTCATCGGGCGCTAGATTTTCGTACAAGTAATAGCGTGTAATTTCGCAAGCAATACGCACCAATGACCTTGGCAGCGGGTCAATCGGCAGGCTGTAACGGCCACCCAGATAACCATCAATCATGCTGTCTGAGTCGGCAATGGCTAAATTAATGACGTCCGTGTCCAGCTGACCCGTGTTTTGCTTATCCGTAAGCTGGATCAGTTCATCCTCTCCATATCGGGTGACCAGGTCTTGTTGTGTGCAGTAAGGCATCGTTGAGATATCCGCTTATAGCTCGACAACGCTGAACATCGGATCGGCTTCCAGGATGGCGACCTCTTCTTCGCTCAGCTCGACATCATCACTGCCTGACCAGGCACGACCTAAACGACGAAACCCATCCCGCATCACGGTCACACGGTAGTGTGGTAAAGCGTTCTGTTTGGTGCTTGGTTTAGAATCAGGGTCACTGTCGGTTGTAGTGGTTGTTGTGGTTGTGCTGTTTTTGTCTGAGTCACCGCCACCCCCATTATCATCAGCTTCTGAATTCGTTTTAGACTGAGCCTGCTTTTCGTCCTGAATGACTTTCCAGGCTTCATCACGCTCTTTGGCTGTAATGCTGTCCAGACCATCAAACTTTTTCAGTTCTTCGACGGTAGGCTTTTTGTCGAATGCCTTCTCACGTAGCAGTTGTAGTAAGTTTTCCATCATGCGTTCCTTATCTTGGTTATCAGGGCGGAAAACCGCCCTGATAAAGTTGTCTTAAAGGCTGATTAACTACGCGCCGCCGGTGGAACCGACAGACAGTTGCCAGAAGCCATACACGCCAGTCGCTCGCGCTTCGGCACCAAACTTGTATTCACGCTTATTGAATACATCATCGTTTTCCATATCCGTCTGGCTGACGAAGACAGGCTTCTTACGCATCTGGATAATGAAAGGCTTCACAGCGTTGCGGGTGTGGTGGAGGAACCAGACAGTATCAGACGTTAACCCCGGATTGACTTCAATTTTGGCTGTGCCTTTGTAGGGGTTCGGGCTGTCATCGTCGAGCTTGTCGGCTTCGACCAATTTACGTGCGACAGCTTCCAAAGCCGGTGGCACTTCGAGCAAGTCGGGTACCAGACGCAATGGCATGCCTTCGTCATCGGTGAACTTCATCATTGCAGTACGTGCCGCACCGTAAGACGCCGCTGCAGCCGCTGATGTTGCCGCGCTCAATGCCACTGTCAGTTTGTTCGATACCGAATCTTCATTCACTTCATGATCGGTGTCATAGAAGTACTGACCATCAAGACCTTCATTAATAAAGGCGTTGTTTTTCAGATCGTCCAAGATGATGTCGTGCAGTTCACCCGCTGAGTCACCCGCCATATTGGCTTGGGTGTTGTAGATACCCAAGGTGTCATCTTCGATATCGTTACGATCAACCGCGATGGTCGTTTCCCAATCTTCATTGGTGGCAGTGTATTTACCGGCTTTCAAGGCTTTGACATGCTTTTCACCCACCCATTTACGCATTTTCGGGAAACGTTCTAACCAGGCGTAGTCTTCGGTCTTGGTGCTAGACATGACCTCCATCGCAGTCAGTTGCCAGTTACTGGTTCGGGCTTTGAGTGCGTTATGGAAGACGGTTTTCAGGCCAATAAAAATATCTTGAATAGCCTGTTTGTTAATGATGATGCCGCCAAACGCCAGCATTGGCATTGCATCACCCATCATGGCCGTATTCAATGAGGCAGGGCCGGTCATTAGGCTGGCTGGCAATGACCAGTCAGCCGCCATCGCGGAGGTCATCATTACGAGAGCGCCGACGATGGCCATCGGCAAGAGAATCAGTTTTTTCATGGTGTCATCCTTATTAATTAGCTAAACCAGTGAAGTCTTAGTCGAATTTGACCCAGACGCCGTCAACATCAACGTCGACAATCTTGCCTGCAGCACTACGGGAGCCGGTGTCGTCAGTGTTAGCCACTGTCTGGTCATCGACGATGTAAGCGGTGGCTTCGATATCGGTGCGGTCAATCGAGCCATCGTTTGCAAACAAGAACGTGCCTTTGCGTACATCAATGGCTTTATCACCGGCAGAGCCAGCACCGTTATCAACGTGCTGGTCTGCACGGCCTACGGCTTTCAAACCGGTTGCCGTTGAACCAGCCTCAGCATTGCCAGATGAATCAAGCACAACAATAGAGCCAGCAAAGATGACACTTGATGCCGCCACTGGATGGTTGTGAACTTCACCTAACCGTTGCGGGGTATTACGGTCTTTGGTTAATGCGGCCATTACTTATCTCCTTTGAGTGATTTGGCGTATTCGGCTGGCTCGACACCCAATTGCGTACAAACCGCCAACTGCGCATCAGACAGAACGGGGTTGCCGTCGTCATCGACTTGCTGTGTGGTGGTTTGTTTACCTGTCAGGGCGGCAATGGGGGCGGCTGATTTAAGGTAGGACTTCAGCACATCAACCGGCTGGTCTTTAGCCCACAGCTCCATGGCGGGAGTGAGCTTGCCATCTGCTTTGGCTGCGGCAATCATGGCGTCCTTGTCATTGCCATCCAGGCGCGCTGTCAGAGCAGCAATTTCTTCGCCTTGCTCTTTAATAACAGCCATAGCGGTGTCGGGGGTAGCCGCAGTGGCAGCAGCAACAGCTTCATCAGCGCTATCGGCTTTTTTCTTTAGCTCACCGAGAGCATTGCTAACCGCTGTCAGCGCAGCAAGCCCTGAAGTGTCTTTCAGCTCCAATGTGGTTGCCATGTTGGTAACCTGCTTATTCATAGCAGTCAGAGCTGCAGTCACCGCTGATTCATCGGCATCAGCTGCAAGGCCAAATAATTGGCGTAACAGCTTTAAAGTCTCCTCGTTCATAGAAGCGTCCTCTTGTTTTGGTTGCGGGAGAAGGGAAGCCGCTGCCAATACATCATCCATTCCATCAATGGCTGGGTTATTGGTTAACGCGACATGAAGTAAATCCAAGACATGACCTGTTTTGGGGTCATAGGTGAAAACGGGTGAAATATATTTATATTCTTTGTTGGTGATGAAGCCGTTGGCTTTTGGTGTCCATTCAGGACTAGACAACATGAGACCTTTATCAGGCACCCAACTCAACGCGGCAGGCTTACCCCAACCGGCAGCGGGTGCAGGCTGACCATTTTTAGCAGCCAACAAAGTTTGGTGTTCGTAATCGAAAACGATGTCGTTCTTGCGTGATTGAACGCGATTAATAAGTGCAGCTGCAGAAACATCATCAAGATACCAAGGGCCACTCCCTGCCATCGCACCGCGAGGGGCATCGAACTTGCCAGCAGGAAATAACTGGACGGCACCATCAGTGCCGACCAGTAGTGAGCAGATTGCAAGCGCTACGTTATGCATAGCGACCTTGAGGGAATGATGTCATGGCGAGTCTCCTGTTCGTCGTTTATTTCAAGAACAGGTGCCACTCTACGAATGCGGGGCAAAAAAAATGCCCTGAAACAGTTCAGGGCATTAAATATTTGTTGTTATTGAAGATACCGTCTACGCATAAAAACGGCAACAATCAGAAGTTAAGATGCAACCGCTTGACCTATGCAATTAGCTTCAGCATCCAGCATTGTCCATTTACTACGTACACTTTTTGACGTGACAGCATTATCAATCTTGCGATTTTTTAGAATTAGGAGCAATGCCGTCATATATAGTACCGCCCTTAAAAAGAGTGAACCTCTGACAATGTGATAAAAGACAGTAAGGTGCATTTCTTTTTGGGCTTTTAATATCAGTTTCTTTTGATGCTCTGACTCTGTTTTTAAGAAAGCATCCTCCCAACGCTCTTGATAACGTTTTAACTGAGGACTATTTTTAATATCATTCCGGCCCAAAAATAACGTCAGGATAAAATGCATCGCACTTAACTGATGGGTGTATCTAATCACCCCATTCAAAGTCGTGCGTGTAATGCAATACAATTCATTATCAAAATCAATTTCTCCCGCTTCAGCGGCATTGAATAATTGATCACGTATATCAAAAAGGCGCTGACGAGTAGAGTCGTTCAAATAGCTTCTATACTCAACAAACCAGGCGTACCAAATCCCAATAAATAACGCGATCAGTAATATTGAATCATTCAATTGTGAATCCATCACACATCCTCCGGTCTTGTTTCGCCTCTTGGCGTTAAGTCACTAGATGTTCTCTTACTGTCCACTTCTTTTTCATACATCTCTTTATATGGTTGATAGCGTTCAACCACATTTTTTCTATGTCTTGACTGACCTCTACCATATAAAATCCCGAACACACCAAAGAGACCACCGAGCAAGCCAACTAGATAACTACTCTCTTCAGCTGACTTTTCATCCTTGTTAATTTCAGCGTGGATTTTCGCGTTAATGCCAATATCAGCTTTTGTTGTTTTACCAGCCCATGAAATTGCAACTGGCGATAAAAGATATAGCCCTAAAACCAATGCTGACCCAGCAATAAACCACCTTATAGTTTTTGACCACTCAGCAGCTCGCATTGTTGCGATACTTCCCCGAAGCGATGCATTTTCAACGAGTAAGTCTGTTCTTGATTGATATTTGTCTGCCATCAGGCACAAAAAAACCCGACACCAATCAAACCATCAGCATCAGGGTTACTCCCTATTAGTAGTTATCCATAATAAGGCATATTGTCACAGTTTTACATATCCAAGCAATAGCAACACTATTAAAGACCGCTTAACCCCGTTTAAATTCCCGCACAATCGTTTAATACTTTTATATTCCAATACTGACCGCACATCAACAGTTAAAACAGCTTAGAACGGCACACAGAGATTCAACGTAGTGCATCTTGAAAGTGTTCGTAAAGGGTATCAATTATCATTTGTTCATCGTCTTCTGACACACCCAAGTAGGGCCTGGCGGGAATACCTCGGTCTTCATCACCGAACTGATGGGTCGCGCCCTGGATAAGGTTGGTACCCATTTCCATACTCTGGCTGCTGGTGTTATAGGCTAGCGTGTCACGCATGAATCCTTCTAGCACCAGCACCTTGTCGGCGTTTTTCTTTTTACGTGCCTGATATTTCGGATCGAGTGGCTCCCATGGGTTACTTTCAGGATCGACTTGCTGATCCCATCGATCATGGGTGCTGTTAAGTAAACCTTCACCGATATCGATAAAGGCGGGTTCCAAGTCTTCACCGGCATCGACCAGGGCGCGTAGCCGGGCGGCGATGGCTTTATCCGGGAAGCTATAGTCGATACTGATTGATGCGCCTGCCATTATTCACCTATACTATGTTTATCGGTTGCGATGCTGGCGCGTACGCCCATAGCATCAAAAACCCGCCAACCTGGTGCGTCAGGAAAAGTGGCCCCATCATTCTTCATCCCCATACACCAGATACCCCTTACGCTGACTGTTCAGGTAATTACGGCGTGATGTCGGGATAAACGTCCAGCTTTCCAGTAACCCCTTTCTCACATTGGCCACCGCGACCAGGTACCGGCCTTTACCGATATCGTAGGCTTTGACAATGCGAGAGCGCAGCACCACTTTGCCAGTGCCGTTGTGTTGCTGGAACGATAACCAGACTTCATAAGGATTGGTCAGCAAGTCGTCCAGTAACGGCAGGAACTCAGCACGGGCGGGATCAATATGTTCTGATAATGCCTTGCTGTTGAGCAGAAACGGTAAGCCTCCGGGGGTGTAGAGTTTCTCTTCACCCACTTGTTTTTGCAGCTGCTCATATACTTCTGCTTTTTTATTTAAGCGTGATCCCAACTTCACCGGCGACTTGGTGAAAGGTATCTGTTGTTCTCTGCCAGCTTCAGCCCAGCCTTGTGGTGTGAGCGTTGTCCACTGAGTGCGTGTTTTTGTGTATTGCGCCATCACATCATCAGCCAGCTGCTCACCAAAAGCGGCTCTGCCTGGATTATAGGCGAAGCCCGGATCAACACCTTTGGGTACGCTTACGGTACGAGGCGACGGGCCTCGGACACCGACCACTTTATCTTCCAGTTCTACTGCAGGAGCGTTATCCGGGCCAGTTTTACCGAGCTTATCCATATCGCGTTTGCTGAGTGTTCTGACCCGACACTTGCAACCCCAGCCGTTCTGGGGGTAATGGGTCTGCCAGAATGGGTCGTCGGCATCAAGGATTAATCCGTCCCAGGCTACATGCTCTGGCCGTGGATGCTCGACAGCATCATTGTGTATGTACTGCCAGAATGGTCGAGTGTGTTTGACTTGCTGCATCTGGGCATATCGACCAGCGTTATGGCTTTGATACAGATTGGTCTCGTAGATAACCCGGCTGCGCCAGTTGCGACCACCGTTATAGCCCCAGCCGTGCTTGCTGACTATCTGATCAAAGTCTTTGCGAAAGTCCTTCAGGCTCATGCCTTCAGTAATCACTTTGTCCATTGATGAACGAAAATCGTTAAGCAGGTCTTCTTTCATCGCCCCGGCAATGACAAAGGCACGGGCATGCTGGCCCTCATAGATATCTGTCCAGGATGCCGTCGGCAGGTTCAGCTTGTCACGAAACGCATCAACCGCTTTATTGAAAGGCATGGAGCCGTAATTGATGTTCATTTAGCCAGCTTCATGCAATTTTTGCTTCAGCAGATAACCTTCCAGTTGCCAGATTTTATTTTTGGCATTCTCATAGGCTATCTTCTCACCTATTTCAGCGTCGAAGTTTTCTGGACTAGCGCAAGCTGATTCACCTGTTACAGTAAAGCCATTTTGTAAAGTTAAGCAGCAGACAGTTAATTGGCTTCCTTCAAATACGTGATACTGCTCTGACTTGATTACAGCCTGAAGCATATCTGGAGTTAACCTTGGAGCGTTAAGTTCTTTCTTTTGAATTTCATTTTCTATTTCAGTCATTTTCAGACACCTCATAACGCCCAGCCAGCTCAGCGGTGGCCAGCGCCATTTGAATCACGTCAGCAAGTTCTTCCGGGTCAAGAAAACCGAATGCTTCGACCAGGCGATCCTGAAAGTCTTCTAGCGTGCCACCGTTATCATCCACTTCCTCTAATAAGGATTTAATACGGTTATAAAGGTCGTCTAACGGTGACTGTGCTTGTGTTGCCAGTTGATTCACAACACCATCTAACTCTGTTTCATTATCACCGGCTTTGGCTGCAGCGGTAGCGGCGGCATTCGGGCGTGCAGCATCATTTTGTTCAGGGGTGTTAGTTGGAACCGGTTCATAGCCTTCACCATAGATCTCCGTCAGTTTTTCTTGGTTAAGCCGGTAGCCCATATCGAACAAAAGCTTATCGCGTTCGGCGCGTTCGTTAAGTTCTTCACCTTCCTCAGAGATGAACTTGATACGTGGGCCACGGCGTGGATCGGCACCGGGAATATTGAGTGCAACCATTGGCCAAAGTAGGTCACGGTTTAAGGTGCCAGCAATTTGCCGCACGTCACTGACCAGCAGATCATGACGCACTTCATTATGGATATCACCCAGGTTAGAACCCAGACCGGTATTTTGTGCCGTACTGGTTAAGGTGCCACCGAGAATCGCTTTAGACTGAACCGACTCGCACCAGTTGATCATAAACTGGTATGGGTCGCTGGCTCCCTTGGCGGCCTCTTTAAAATCGACATCCATACCATCGGGCATGATGCCTGCAGCACTGTGGCCGATACCAATGACGGCGCGAAGCAAGGTATTTTTTTCTTCATCACTGGCACCGCTGGGGTAAGTGCCGAGTCGCATTGGTATGCCATAGACTTCCAGAAACTCGGCCAGATCCCGAATGCTGTAGTTTTTAAACAGGTATGGCCATGCGAGGATACGATGCAAACCGCCACGGGCAATGCTGCCAGACTTGGCTTTATGAACATGCGTTACCCAGCCAAACGGCCACAATTCATCACCTCTGCCACCACTGTTACGCAGCAGAATCTTTTTGCGATCATTTTCATCGATGGTAAATAGGCGTGCTGATTGATGCTCTAGCGTTGGTAACAGCGTTTTACCCAGCTTATGCCAACCGAGTTCCAGCATCGAATAGCCTTTGCCAATCGCATCACCGATATCGAAAAGGTGATCTTCGAAGTCTTCCATGTCAAGCAGCCACTCTTTGACCTCTTCGGCAAGCGCTTCTTCTTTTTTATCGGCATTACGCGGTGCGACCACATCCCAATCGACACCCATCAACGCCCGTTTTCGCTTACTCATTTCCGCAAAGACATGGGCATCTTTTTCTTCCATATCTTCAAACAGGTCGGCCTGTTCGACCAGATTGCCTTGTTCAGCTGCTTGCAGAATGCTGGCTAACTTGCGTGGTGTTAAACCACCTGAAGGATGGTTCTCAAACTCTTTACTGATAAAGCCGAGCTTGGATGTTTGCTCTTCACTCAGTGCTTCTCGCACCTGTACTGGCTTACCAGCGGCATCTACGATTTGACTTGTTCTTACTTGTTCCATTGTTACCATCCACCGCCTTTTTGCATCAGGCTGCTGTAGTCGTTGTCGGGGTTGTCGCGTTCGGTTTTGCTGGGGGCTGCTGTCCACTCAATCGGTGAAGCCAAATCAAAGCTGGCAGCATGCGCCATGACCAAACTAATCGCTGCGTCACCGTGTCGGCTTTTGGCAGCATCGGTTTTACCATCGGGCAATTTCGGTACACCTTTAATCACTTGCAGCGCACCGATATCGTCTGCGACATCGGCATCACGCGGGATAAGAATGGTGTCGTCCTCAAACGCAGCTTTGAACTTGGGCATATTATCCAGGTACCAGCTTTGGCTAAGCATCACTTCTTCGACCACATTGACGCCATAGCGGTACTTGGCTTGCTCTGCCAGATACTGACCATTACCACGGGCATCCAGCTTGGCCGCACTGAATCGAGGCAAACGATCACAGATATAAAACAGCACCTGCTCTTGCTGCTTGAACGGCACGTTGTGCAGTTCAACCATAAATGGCACTACGCGCCTGAGCTGCTGACTGATGGTCATCGGTGTCAGCACGGTTAAGTCACCGGAGCGACCAAAATCTTCGCCTAAAACGTGGCGTAAATTGGGATTTAACTGGTCTAAAAGCGGCTTTAAATTAACCTCACACCAGGCCAGCATTTCTGCCTGGCGAAGATGCTCTGGCCACAGGTTGAACTCGGCGGTACCGGAATAGCGCAGCACCGGCACATCATGCATGCGGGACTCACGTAGGGCGCGGCTGATATAGGTGCCACCGCCTTGTTTGGGGACGCAGTCATATTCTTCTTCGGCATCTTCGGTACTGGCAGTATTTTTACGAAGCCCAGCTTTCCATTCGTCTTCGCCTTCTTGTGTCCATTGAATTTTCTGAATTTGGCAGATGCGTTTATAGAGACCCATTTCACACGCATCATCCAGTGTGATTCGATGAACGCTGTAATCTTTTTTTCCAGATCGACTGTCTTCGATGAGTTCATTGAACAGGTTTTCTACGCCATTATGCGTAGAGATGATTCGAATTTTGCTGCCCCACATCGTCAGAGCTAACGCAGCTTTTAAAAGCTCATCAAGTGCATCATGGAATGCCGCCTCATCAATGCAGACATTACCCTGACGACCACGCATATTGCTGGGTCGTGAGCTGAGTGCCTGAATCTTAAAGCCGCTGGCAAAGCGAATAGTGAAGGTGAGAATATCTTTGTCTTCATCTTCAAAGATTTCCTCTTCAATGGCTGAGGCAGCCTTATTGAATGACTTAGCCCACATCGAACAAGCATCAATAAACTCTACGGCCATCTCTTTATTAGAACCAACGTAGTAGCAGTTGGTACCGCCCGCAGCCTTTGACGATGAGGCGGCTAATACTTGATCGGCTGCTTCAGCCCAAGTTAAACCTGTACGTCGTGACTTTTCAGCAAGCTTAAGAATACTGTCATCTGCCATCCAGTTCTTTTGATATGGCAGCAGGACATCATTCGGATCGTAATCTTTGTATATGGCTAAAGCAGCGCCCATCGCTTAACCCAGCCCCAGTATTTCTGTCTTGATTGAATCAATTGCTTTTTGGCTCATGCCTTGGCTGACCATAGACTTTTCAGCTGTCGCTGCAGCTTCGTTAGCGGCTTCGGCTCTGATGGCTTTCTCTCGCTCTTCATTCATATTGGCCGCTGACTCCAGTCGCTGAACAGCGAGTGCCAATTGAGCCAGCATTTTTGGCTCTACAGGGGTATCACCTTCAGCCATATGCATTGCTGAATCAAACGCCATCGTGCGGATGATTTCATTGACTAACTTACCAACCTGGCCTTGCGGTGCAGCGCCCAGCTTGCCGATCCACATGCTGGCCAGTTCGCGTGATTGCTGTAGTTTGGCTCCGACATCTTTCATCTTGACGGCATATCGATTGACCGCAGACTTGCTGACGCGATCATCAGTGCCGAGCTGTTCAAGGATGGCATTGATTTGTGCTGTGGCATCCAGTTGTGAGACTCGCGGATCTCGCAACAGGGTTTGCAGCTGCTCCAGAATATCGGCTGGCAATTGCTCAATGGATGAGGCGCGAGCCATTATTCAGTCGTCTCTACGCTGATGGTGATGGGTGAATAAGAATGTGACATCCCAACACCAAAGAAATAACCAGCGGCAATGATGTAGCAAAAAATAACCACACTCTTTAACACTTCTTTGCCGAAGCTCTTTATATCTTGCTGTAACAGCCAGTTCTTTAATTTTCTAATCATGGTCGCGCTCTCCCAATACCATCAATTCGGCTCCGCCCCAGCGCAACATCGACGCCACGCTGAGTCACCTTGGCAATCAACAATTCACCAACCGTTGTAATCGCCAGCAGACCTTGCTCTTCCAGCCAGCGCAATTCGGTACGAACACGATCAGCAGACACATCATGACCAACACTGGCCAAAATCATTTGCAAGATGTTTTCGTTATGCGAGTAGCCAGGGTCTTGCTCCAATGCCTGCAATAAGGCAAGACGAATAGATTCTGTGAGTATTTGATTAAAGCTCACCGCTTATCTCCTCGTAACAGATAGTCATTGATTAGCGTTAGCTGGGTTGTCATGGCTTTCAAAGAGCCAGTCATTTCGCTGATGTTTTCACTCATTCCATTCATGCGATTGTAGATATTGCTAAGGTCGGTATGCGTTGGTGCACCATTCATTCGCTCTTCAACGATATCCATTCGGCTAACTACTTTAACTATCTGCTGGCTCACTTCTTTAATCTCTGTTTTATTCACGCGATGGCGATTGATTAGCCAGGTGTAAACCCAATTACCTGCAAACAAAAAAGCCAGAAACACATCAAACCAAAACCTGTATGCGGTGTAATCTAATTCCATTTATCGCTCCCGCTTAGCCTTAATGTTTTGACAGTCCACACAGCGCACCGCGTCTGGTCTTGCTTCCAGTCTTTTATTTGGAATCGGCTCACCACAATCCAAGCAATAGCGAATACCGTTTTCTTCATCAGGTTGTTCTGTTTCTCTGCTACTTCGAAGCACCGTCTGAATCGCGATATCCCTGTCTTTTTGTTCGCGCTCCTGGGCGCGGTCGAACACGTCCACCATGCTTATTTACTTTCCTTGTTACGGCTTAAAAGAGTAGATAGATTCTGAAATACGCCCGGAGGTGGCGTTTGTCCGGCTGACACTTGTTTATCATCAGAACGCTTTTTCACTGAGACACCCAGCACAGCAAGCGCGATTGCCCACATACCAGATAGGTTGACCATGGCATTGATAACAGCAGGAGCGTCATTCGGTGAAATAACGATCACAATGCCCAAAGCAGACATTTGTACAAACCATGTCACGGCAATGGTGTAACCGAAGAAAGGTCTCCAGCGACGGACGAATGAATCGCCAGAGGTGTACTCGGTTCGCATGGTGGCGTTGATGGTGGCCAACTGCTTGTTCTCGGCTTCTAGTTCGGCGAGAACGATAACGTTCATTTCTTTTTGCAGTTTTAGTTGAAGCTCTGGATCATGCTTTATTTTGGCTAAGGCTTCATCAGCGTTACCTGCGCCCGTTACTGCATTGGCTGCTTTAACAACCTTATCAGCGACGTTACCAGCCCTATCCCCCATTAAAAGCCGGGTTAGCCCCGGCACGAATTGCGCTAATCCTAAAGCAATGCTAATCGGCTCCATGAGTCACCTCTGTATTGATAAATTGCTGCAACACAAACAGACGGCGCATCCAGCCCATAATGAAGCGTTCTTGTGATGGGTTTTCAACGGCGAGGTCATGATAGAAGTCAGCCCGATAGGCAAGGCTGAGAGTGAGCTTGTTAGTAAGGTAGTCTTCGTTATTAGCGAAACGTCTGATAGCGCCAAGCGTTTCATCACCGATCACACCATCTACTTCCACGCGATAAGCGCATTGAAGGAATTTGATTGCTGTTTTGGGCCGGTGGTTTACTACCGAGTCAAACAAGAAACAACCAATGACTGGTGGCAAATCGCCACAGCCATAGGCTTGCCAGTAGTCACGGAAATAGAGTGCAATGGCATCATCTAATGTCAGCAGTCTGATATTAAGATGGGGGTATTGACGCTTGCTGATGCCGTAGTTGGTTTCGCCACCGGCATCGTTTGGATCATCCACATAGCCGCCTTCAATCTTCAAGACATGATTGACTGCTTTGAGGAAAAGTTCTGGGTAGGTTTTGTTTGTGTCCATGGGTTGCATGATGCTTTCTGGCACAAACAAAAACGCCCTGAATGAGTTCAGGGCGCTGGGGTGTTACTACAATTTAGTTAAGCAGGTTTTAGAAGTCTGGGCAATCTTGAGTTATTTTTTTCAGACTGGCTGGAAGTTATAACCAAGCTGGAAATTTACCTATAAGATTCATTGGACTTGGTCTTTCAGCTGACACCGTTGAACCCAACCGTTTGACATTGCATCCATATCTACTTTTTCAAAACTCTGCCCGGAACGGGCTGCAAATCTCTCAGCTGCCATTCGGTAGCTATTATTTACCCAGTTACTACGCGACTCATACTGCTCATCATTCAATGTACTGGGGCTGCCATAAATGCGATTCGCTGCCAAACTCACCATACCCTGAGCAGTGAAAGCATCACACCATGGCTGGAAGAGTGAGTCATCGGCTGCAAAAACTGATGAAGAAAGTAGTAGCGCATAGATACAAAAAGCGAGTTTTTTCATTTTTAAGTTCCTTTTATCAACAACCGATACAACCGCTACAACTTAGCAGATAGGTTGTTCGCGTTGTAGTGGTTGTTAAACCAAACTATAGGTGTAAGCACCTTTTATTTTCTCAGATTGCCAGTGAATACGGTCAAAGCGATCTAGTCTATCACGGGCGGTTTTATCATCTTTTTTGTGACCGCAGGCGTCCAGTAGCTTGGTTTTATTCAAACTACCTTGCTCCTTCAGCACGGTTTTTACCTTGTCGATAAACGCTCTTTCTTCATCGTTGAGTGTGACTTCGTCGAGATCCAGTTCGGTTAAAAACAGATCTGCCACTTCTATTCTTAGTGCGATATTGGCAATGGCAGCACGTTCTTTTTTAACTTCGAGCAGCCAGCGAATTTCACCTTCGGGCGAGTCCGCTTTGATAAGACGGTACATATTATCGACGCTGTTACGTAGGTTGTTTGATCCTTGATAGTTGCTGCCGTTCTTGGTGGAGTGATGCAACACAATAATGGTGGCACCGGCGTCACGTATCTTTTTCAGCTTGTTGCCGATCCGCATGGCTGTCAGGTCATTATTGATATCACCAAAGTCTCTGAGACTGTCCAGCATCAGCAGCATGTTTTTAAACGCGTTGCCATAGGCTCTGTTTTCAAGCTCATCCAGCAGTTCGAGTGGCTCACCATTGAACTTACTGCGGTGCGAGTAGGTTAGATTCGGGCAGGCTTCGATCAGTTTATGTTCGATGCCACGCTCTTTCAGCACACTGATGGGGTTATCGACATCGATGTACAGCACATTCATCGCGCCTTGCTCACTACCACTGTTGTGTTCAGTGGCATATTTTGCCAGCCCGAAAAGCAACCAGCTTTTACCCATGCCGCCATCGGCATAGATCATAGTGATTTGTTTTTTAGGCAAAAAATTAGGGTATAAAAACTCAACACTATCGTTGAAGTCATCAGTTGTGAGTGGATTGATAAAATCGAACATTAAAAGAGATCCTGTTGTTTGTCATTTTCAAGTTGACGCTGTTTAGCCTGGCGTTTGTAGACAGCGCGTTCAGTAATTTTTTGTGTCCGGGCGACTTCTGCTTTGGTAAAGCCTTGATCAAGCAGACGGCTTGTCTCTGCCAGATCCACTTGGTATAGCCTTGCTTGAAGCTTGGGGATGGCGATTTTCTCATTACGGAAGGTATGCACGAACTGTTTGTATTGATCTGGACTAAGCACTTGCTTTAGGTCACCTTGCCCCGGCACTCGAATAGTGACACCACCGAACTGTTTCACCAGACGCAACAGTCCATCAAGACCGATCACATCGGCTATCTCTCTGGCTACAGGTGGTAAATAATCAGGTAAATTCACTGGCTCGGTACCTTGCTTATGGCAGCGCTACTTGAGTGGCACGTTCAAACGCGACTTTGTCATTAAGGTGATCGACGATGGCATTGAGTAGCGGCACATTACGACGCCACTTGCTGGCATTCGCACGGCCTGCTACCAGCTTCTCGACATAGCTTTCGCTCAGGTTCATGGCATCCAGTAGGTACTCAACGGTTTGCAGCAGGCTGCGTTTTTTCTGTTCCTGATATAACGCGGCAATGATCGCTTCAAACTGCTGACGCTTGTGCACCCACTCCAGACGTTCAATACCAGGACGGCCTGTTGTTGCATGGCCTTTACCACCGGTGACGTGCCAGGCTATGGTTTCAGCGTATTCCCAACTGAGTTGCATATCGGTCAGTAAGGCTTCAATTTTTGCCATATACGGGCTGCGATTGAATGGCTTTCTGCCTGCGCGTTTAGGTGGTTTAATCGCTTTGGCATCACGTAGCAAATTGACTAAATGTTTCAATTCTTTGTCCGTCATCTTGCTGCACGAACGTTCACCGGTATGGTCTCCTTGCCATGTGCGACGAGCTTCTTCGTCCTTAAACAAGCGGCTAGCGCCGATATGAACAAGCTGGATTAGCTTTTGTCTTGAACTCATAGCTGCCCCACGATTTGTAGATAACGGCCAACAAACATTAAAAACGCTGTGCTGGGAGACACTGGTTCAATGGCTTTTTTTAATGGCTCAATATCTTTAATTAACGGCCATTCATCATCGTGTGGTGCCATCAAGTCACGCTGCTCTGTGGCTAACAAGACCAAGTCTGCGTGCTTCACTTCTGCAGGCATCTCAGCGTCTAACCCAAAACGGCCTAACACGGCTTTTTCAACACGCTTCTCTATTTCACGATAATCGGGCAAGAGGTTTTTCAGTGGTCTGGCCACATCACCAACAAACGCCTCTGCGGCATCATGCAGCAGTCCGTGCAAAGCCATTTCAGGCGGTACAATTTCAGACACATAAACCGAATGTTGGGCTACGCTGTAGAACTTATTAGTGTGGCCAGCGAAGCGGCAAATGTTTGATAGGCCATGAGCGGCAACGTAAATGTCGAACTCAGACTCTTCAGGACACATAAAGTTAAAGTATTCACCACTGATAGTGAGTATGTCTGGTCGCATCTCGCTTGCTTCTTTCATGTTCATTATTTGGATTCCTCTAACGATCCCCAGCTCCATGCAATGGAGTTATGGCCACAATGTTTACAGCGGAGGATATGAATGTTTTCCGGTGTAACCTCTTTTGCTGTTTTGTACTTGTGACCAGATATATACCGACCACGACTAAGCGACCGCCAGATGCAACGTGCAAAACAGATTGGGTTCCTTAATTCATCCATATCATCTCCCGGATTTTTCACTGCCTTAACCCCAACGAAGGGGCTAAGTAATCCGTCTCGTGGATCAGTCGGCGTTGCCCGGCGGGGAGAAAGGTTATAAAACCCACCGTCTCAGCTGCAGTCTGTTAGTTTTTTGCTGGCACCACCTGTCTGCTGACGCGCCGTTGGTTAAGCGGATTTAGGCTGAATATCGATGACGCGATACTTCAACTGTCGTTGAACCCCATCACGGGGACTGGTGACGGTTGGTCGCTCACCAACTTTTATGTCTGATACAAACGTGCCACTCCAGATACCAGCCTGAAATGGTCTTGAATCAACAACGACGCCATCTTCATCGATGTCCCACTCCAGAAAGTCCTGGCCCCTGTCTTCGAATACAATCATTTCCATAGAAGACCTCACAGAGCAGCCATATCGAGAGCCAGATTCTGAAACTTGCTCTCGGTGGTCGGGCGGTAATAGAAACGCACATAGGCGCTGGAGCCAGTGATTTGCATCGAATCTTTCAGCGCCTCCATGGCTTGCTTCCATTTGTGATCGTCAATCTCCAGCCGCAGCAGTCCGAGGATTCGGGCAGCACTAAGCTGGCCTTCAGTGTTGGTTTTGAAGGCGTGATCGACCAGGGCTTTGATATTGTCGTTGCTGCCTTCTGACCATTCTTGAATGCATTCATCAATCAGGGATTTAGCTGCTTCAGCACGCTCATCGAAGTGCAACAGCTCGGCCATTTGAATGCGAATCTGGCGTTTACCGTCATAGCTGGTGAGGCTGATATTGCCTTTTTTGCCACCGAGCTTGGCATCGTATTTTTCTGCAACAAGCTCGACGAAGGCATAAACGTCATTCATCGCCTGAGCTTTGAAGGCGACCATCTGCTCTCGCAGCAACTCGGCCTTACCAAACAGTTCTTCGATAAGATCATCACGATCCAGATCGATTTGTTTGATTTTGCTAATGGGTACAAGGTGACCTTGTGCGTTCACCTTGTGTTGCTCTGTATTGATAGCTGTATTCATGGGTTACTCCTGTTTAAGCCACAACTTTCCACTGCACCTGGCAGCCGCTGACTTCTGTGGCGTAGGTTTCGAGACGACGTAGGCCGGTTTTAATGCGGGTTTTTGTGCCGCCCTTAAGTCCACCTGGACTGTCGTTGTAGCCGACGATGGTGATGGTCGGCTTTCTGGCTTCACCGATGTTGATATCGGTAATGGTGAGGCCACGTCGTGCTAGTTCTGCTAAGCAGTGGCGAACGTCTTCTACTTTTTTGCTGATGATGTCGTTACCCAAATTCTTGTTCATGATTAGGCTCCAATTTTGCTGTGTTCACAGCCGCCACGGCAGGCTCTATAAAGTTGAATGCGTGTCGGGTTTGTTGCTGCATACGGGCGGCTTTGGTATTCAATGCATTGGTCGCTGGGGATAGCACCAACCACCGGGCATTGCACACTGCCGGACATAAACTTGCCTTCAATGAGTGCTTGCAGTCGGTCAGTTCTGCCGGGGTATTTACTCTTGATGACCTGGTTAATCACGGTTGGTGAAGGAAAGCCATCATTCTGTCTGAGAACAGCGGCCACCTTGGCTTGTGATGTTTTCTCACATTCGGTTTTGAGTACTTGTTTCCAGTCGCTCATTTGTTGTCATCCTTTTCTTTCTGAATGCGGTTATAAATTTCTTCACGATGAACAGAGACATCTTTTGGGGCTTCAACCCCGATCCGGACTTGATTACCTTTGGTACCAAGCACATTCACGACAACGTCATCACCGATAATCAGGGCTTCGCCCACACGTCTTGTTAAAATCAGCATTACTCACCTTCCTTTAATGAAATGGGTAACTTGCCAAGCAGTGACAAACTAATCTTCACGCCTAAATGAACGCCTTTGAGCACCTCCGGATCGGTTATTTCAATCTCTTCACCGATTTTGATAGAGGCACCTTTTTGATCCACTATCAGCTGCAATTCATCAACTCGTTTCTGGTGCCATGCCATTAATTGTTGAATTACGTCTACTGTCGCTTCATCCATTACTCACCATCCTTTGGCCATACGACCTTGTTTAAATTGGGATCAAAGACTTGTTTAATGCGTTGAATCATCGGCGGCTTTGGACCGGTATTCATCGCGGGTAATAGTTTGTATCGCGCCAGACCACCACCATGGTTGGCTGGGATTATCTCTTTGAGATAATTCGCCTTAGCCAGAAAGGTGATGTAATCCTTGGCAGTGTTCGGTTCGATAGGTGTTTCTTCCGTAGAGGCTGATGCCACCAAATCACGCCAACTGAAATCACTCAGAATTCGCATGGTTCGCCACATCTGTTCACGGCTCTCGCCACCAGTGACGTGGTCACCTTTGCGGTTGACGCGAGGTGCATTCACACCGACATCACGAGTCAGCCTCCAGACAATGGCACCGCCCATGCGCTTGGTGGTGCGTTCCAGATAGCCAGCACCTTCCAGCCCTATCACGTAGGTTCTGGCTGTTCGGCGATTCACTTCATTCAGCTGTTTGTGATCACTGGTGTGTGCTTCCAGGTCAAGTAAAGAAAACACTTTCAATTCACGTATGGCTTGCCAGCAGGCATCTCTACCTGACAGCTTGCCGTTTGCTCTTGTGATATGAACAGGCTGTGTCATTTAACCTTCCTCCTGGGTGCGTCGCCGGTATAGAGGGGACGGTTACCCCAGAGTTTGACGTCGATTTGGTCGGTACCAGCTGAGTAGGCGGCTTGCTGAACTTGGTTGAGATTGACGCAGATTCGACGGGCGACGCCCATGCTTTCACGCTGGATGCGTTCGAGCAGGTCATCAGCAATGGTGATGTCCGGGCAGTAAAGTTGGGACAGTTGTCGTGTGTCTTCCAGATCGGCAGGTTGAGCGCCTTGCCAAGCCAGCATTCGATTGTGGAACCGTTCCCACTTGAGCAGCTTGGTCGGGAGCTTCTCTTCACCGATCAGCAGGATGGCAGCGTTTGATCCTTCATAAATGTCACGCACTACTTCGACGGCTTTCTTTTCGACGATGTGATCCATCTCATCGATGATGAGCGGCAGACCACTCAGCGCCAGCTGCTGACTGATTTGCTCGACCATGTCATAGTTGGTCTTATCTGGCTGGATGCCCATTTCTTTGAGAATGGAAAGGAGCAGCGCTTTTTTTGTCCAGGTGCTTTTGCATTCAACGTAGTAAGCGCGGTATTTATTCGCTGCATAAGCTGCAGCAAACGATTTACCCCAGCCACTCGGGCCAAAGAAAGTGACCATACCTGGTAGATGTGCTGGGCGATTCATCGCTTGTTCCAGCAATCGTGTACAGAGCATGACGTTTTTCAGTGGTGCCGTGGTGACAGAGGCTTCGACTCTGTCTCCCAAGTTGACCACGTTTTGATTTGTTGTCATTATTTACCTCATCACGTTTTACTTACCCGCCTGCCAGCGGGTTTGTTTTTTTATGCCTCGACAGTTTCGTCGAAGCTCTCAAAGTCAGCGCTGAACTCGCTCATAAAGCGGAACTCATCGCCTTTCTGGTACATCGCCCAGAATTTCTGATCAGCTGCTGAGAGTTGACTCCCTTCTCGCAACCGACGGTCTAAATTGACCCAACGCTTGTAGCGCGCTCTGGGGTCATCATTTCTTATGATTTGTGCTGCAGGCTCTTGTGGCTGTTGGAACTCGGCTTGGAATGTAGCCAGATCCTGTTTTTGTTCGTCAGTTAGTTGTGGCTGCGGTATGTGTCGGCCTAGTTCTGGCGCTGGGCGAAGTGGTCTGACCACTTTCGGGTTGGCGACTTCAGGCTGTGGCTGCAAAGGCAGGCGACTTGCCACTTCCATTGCATCCATCGCGACTTCGGCTTTCGCTGCCAGCTTGGTGGCCTTGATAAAGCGAGTGCGATGCTTGTTGAAGCTTCGAGCCGCTTCAGTATCACCAAACCCAGTAGCTTCAATACATTGCGCCTCACCGATATAGCGATTATCTAAGGTGTAGGCATAGACGATTTCATGCAGCGCTTGAGGGTCAAAACGAACGGTAATCTTCTGGCCTGCAAAGTCGAGCAACGCTGGCGCGTGGTAGCGGTTTTTGCCTTGTCCTGTGGCTGATCCGGCATCAAGATTAAATGATCCATCTTTCTGCACTTTGATGGCTTCAGCCATCAGCAGCCACATGCGACGTTGTTCTTGGTTAGCTGTTTTGATAACGGCGGTTTGATAGCTTTCGGTGAAAGCTTGATCAAAACTTTTTGTGCCGTTGCAGATTTCAGTGCGTCGAGCCGGTTTGGCATTCCAAGCAATGATTTCTTGTTCCAGTACTGCTAGGAACGTTTCAATGGGTACCGCTTTTTTGGCGTAGTTTTCTGGCTTGGCCATTGGGTTTGGGCCGGTATAGGCACCTTCAAACTTAGGATGCTTGTCCAGATATTCACCAAGACCACCAACACCAAAGGCACGTTCGACAGGTTTAGCCTGACCGTGTCCTTTGCCGCCAATCACTGATGTCCAGTGCACTTTGATACCGAGCGTAGGGAATAGGCCGAGTGGATCATCTTCTTTTACGGTGAAGCGATAGCGGTTTTTAACGCCACCGGTCATCCATTTATTGGCTGCAGCGCGGGTGTTATCAATAGTGACGTGTTCGGGTATGCCGAACTGATCCACAACATCGCCAAAACTGGCTCGGATTGAGTCGGTGTTTTCTGATTCATCGACGCGGTAAGCCAGTATTTTGCGGCTGTAGACGTCCTGCCAGAACCACGTTTTCATGCGCGTTACATCGCCATTTGGCAATAGAACAAACACGTTGTGTTGGTAGCCATCACCATTGATCCACTCAAGCGCATGTAGCTCTTGGACTGTTCGCTGTTGGGCAGGAAACAGTTTGATCAAACCGGCTTCACCTTCACGTAGATAAACGCGGGTTGCCAGCGGTATGGCTTTGATGCGACGTTCCAGTGTTTTTTTGCTGGGGATTTTCCAGCCTTGTTCGGCTGCAGTACGTTGTAGTCGGTAGTAACAGGCTTCGAACTCTGGCTGCTCCAGGCGAAGGTAATCGGCTTTGTAAAATTCCCAAGCCTCAGTATCCATATCTGCTGTGACCGTTCGGCCAACAAAGCCGGGTACCAGCGCGGCTAACCAGTCTTGACGAGCATAGAATTTCACCCCTTTCTTGCTCTTGGTACCGTGATACCAGCCTTGCATGGTGCGTTCACTAATGTCGTTTTGATCAGCCACCAGTAAGAAGGCATTCTTAAGTGTGGCGCCACCGTTTTCTGTCAGAGCCATGACCTGCAAAAGCAGGTTGAGTTTGTTCTGAGCTGCGTCCTTTTGTTTTTGTGGCTTGTTGTCATAGTGCTGCCATAATGCTTGAGGATCGTAGCTAAATTCAGTGCTTTCCGAGCTGCTCTTAACTGGGGTCGGCAGGTGTTGTTTTATCAACGCGGCCTGAGTTTCTACTGGCAGGCTGGAAAGGTGGTATTCATTTGCTGATCCACCTCTTACTTTTACTTGCCTTGTATTCCAGCCTTGTTTTGAGGCCTGCTGATTAACGCCACGCTTGTACTTTGGAAGACCTGGTTTGTTTGCTAATTCAGTTGCTGTGAACCATTCCCTGTTTTGTTCAGTCATCTTCACCGCCCTCAAAATCTAGACCTGGCTGACTCTGAGAGATAACATTTTCTCTGTGGTATGCCACGCCAGCTAACAGTCGAGTGAGCGCTGAAGTAAGGATATCTACCGACTCACCCTCACGATAAAACTTGATTAGCAAACTCATTGCATCTGCAGAAAGCTGCTGTAGTTCGGCTAAACCTAGTTCATCCACTTTTTTCCCTGTGGGGATTTGAATCATCAGCTTGTTACTTCGGTAACCCAGATATTGGGTGACATAATCCATCTCACAGATATGCTCATATGCCGGGATAAAACTGACTGGCATATCACCAGTAGAGAGCCATTTGTATAAGCGGTCTTCACTGACAGCCATCAGTTCAGCGATAGCTGGAACAGTTAGCCTTTTGAACTGTCTGGCGTACTCTTTATTAAGCCGCAGCGCGTCTTTTATATTGTTCGGCTGGATGCGTTTCCAAGCCACCTTACTTTTTGGAATTCTCATCACAACACCACTTCCAAATTTATTGATTGTTGCGGCAGTACTGCACGGGATAGGCTGGTTCTGCGTTTTAACCAAACAGGAGATAACAAAGTGAAAACAACCAGACCAGCACCCGTCAGTGCCGCGTATTTACACGGGCAGAATGATGGATTCATCATCATTTCATCGACCATGCTTTTATCCGAGCTATCAGCTTTTTTAAAAGCATTGAAAGTTGACAAATCGGACATACGTGAACCGGACAATTCAGAGGAACTTCCACAACTCGCTGAGACTGTTGCTTGGCAAGTTGTTGAAAACGTATTGCCGCCTTCATCCGCGACGCTTTGTAAGCAGATTGGCGATCTGGATCACCAAACCCAGGAGAAACTGGCATTCCGTCTTTATCAACTAAAAAGTTTGATTGCGACGTTGAAGCGCACTCATCCAGCCGATACTTACCTTGTGCCGCCGAACTGGAATCGCCGTTGGTTTGAACTGCTTTGTGGGCGCGTGCTTTTTGCGGATGTAAGTGCTCTTGATGCGGATAGTTATCAACCATGATTAGGCGCTCTCAGCAAGACCGGCTTCTGCCAGACGCGCTTTTGCTTGATCAATTTTGGCTTGGCGATCAGTTTTTACATCAGACTGATAGCGGGGAATATCCCGGAAAACTGCTGCATATCTTTCTCGATTAGCACGGATATTGATCGTGCAACTCTTAAACTTTCCGCTCGTCTTGCACAAACATTCATTACATGCTGATGAGTGCAACCAATTACTTCACCAGCGACTAACCAAGAAAGACCTTTGGCTTTCAATGCTTGATGTATTTGCTTGTAGTTCATTGTTACAATCCGTAATTAAATATATAAGCGTTTACATAAATGCAAACAAAACATAACACCTGCAAAAATTATGTACACATAAAATAACATTGTCAAGGGCTTGTAATGGAATCATTAGTTTACATTGGCGGCAGAATACTAGAGGAGCGTAAGCGTCTACGCTTAACCCAGCAGGATGTTGCTGACTTTGTTGGAATCACAAGGCAGTCACAAGCCAAATATGAAAAAGGTGAACGTAGCCCTGATGCTATTTATTTAGAAAAAATATTAGGGCTTGGGTTTAATTCGTATTACGTGCTGACGGGGAACGAAACCTTTCCAACTCGATCCCACTTAGATGTTGATGATAATTCATCATCAACACATAGAAATTCAAACGAATCAGAAACTTATGAAAAGCGGGATCGAAAATCTAAAGTGGGGCAAGTCGATCCCACTTCCAACGAAGAAGTGGGATCGAGCATCAAAGACTATTCAGCAGGAACTGGTAGCATTATGGAAACATTCGCCCACATCCCACTGTTTGATGTAAAAGCATCAGCTGGCAACGGTTATGTCATTCACGAGGAAGAGGAAACTGATGCACTTATATTCAAAAAAGAATGGATATATAACGAGCTACACAGCAGCCCAGCTAATTTATATCTGATTTATGTAGAAGGTGAGAGCATGGAGCCTGCATTGCGTCCAGGCGACGTTATACTCGTTGATCACACTGACAACGTTGCTAAACGTGACGGCATCTATGTAATCAGAATGGGTGAGTCATTACTAGTTAAACGGCTACAGCGCCTACCAAGTCAGCGGTTAAAGGTTACCAGTGATAATCCAGCTTATGAGCCTTTTGAGATATCACTGGATTTTGATTTGCAGAACGAGCTTTCGATTATTGGGCGAGTTGTTTGGAGTGGTCGTCGTCACTAATGAGCTTGATCGCAATTCATGTGTCTAAATGTTTACTATATTTAAAATGATCGCGATCCATAATTAATTATTAAATAAGCTTTAAATGTTACTCAAACCCTCATTATTAAAAGCTTCTTCCCATTTAAAACCATTAAATCCCGTTATATCCCGTCTTACTTAATCCATCTGTCCTCATTCACTCCCCCTTTTTTGTACCTCGGTTAAATATTAAGAGGGTTCTTCCTTGAACAAACTTTTTTGCTGTGGAGTCAAAGGGTAAATACAGCTTGTTACAATTTAAAGTACGATAAGATTTAATATATATCAAGCGTTTATATGCGGGGGGGCACTTGAGGGGGCTCTATTTAATTGATCGGGCACATCAATTCCGTATCAATAAAAACACGGTCATCAACATGGTTGTTAAAGAAGCAAAACACCATTTGCTTGTCGCTAGTTGAACGCTAAAGCCGATGTTTTTTGTCTGTGAGTGCACTCACCGCCGGCAGTCTGGTCTTAGCAGAGCTGACCGGCGTGAAGCGGTTAACGGATTAGATAATGCCAAATGCCAGCATGGCGTTAGCCACACGTCGGAAGCCGGCAATGTTGGCGCCCAACACGTAGTTGTGTGGTTCACCAAACTCTTCGGCAGTATCACAACAGTCGCGATGAATATGATTCATGATTTCGTGCAGGCGCTCTTCACTGTACTCAAAGCCTGAGCCGTGCGTGGCGTTATGTTGCATTTCAAGCGCTGAAGAAGCAACACCACCCGCATTGGCGGCTTTACCTGGCCCAAATGCGATGCCTTTTTGCTGGAAGACCTTTATCGCATCAGGCGTGCTGGGCATATTGGCACCTTCACAGACAGCGATGCAGCCGTTTTTAGCCAGTGTGATGGCATCGGCTTGTTGTAACTCATTCTGAGTAGCACAGGGCAGGGCAATATCACAGGGGATATCCCAGATATTACCGCCATCGATGTATTCCGCATCGTGATGAAAGTCGAGATAGGTTTTGATGCGGGCCCGTTCGACTTCTTTGATATGAATGACGGTATCTACATCAATACCATTGCGATCAATGATGACGCCACTTGAGTCAGAACAAGCAATGACTTTGGCACCAATGACGCGTAATTTTTCCATGGCGTACGTTGCGACATTACCTGAGCCGGACACCACGGCAACCTTGTCTTTCAGTTCTTCATTATGCACCGCACGCACCATTTCTTCACAGAAGAACACGGCGCCATATCCTGTCGCTTTGTGCCGAATCCAGGTGCCTCCCCACTGCGGACTTTTACCGGTAATGACACCGGATTCATAGCGTTGAGTAATACGTTTATATTGACCGAAAAGGTAACCAATTTCGCGCGAGCCGACACCGATATCACCGGCAGGGACATCGGTGTTTTCACCTAAATGGCGATACAGTGCGGTCATAAAGCTTTGGCAAAACCGCATAACTTCATTATCAGACTTACCCTTAGGGTCAAAGTCAGAGCCACCTTTACCGCTACCAATTGGCAGACCCGTTAACGCATTTTTAAAGGTTTGCTCAAACGCCAGAAACTTCATCGTGCCTATTTTCACGCTAGGGTGAAACCGCAGGCCGCCTTTGTATGGGCCTAAGGCACTGTTGAAACCTATCCGGTAGCCTCGGTTGATTTGTATTTCACCGTTATCGTCTTCCCACGGCACGCGGAAAATGATCTGCCTTTCCGGTTCGCAGAGTCGTTCAATAATTTTGTTTTTGGCATATTCAGGCTGTTTCTCGAGCACTGGTGATAAGGTTTCCAGTACTTCATACAGCGCCTGATGGAACTCATTCTCACCTGGATTGCGATCGACGATTTGTTGGTAGATAGATAAAACGGTCTCTGAATGAGTCGACATAATATCCTGCATCCTCTTCAATATAACGTGGCGTCATTGCCAAGAATAGCCTGAGACAGCTATGCGTTGCCATCCAGCTTATAAGCTGAAATGCCAACTAGCAATACGCTTGCTAACAAAAAGTGATTGTTATGGTCATAAATAAAATACGAGAAGGAGTACATCATGCTGCGAGGGTTGCTTTTATCGTTATCGGTGTTGCTATTGTCACCCGCAGTCCAGGCTTTCCAGTGTTTCGAACCGTCGCCGGTTTATCTGAGCTTAGGTGAGCAATACTTTGAGTCTGATGATGATCGTATTCAGGTGCAAGGCCATGAGAAGAAGCTTGAGGTATTAGAAAAGCTGAAAGGCGAGTGGGATGGCCAGCTATCCGAGCTTATCTGTGAAGGATCCGAGGAACAACCGGAGCCGTATTACCGAGAAGGAGAGGTCGAAGCGGACATACGTCCATCCAATACGGCATTATTGCTGATGTCACTGAGCAAAGAGTACAACAGCCATTATTTTGAAGGCGACAAGGTGTTTCTGATGAATAAAGGCAGTATGTTCTCGTTACGCATTAATGATGATTACGCCATGGCACATGAACGCGAACGCCGAGGTCATGGTGGCATACGTCATGGTAGTCGTTTTGTGGAAGTCTTTTCTGAGGTGTTTATCCACACTGCCGATGCCATCACGGTGGAGTGGATGTTGTTTTCAAATGGTGTGTTTGTATATAGCCAGAGACTGGTTTTAGAGCGGGATTAATAAGGCCACGCTGTTGAGTGTCAGCGTGACCTAAAAACTTATTTCAACAATAAAAACATTGCCCGCCTGCCGCGCACAATATTCAGCAGAATCTGCTCGGTATTTTTCACCATGGGTTTGAATTGTTCCAGGTTAGCCACAGAACGGCGGTTCACCGAGGTGACAACATCTTCACCGCGCAGACCTGCTTGCCATGCCGGGCTGCCGCGTTTAACCGAATACACCATCACGCCTTCAATTTGCCCGAAATAGGGTGAGTCTTCTTCAATGTCTCCGAACGTCGCACCAGCTAGTTTTGGATGCACCGTGCCATTAGACTCGGTTTGACGGGTTTGCTTGACCTTGGCTGTGAGTGTTTTGGCTTTTCCATCACGAATGATATCCAACTTCACTTTCTGGCCGACCATCATCAAGCCAATTGTGTTGCGAAGACTATCTGCATTGATTAGTTGGGCATTGTCGACGGCGGTGATGATATCGCCGACTTTAAGACCTGCGGCATCAGCTGCTGAGTCAGGCACGACATGGGTGACGACCGCGCCTTTTTGTATATCAATAGAAAATGCCTGCGCCAGTTCAGGGGTGATATCTTGCATTTGAACGCCAAGGTAAGCCCGTTTGACTTCACCAAATTCTAGTAACTGATCACTGATCTGTTTGACCATATTGCTCGGTATCGCAAAGCCTATACCGATATTACCGGCAGAGGCACCGCCCGGTGAGAAAATAGCGGTATTAATACCCACTAATTCGCCGCGCAGGTTAACCAAAGCACCGCCAGAGTTGCCTGGATTAATAGAGGCATCTGTCTGGATAAAGTTTTCGTAACCTTCAATACCGAGGCCACTACGACCTAATGCACTGACAATACCGGAGGTGACTGTTTGCCCAAGGCCAAACGGGTTGCCTATCGCCACGACAAAATCACCGACGCGGAGCGACTCAGAATCAGCTAAGGGCAGAGCAACCAGACCGTCAGTGTCAATTTTGATCAGAGCGACATCGGTGGCCGGGTCGCTACCAACAATCTCTGCTTGAAAACTACGACCATCATGAAGCGAGACGGTCACTTCATCAGCACCACGAATTACATGATTATTAGTGATGACCAGCCCTTCCTTGGCATCAATAATGACGCCTGAACCTAAGCTCTGGCGTGGGCGGGTGCGAGGCTGAGCAGGTAAATCAAAAAAGTGGCGGAAGAATGGATCATTGAGCAGTGGGTTATCTTGAACTCTGACTTCACTACGGGTAGCAATATTGACCACGGCCGGTTTGGAACGATCCAGCATAGGCGCCAAAGTGGGCATCTCGCCTTTTTCTGCAAACCAGTCCAGCGGCAGCGCAGCGGTTGCCACTTGTGCTACTAAAGTCAGGCCTGCCAGCCAGAGCAAAAATGTTCGGATGTTCAATTTCATCAGACACTCCCTACTCAATATTTTCTAAGGTCTCACGTGGGTTAAAAGTCAGCTCTTCAGCCATTTGCATATACAACTTCTTGGCTTTGTCCGAGTCTGCTGCTGGCGTCATGATTTGTAGTACCACAAACTCATCACCAGGTTCTTTGCCAGGCAGGCCACGGCCTTTTAATCGCATTTTCTGACCGCTACGGGCGCCTGCTGGAATGGTTAGGCTAATTTTGCCAGCTAATGTCGGAACCGTCACCTTTGCGCCTAATGCGGCTTCCCACGGAGCCAAAGGCAGGTCCAGATAGATATCTTTATCTTCCAAGCGGTAATGCTTGTGCGGGGCGATCTGAACTTCCAGATACAAGTCGCCCCCTTTGCTACCCATACCGGCTTTGCCTTGTCCACTCAGGCGAATTTTTTTGCCAGAGGTAATACCTGCAGGAATCTTAACGTTAATGGTGCCACCCTGACTGGCACCGGATGGGCGACGAATGGTTTTGGTTGCACCATGAAACGCATCTTCCAGTGACACGGTGATTTTGGCATTAACATCTTCGCCTTTGGCAAAGAACTGGTCGCCGCCCATGCCTGCACCACCGCCCATTCCGCCCATGCCACCAAACATGTTTTCAAAGAAACTACTGAAGTTGCCGCCGCCAAAGCCGCCTGTCTGGTCATCCCATCCTGGTGGTGGGTTGAATGACTGGCCATGACGATAATTGCTGCCGAATTGATCGTACTGTGCACGCTTTTGCTGATCTCTCAGCACTTCATAAGCTTCGCCGACTTCTTTAAATTTATCTTCAGCGTTTGCTTCTTTACTCACATCGGGATGATATTTACGAGCAAGCTTACGGTAAGCCTTCTTGATATCTTCTTGCGAGGCATCACGCGGGACGCCTAAGATTTTGTAATAGTCTTTGTATTCCATAAATGGACTTATACACCTGAAATTGATCTAAATCTTTAGGTGGGGTCGCAATCGCCGCATTTCAACAGAATTTAGGAATTTTCCTGATGTGATGAATGGGCGGGTATGAGAAAATTCGCCCACAAAAATAAAAAGGAAGCTGAAAAAATGATAGGCAAAACAAAAATTTCTCTCCTAGTCACGGCGGCATTGTTCTCAAGTGGACAAGTCATCGCCGAAAAAGGCAGCATCGCGCTGGATGAATTGGTTGTGACCGGAACGCGTTCTGAGACTGCTTTGCGAGAATTAGCCGGTAATACAGGCAAGGTCAGCGAAGAAGAAATCGATCTTATAAACGCTGATCATATCGAAGAGTCACTTGCCAGAGTGAGTGGTGTTCATATTCAACGGGGTAATGGTGCTGAGTCACTCGTGGCATTACGTTCACCTGTTCTAACGGGGCCGGGCGCAGCCGGAGCCTTTTTGTTTATGGAAGATGGTATTCCACTTCGGGCAGCAGGTTTTGCTAACAATAATGGTCTTGCCGAAGCGCATTATGAATGGGCGGGTGGTATGGAAGTTATTCGTGGCCCAGGTAGTGCTTTGTATGGTTCTAATGCGGTTCATGGACTCATTAATGTTTTATCACGTGCGCCATCGCTGGAGTTGGAACGCGAGCTTGATTTCACTTTTGGTTCAGACGATTTATACAAAGTGAAGGGTACCGTGAGTGATACCGTCGGTGCGCATGGCTACAGGGTCAGTTTCAGTGGTACTGATTTCGGTGGTTGGCGTGATGAAGAAAGCTATGGACAGCAAAAAATCACAGCGCGCCATGATTACTTCGCCCCTAATGGAGATAGTTTTCAAACGGTGTTTTCTGCTTTTAATTTGAACCAAGAAACCGCAGGTTTTATTGAGTCAAGTGATAAAAAAGCTTATGAAGATAGCTCGCTTATGAAAACAAACAACGATCCGGACGCTTACCGTGATTGGTGGTCAGTCAGACTATCGACACGATGGGATCATGTTATGGATAACGGGAATACCCTGAGTATCACGCCTTATCTGCGTAATAACCGTATGGAGTTTCGTCAGCACTATCTGCCATCACGAGCAATTGAGGAAAATGAGCATACTAGCCTCGGGACCCAAATAGCCTATTACATGGATCTCAATGGCGGCCATGAAGTCATTGTCGGAACAGACCTGGAATATACCGACGGTAGTCTGCAACAGACTCAAGAGCGAGCCAGCTACGCTTTCTTTGGTAAGAATAGGCAGCAAGGTATTCACTATGACTATGACGTCGAGGCTGTGACGATTGCGCCATACATTCACGCGGAATGGGTTTTAGCGGAAAAGTGGCGAGCGACTACTGGATTACGCTTTGAACACGTTGAATATGATTACGACAACAACGTCGCGGCAGGAACAGGGGAAGCTGATGGCAGCGCTTGCTTTGCGGCCCCTTCGGAGTGTTTATATTTACGTCCAGCTGATAGAGAAGACACCTTTAATGACTGGAGTCCTAAACTTGGTTTAGTCTATTTGTTGAACGAAAATCACAGCGTTTTTGCCAACTACGCACGGGGGCATCGGGCGCCTCAAACGACAGACTTATATCGTTTGCAAAATCAGCAACTGGTTGGTGATCTAGACTCTGAAAAAGCAGATAGCCTTGAAATTGGCATGCGAGGTAATGCCGGTATTGTGGACTATGAAGTGGCCGCCTTTTACATGAAGAAGAAAAACTTTTTCTTCCGTGACCCGGATGGTTTAAACGTCTCAAATGGCCGCACCAAACATAGAGGCATCGAAGCATCAATCAGTCTACCTCTTGGTGAACAGTTCGATGTAGCAGCGAATTATACCTATGCCAAACACACATATGATTTTGATAATGCCTCGAGTGGAACAGCGTCTGGCAATGAAGTAGATACTGCACCTCGCCACATCGCAAACGTACGTCTGGGTTGGAACTTCAACACCAACAGCCGCGCGGAACTTGAGTGGGCACATATGGGGGACTATTTTCTGGATCCGGCCAATGAATATGAATACGATGGCCATGATTTAGTTAATCTACGCGTTGAAACTCAGCTTTCTAAAAGTTTGACACTGCATGGACAGGTCAAAAATATTTTGGATGAGGAATACGCTGATCGTGCCGACTTTGCATTTGGCTCATATCGCTTTTTCCCCGGCCAGAGCACAAGCTATCAAGTGGGTGCTAGCTACAGCTTCTAAAGCAGCCCATTTAGTAATAAAAGGCAGCCCTAGCTTTTAGGGCTGCCTTTTTTATGGTCGACAGCTCAACGACTCGCCGATTTTTTTTCTTCGAGACGACGTAAAAACTCACGCATGATGTCGTCATAGAGCGCCATACCGAGGTATTCATCTTCAACGCCACTATCAATGCTTGGGTTGTCGTTGATTTCGATAATGACGATGCGATTACCGCTTTGTTTGATATCAATGCCATAAAGGCCATCACCAATCAGTTTGGCAGCTTTGGTTGCAATACGAATCACTTTTTCGGGCACTTCACTAACGGGAATGGCAGATGACTTGCCGCTGTCGGTGCCTTTTTTACTGTTGTGATTATAAATTTGCCAGTGGCCTTTACTCATAAAGTATTGGCAGGCGTAAATGGCTTTATTGTTAAACACACCAATGCGCCAGTCGTAGTCGGTGTACATAAACTCCTGCAACAAAATGATGGCCGATTGTTGGAAAAAGACGGCGGCTTGTTGCCTTAATTCTTCTGCATTTTTGACCTTGATGACACCAATCGAAAAGGCGCCATCAGGAATTTTCATGACCAGCGGGAATGTGGCTGTCTCGCATAAGTTATCGAGTCCGGCTTGATCGTTGCGATAGAGAAGATGTGATTCCGGCATCGGCAAATCATGTGCCGCCAACAATTCTTTTAAAAAGATCTTATTGGTACAGCGAATAATCGAGGTCGGATCATCAATGACCACCAAGCCTTCACTTTCTGCGCGACGGGCAAATTTATAGGTGTGGTTGTGGGTTGCCGTGGTTTCTCGAATAAATAAGGCATCGTATTCCGCCAAGCGGATGTATTCCCTTGGCGTGATTAATTCCACATCAATGCCGATACGGCGACCACTGCTGATAAATTTCTTTAACGCAGCCATATTGCTGGGCGGCATCGCTTCTTTAGGATTGTGCAGAATCGCCATATCGTAACGGAACTGGCGACGTTTGGATGGCTTGCGCCATAAACGATGGCTAAAGCTATCGAGTGCTTCAGCAAAGAAGTCTTGTTCTTGTTCTGTCAGTTTATTGATAGCGCCGGCTTTAATTTGGCTGATGATCCAGTGGCCTTTAAAACTGAACTCCACTTCCAGAATCGGGCAGGGGAAATGCTCGAAGATCTGCCGCGCCAGTTTTTGCAGTGACGCAATGGGAGTTTGACCAAAACTAATGGTTAGGATAAAGCTGGCGGATTGCTCGGTAGAAGCGAGCTGCTTATCCAGTTGCGATGACATGTCCGATAAGTCATAGGCGTACAGACTTTTACGCGATAAATCGTTAATGGTGCGTAAGCCGGGCAAAACACGGTGACCGCGTGCCTCAGCCACCATTGAGCAGTAATAGCCGCGACTTAAGTACTCAAGGCTGCGGCACAGGTTAAGAATTTGCGCACGACTGTCGCTGCGTTGCGAAGGGGATTGCAGGTAGTCATCAACGCCAATGACCTGTTCACTTGGAAAATAAGGGCTCCAATCCTGAATATTTTCTACTACGATCAAATGCTTAGTCATGGGTAATCCTTATGTTCTTTCGTATCTACAGGGTACGCAAAAGCGAATGATAAAGTCATTTGACTTTTGGTGTGTTAAAAATTTTTGCGTGAGTTTTTAATTACTGGTCAAAATGGAAAAACTCACATATCCTTCGCGAAAATTTTTGCACAGGAGGCCCGTTGCCATGTATGCAGATGCCGTTTTGAGTGTTTTTTCGCAGCGCTATGCTGGCGCCCGTGACAAATTCATCAGTAATGTAGAAACCAGCTCCATCGTTGAGAAGCTGACTAACCTTGCGCACCCCTTGAAAGGGCCGAAAAATGAGAAGCTATTTTGCGATATCGTTTGGGCGGGTAACCTTAAAGCGGAAAAAGTGTTGGTGTTGGTTTCAGGCGTTCATGGTGTAGAGGGCGGCGCGGGTTCGGCGGTTCAGGCCGACTTTGTGTCTAGACACCGTCGCTTGCCACCTGATGTGTGCGTGGTCTTGGTTCATGCACTTAATCCGTGGGGTTTTGCCTGGGCCAGCCGTAATGATGAGCAGGGCATAGACGTTAATCGTAACTTTGTTGATTTCGATGCCGCCTTACCTAGCTCACAGGCCACCCAGATTTGGGAACAGTTACAACAGGGTAAAACGGATCTCACCAGTATCGCCGAGGACAGACAACAGTTTGATCTGTTCTCCGAGGGGCAGTACGAACGCGAAGATATGCCTTATTTTGGCGGTAAAGAAGCAAGCTGGTCACGGCAAGTCATCGAGCAGTTGATGTCCCAGCTTAAACCTGCCAAGCGTGAACAGATCATTGTGCTGGATATTCATAGTGGTTTGGGGCCTTATGGTTACGGTGAATTGATCTGTGATCATCCGGTTGATAGCAAAGCTCACGATTATGCTGTTGAACTGTTTGGGGCAACGGTTACCGAACCTTCTTTGGGTAACTCCAGCTCTGGTACTAAACTCGGCCTGCATGATTACTACTGGCATAGTCAGGGTGAGCATGTGTGTTACCTGACGCTGGAGTTCGGTACCTTCGGTAATCAAAAAATGCTGCAAGTCTTGTCGGACGATCAAAAGCTACAGCAGTCCGGTAAGCTGGATTGGTCTGATGACAACACGCTGGATGTGAAACATGCAATGCAAGATTTCTTTTGCCCCGATGAAAAGCAGTGGCAAGAACTGGTTTTATTCCGCGGCCGTCAAGTGATTGAAATGGCGCTGGACGGGTTAACTGATGCCAACCACAACAAACGCTGATTTTCTCATTCGAGAAGCGACGCTGGCAGATGTGTCAGCCCTGAGTGATCTGGAAACGCAATGCTTTGAGACAGATAGACTGTCACGTCGCAGCTTTCGCTGGATGATTGAAAAAGGACATGCATTACTGCTGGTAGCAATGCAAGACGAACGCTTACTAGGCTATGTCTTATTGTTGTACTCTCAAGGCACATCATTAGGACGTGTCTATTCGCTGGCAGTTGATGCCGAATTCCGAAAAGCGGGTATTGCAGTAAAACTGATGCAGGATGCTGAGCAGCACGCGCTTGAAGATGGGCGCAGCTTTTTGCGACTGGAAGTCCGACCTGATAATGACGGTGCTATTCGGCTCTATGAAAAGCTGGGTTACCAGCCTTTTGATATTGTCACCGACTTTTATGAAGACCACTCTGATGCTTTGCGAATGATGAAGGTGTTGCATCATCAGCCAGAAATCACCCACCCACAGGTTGCGCATTATTCACAGACTACGGAGTTTACCTGTGGCCCTGCCTGTCTAATGATGGCATTGAAAACCTTCGATGAAGCGTTGAGCTTGAACCGACAGCTTGAGTTGCAGTTATGGCGTGAAGCCACAACCATTTTTATGACGTCTGGTCATGGCGGTTGCAGTCCGCAAGGGTTGGCGATAGCAGCTAATCGCCGCGGTATGAATACTGCATTATTATGTAACTCTGATGATATTCCGTTTATTAACGGGGTACGCAGTGAGGAAAAGAAAGCTGTCATTGAGTGCGTGCATCAGGACTTTGTCGAACAGATAGATCGTTCTGCGATTGAGCAAATACACACTAACGTCGATGCCAACACCTTAAGTCCATTTTTGCAGCAAGGTGCATTGGCATTGGTTTTGATCAGCTCCTATCGCTTGAACCAGAGTAAGTCACCACACTGGGTTTTAGTGGTGTCCATCTCCGATACCTTTGTTTATTTTCATGATCCCGATGTGGACTGGGACGATAATAAAAGTGTGACGGATAAAGGCTATATTCCGGTCACGCATAAGGAATTTAATCGCATGTTAGGGTATGGTAAGCCTCGATATCAGGCGGCCGTTATTCTCAAATCACGCTGAACTTTGTGTGCTGTCATCGGTCGTTTTAGGTGGGAGATTTTATGATCGAAAAACTTAAACAAATTTTCAGCGGCACTTTTGGCGCAGATACCGACGTAATGCTTAATGATCAAGAGCAAACCAAAAAGCTGGCGGCTGTTGCACTGATGGTTGAGATTATTGCTGTCGATGATGAGCAACATGATGCTGAGAAAAACATGCTTCGGCAGATTTTGGTGGAACAGTTTGACGTTACCCAGCAGGCGGCCAATGCGCTGATCACTAACGCAGAGCAGGCTCATGAAGAAGCGACCGATTTTTTCCGTTTCACGTCAGAAATCAATGAATTTTTTGATGCCGATGAAAAAATCGATCTTATTGAATCATTCTGGAAGCTGGCCTGGGCAGACCAGCATATCCATGATCTGGAACAGCATGTGATTCGCCGGCTGGCAAATCTTTTACATGTGTCTCATAAAGATTTTATTGCAGCCAAAATTCGCGTCGTGGGTGTCTGATTAACGGCTAAAACGAGCACGCTGAACAGCAGCGCGAACTTGTTCTGGTGCGGTTCCACCTAGGTGATTACGAGCAGCAACAGAACCTTCCAGGGTCAACACATCGAATACGTCATCTTCAATCTGATCTGAGAACTGCTTTAGTTCTTCCAGACTCATTTCAGACAAGTCTTTATTGTTTTTCAGGCCATACGCAACGGATAGACCGACGACCTCATGCGCATCACGAAACGGTGTGCCTTTACGTACCAAGTAATCTGCCAGATCGGTCGCTGTGGCATAACCACGTAATGCAGATTGACGCATATTGCTGGCTTTGACGGTAATAGCCCCCATCATATCGGCATACACTCGTAATGAGCCGATTAAGGTATCGATGGTGTCGAAGAGCGGTTCTTTATCTTCTTGGTTGTCTTTGTTATAGGCCAGAGGCTGGTTTTTCATTAGCGTCAGCAGGTTAAACATATTGCCGTAAACACGGCTGGTTTTACCCCGAATCAATTCAGGAACATCCGGATTTTTCTTTTGCGGCATGATTGATGAGCCGGTACAAAACGCATCACCCAAGTCAACATAGTCAAACTGAGCCGATGACCAGATGATCAACTCTTCCGAGAAGCGCGATAAATGCATCATCAGGATAGAAGCAAAACTGTTGAACTCAATCGCAAAGTCACGATCACTGACAGCATCCAGCGAGTTTTGACAGATACGGTCAAATCCCAGCAAATTCGCGGTCATCTCGCGATCAATCGGGAAGGTTGTGCCAGCGAGCGCAGCCGCACCCAGCGGCATGGAGTTCACACGTTTTTCGCAATCATCAAGACGTTCCGCATCGCGAACCAGCATTTCGTACCACGCCAGCATATGATGACCAAAGGTAACCGGTTGAGCGGTTTGCAGGTGGGTAAAGCCGGGCAAAATGGTGTCGGCTTCACGTTCAGCTACATTTAATAACGCTTCTTGTAAGCGGCTTAATTCACTGCGGATAGGCTGAATCATATCGCGCAGATAAAGACGGACGTCGGTGGCCACCTGATCATTGCGAGAGCGACCGGTGTGTAATTTTTTGCCCACTTCACCAATCAAGGCAATCAGGCGTGCTTCGATATTCATATGCACGTCTTCTTGTGCTATCGACCACTCAAACTCGCCATTTTCGATTTCAGTTTCGATGTTTTGTAAGCCATCGATGATCTGATCTCGCTCTTCAGGGGTGAGTACGCCAACTTCCGTTAACATCGTGGCGTGCGCGATAGAGCCACGAATATCTTGCCGGAACATGCGTTGGTCAAATTCGACGGAGGCGGTAAATTCCTCGACAAATTTATCGGTTGGCTGGGTCAGGCGGGCTGAAGAAAGTTTTTTGTTTGTAGTCATGGCGATTCAGATCAGGACGTTGAAAACAGGGCGTCATTATAACGTGCTTAGTCGAGAGATGAGGTGTGAAAATGCTAGAATCAGCTATGTTTTTCATTATATAAGCGAAAGTGACCGCAACCCATGAGTAAAAGAACCGTACGAATCGCTACCCGTAACAGCCCCCTTGCCGTCTGGCAGGCTGAGTTTGTCAAAGACAGTTTGCTGGCTCTACACCCGGACTTGACGGTGGAACTGGTCAAGATGAAAACACAGGGTGACATCATCCTGGATACACCGCTAGCGAAAGTCGGAGGTAAAGGGTTATTCGTCAAAGAACTCGAGCAGGGCATGCTGGATGGGAGAGCGGATATTGCCGTGCATTCAATGAAAGATGTGCCGGTGGAGTTTCCTGAAGGTCTGCATTTGCCGGTCATTTGCAAGCGTGAAGATCCGCATGATGCCTTTGTCTCCAATCATTATCAGACGATTGATGATTTACCGCACGGGGCACGGCTGGGCACATCCAGTTTGCGTCGTGAATGTCAGGCAAGGACTCACCGTCCCGATCTGGAGGTTTTACCACTTCGCGGCAATGTGAACACCCGATTGCGCAAGCTCGATGAAGGTCAGTTTGATGCCATTATCCTGGCCATGGCAGGACTCAAACGTCTTGGCTTTGATGACCGCATTCGCAGTGCCTTAACCCCTGAGCAAAGCTTACCGGCAATTGGACAGGGTGCTTTAGGCATTGAAACACGTATTGATGATGACGAGATGAATGCTTTGATTGCGCCTTTGCATTGTCCACAAACTGCTATCGTGCTGACTGCCGAGCGTGCTCTGAACCGACGTTTATCCGGTGGTTGCCAGGTGCCGATTGCGGGCTACGCGATGTTGGAAGGTGATGAGGTATGGCTACGCGGATTAGTAGGTCGCCCGGATGGAACCAATACACTCTATGCTGACGTGCGTGGCGCAGCGAAAGATGCTGACAAACTGGGTGTTCAGATCGCAGAAACCTTGCTGACAAAAGGTGCCGATAAGATTCTAGCTGATGTTTATGGTGACTGAGGCTTCGCTGGCAGGCCAAAAGATCCTGATTACGCGGCCAAGGCAGCAATCGGATCAGCTGGCCGAGTTGATAGAGCAAGCAGGGGGCAAACCGATCCTGTTTCCTGTGATAGCGATTAATCCTCTTTTGCCATCAGATTGGCAGCAGCCAGCGTTCAAGCTAGACCATGCAAATTGGCTCATTTTTGTCAGCCGCAATGCCGTGCTCAGCTTTATGTCGGGTTGGCAGACTGAGCTACCCAAACATTTAAAGTTTGCTGCAGTGGGTGGTGGTACCGCTCAGGCAATGCGAGAATCAGGCTTGAAGGTGGATTGTCAGCCAGAAATATCATCGGGTAGTGAGGGCTTGCTAATGATGCCCGAGATGCAGGATGTGGCGGACTGTAAGATAATCATTATCAGAGGCGTTGGCGGCCGTGAACATCTCGCCGATACCCTTGCCTCTAGAGGTGCTAGTATAAGTTATATGGAAGTATATCGGCGCGACGTAGCGGTGCAGGATAAGGTGTCCATAGAGCGAGCGATGGCCGCTGATAAACTCATCTGTACCAGCGTAGCCGGCATTGATAATGTCTGTCAGATTTTAAGTGACGATATGACTAATCTGCTTAATAAGCCCTTAGTTGTCGTCAGTAACAGAATTAAAGCACATGCCGAATCTAAAGGGTTTAGCTGTGTTCGCGTGAGTACAGATGCTAGTGATGTGGCGATGTTGCAAACATTGATAAGAATGGATGGATAGCATGGCAAACAACGACCAAAAACAACAGATAGATGACAATGTTCAGGAAGCAGAAATTGTCAATGTTGAAGCAAAGCAGCAATCAGCCAATCGCTGGTTGTGGCTTGCTATCGTTTTATTGTTGATCATATCCGCTTTAAGCAGTGGCTGGTTGTATTGGCAACTACAACAAAATCAGCAGCTGCAACAGCAGCAGATAACGGTACTGAGCACCGACAACGAAACGCTGGCAGATGCTTTACAACAAAGTCAAAACCAGCTGGGTAATGCTGAGCAAAAGCAGCAACAGATCGCTGAGCAGCTTAGTGAGTTGGTGGCGCGGGAAAAATTATCCAGTGCTGACATCAAGCGAACATGGGCATTACAGGAGATTGATTACCTGCTCAATATTGCCAATCAGCGCGCTTTGTTAGCGCATGATATCGCCGGTGCTCGGCAGGCTCTGGAAATGGCTGATGAGCAATTAGAAGCCTTGTCTGATTACCGCTTGCATCCATTAAGAGCACTGATTGCAGAAGATATGATGGCTTTAGATGCGCTGGCTGACTTGGATATCGCCGGTATGGCCTTGCAGTTACAGGTTGCGGCAAAACGAATTAATCAACTGCGTGTTGCTAAAGGACCGGAGGTGACTGCTGATACAACTTCAGAGGTGGCAGCGCCAGCAAACGAAGCAAGTTGGCAGCAAGCGGTGAATGATGTCTGGCAGCAAATCCGTTCTCTGGTGGTTATCCGTCATGATCAAAGTGGAGAGTCGGCGGTGTTGGTGCCTGAACAGCGCTATTTCCTCTATCAGAATCTTCGTTTACAGCTTGAAAGCGCCCGGTTAGCGCTGCTCAATGCGGATGCCAGCAGCTACAAGCACAGTCTGCAGACAGCGCTTAGTTGGTTAGAGCGTTATTTTGCTGGCGATGAACGTGATGCCATGCTGAATACGCTCAATGCACTGCAGCAGAAGCAAATTGAAATTGCGATTCCTGATATCTCAGCCTCTCTGAACTGGCTGAAGGAGTATCAACGATGAAAGTATTGATCATCGTTGCTTTAGCGTTGGTGTTGGGCGCGGCGTTTATTTGGGCTGCGGATTTTGAGCCTGGCTTTGCGTTATTGCAGTACGGTAACTGGAGTTTGGAAACCTCTTTAGTGGTGCTGTCGACAGCATTTATTTTTCTGCTGGTGGCCGGTTATCTGTTGTTACGAAGTGTTGTGCTGGTGAAGCAATCACCGAAACGATTGTCAGCATGGAAACAAAACCAGCGTCATAAACGTGCCAGTCAGGCATTGACTCGCGGTTTGATTACGCTGGAAGAAGGTCGTTGGGCAGAAGCCGAGCGAGTGTTATTGCGCCATGCGAATAATAGTGAAACACCGCTGCTGCATTATCTGGCAGCAGCACGTGCTGCGCAAAAGCAACACGCACCGGATCGACGTGATAATTACCTGCGCTTGGCGCATGAAACCACAGACGGTGCAGATATTGCGGTTGGCGTAGTTCAGGCAGAGCTACAACTTTCTGCCGGTCAGAAAGAGCAGGCGCTGGCGACCTTGCAGCATTTACGAGAAGTCGCCCCCAAACATCCCTACGTTTTGCAGTTATTACAGACGCTTTATCAAGATATGGATCAGTGGCAAGAGGTGCAGTCTGTATTACCTGATTTACGCAAGCGCCATGTTTTGGAGACCGCCGAAGTTCGCGCTTTGGATCAAGAGGCTGCAGTGGGGCAATTAGAACTCGCCTTGAGCAGACAGGAATGGAGCAAGATGGCACGTGTTTGGGAAAAGTCACCCGCACGCATGCGCCAGACAGAAGCAATGTTACGCCCTTATGTGGCAGGTTTAATCAAACAAGGTGAGCAGGAACAGGCAATTGAGTTGATCGAACAGTTTTTACGCAAGAACTGGAGTGATCAACTGGTGTATCAATATGGCCAAATTGCGCAGGGTGATTTACTGAAGCGTCTTGCTATTGCGGAAAAATGGCTGAAAGACAAAAAAGATAATCCCTGGTTATTGCTTACCTTGGGACGATTAGCGAAAGCCAGTGAGCTGTGGAAAAAAGCAGAAGAATATTTGCATGCCAGTCTTGAACAGGGGGCGCGAGGCGAAACCTATCAAGCACTAGCAGAGGTGCAATTGGCAGAAGGTAGACATGACGCTGCAGCGGAGACCTATAAAATAGGTCTGAATTTAATGCTCAGACCTGTCGATGGCGCTAAGTAGAGGGTTACCGTGCAAGAGGCTGGTGGACATTATCTGGTAGACATTCTGGCGCTGCTGTTAGCCACGGTTGTCATTATTCCTTTTTTTCATCGTATTCGTCTTGGCGCTATTCTGGGATATCTCACCGCAGGTGTAATCGTTGGTCCATGGGGATTTGGCGTTATTACCGAAGTGGAAGATATTCGTCATTTAGCGGAATTTGGCGTCATTTTCCTGCTTTTTGTACTCGGTATTGAACTGAAGCCCGACAAGCTCTGGCAAATGCGCAAGATGGTGATTGGCCTAGGGTTGGGGCAAGTATTAATCACCGCAGGCCTTATCTATGGTGTTGCTATTTGGTTCGGCGTTTCCAATAAAAGTGCGGTTATTATCGGTTTTGGTCTCGCTTTGTCATCAACGGCATTTTGTCTGAAATTGTTAGCCGAACGGGGTGGTATTTCCACCGTCATGGGGCGAATGTCCTTCTCGGTGTTGCTATTGCAGGATATTGCAGTGGTGCCCTTATTAGCACTGGTATCCTACTTTGCTGGCGGCAGCCCCGATATTATGGAGCCCAGCCTTAAACCGGTTTACGCCATTCTGGTGATCATCGCTTTGCTGTTTGCTGGCCGTTATCTGCTCAACCCCGTATTGGGGCGGATAGTTGCCAGCCACGATCCGGAAGTATTTATCGCCTTATCCGTTTTATTAGTATTAGGCGTTGCCTGGATCATGGAAACAGTAGGTTTTTCTATGGCATTGGGTGCTTTCCTCGCTGGTGTAATGATGGCTGAGTCACATTACCGCCATCAAATTGAAGCCGATATTCTGCCCTTCAGAGGGATCTTGCTGGGTTTATTCTTCATGACCGTCGGTATGGGCATTGATTTTAGTCTGTTGTGGGAGCGCTTACTGGACATCGTTTTGCTCACATTAGGACTGATGGTGTTAAAAACACTGGTGGTATATTTATTGTCGCGTGTGTCAGGGGCTCGGCATGATATTTCACTGCAAGCAGGGGTTTTGCTGTCACAAAGCGGCGAGTTCGGCTTTGTGCTATTTGGTTTTGCTGCGGCATCTGGGGTGTTGGAAGAAAAGCTTGGCGATATCTTGACCTTGGTCATTGCCTTAACCATGGTGCTAACGCCGTTTGTGGTTAAGGGCACCAACATGTTGTTGATTCGGTTTTATACACCGAAAGAAACAGAAGACGATGATTATGCTGAGTTTGTAGAGTCCAGTGATGAGCATGTCATCTTAGCTGGCTTTGGTCGGGTCGGTGCCCGGGTTGGCACTTTGCTGGGTGCGGCAGGTGTGCCTTATATCGCTTTAGATATGAAACAAAAGCGCGTTAAAGATGCCCGCTCTCAAGGCTTCCCGGTTTTTTTTGGTGATGCCAGTAAAGTAAAAGTATTACAGGCAGCTGGCGCGGATCACGCCAAGATGATTGTCGTTACCTTGGATGATCCTGGGCAAATTGATCGGCTGGTCTCACAGGTCAGACAGTTCTATCCCAGTATGCCAATCCATGCGCGAGCCCGAGATCGTAAACATTGTGCCGACTTGATTACTCAAGGTGCGACCACGACGGTTTCAGAAACACTGGAAACGAGCTTACGGTTAACTGAGGAAGTGCTATTAGGTAGTGGTGTGGAAGAAACGGTTGCAACGCGGGTTATTGATGAATTCCGTGATGATTACTACTCGAATGTCGTGCAGAAAGTTACCGAGAACAAAGTGGTTCTTGGTGAGTTAAAACACTAAATGGCGTAGTTACTCAGATAAGATTTAGTCCACAGCGACAACAAAAAGCCCCGGCATAGTATGTCGGGGCTTTTTGTTATCGTGGTTTTAACCAGACCGACTATTGAGTGCCGCAATACTCAGTCTCGCACCGCTGTTCCCAGCAGTTAACCAACCCATTCTGCAAACACATATAAGTGTCATCACTTTCGTGTTTGTTACAGTCAGATTGAGACCAAGTAATTTGAGTTTTAAACGTGTCGCCACACAATTTTGCCGCCTGATTTCTCAGGTTGGTTTGCGCCAAATCAATCGCCGTATCCTGCCCATAGTAAGTTGTGGATGTACCTGTCATCTTGTAGTCGCGAGCACTGTCGACAAGTCTGTTTGCCTGCTTTTGCTTTGAATCTTTGCTGTCGGCGTCTTGCTGAGCAGGTTCAGATTTCACTGAGGCTGAGTCAGCGCTTGCTGTAGTGTCAGTGTTATTGGTTTGATTAGATGCGGAAGTCAGTTTTTGATCGGATATCAGCTTTGCATTGTTGGCGTTGGCCCTCACCTGCGAATTGATTTGGGCAATCATACGCCGGTTGTCTTCCATTACTTGGTCAACTTGATTGTTAAACTTTTGAATTGCATTCATTGAATTATTAACTTCTTGATCAGCATAGGCTGCATTTTGCGCCTGCATCTGAGCCATCTCTGCGTTATCTCTTCTTTGTTCGTACACTTCCTCAATTTGCCTACTGGCATATTCAAGATCCGCGACTGCATCGTCCATCATCTGCTCAGCAGAGTGAATTGGCACTCTGTATTCAGAGTCCTTGTAACCCTTGATATTGTCTCGGAGTGTTTTTTCTTTATTTTTGAGATGTGAATATTGATTGATATAAGGGGCTAAATCATAGGTTTCCAAGGCTTTGCTAGTGCAACTGATAAACCGACGATTTCCTCTCAATGCTTCATTATCGTTACCCACCCGGTCGTCACCATACCATCTATAAGCTACGGGCTCTGCGGCGCAACCCTGTTTTTTAGCCCAACCTTTAAAAGTGAGAGGCCGATATGTATTTTTGATAAAGTCTTTATAAGCTTTTTTATTTTCTTTTATATCATTCATCGCCGCCATCAGCGTGACTTTTTGAGCTTGATAACTCTCAAGCGCCTCTGAGGCTGCTTTACCCGAAAAAATGGTAACCTCCTCGTTCTTCATCTCATCCACTTTTTCTTTGCCCAGGAAAGACAATTGTGTAATCTGCCATCTCTTCGGCCTTGAGGCACGATAACGATTCTCGTGATTAATCCGGGTAAGTTCGCCGACACTCATATGGCTAGGACTTTTGGAGCGGCCGCCGAAACATTCAAAGCAAAAATGCCAGTCAGTGGTGACGGTACCGTTGGTGACTTTATCAGGCATGTGTGCAGGATACTGATTCTCAGAAGCAGAACGCCAGTCTGCTATATATTTTCCCTTGCCTTCTTCAATAATCTGCTCTGCGGTGATGCCTCTGACAGGTTTGAGTACATAACGATAAAGCTGCTCAAAGGGACGTGTATTGGGGATGCTTTTGAACTCTCGATAAGCCAGAATAATTTCATCACTCGATGATGAGGGGCGCCTGTCGAATTTGCTGTCTTCGTAATCGATTAAGATAATTCTTACTGCCTTGGGAGCACTCTTATCAAGCCAGCGCGCAAGCTCTGGGCTTGGATTTACTCTGACGGCATCAACACCGTAGTCGTATTTACTCATTTGTTTTACGCAGCCTGTCAGGGTGGTAACAGTAAGTAATGAGAGTGTGAAAACGAACGTTCGAGATGACCATAAAGGCATGAGTTAATTATCCTTCTGAGAAAAGAGGCTATTTGATACCGTGACCTTGTGAAGGCAGCATTAACTTAGCCGTGGCCAGGAGAAAAGTTGTCGTCGCAAAATGATCGGACGTGGGTTTTGAGCGGAGAATGTGGCGGGCTAACTTCACATTTCTTTCCCTGAAAAATGAAAAACAGATATACAACGATGCTCTAGAATCTCTGTGATCTTGTCAAGACCTGTCGCGGCAATCCATATACCTTGGCAGAGAGGTAAGGCTCCTCACTGTGATTACAGAAGGCGCATAAAATTTAAGCTGCGTCTTAGAGACGCATCGGCATCACAACGTATTGACGTTCAAATTTTTGATCCGCTGGTGTGACCAGTGCACTGCTGGTTTCATCGGTGAAAAGAATCTTTACTTTTTCATCTGGGATTGCATTGAGCAAGTCCAGCAAATACGCATTGTTAAAAGCGATCTCTAGCGGTGAACCTTTGTAATCAACACTGATTTCTTCTTCTGCTGACTCTTGCTCTTGATTGGTGACCGTTGCTTTTAACTGGTCAGTATCCAGGTTGATACGTACGCTACGGTGTTTATCATTAGACAGGATCGCAGCGCGTGATAAGGCTTGCTTGAGCTCATCCCGCTCGGCCAACACTTCTTTGTCACCGCCTAAGGGCAGCACGCGCTCATAGTTTGGAAACTGGCCATCAATGAGCTTAGAGGTGAAGTGAATATCCGGCAGTTCAACTTTAATTTGTTGGTTGCTAAATGCCAGTTTAACGTCATCATCCGTTTCATTAAGCAAACGGCCTAGTTCGATAATGGCTTTGCGCGGTACGATCACGCTGTTTTTTTCAGCAACAGGGTTCGCTGTGGTTAAGCTGCCCATTGCCAGACGGTGACCATCGGTAGCAACAGCACGCAATGTGGTTTCTTCGCGCTCCAACAATAAGCCATTCAAGTAATAACGTACGTCCTGACTTGCCATGGCAAAACTGGTTTCATCCAGTAAAGACTTCAAGGCTGACTGCGGCAGACTAATTTCATCGATATAGTTGGCGCCTTCGCTATCAGGGAAGTCATCACTGGGTAAAGTTGACAGCGAAAAACGACTTTTGCCTGCTTTAACGACGGCTTTATTGTCTTTTGCGTTAAGGCTTATCGTTGCATTGCCTGGTAGGGCTCTGACGATATCGAGAAATTTACGGGCTGAGACCGTTATCTTGCCTTCTTCTTCGACAGAAACCGGCAGAGTCGCAATCATTTCCAGCTCCATATCGGTACTGGTCATGGAAAGCTGGTTGCCATGAACTCGCAGCAAGACATTAGACAAAATCGGTAAAGTGGCACGCCGCTCTACAATGCTGCACACCAGTTGCAATGGTCGGACGATAGTTTCTTGGCTGACTGTGAATTGCATGATGATTCTCTCGGATTAACTCGACAGGGTTCGTAAAAGGTTACGGTAGTCTTCTGCAACGCGGGTATCCGATTCTTTCAACTCGGCTACTTTACGGCAGGCATGAAGCACCGTTGTGTGATCACGACCACCAAACGCGTCACCGATTTCCGGCAGACTATGGCTGGTCAGTTCCTTGGCCAGTGCCATCGCGATTTGTCGCGGGCGGGCAATTGAGCGGGTACGTTTTTTTGCTAGCAGATCGGAGACGCGCACTTTGAAGTATTCGCCGACGGTTTTTTGAATGCTCTCCAATGTGACCAGTTTTTGATGTAAGGCAAGCAGGTCTTTCAATGCTTCTTGCGCCATATCAATTGATAAAGGCTGATTGGTAAAACGCGAAAAGGCCAACACGCGCTGTAATGCGCCTTCTAAGTCACGCACATTCGACTTGATACGTTTAGCGATGAAAAAGGCGACGTCTTCTGGCAGTGTTATCAGATTTTGCTGTGCTTTTTTGATTAAAATCGCGACGCGTGTTTCCAACTCAGGGGGCTCAATCGCCACCGTTAATCCCCAACCAAGACGGGATTGTAGACGTTCATCGAGGTTTTCGACTTCTTTCGGGAAACGGTCACAGGTCAGTATGATCTGACGCTGGCCTTCAAGCAGGCTGTTGAACGTATAAAAAAACTCTTCTTGTGAGCGTTCTTTTTTAGCAAAAAACTGAATATCATCGATCAATAAGGCGTCTGCACTGCGATAGTGAGATTTAAATTGATCGATGGCGTTATTGCGCAATGCGGTGATCATATCTTGGACAAACCGCTCCGAAGACAAGTAAATCACACGTGCTTTCGGGTTGTCCTGCTTGATTTTATTACCGACGGCGAGCATTAAATGCGTTTTACCCAGACCCGTGCCGCCATATAAAAACAGCGGGTTATAACCACTGGTTCCGGGTGCTTCAGCGACGTGCAAAGAAGCGGCGCGTGCTATCTGATTTGATTTACCTTCGACATAGCTATCAAAGGTAAATAGCGGGTTCATCGGGTTGCCGATGGCTGGCTCAGCTTTAGTTTCGCTGGGTTTGCTGTTTACGAGAGGCGTCGTTGTTTCTGGTTCGGTTGCATCGGTTTGACGGCGTGAGGGCATATTGCCCATCGCCTTAGTGCCTACTTCAATCGCGACTTTATCAATAGAACCCTGACTCAGTGCAGCGATTAACGTGTTGATTTGGCTTTCCAGTTGCTCTTGAACCCATGCTTTTACATAAGGGTTCGGCGCGAGTAAGC
>NZ_GG657889.1:8745-157412 GCF_000156355.1 Methylophaga thiooxydans DMS010 | reverse complement strand
TTTATTGCCATATCGAAGATAGCGTTTGGGTAAACGGTAGCGTAACCAGCCGCGAGTCATTGCCAGCAACTCGACATGCTCTGGCTTTAATCCCACCTCTTCCATTAGCTCACGATAAACCGCCTGCTCCGGCGTTTCATCGGATTTTATTCCCCCCTGCGGGAACTGCCATGAGTCATGCTGCGCACGCTGCGCCCACAACACTTGGTTTTCTTCATTGCAGAGTATGATCCCCACATTAGGCCTAAAGCCATCTTTATCAATCACGACTAAGTCTCTGGCTGGCTGAGCGCAATCACCCCCAGCGTGTTTATCTTCAATAGTGGTTAGATTATTAAAAGCACTGCCAGTATGCAATGCATTTTGGCTTACAATAGGCGCTAATTTTGATTTAGACGGAGGCAAGTACGGCATCATGGCTTTGGCAATCTTTGATTTGGACAACACCCTGCTGGGTGGCGATAGCGATTTTTTGTGGGGACGCTATTTATGCGAAAACGGTATTGTCGATGCGGAAGCTTATCGTCGTGCTAATGAACATTATTATGAGCAATATCAACACGGTTCACTTGATATTGCTGAATTTTTGGCATTTGTGTTCAAGCCCTTAGCAACACATAGTATTGAGCAATTAGAAACGTGGCGTGCCGCTTATCTGGAACAGAAAATTAAGCCAATTATTCTGCCTGCAGCAGAGTCTTTAATTGAGAAGCACCAAGCGCAGGGTGACACATTACTGATTATCACTGCGACCAACAGTTTTCTGACCGCGCCAATCGCTGCGATGTTAGGTATTGAACATTTAATCGCAACAGACCCTGAGTTTAAAGAAGGTCGTTACACTGGTCGCGTTGCCGGTACACCTTCATTTCAGCAAGGCAAAGTGGAACGATTAAAGGTCTGGCTTGCGCAGCACAAGCATTCGCTGGAAGGTAGTATTTTTTATAGTGACTCTCATAACGATATACCTTTACTTGAGATTGTCGATACAGCCGTTGCTGTCGATCCTGACCCCAAATTACAGGCTGTAGCAGAGCAGCGCGGCTGGAAAGTTCTCAGTTTGCGCTGATAATTGGTACAATTCATCGTTTTTTATCATTTAAAATCAGGCCGTCATTATGGAATGGGAAGTCGTTATCGGGTTGGAAATCCATGCCCAGCTCGCCACCAAAAGTAAGATTTTCTCAGGTGCAGCAACTGCATATGGGGCAGCACCCAATTCACAGGCATGCGCCGTTGACTTAGGGCTACCCGGCGTGTTGCCCGTCTTGAACGAAGAAGCCGTGAAAATGGCGCTCAAATTTGGCCTAGCCGTTGACGCTGAAATCGCAGAACGCTCCGTGTTTGCTCGTAAAAACTATTTCTACCCAGACTTACCCAAAGGCTACCAAATCAGTCAATTCGAACTACCTGTTGTGGGTATTGGCCAGATCAGTATCGAAATGGAAGACGGCACCGAAAAAGTCATTGGCATTACGCGTGCCCATCTGGAAGAAGATGCCGGTAAATCATTGCATGAAGACTTTCAGGGACAAACCGGGATCGACTTGAATCGTGCCGGTACCCCCTTACTTGAGATCGTCTCCGAGCCCGATATGCGTAGCGCCAAGGAAGCTGTCGCTTACATGAAAAAAATCCACTCGCTGGTGCGCTATCTGGAAATTTGTGATGGCAATATGCAGGAAGGATCTTTCCGCTGCGATGCTAACGTCTCAATCCGTCCGAAAGGGCAGGAAGAGTATGGCACTCGTGCCGAGCTGAAAAATATCAATTCATTCCGTAATGTCGAACGCGCCATTAACATCGAAATTGAACGGCAGATTGATGTCATTGAATCTGGTGATCTGGTGGTTCAAGAAACCCGCTTATATGATGCGGATAAAAATGAAACTCGTTCCATGCGCAGCAAGGAAGAAGCCAATGATTATCGCTATTTCCCGGATCCCGATCTGTTGCCCCTGGTCATAGAACCAGAGCTCATCGAATCAGTTCGTGCCACCCTGCCCGAATTGCCTAATGAAAAACGCGATCGTTTCGTCAATGACTTAGGTCTGTCTTTATATGATGCGTCATTGTTGACCAGTAGCCGTGAGCTTGCCGACTATTACGAGGCCGTTTTAGCGGCCACTGGCGGTAAAGACCCGAAACAATGTGCTAACTGGGTTACCGGCGAACTGTCAGGCGCGCTAAATAAAGCAGGTCTTGATATCAACGAATCACCCGTTACAGCTGAACAGCTTGCTGGCGTCCTGATACGCATTAGCGATAACACCATTTCTGGCAAAATTGCCAAAACCGTCTTTGAAGCCTTGTGGGAAAATGAAGGCAAGGATGCGGATGCCGTTATCGAGGCGAAAGGCCTCAAGCAAGTTACTGATACTGGCGCAATTGAAGCGATGGTGGATGAGGTGCTGGCTAACAACCCTGATCAGCTACAACAATACCGCGAAGGTAAAGAACAGCTGCTTGGTTTCTTCGTCGGCCAGGTTATGAAAGCCTCAAAAGGTAAAGCCAATCCCGCACAAGTCAACGAGCTACTCAAGAAAAAAATGCTTGGTTAAAGACGAAAGCGAGAGCAATGCTACAAGGGTCGTAAACGGAATTTACGGCCCTTTATTTTTTTCACCCCACCCCACAAAATGTGAACCAGATCACATTTTATCCCCTCGGCGATTCCCCAAAGCGAAAAATCTGATGTAGTATCAGCCGATGGATTTTATTACGCTTTTTGCAATCACGTGTGTAAAGCGCGCTGCATTAATCTGGAGCCAGGCAACCTAATCTATGAAGTTTGAACAGGAACATCTCCCCGCAAAAATGGGCTTAAACAAATTGCCCTCAACATCACCTTTGCCTGATGCAAACTGGGTACTGGTGTTTGGCTCAGTTAGCCGCTTTAACGATCGTGGCTTTGCTAAAACGCTGAAAAAACGCTATCCCAAAGCCAATATCATTGGCTGTACAACGTCTGGTGAAATAACCGATGACGGTGTCTATGACGACAGTCTGCATATCACTGCGATGCAATGGGAACGCAGTACATTACGTTTCATCAGCAAGCCTGTGAACAGCATGGAACAGTCCCACGCCCTAGGCGCCCAGATTGCAGGCGAACTCAGGATGGATGACCTGAAAGGCGTGTTTGTCCTCAGCGATGGTCTCAATGTGAATGGCTCTGAGTTAGTAGAAGGCCTGCAAGAAGTATTACCCAATGTGCCAATTACTGGTGGTCTGGCTGGTGATGATGCCAAGTTCACCAAAACCTTGCTAATCAATAACGATAAAATTGAGGATCGTGTGGTGATCGCGGTGGGCATCTATGGCGACGATGCGATTGTGACTAGTGGCGCTCTGGGTGGATGGAATCCATATGGGCCACCACGACGGATCACAAAATCCAACAAAAATATTGTCTATGAAATGGACAACAAACCGGCCTTGCCTCTGTACAAAATGTACATCGGTTACTATGCCAACGAGTTACCCGCCTCGGGGTTAAATTTTCCCTTCGCCATCATGGATGAGAAAAACGTTAATGTGATTCGCACACTGCTCTCGATTAATGAAAAAGAGAGTAGCCTGACCTTTGCGGGCAACATTGCTGAGGGATCAACGGTACGTTTTCTTAAGTCCGATCATGACAGCTTGGTTATGGGCGCCAGCGAAGCAGCACGGCAGATCCTGCAAAAAGATGTCGATATTAACGATAAAGCCTTGGCGATTTGTGTCAGTTGTGTCGGTCGCAAACTAGTCATGGAATCACAGGTTGCGGATGAAGTGTTCGCTGTACAGAGATTGCTTGGCCTTCAAACCGGCATTACCGGCTTTTATTCAAATGGCGAAATCTGTTCCGGTGAAGACGATGGTCATAGTCAATTACACAATCAGACCATGACTATCGCCTATTTAAGCGAACATAACGCTTAAGTTCAGACTAACTCTCTGGCCGCGGCTAGTAAGGCAAGTCTGGCAATCACACCATAGGCATAAAAACGGTTGGGTTCAGAATCCGGCTTTTCACTCTGGTCAGGCGTAATGCAGGATTGTGCAAATGCTAATGGCTCAAAGTGCATTCCCGGCGCATTGAGATTCTCATTGGGACCGCGTCCGGTATGTACCCGATAAAAACCGCCCACCACAAAATGATCCATCATATAAATAACGGGCTCAGCAACGGCGTTGTGTTCACCTAATGTTTCAAAGGTATACACCCCTTCTTGTACCAACACGTTATCGACCACCAAACCTTCTTTTGCCGATGACATTTTATTGCGTTGCTTACGGTTGAGATTTTCAATCTCATCCGCACTTTTCACCGTCATGATTCCCATACCGTATGTGCCCGAGTCCGCTTTCACCACAACAAAAGGATCACGGTCGATATTATATTCGCGATATTTACTGCGAATCGACATCAGTAAATTATCAATATTGCGGGCCAAACATTCAGTACCGGATTTTTCTTTGAAGTTCACCTCACCACACTGCAAAGTAAGCGGTGAAATTAACCATGGATCAATATCAATCTGTGCGGCAAACTCTTTCGCGACGGCGTTGTACTGGGTGAAATGATCAGATTTTTTACGGGTTGACCAGCCTGCATGAAGAGGTGGCATGATGACCTGTTCTAAGCCTTCCAGAATGGCGGGACGCCCCGCCGACAAGTCGTTATTCAATAGAACTAAACACGGTGAGAAGTCATCAACCGCAACACGGTTGCCTTTTCTCACGAGTGGCTCCAGCGTACAGGTTTTACCGGACGGCAAATTAACCTTCATCGTTTCGGTAATATCATCTCGCAAACTACCGATTCGAGCTTCCAGACCGGCTTTCTGGAAAATATCCCGCAGCGTTTCCAGACTTTCCAGGTAAAACAAATTTCTGGTGTGATTCTCAGCTACGATAAGAACGCGTTTAGCTGTGGGACAGGCTCTTTCTACTGCCGTCTGTGCCGCCTGAATACAAAGTGGCATAAACGAAGTATTAAGGTTATTAAACCCCGCGGGAAACAAGTTAGTATCAACCGGTGCTAGTTTAAATCCAGCATTACGCAGATCCACGGAAGCATAAAACGGCGCGGAGGTCTGCAACCATTGCTCACGTAACCAGGTTTCCACCTGTGTTTGCTTTTCTAGTAAATGCGACTCTAATTGCAACAATGGCCCGTTGAGTGCTGTAGTCAGATGAGGAACGCCGGAGGTCATGAGGTTATCTCGCTATGTCGGGTTTGCAGGGTGCGGTATTAACGCCGTCTCTACTGTGAAATGGGTCACCGTTTCGTTTTTTCAAGTCATTCATACTCATTCGTCGCTAAAAATCCGACGACCAATCAGGTTTTAATCCAGCTCATGGCATTACTAGCCTAACAGCAAAAAATGGGTTATCTTCGTGCGCTAGAGCTATAACAATGACGACAACAATTCAGGTAAAGCATAATCGTGAGTGAGAACATAACTGAATTTACCGGCCTGAAGGTCATGGTCATCGATGACAGTAACACTATTCGTCGCACTGCAGAGACACTTCTAAAGAAAGCGGGTTGCGATGTGCTCACTGCTGATAATGGATTCGAAGCACTCCCCATCATTAGTGCCAATCATCCTGATATTCTGTTCATTGATATTATGATGCCTCGCCTGGATGGATACCAGACTTGTGCGCTGGTTAAAAACAACCCTAAATTTCGAGACATCCCCATCGTGATGCTCTCAAGCAAAGATGGATTATTTGACCGGGCCAAGGGACGTGTCGTTGGCGCTGAGCAATATCTAACAAAGCCTTTCACCAAGGAAGACTTACTCGGCGCTTTACGAACACATTTGTTAGAACCAAACAAGGACGCTGATTAGCTTATGGCGCTTATTCTGATTGCCGACGACTCGCCTACTGAGGTTTATGTTCTACAGAAGCTGCTTGAGAAAAACGGCCATGATGTCTTGATTGCAGAAGACGGTATTCAAGCAGTAGATAAAGCCACCAGCCAACAACCAGACTTAATTCTGATGGATGTGGTTATGCCAAACCTGAATGGTTTTCAAGCCACCCGAAAACTCAGTAAAGCCTCAGAAACCAGTCATATCCCCATTATCATCGTGTCATCCAAAAATCAGGAAACCGATAAAATGTGGGGGCTACGTCAGGGCGCAAAAGGCTACCTTGGCAAACCTGTTGCAGAAGAAGCACTCTTTGACCAAATCAATGCTCTGCTTAAGGACTGAACATGGCAGATATTCAGACTCCCGAAGACATCATTAGCCTCCTGCAAGATATGGAGCGTCGCAGTAAACAAAAAGCGGCGGGGCTTGAACAACAGGAAGATATGGGTGAAACATGGACAGCCATTGGCTTTCGCATCGGCGAACAGCATTACGTTATTCCACTCAGTGATTCCCGCGAAGTTTTTCCTTTACCAGAACAAGTAACCCCCGTACCTAAAGCTCAGTCATGGGTGTTTGGCATCGTCAATCTACGTGGTGAACTACTCCCTGTGTTTGATCTCAATCTGTACTTACACGGAAAAGCCTCCAAGGTATCCAAACGCAGCCGAGTCATGGTGATCAACCACAGTGACCTGTCTACAGGAGTATTAGTAGATGAAGTGTTTGGACTCAAACATTTTCAACAAGAACCCGGCCCGATTGCTTCCAGCCGACCGGTGAATCTAACCCCTTATCTCACCGGAAGTGTCTTTCAGCAAGACAGAGGCTGGGACGTATTCAGTTTTCACAAACTCATTAACGATCCGCGTTTTATGAACGCCGCGGCATAATTTTTCGATATCAGGACACGGTTTATGAACTCAACGAGCAAACTATTTTTCTCTTCTCTGATGAGCAAGGGTAACTGGCTCAACATGATTTTGTTACTGCTATTTGTAACCGTTGCGCTGGGCGGGCTGTGGCTTGTGGCGAGTGATCAATATCAAGCTTATTACGATAACCAATTACACCTGCTCATTGCTATTGCAGTAGCCTTTGTCTTGAGTTTCATTATTGCTATACGTCTAAGCTACGCACCACTCAAAAAGCTCAAAAGCGCCATGGATAATATGGAATTACAAAACCGCCATAACCAAGACGCGATCTTACGCTTACTGGATGAAATGGGTGACTTGGCTGACGGTGACTTGACCGTCAGCGCCACAGTAACCGAAGACATTACCGGTGCGATTGCCGACTCGGTGAACTACACCATCGATGCCTTGCGTAGTCTGGTTGAACAAATTAACTCTACTACTCTGCAAGTTGCTTCCGCGGCTCAGGAAACACAGGCCACGGCGTTGCATCTTACTGATGCCAGCGAACATCAAGCACAACAAATTACCGAAGTCAGTAGCGCCATCACGCAAATGGCAGGCTCCATCGAACAAGTATCAGATAATGCCTCGCAATCTTCTGAAGTAGCGAAGCAATCCGTATCACTCGCCGTACAAGGTAATAGTGCGGTAAAAAAAGCTATCAACGGTATGGATACCATTCGCGAGCAGATTCAGGAGACATCCAAACGGATCAAACGGCTCGGTGAGAGTTCACAACAAATTGGCGATATCGTTGAACTTATCAATGATATCGCGGAGCAAACGAATATTCTGTCTTTGAATGCGGCCATCCAGGCCGCCATGGCGGGTGAAGCTGGTCGTGGTTTTGCTGTCGTTGCCGATGAGGTTCAACGTTTGGCTGAACGCTCCAGTAATGCGACCCGCCAAATCGATGCCTTAGTGAAAACCATTCAAAGCGATACCAGTGAAGCGATTACTTCAATGGAGCAAAGTACCACTGAAGTGGTTGCCGGAGCCAAGCTATCGCAAGATGCCGGTGCTTCACTTGAGCAGATTGAAGCGGTCTCGCATCAATTAGCAGAGCTTATCAACAACATTACCTCGAATGCCAAACAGCAAGCGACAGCAGCCGTCACAACCTCAGAAAATATGAACGTGATTCAAGAAATCACCATGCAAACATCCACCGGTACTAACGAAAGTGCGGCAGCTATCGGTCGCTTACTTGAGTTAACCAATGAATTACGTAAATCAGTATCAGGCTTCAAGCTACCTCACTAGGTGACTACTAGGAAAATTAACTGATATGGCACAGATGATAAAAGGCAATTACAACGCGTTAATGTGGCTTCAGGATGAACTGCAGCAATCGCTTTCTCATGCCTTAAATGCCATGAACAGTTACATTGAAGGCGAAGCGCAAGACAACAATTTGTCTGACTGCACAGAGGCTCTGTATCAGGTCAAAGGCACACTTGACATGATCAATATGTCCGGCGCAGCCATGCTCACTGATGCCATGCAACACACTGTCACCGCCTTGCGAAACAATAAGTTTGCTGACAGTGATAGCGTGCAAGATGCACTAGTTCGCGCGCTGTTGTTGTTACCTAATTACCTGAAATTGCTGAGCAATGATTTTCAGGACCACCCGCTGTCATTGTTAGACAGTATTAACGAATTGCGAATTACCTCAGGCAATACACCATTAGCTGAGCGCGATGTCTTCACAGCTGTTCTTAGTATCGCTCTACCAGACAGCATTACGCCAAATCCACACCGCAAAGCGCCCACTATCACCATTGAAAAATCCAAATTGGGACATGCTTTCCAAGTTCTATTACTCAATTGGTTGCGTCAGCAGGATAAAGAAAGCCTGCAAAAGATGCGCGGTATGTTGCATTACCTGCGTCTAACTTGTCTGGAAGAAAAAACCACCTTGTTCTGGTGGACGGCAGAAACCTTGATTGAAGCGCTTGAACAAGAAGGCCTGAGCTCAACTCCAGAGGTGAAACAACTACTGGGTAAATTAGTCGTTCCGATCAAAACACAAAGCGAACAAAACGAAACGGCATTACTCAATGCCTTACCAACGGAACTGGTTACTAGTCTACTACTCGTTATTGCTAAAGCTGACAGCCATGGTCCGCATGTCACGTTGCTAAAAACCACGTTCAATCTCCACTTTTACGATAACAAGCCGAAAATTTACGGCATGAGTGACAATGCGCTGGGCGATGCGCATATGGCATTACTAGAACAATTGCAGGATTTAAAAGCGCAGATCAGCGAATACACGCGCGATCCCGATCTCAATGCAGACAGCCTTATTGAGGTCATCCAGCAACTGCAAAGCATGACAGATACGCTAGCATTACTCGCTGAATATGAGGCCAGCAACTTACTTCATCATCAAGTAGAACGACTTGAATCGATCATCGAAGCCGATGAAAAACCTGATGATGTCACACTGACTGAGCTGGCAGACGTGTTGCTGAAAGTCGAGATGTTTATTCAGGCATCAACCCAAGCCAATGTGAATGATCAGCTGCGTCATACAGTGATAAATGAATGTTTGTTGGAAATGGCAAACATCAAAGAAGCGCTTACTTTAATGAGCCAATCAGGCCGTTACCCGGATGGCTTAGGTGATAGTGAAGAACAACTTAAACTGATTGCCGGCAGCATGAACATGCTCAACTACCCGGAAGCGGCTGAGATTATCGATAAAACGGCTGCCAAAATGGCACAGCAAAGTCAAAGCAACGAGGCGTTCACACCCGCGAAGTTAAACCGTCTTGCCGATATTCTTGCCTGCTGTGATATCTACATGGAAGGTATAAAGCAACACGGCCATGCTGAAAGTGACTACTTAGTCGATGCCTCAAATAAACTCGATAGCTATGACTCCGCCGATGTAGAGTCAGAAACGATGATCGATGTGGCAGATCCACTCTCAGCCTCATCATTTGAGCCGGAAGAAGATCTGGCCTTGGCTGAACTGGATTCGTTACTAAGCAGTGATGACGGGCCGATACTGTTCGAAAGCTCTACCGCGGAACCTGACGCAGTCGAAACTGATGTCGTTGAAACGTTAGAAGATACCAGTACAGAGACATTTTCAGGCATAGCGTCTGACTCAACAGCCAGTGTTATGCCGGCTGAAAAAGACTGGCAGTTTGCTGATGGGATCGATGAAGAAATTGCCACAATCTTTATCGAAGAAGCCAATGAAGTACTTACCGAATTAGACGGCTTAATGCCGCAATGGATTACCAATAATGACCAGGCTGCTTTAGCCGATATCCGGCGTTATTTTCATACCCTCAAGGGGAGTGGCCGCATGGCTGGCGCCACCGTTATCGGTGAGTTAGCTTGGGCAGTTGAACAGACACTCAACCATGTTATTGATGGTACCCGTCCAGATTCAGATCAGGTTAAAGCGCTGGCAACGCAGTCGCAGCAACTTGTGCCATCACTCCTTGCACGTTTCACTCAAGCGAACATGGAGACAACAGCGGAGGTCGAAGCATTACTAGCACTTCAACAGCAGTGTCTCAACCCTGACTCACCCAATGTTGAAACGGTAGCAACCTCAACTCCAGAACCACATATTACTGATAGTGCCGTTGATAACGAGCTTGATCGTGATGTTGAATTTGATCTATCTCAATACACAAATGATGAAACACTCATCATTGATGCCAGTGAACATGAACCAACAGATCACGGTAGGTTTGCAATTGAAACAGATGTTCTGACAAAAGTTGAACTATACATTCGACGTCAGAAGGAAATGGAAAGCGGCAATAATGAAGCTGAATTAACCCGCTCAGAAGAAGCCGCGCTGACCAGCGTAGAAGCTTATATTCGTCGCTTAACAGAAGAAGATAGTACCGCTAAGAGCGCCCCTCAGGCTTCACTATCGAACAAGCTCACCAAAGTAGAAGCCTACATTCAACGTTTGGCTGATGAAACCGGTGTCGAGCGATACCTGAGAACACAGGCTGCTAACCACCAAACAACAGAAAATAATGTAGCTGAACCAGCCTCGCAGATTCCAGCCGTCAACTTTAGCTCTGTTGATCGCTATCTGCTTGATAAAGCCCGCCAAGCCCAAACACCAACGTCAGTGGATAGATACCTTGCCACTCGAACAGGCTTACATGAACCCGAGCTGGCTGAGGAAGATGAGTTACAGCAGATTTTTATCAGCGAAGCTGAGCAACATATTGCCGCGCTTAAACAAGGTCTGAAAGATATTGCTTTCTCACGTCAAATTGATAAAACCTTTTTGCGTGCCGTGCACTCACTAAAAGGGTGTGCCAATGTCGCAGGCATCAAGCCCATGGGCTTGATTGCGACTGATCTGGACCAAGCAATAAAGCGTCTGCATTCATACGATGTGGTGCTTGATGCTGAACAGATGCGCTTACTTGAAACAACGGTCAACGGGCTAGAGCAAATACTGTTAAGTCTGACTGAAAAAGCGGAAGAGCCTGATATTCGTGAGTTGTCCGACATCATTTTCCAGCTCACACCCGCTCAGGTAGAAACGGTATCAGCGCCTGTTATCGATCCCGAGTTTTTAGTTGTATTACTCGAAGAGACGGATGAACTGTTAGATGAATACACTGGCCAATTATCTCATTGGCAGCAACAGCCAAATGATCAAGAAAACCTAGAAGCGTTAAGTACCACCCTGACCAAATTGCAGGATACTGCCACTCACGCTAAGCAGTCAGTCATTGCTGATATCTATGCTGGACTCAACAAGCTCATTCAACAAAGCCAACCGCAGGATAATGGCTTAAATGATCTGCTGGAGAAGGGCTACGAGCAACTTAACGAACATATTGAGTCACTGCTACAGAACAAACCTCTCTCCGCAGAACAAAACTTCTTAGATCAAGTGGAGCAGTTCCTCCAACAACGTGTTGAAATCGACTCACCAGCGTCAGAGGTTATAACCGAGCATTCACCGACAGCACTAATCGATATTGATGAAACCGATTTTGAGCTACCATCTGATCTGGATCCCGATCTGCTTGAGGCCTTTACTGAAGAAGCCGAGGAACTACTTACTTCCAGTGGCAAAGCGGTTAAAGATTGGAACGCTAGTCAACAAAGTGAATATGATTCGCAACAATTACAACGTGACTTGCATACCTTAAAAGGTGGCGCACGCCTAGCGGGGATTACCCCCATGGCGGATCTGACTCACCAGACAGAAACTCTGGTTCTAGCAGTCTGCGATCGTAAGCGTAGTGCTGATGAGGACTTTTTTGACTTACTGCTCCGCTGTCAGGACAAGCTGACTGAGATGCAAGAGCAACTCAAAGCCAGAACAGCTATCACCACCGCTTTATCACTTATTGCTGAAATCAGCATGCTAATAGCGGGTGAGGACCTTCAGCTTGATGAGCGCTCAGTATCAGAACAGCAACAAACAGACACAGCGTCCCATGTCCTGCCAGAAATAGAGCAATTTTTGGCGAAAAGTGCCCCAACTCATGTTGAACAAGTTCGTGTCCGTGCAGATTTGCTAGATTACCTCACCAATTTCGCCGGCGAAGTCAGTATATCTCGCGACCGTGTGACACAGCAACATTCAGCAATGCGACAGCAATTGCATGAAATGGAAGAAACCGTAGCACGTCTTCATGACCAACTACGTAAGCTAGAGATCGAGACTGAAACACAGATCCTGTTCCGTTATGAAGATGAGAAACTGAAAAATGATTCCGACTTCGATCCATTAGAATTGGATCGCTTCTCAATGATTCAGCAATTATCGCGTGGTCTGACCGAGAGTGTCATCGACTTGAACGACATCAGTCGTTCTATGGATACCTTGGTTAAAGAAACCGATACTATTTTGTTGCAACAATCACGACTCAATACGGATTTGCAGGAAGGCCTGATGAATACCCGCCTTCTGCCCTTTAGCGGTGTTATTCCTCGACTAGAACGCATTGTCAGACAAACCTCAGCCGAACTCGGTAAAAAAGCTGATTTAATCAGCGTTGGCGATGAACTAGAACTCGATAGAACGATTTTAGATCGTTTGGTCGCTCCCGTTGAGCATCTACTTAGAAATGCGATTGCTCATGGTATTGAAGATCCGGACACCCGCCTTGCTGCAGGTAAACCTGACAATGGTCAGCTAAACCTACGTATTGAGCGCGAAGGCTCAGAAATGGTCATGACGCTTAGTGATGACGGTCAGGGTCTTGATGTCGATAAAATCCGTGAGAAAGCACTGAGTCTTAACTTGATTCAGTTAGATAGTACGCCCACCGAAGATGAATTGATCCAATTAATTCTCACGTCCGGTTTCAGTACCGCTGACAATGTGTCTCAGCTTTCTGGCCGTGGTGTCGGCATGGACGTAGTCAATAATGAGATCCGTAGCCTGAAAGGTCGCCTCAGTATTCAGTCACAACCTGGGGAAGGCACAACATTTGTTATTCGCATGCCAATGACCTTATCCGTTATTCAGGCATTACTTGTGCGTGTGCAAGATGAACAATACGCGGTGCCTTTAGGTAGTGTGAATGCCGGTGAACGAATCAGCGTCCATGATATAAAGCGCTTGCTTGACTCCAATCAACCACATTATGAGTTCAACGGTGAACACTATGATTTCCGTTCACTCAGCTCATTGTTGGACAAACCACTAACTTTGCCTGATAACCCTAAACAACAGTTACCATTGCTGCTTTTCCGCTCTGGTGACATGCGAGTTGCTTTACTAGTCGATGCCATCGTTAGCAATCGTGAGATTGTGCTCAAGTCTATTGGTCAACAACTGAGCCATATTACCGCCATTAATGGCGCGACCATACTAGGTGATGGACGTGTTGTTTTCATCCTGGATATCCCCACGCTGATAGAAACCAGTCAGTCAGGTCAACTTGATAGCAACCATGCTGCCAACCTCGAAAGAGAACTCGAGAAAATTCAGGCTCGCTCACCTGTTGCGATGGTAGTTGATGACTCGATTACTATGCGAAAAGCCTCAGGTAATTTGCTCAAACGTTTAGGATTTGAGGTATTAACAGCGCGTGATGGTGTCGATGCGTTATCACAGCTTCATGAACAAACGCCCGATATCATTCTGCTTGACGTTGAAATGCCTCGTATGGATGGTTTTGAATTCGCCTCCATTGTGCGAAACGACTCTGGGTTCCACCATTTACCCATCATCATGATCACTTCCAGAACCGGAAGTAAGCACCGAGATCGAGCCATGGGCATCGGTGTCAATGCATACCTTGGTAAACCTTATCAGGAAAATGAACTGGTTGAGACCATGAAGCGCTTACTCGGTAACGACATGTTTCAACAACAAGACGCATAATAAGGGACACCAATGGCAAGCAAGCAAGCACAATTTATTCATTGCATGTTGATTCCGTTACAGGAGCATTATCTCTTGCTGCCTAACAGCACTATTGCTGAAGTCATACCCAGAACAGGCATTGATCTTAATACCCCCAGTCCCGAAAATTGGCTAGGCTATGTCATCTGGCGCGAACAGTCATTACCCATCATTCATCTGGAAGATATACTACAGGCAGGTACAGATGCTGCTGCATCAGGCAATAAACTGTGCATCATTAACAGTATCAACACCGCAACGGAGATCGAGTTTTATGCTATTCCTTGTACGGGCTCACCACAGTTGATAACGCTGAATCAAGCGGCCTTACAGCTCTCGCATGATGCCAACAAATCTGCCTATCTCCATTGCCAGATTAGAATCGGAAATAAAATCGCTTTTATCCCTGATTTGGATCAGCTCGAAATGGCTATCGAGTCACAAAAACAGTAGCTGATCTTTCCCCTCGTTATGGTTTACCATAGCGCCATGCACTTGATAAAAACATTGCTGTTTTGTTTGCTATGGCTGCCTCTGTCGCAGGCAGTGGCAAATCCACAATTGGAGAAACAGCGCCAGCTCTTTCAGCAAACAAAAAAAGCGCTGCAAACGAATCAATTAAACCTCTATCAACAGCAGTTGCAGCAACTGGATGACTATCCTTTGCAACCCTATCTGCAGTATCTGTTTCTGCGACACCGGCTCGGTCAGGTTTCCCCCCAAACTATACAAGTTTTTCTTGATGAGCAGGATGGAACATTCTATGCCGACAGACTCAGAAACGCCTGGCTAGACAGACTGGCACATCAAAAGCGCTGGACAGAATACCTGCGTTTTTATCAGTCACCTCAATCGGATGAGCGTGCCTGTTATCAACTACAAGCCTTACTGGCGACGGGGCAGAAACAACAGGCATATAAACTGACGCCAGCTATGTGGTTAGTACCGTACTCTCAACACAAAGCCTGTGATCCGGTTTTTGCTAGTTGGATGCAGCAAGGCTTATTAACCGACGATCTTCGTCGCCAACGCATGATGTTGGCTCTGCGGGACAATCAATTTTCTATTGCCAGTTACCTTGCTAAATCAACTAATACAGCGACTCAAGATAAAGCGTGGGTAGAACGCTGGAAAGCCATTCATGACAATCCACTGACATGGCTTAAACAGTTACCGGCAAAGGCTCCAGCAGATCGTAATCAGGTATCGCTGGCCAGCGATGAAGCCCTATCCCGAGAAATCATCATTCATGGTTTGCAAAGATTAGCGAAACGTTCACCGGAACAAGCCTACAGTCAATGGCTCCGTGTCCGAGATCATTACCAATTCAGTGAACATGACAAAATCACCGCACGCAAAGCAATCGGAACCTGGGCTGCGCTCAATCGTGATGATAAAGCCCTGATCTACTTTGGCAATATACCGGGTGGTGAATGGCAGGCACGTGCAGCCATATGGCAAAAAGACTGGCGTGCAGCTAAGAAAGCCATTAATCAGATGAATATTGATGAGTTAGGCTCAACCCGTTGGCAGTATTGGCTCGGACGCAGCCAAGCTGGTTTGGGTGAACAATCTGCTGCCAATCAGACCTTTGCCGCCATTCTCGGTGAGCGAGACTATTACTCTTTTCTCGCTTCAGATCATCTGACACAACCCTATAAAATGAATCACCGGCCAATAGCCATTAGCGAACAAGACATGGCAGCATTAAAGCAACAACCGGCGATTCAACGCTTACACGAATTTTATCTGCAAGATATGCTGCTGGAAGCAAGGCGCGAGGCCTATCATCTCAGTCAAACTCGTACTGCTCGTGAATTACAGATGATAGCGACACTAACCCATCAATGGGGCTGGCATAATCAAACTATCGCCTTTTTAGGCAAAGCTCAGTACTGGGATGCGCTTGATCTGCGTTTTCCAGTAATCTTTGATACTGAAATCCGTCAAGCCGGAAAAACAAATGGGTTGGATCCGTCTTGGGTACTGGCAATTGCCCGACAAGAAAGTGCTTTCAATCCAACAGCACGCTCTCACGCTGGCGCAATGGGCTTAATGCAGCTAATGCCGGCAACGGGGCGACTCATCTCCAAACTGATTAATCGGCCACTCCAACAACTGGACGAGTTATACCGACCTGCACGTAATATTGAATTAGGTAGTGCTTATCTGCGCCGCATGTACGATGAAAACCAGCAAAACCCCGTGTTAGCGACAGCAGCCTATAATGCCGGCCCACATCGTGTGGCACGCTGGCTACCCTCAGAAAAGCTGGATGCCGATATCTGGGCTGAAAATATTCCTTTCAATGAAACTCGTCACTATGTGCAAACGGTAATGAGTTATGCCGCGATTTTCGATAGTCAACGCAACCAGTCAATCAAACCGTTGTCAGAACGTATGCCTGCAATTAAGCCTAAAACACCTTAAACTGTTGTTATGCAAAGCTATCTGGTGGGCGGCTGTGTCCGCGACAAATTATTAGGATTGACCATTAAAGACCGCGATTGGGTTGTGGTTGGCTCAACGCCTGAACATATGCTGACCCTCGGCTTTCGGCCTGTGGGTAAAGATTTCCCTGTGTTTTTACACCCTGAAACTCAAGAAGAATACGCACTCGCGCGGACTGAGCGTAAATCTGGGCGCGGTTATCGAGGTTTTGATGTGTATGCCTCACCAGACGTGACTTTAGAGCAAGATCTGGCGCGCCGCGATCTGACGATTAATGCCATTGCTGAGGATGGAGATGGCAATCTCATTGACCCCTTCAATGGTAAAGCCGATCTAGACAATGGCATATTGCGCCATGTATCCCCTGCTTTTATCGAAGATCCGGTTCGGGTTTTACGCCTTGCTCGCTTTGCTGCTCGGTTTGATTTCAGCATCGCCGATGAAACCAAACAGCTGATTGCGGCAATGATTGACTCAGGTGAGCTAGACCACCTTGTCTCAGAACGCGTCTGGCAAGAATTATCCAAAGCCTTGCAAACGGACAAACCCTCGACGTTTTTCACGACACTGCGTGAAGTTGGCGCACTCAAGATATTGTTCCCTGAGGTGGATCGGCTGTTTGGTGTGCCACAAATTCCAAAATGGCACCCTGAAGTCGATACCGGTATTCACGTCATGATGGTCGTCGACCAGGCAGCACGGCTAACAAATGATGTTAGCGTTCGCTTTGCTGCCCTATGCCATGATTTGGGAAAAGGCATAACACCTGCAGATGTTTTACCCAGCCATAAAGGGCATGAGGCCACCAGCGTTGAACTCACCAAAGCGTTATGCCATCGGCTCAGAACACCAAAGGAAACCACCACCTTAGCGATGAAAGTGGCTGAGTTTCATACCGATGTGCACTTATTATTTGAACTCAATGCTGATCGCGTCTTACAGGTGCTGGAAGGTATCGACAGTTTTCGTCGCCCAACTCGCTTTGAGCAATACATGTTAGCAGGCGAAGCGGATTTTCGAGGTCGCCCCGGTTATGAAGATGCAGCTATGCCTGAAGGTGCTGCTTTCCGTGATTGCTTCAATGTTGCCGCTGCCGTCACAGCTACTGAATTTATTCAAGCGGGTTTGTCCGGCATTGCCATTAAACAGGCTATTCGCGCTAAACGCATTGAAGTTATTGAAACCACATTGAACAAACATCGCCCTGCAGCGTGAACCTTTATGACGAAACTCTAGGCTGATTAAAGACTTGTAAAACGACAGTCTACCCCCATATCACGTATAATTCGCTTATTTTTCGACTTCAAATTAGGATTAATCCATGAGCACTGAACTCTCCGCCAACTGGACCAGCGTTAATGCTGCATGCCAGCCATTGGTCGACGCCTTAGTGGCCGATGCACAGGCCTTGAACCTAGAAATCAGCACACTGGAAAACGGTACCCGTATCGTTGACGCCGGTATTAATTGTAAAGGTGGGCTGGAAGCCGGTCGCCGTATTGGTGAAATCTGCATGGGTGGTTTGGGTACAGCTACACTGGGAACCAATAGTGGCTTTGATAACTGGCCCTGGTCTGTCAATGTGCATGCCAAAACACCGGTTTTAAGCTGCCTTGGCAGTCAGTATGCCGGTTGGAGTCTGTCTCACAAAAGCGAAGACAGTAAATTCTTTGCTTTGGGTTCAGGACCTGGCCGCGCATTAGCTGGGCGTGAAGAACTGTTCAAAGAGTTTGGTTACAAAGACGAAGCAGACTCAACCGTGATTGTATTAGAGGTAGATAGTTTCCCTCCCGTGGAAGTGGCTGAGAAAGTTGCCAATAACTGCGGTATCAAGCCGGAAAACCTCACCTTCATTCTCACCCCGACTTCTAGCCTTGCTGGTGTCATGCAGATTGCCATTCGTGTACTGGAAGTGGCGATGCACAAAGCACACGAGTTACATTTCCCATTAGAAAAAATCGTTGATGGTTATGGTGTCACCCCAGTTGCACCGCCGGGTGGAGACTTTATGACTGCAATGGGTCGCACCAACGATGCCATTTTGTTTGGTGGACAAGTCCAACTGTTTGTCGATGCCACCGATGAAGAAGCCAAAGACTTGGCCGAAAAAATGCCTAGTAATACATCATCAGACTACGGCCGTCCGTTCGGCGAAATCTTCAAGTCATATGAATATGACTTTTTTAAAATTGATGGCAGCCTGTTTAGCCCTGGTAAAGTCATTATTACCAACACCAACAGTGGTAAAAGCTTTACTGCTGGTGAATTGAATCATGACTTGTTAAACCAATCCTTCGGACTCTAAGACCCACGATGAACGTTCCTCGCGTTGTCATATTTAATGATACTCATGGCTGGCACAGTGAGCAGTTAACCAATGCTCTACGCCAGCGAGGAATCGAAACGATTCTCAGCGATTTAGCTGAATGCCACATTGATCTGGACTCCCCCACCGGTTTAACGATTCCAGGCTTAGACAATGAGTTACCGGCAGCGGTTATCGTTCGTGGCATCGCGCCCGGCTACCTTGAACAAATTACCTTGCGTATGGATGTATTGCATACCTTGGCTGAATTAGGCGTGCCGGTCTTCAACCCAGCCAGTGCCATTGAGCATACCGTTGATAAAGCGCGTACCTCATTACGGCTGCATTTAGCGGGCTTAGCTACACCGCGTACCTGGGCGTGTGAAAATAGAGACAGTGCCCGCAGGATTGTCACAAAGCAACTGGATAATGGGATCAGTTTAGTCATGAAACCCCTATTTGGTTGTCAAGGTAAAGGCATTGCACTCATTGACACTATGCAAGCATTCGAACAGCAAAATCCCGTCGGTGACGCATTTTATCTTCAGGAATACGTGCAACCTGAACAAACAGGGACATGGCAGGATTGGCGCCTATTGGTGATTGATGGCGAAATTAGCGCTGCAATGTCACGCAGTTCATCACATTGGATAACCAACTATGCACAGGGCGCGAATTGCTTTGCGACGCCGGTATCGGACGAAATGCGTCAGTTAGCCCTAAATGCGACCGCAGCAGTGAATGCAGACTATGCTGGCGTTGATCTTATTCGAACGGTTGATGGTCAGTTTAGTGTGCTGGAAGTCAACAGTGTGCCGGCATGGAAAGGCCTGTTTCAGGCAACCGGAAAAGATGTCGCAGGTGATATCGCCAATGCCATCGTGAAACGGGTTGAGGAGGTAGCTTCGTCCCACCATGCTGTCTGAAACTGAGATAAAACATGCCGTATTCTGGGCTTGTCAGCAAGAAGTCATGGCGCCCAAACCTGGGAATGTTAATTGTTTCAGTGATGGCCACAATATGGCCATAAATGACTTTATAAAAAGTGCGGAAACGATAGCCCCCATTATGGCGAGCCCGGGACTGAGTGTAGGTGAGCGTATACTACAATCAATTCAAGCTACGCGCACTGTGGTGAACTGTAATACTAACTTGGGTATCGTGCTGCTATTTGCCCCCCTATGTAGCGCCATTCAAATATGCGAAGACTTTTCTGATCTACCCGACACACTGCAGCAAGTGCTGGCATCACTGACTATTGAAGATGCCCGTTTATGCTATCAAGCTATTCGACTAGCTGAAGCAGGTGGCATGGGAAAATCGCAACAACAAGACATTTCTGAAGAGCCAACCATCACGCTTTTGCAAGCCATGGAATTGGCTCAAAATCGTGATCAAATAGCCCTGCAATATGTAAGTAATTTCAAGGATATATGGCAGCTTAGTTTGCCTGCATTGACAAATGCATTAAATTCTGGGGAAAGTGTTGAATGGGCAACCGCTTTCGCGTATCTTAAGGTCTTATCAGCTGCTCCGGATAGTTTAATTTGTCGCAAACAATCCGTTGAGCTCGCAACCGCAGTGACAGAGAAGGCAAAACAACTTGTTTTTCAAATGAATAAGAACAGTAAGTTAGATGCTTATTTAACTGAGCTCACTGCTTGGGATAAAGAATTAAAACAGAAAGCCATTAATCCAGGAACTACCGCTGATCTTGTCGCAACGACGTTGTTGTTGCATGCCTTTCAGCAAGCGCTTTCTTTACACAGAATTTCAGTACCATGATGCATACAGCGGACGGCACTGAGCAGGTGATACGTTCCTTTATTACGTATAAACCCTTCCTTGTACGCAAGGAGGGAAAAAAATGAGCCTTTTTGACAATTTTTTTGGAACAGGAAAATATAACATGCCAGTAATCGATCGCGTACTTGTAGGTGAATCGCTGGTCATCGAAGACGGTGACCTAGACAATGTCGCACATATTGATCTTATTATGGGCCCTCGTGGCTCAGCAGCAGAAGACGCATTCTGCCGCACTCTGACTGACCAGAAGCAAGGGGTAAATGGTCTGTTGGCAGTTGTTGCACCTAACTTGATGGTTAAACCAGCCACCGTTATGTTCAACAAAGTAACCATCAAAAACATGAAACAAGCCGTTCAAATGTTCGGTCCAGCACAACGCGGTGTATCACTGGCAGTTGCTGAATGTGTAGAAGATGGTACCGTCCCAGCAGGCGAAGCTGATGATTGCTTCATCTGTGTTGGTGTATTTATTTCACCAACAGCTGATAGCGATGAGAAAATCCAAGACTGGAACTATCGCGCTACTAAAGAAGCTATCAAACGTGCTGTTGCACGTGAGCCAAAAGCGGCTGATGTTGTAGCTCAGTACAAAACTAGCGAACACCCATTCGGTGCTAAGTAAGACTTAGAGCTTGTTATCACATCGCCCCTTTCAAAAGGGGCGATGTACCTGCTCTATTTTTTGGAGCTCTGCTTTATCTATCTGACCAGTGTGCAATGCACTGGCAATAAGCGTACCTGCGGCTCTAATTTTCTGTAACTGTTCTAAATCAGCTTTATTCCTCACGCCACCAGCTGCGTACCACTCAATATCTGGCCGCTGGGCAATTAATGCTTGCAGCCACTCCAAACTCGGTCCCTGATTCGCCCCGATAACATCTAAATCCATCACTATCGTTTGCTCTGTCCATAACTCTGTTCGGTGCAATAAATTGTGAGCACCCAAAAGCTGTTTGCCACGCCTATCCAGAGACAAAATCATTGACTGCCTCGCCCCCTCAATCTCAAGTAAGCTAAGCGATTTTAATGTTTCACTGCCTATCACGATCTTGAGATTATGCAGTTTAGAGTAAAGCCTTAAATCCTTTTGGCTGGTTATGCCTGCATCCAGCCAGAACTGTGTCCCAGTGAAACAGTGAACTAATTCAGCATAAAACTCCGGACGATGTTTGGCTGCTTCTATTGCATCCAAATCAGCAATGTAAAACTGCTCAAACGGATACCAATTCAATATATCATTGACTACCTGAAAGACATCCGTCGAACGTGTTAACACTGAGTTAAGTGCTGAGTATGCATCACGGTTGCCACCTCTCGCATGCACCACGATGCCACCTCTTATATCAATGACCGGTATAATCTGCATATCAACGAATCGAATCCTCTGAATGACATTATTTATTTATGAACATCTTACCAGCGGTGCCTTAAGTGATAAGCCTTATTCACCCGATCTGATGCATGAAGGCAATGCGATGCTGCAAGCGATTTGCACTGATTTAGTCGCGCTGGGTCATCGATTAACTGTCATGCGTGACGCGCGGCTGAATAATGACTTCTATATACAAGCACAGATTGAATTACTTGAAGTTTGTGATGTCGGACAATATCAAGCAGCTTGGCAACAGGTGCTCTCGCATTATCAGCTTTTTGTCATCATTGCTCCTGAAACCAATGGCCTATTGGCTCAACGAACGCAAGAACTCGAACGCTATAATAAAACCATTCTGGGCTGTAACAGCACTAGCATTCAACTATGCAGCGATAAACTAGCGTGTTTCAAACATCTCCAGCAACATGCCTTACCGACGCCTTACACCCAGCTTGCTGAAGACTGGCGAAATGATAGCAAACAGACTAATTCCCTTTGGATCGTTAAACCCAGAGATGGCGCTGGTTGTGAAGATACCTATCGCTATAACTCAGCGGAGCTAGAAGCAAACCTGCCAGGCCTTATTAAAAACCATCCTAGGCACTGCATTGTGCAGCCTTACATCGAAGGTCAAAACCTCAGTCTTAGTCTTTTTATTTCCGATAGTAATATTGAGTTAGTGTCGATTAATGTTCAGCATATTGACATCATGGAACAGAAATTAAACCTCTTAAACTGTAAGCCACACCAAGCGGGGTTTCTTGATGAAACAAGAGCCCAAGCACTGGCCAAATCAATTCATGCTACGATGCCGGGGTTATGGGGATTCGTTGGTATCGACCTGATTCAAACCCAAGACAGGCTCTGGATCATTGATATCAACCCCCGCCTGACCAGCTCATATGCTGAGTCAGCAATGAGAGAACATATGAATCCGGTCATCCCGCTTCACCAAAATCTTACACACAGATTACCTGCACACTATGAATAATAATGACACGACCGGCTTTTTGGGCTGGGATATTGGAGGCGCACATCTCAAAGTAGCCTACTGTGATAATTCGGGCCAGATTACCCAAGTCATACAATTGCCTTGTGCTTTATGGCAGGGCATTCATGAGCTGCACACCGCCATGCAACAAGCACTGACCCTGCTCAATTGTCGTCATGCTCAACATGCCATCACCATGACGGGAGAGCTGGTCGATGCATTTGAGAACCGCGAGCAAGGGGTAGCAGAAATACTCAGCTGTGTTGCCGATATCCTGCCTGAGGCAGCATTACACATCTTTGCAGGCCAGCGTGGTTGGCTAAAGCCGCAACAAGCCAAACAAGCATGGCGTGATGTCGCATCGATGAATTGGCAAGCCAGTGCTTTATTTGTTGCAACCCAATGCTCGCAAGGTTTATTTCTCGATATTGGAAGTACCACCTGCGATATTATTCCGTTTATTGATGGCCAAATACAGCCACATGGGCTTGATGATCACAATCGTCAGAAATCGGGCGAGTTAGTCTATACAGGGGCAATTCGCACACCACTTTTCGCTATCAGTCATCATGCGCCATTGAATGGTGAACTTGTCCCCTTAACAGCAGAGTGGTTTGCCAGTAGTGGCGATGTCTGGTGCATATTAGAGCAAGTGTCCGCAACAGAGATTCAGGATTCAAGCGCTGACGGACAACCATGGCAAAACCGTCATTGCCAACAACGTTTAGCCCGAATGCTGGCAACTGATGCTGAGGAGGCAACAGATGCTCAATGGCGCATTGTCGCAGACTGGTTTGCTGAGCAACAACTTCAACAAATTACCCAGGCCTGTTTACAAGTGTTAAGCAGACACTCTGCTATTAATAAGGGTGCCCCCTTGATTGGTGCAGGTGTGGGACGATTTATTATCAAAGCAATAGCCGAAAGGTTGAACCGCCCATATGTCGACTTTAGTGCGTTATGCCAAAACAGGGATGATGCTGCCGCTCATGCACCGGCAACCGCATTGGCTCTTCTGGCGCAGCAGCAGTTGTCGTAAAATAGACAAATGACTTTGCTGCTTCCTCCTCTTTGTACAGAGCTACCCTATCCTGAAGACAGTGCCAAACTGTTTGCTAAGCTGCGTTCTCATCATTGGCCCGTCATACTCGACAGTGCAAATACCTCCGGGGAAAACGGTCGCTACGACATTCTTAGTGCGGATCCCTTTATTACGCTGGAAACGTGGGGAGAGAAAACACTGATATCAGAGAAAAACGGCAGCAGGACTTCGGAACAAGATCCCTTTGAGCTATTGGAGAGCCTGCTCTCACCCACCCATCAGTCACAAACCAGTCTGCCATTCTGTGGTGGCGCTATTGGCTATTTTGCTTATGACTTGGGTAGACGTATTGAATCTTTACCTGCATACGCTCTCGATGCGGAAGGCATCCCGGAAATGGCCGTCGGCATCTATGATTGGGCAGTCATCACCGACCATAAACTAAAACGCTGCTGGCTAGCCAGCTTTGGACTCGACCCTCACACACATACCATTTGGCCCGACCTTGTAGAAATACTCAGCTCAGTCACACCCTCAGAACCCGCTTCGTTCACAGTAGATGGCAAACTGACCAGCAATCTTACCGAAGCTGCCTACAAACAAGCCTTTGACAAGATCAAACATTACATCACGGAAGGTGACTGTTATCAGGTCAACCTGGCTAAACGATTTGAAGTCGAAGCAAGCGGCGATGCTTGGCTGGCATATCAACGTTTACGTTCTCAAAATGCGGCTCCGTTCTCTGCTTTTTTTAATCCCGGCAACGTCTCGGTGATGAGCTCTTCACCCGAAAGACTATTACAAGTACAGCAAGATCATGTTGAAACCAAACCCATTAAAGGCACACGCCCACGTGATTTAACAAATCCTGACCGAGACAAACAGTTGGCTGCTGATTTACAAGAAAGCCTGAAAGATCGCGCTGAAAATCTGATGATTGTGGATTTATTACGAAATGACCTGGGGAAAGTGTGCAAACCGGGCAGCATAAATGTGCCAAAACCATTCGCTTTAGAATCTTTTGCGACAGTTCACCATTTAGTAAGCACCATCACCGGGAAACTTGCTGCTGATAAAACTTCGGTATCATTGTTACGTGCCTGTTTTCCGGGTGGCTCAATTACAGGTGCACCCAAGTTACGTGCCATGGAAATCATTGAAGAGCTGGAACCCAACCGTCGTGGCGTGTATTGTGGCAGCTTGGGGTATATTGGTTTTGATGGCAATATGGATACAAATATTACGATTCGCACCTTAGTCTATAATGATAATCGGCTTCGTTTTTGGGCTGGTGGCGGTATTGTCGCAGATTCAGAGGTTGAGTCTGAACATCAAGAAGTGCATGACAAAGCCGCTGCGATGTTTCGTTTGGTAGACGGACTTTCCAAGCCATGAGAATCATCAAGCTCGGCGGTAGCCTGTTTCACACCCCAGAGTTACGCCAATGGCTCGAGTTGCTCGATGAAGCCAGTCAGCAAGAGCCGGTGATCATTGTTCCCGGCGGCGGCCCTTTTGCTGATGAAGTTCGACACGCTCAACGGCTACATCGCTTTAGTGATGGTGCCGCGCACCATATGGCGATACTGGCAATGACTCAGTTCGGTTTACTACTCGCTGACTTGGCCCCCAATAGCATCCCTTTTTACTACCCAAATCAGCAAGACCCTCTCGAAAATGGCTTACATGTCTGGCTACCGGAGCGGAGCGTCTTAGATATTGCTGAGTTACCCCATAGCTGGGATATCAGCTCAGACAGCCTCGCTTTGTGGCTAAGTCAGCAACTTGATGTAAAAGAATTGGTGATGATTAAACGTACAACCGTCGTTTCCAGTCGAATTAAAGCGCTCATCGATCACGGTGTGCTCGATAAAGGCTTTAAACATCTTTACGAAGAACAGCCTGTACAAACTCAATTATTTCACTTTCAGCAGCAGGCTTTATTTCCTGACAAGGGTCTCGTTCTGAAATGAGTCAAACATTGCCTAAGGCTGAAACCCTCAGTCTTTTGCTCGAGACACTTCACGCCAACAGAACCAGCAGTAATGACAGCAAGCTCGATCTATTAACTGGTGACTGTCAGCAATTGATACAAGAAGCGACACTTCATCAGCAATCGTCGTGGGCCGCTCATATGACGCCTAATCTTGCTCCCTATAGCCTGATTGGCCAACAGATTGCCGGCATACACCAAGGTAACCTGCTTTCGCCGGAGTTATACCCTTTCTTAAAAGATGCAGAAACAACAACATTAGACTGGATAAAAACATATTTCCATCAAGCCCATGCTTACTTCACGCACGGTGGTAGCTATAGTAACTTAGAAGCATTATGGCAAGCACGTGACGCAAATACCCAACAGCGAAAGCGCGTTTATGGCAGTCACGCCTGTCATTATTCGATCAAAAAAGCCTGTGATATTTTAGGGCTTGAATTTCACGCCTTGAGTACCGATGATAGCGATCGTTTACTACCGGAAGCGTTGTTAAAGGCTTGCCAGCAAGAGCGACCGCTAGCCGTTGTATTAAACCTAGGCACGTCTGCTAGTGGCTGCATTGACCCTTTACCAGAAAGTGTATCGATTGCCGCTGATTATGGCTGTTGGCTGCATGTGGATGCGGCATGGGGAGGCGCTGTAGCCATGCTGCCCGAATACAAAGATACTTATCAATGTCTCGCTCAGGCTGACACGGTTAGTTTTGACCCTCATAAAAGCTTATTTCAACCAAGACCTTGTAGTATCCTCTTAAGCCAACATAAAAAACAATCCTTAGGTGAAACGCATTATTTAGAGACGCCGCCGACAAAACAGCTGGCAGGCTCTTTCGGTGGTGAATTATTTTTACCGTTATGGCTAAATCTGCAATTATTGGGCGAAGAGTGGTTTTACGAAAAAACACGCTATCGACTTGCTCAAGCGAGACAATTCGTTATGCAGTTATCTGAGTTAACCTCGTGGCCTGTCATCCAATCTGAAACAGGGGTTGTCTGTTTTGAGTCGGCTGAAAAAGGGCTATTATCGCCTTTAGTACAGCAAGGCATTTTTTCTGAAGCCCGAGTCAACAAACGACCTGTTTACCGTGCTGTTTTTGCCAGTTATCACGTTCAAGCGCACGATCTTATTCGCGCGATACGCCCTTATCTTTGATCTGATTTTGCACGCTATCAAAGCGTCGCAACCAAGTTGGTAAAGTATTTAACGGTGCAGGCCAATTGTTACTTGCTGATAATGCTAGCTTTTTTGATGGATAAACGCCATATATCAATACATGCCAGGGCTTGTTATCACGCAAACTAGTGAAACGAGCAAGCTGTCCCGTTAATGCATTTTCCTCGATAAACTCCGTGACTTCTTCATAGGACCACGAGCCCATAAGCTGGAATGTATAGTCTGTTGGCTTTTGCGACAGTATCCAATCTGAATCTTGCACCTCAGCTTCAGCAGATTTAGCTGCCTGATTATCAGCTGCTTTTTGCTCACTGATGACAGCGGTATTGGCTGTATTCGGCTGAGATAGAGCCTGTTTAGTTTGCGGTGGCAAATCGCCTTCAGTCTCAGTCTCAGTCTCAGTCTCAGTCTCAGTCTCAGTCTCAGTCTCAGTCTCAGTCTCAGTCTCAGTCTCAGTCTCAGTCTCAGTCTCAGTCTCAGTCTCAGTCTCAGTCTCAGTCTCAGTCTCAGTCTCAGAATGTTCTATCGCTACCGGTATCTCAGCAAGCAGATCAGCAAGCTCATCGCGTTGCGCTAACTCCACCTGTTTACTTTCCTGCTGCGGCGTATCATCGACAATCACCGTAGTGATATCATCACCCTGGCTTACTAATTCGGGTATTTGAAGCTCTTTATCACTGTCTTCAACAGGGCTGATCCAGCGATTAATTTTGTCCTGATAACTTAAAAAGATAATCAGTATTAGAGCCAGTAACGCTAACGGTGACCAGCGTATGAATTTAGCCATAATGGATGACCAATCAGCATAAAGAGGGCTAGTTTTCTTAGCTCCAAGCAAGTGTTGATGTGCCAACTGGTTTAGCTTGGCAGGCTTGCCCTGTGAAAGCTTAGTGAGGCGTTGAATCGCTTTTTCATCAAAAGGAAAATCGCCGGAGAAACCAGCCGCCTCCAGCCGCAGCTTTAAATAGGCAGGAATATCCTCTGCATCCAATATCGGCAAATCGATTTTTTGTAGTGAGAACATGTTCACTAAGGTCTCAGACTGACTTGTCATCACAGCCTGTAACAGGCTTTTTCCTTCATTTTGCCAACTGAGTAAATATTGAACCTTCGCCAACACATCATTCGCTAATTTTTCAGCATCATCAATTAATAATACGGGAACGATATTGAGGTTTCGCAATTGCAATAAACGTTGCTTCAATGCTTGTTCTAACGCTTCATCTGTCGACGAGTTATCACTATCAGCTCCAAAACTGCTAAGTAAAAGCTGTGGCAATGTGTGTAGTGAAGTGTTTGAATCAATAGTACAGAAGCGTAAGTCGCGGGCAGTTTCACGCTGTAAATGTTGCAGTATGGTCGTTTTACCCATCCCCGCTTCAGCGTGAATAAGTACCGGCGTTTGCGTCGCTCGAACGATATGTAACACTAATAATCGTCGTTGCTTTATGTGCCGTCCGTCATAAAAATCGGCAGCATCTTTAACGGCGACAAATGGTAAACGCTGAAGCGCCAACCTAGCAAGATAGGCAGGTTCCGGAGATGTCGCCGCAATATCACTCATCGCTCACTGAGTCCTTTATGCTTGAAATTGGGTCAATGTCTCCTGCAACATCGTGACATCGTAGTCATCACTAATCGTCGCTTGGCCAATTCCTTTCAGCAAAATGAGACGAATCACACCCGCTTGAACCTTTTTATCGACAGACATCAATGCCATATATTGCTCTACTGTCATCTCTGCAGGCCCTATAACAGGAAGGCCAGCTTCTTCAAAAATAGCACGAATACGTTGAACATCCGCGTGTTGCATCCAACCCTGCCGAGCTGATAAGTCGGCAGCCATCAGCATGCCGGTAGCAATGGCCTCGCCATGCAGCCAGTTACCATAGCCCATACCTGTTTCTATGGCATGCCCAAAAGTGTGACCCAAATTAAGTAAGGCTCTAACCCCTTGCTCGGTCTCATCTTTAGCTACAATATCGGCCTTATCCTGACAGGACCGCTCAATCGCATAGGCCAGCGCTTCTGGAACACGATTCTTCAACGCTGACATATTATGCTCTAGCCATTCAAAAAACTCGGCATCATTAATCAAGCCATACTTGATAACTTCGGCTATGCCCGAAGCAAGTTGCCTATCATCCAGCGTATTCAAGGTGTTGGTATCGGCAAGCACACATTGTGGTTGATAAAACGCACCTATCATATTTTTACCCAAGGCATGATTGACGGCCGTTTTGCCTCCAACCGAAGAGTCCACTTGTGAAAGTAATGTTGTCGGTACTTGAATGAAAGGCACGCCACGTTGATAACAGGCCGCAGCAAAGCCTGCCATGTCGCCGATAACTCCACCACCCAGTGCTATCAATGTGACCTGGCGCGAGAACCTGGCTTCTAATAACTTATCAAATACCTGATTGAGTACGTCTAGATTTTTAAATTCTTCGCCATCAGGCAATATCACAGCTTGATGCTTATAGTTAGTTAACGCCGCCTCGAGTTGCTCAAGGTAAAGCGGTGCGACTGTTTCATTAGTGACAATCAGTACTTCTTTACTTTTTATATGCTTTTGAATCAGCTCTGGTTGTGACAACAAGTTCTGACCGATATAAATAGGATAGCTACGCTCAGCGAGCGAGACTTCTAGTGTCTTCATGATAAGGAAAAGTTCTTTTTTGTTTTCTTTAATTGCTTGATCACGTCATTCACCGTGTGTTGAATCGACTGATCGCCTGTTTTTATGATGATATCAGCGACTTGTTCATACAAGGGGTTACGCTGAGCCATCAACGCTTCAATTTGTTTACGTCTATCGCCAGTTTGTAATAACGGCCTTTTTTTGTCTTTCGCCGTCCGTCGATATAACTGCTCTGCGGTAGCAGACAAATAGACAACCTCGCCTCGGGAGCGAAGCCAATTACGATTTTCTTCTGAGAGTATTGCACCGCCACCTGTGGCAACCACCACATTATCAAATGCTGTTAATTCATCAATCGCTTTTGACTCACGTTCTCTGAAGCCTGCTTCACCCTCCATCTCAAATATCCACGAGATAGATACACCAGTGCGTTTTTCTATTTCTCTATCACTATCATAGAATTTCTTACGCAGCGCTTTGGCGAGCTGGCGACCAATGGTTGATTTGCCAGCCCCCATTGGCCCAATCAGAAATATATTACCCGATATCAATGTTACTGACCTTTGGTTATGATCATAAAAAAGCCGGGGCAATGCTGACCCGGCTTTTCATTTTACAGGTTGTGACGAAGTTTAGTATTGCAAACCTTCTTTCACAATTTTTGGTGTGACAAAAACCAGTAATTCACGTTTACGATCTTCTTTAAATGTGTTCTTGAAGAGGAAACCAACATACGGTAAGTCACCAAAGAACGGAACGCGCTCCACATTATCATTGGTGCTTTGTTCGTAAATTCCCCCAAGCACAACCGTTTCACCGTTATCGACTAATACTTGCGTCTTAACGCTTCTGGTATCAATGCTCGGCACACCTAAGAACACTTCACCGACTTCATCTTTACTGACTTCCAAGTCCATGACAATTCTGTCATCAGGCGTTATTTGAGGCGTCACATCTAGCTTTAATACCGCTTCTTTAAATGAAACATTAGTAGCACCACTAGAGGTCGCTTCTTGATAAGGGATTTCGGTACCCTGCTCAATTGTTGCCTGCTGCTGATTTGAGGTAATGACTCGTGGTGATGAAATAACTTCACCTTTACCTTCCGCCTGCATAGCAGACAGCTCAAGTTCCAGAATCATACCTAACGGTAATTTAGCTAATGCCAGACCAATTGAACCTGATGGGTTACTAACCGGCAAATTCACGTTCAAATCATTACCGACGACACTGTTGGCACGAATTTGATCGTCATTATTCGGGTTTGTGCTCAGCCCTGTTAAGCTTCCTGATGAACCAGCACCTAGAGTGTTACTTTGCGCTGAGGTACCAAACCTGACGCCTAACTCTTTATTAAAGTCATTATTGGCGATAACAATCCGGGACTCTATCAATACTTGGCGAACAGGTTTATCTAACTCATCTATCACCTGTCTGATATCAACAAGATTATCTGCCGTATCTCGAATTAACAGTGAATTGGTGCGATCATCAATCGTGATACTGCCACGAGGTGATAAAAACCCACTCTGCCCACTGTTACCGCCTTGCTTGCCGTCGGTTCTTAATAATGTGGCAAGCAAATCTGCTTTTGCGAACTTAATTTCGACAATTTCTGTGTAAAGAGGCTCTAACTCTACCAATTGTTTTTGCGCTTCAAGCTCTTGTTTTTCTCTTGCGGCAATTTCTGCTGCTGGCGCTACCATCAACACATTACCGTTTTGACGCATCGCTAAGCCTTTGGTTTTCAGAATAATATCTAGAGCCTGATCCCAAGGCACATTTTTCAAGCGCAAGGTCAGATTACCTTTCACCGTGTCACTGGTCACTAAGTTCATGCCCGTGAAATCTGCCAGCAACTGCAGTACTGCCCTTACTTCAATGTTTTGGAAGTTTAAGGAAAGCTTCTCTCCGCTGTAACCAAATTGATTTCTATCCTGACCCGCCTGAGGCTGATCCGGTAAAGGCTTAACTTCAACAACGAGCGTGTTCTCTGACTGATAGGCCAGATGCTCATAGCGTCCCTCTGTCGTCAACGTGAGTTTGGTCGCATTCGCAGAGGCATCAGAATCGATAAACTTAACGGGTGTCGCAAAGTCGATCACATCCAGTCTGCGATGTAATTTATCAGGTAGTGCCACATTCGCTAACTCAATAACAATGTCGCCACGTTCCTGACGTACATCCATTGCAGCTTCTTCACCGTCCAGTTTGACTATCAGTCGTGCTTCTCCCTCTTCACCGCGCCGAAAATCGACATCGGTGACGGTTGTCATGCCTGATTGTGATCTGCGCTGTGTGGTTTGAGTGGCATTGGCATTATCAATGGTAATTTCCATTTGATTGCCATTTTGACTAATCACATAAGGCGCTTTTTGCAGTAAATTAATCACCATCCGAGTGCGTTCACCAGCTTCGACGGTTGAAATGCTTCTAGTCACGCCGACATTAACCTGCTTGGTACGCTCTTGTAATTTATTGGCTACGCCAGCAAAGTCGACAATAATTCTGGCAGGTTCATCCGTAGAAAAACTGTTTGGCTTGGCGATCGGTTCAGAAAAAACAAGTTGGATTTTCGCTTTATTTCCCGGCAAAGCACTGAAGTCTAAGCTTTTCAGCTCAGCAGCATATGTCGTCGAACTGATGAACATAACAGCAAAGAAGTATATGAACCTGTTTAAGATCGCAGTTAAAGTCGATTTTTCACTATTCAGAAGTCTCTGCTCGTTCATGTCGATTCCATTTTTATTCATCATGATATTTTTCATCACTATTTCACCTCTACTGCCGAGACAGAGGTTTCCCTCTCGATAAAGCCATTTTTACCCTGCGAAACAATTTCATTTAATTTCAGCTCGTTGTCACTTATCGATAAGATTTTGCCATGGTTTAACCCCATGTAATTACCCACTTGAACACGATGGATAACACCGTCCGGTGAACGAACTAAGGCCCATTTTTTCTCTTGCTCAAGCGTACCAACGTATTGCAGCTGTGCTAGTTCAAAAGTCTCTAAAGCTTCTTTACGCCGGTTACTGTCCGGGCTAATGCCATTGTCCAAAATAGGTTCATCTGCTGTTTCTGGCACATCAACGACGGTAGGCAAAAACGGATCTCGTATTTCTGCAGCGGCATAATCGAACTTTTCATAAGGTTTCATAACAGGAATAGGCGGTATATCCGATTTCTGCTGTGCTTTCACCTCTGCAACATACGTTTGTAAGTCATCTTTGTTCTGTTGGCATCCCGCCAGACTGAACACAATGAGTACCATCGACATTTTTAGCCTATCTAACATTGTCGCTTCCCTTATGTATCCGTTTTGCAACCATCATTACTCTTGCTCATCAAAATAACGATAGGTTTTTGCTTGAACATCCATCGTCATTTTTCCGGTTTTTTCGTTAAGGGGCCCCATCTGCATATCATGCAAAGTAACAATACGAGGTAATGAGGCAATTCCACTGATAAACTCACCAAACTGGTGATAGTTTCCAGTCACTTTCATGTTGATGGGCAACTCAGCATAGAAGTCGATGGGTCGTTCACCCTGTGGTTGGAATAGTTCAAATTCCAACCCATTAATCAATCCAGTTCGTGAAATATCGACCAGCAATTCAGGCACTTCCGTTTTTTTAGGTAACTGCTCAAGCATCGAAGCAAACATGACTCGCATCTCTGCTAACTGTTCTTTATAGGCTTCTAGATTAACCGCTTTGGCCTGTTTTACTTCAAAGGTCGTTCTGAGTTCGACTTCTTTCTGCTCAAGGGCTTCCAGTTCTATTTTTTTATCTTTCAACTGAAAGTAATACCCGCCCCCCCAAACCAGGACACAAATCAATAGAATGGCAATACTTTTTATCGGGGTCGGCCATTCACCACTTTCGTTAAAATCGAGCTCTGTGATTGAAGACAATTCCATTATTTTTCTCCGTCTTCAGACTTTAACTTGGACTCATTCACTTCAACCGTGAATTTCCTAATCGCATTGTCTTTACTTGACGTACGTTTAATGACGTTAAGCCGTGACTCACCATATTCTTCATTATTATCAACTTGGCTCATAAAAACAGAGACACGAGCATTTGATTGGGCCACCCCATCAAAATTGATTTTGTTACCTGTACGTTTAACTCGCTCAAGGTTAACCCCTTCAGGAACAAGCCGAGGTAATGAATCAAATACTTTTACAATTTTGGGACGACTTTCCTGTAACTCTTGAATCACTTGCATTCTTGCCAATAAGCGCTCACGTTGCTTTTCAAGATCTTTAATTTCTTTGATTTTTTTATCAACTTTTACAATTTCTTGCTGTAAAAACGTATTTCGTTGATTTTGTTCATCAATGAGGCCATTGGCGTAACTTAAAACGGCATATAAAACCAAGCCAGCAAAAACGAAACTGGCGATCAAAGCCATATAGAATTGTTTTTGTCTTTCTTCACGGAGTTCTTCACGCCATGGCAGTAGATTAATATGAGCCATTAGTCAAAACTCCTCATTGCCAATCCACAAGCAATCATCATTGATGGTGCGTCATTACTCAAGGCCTGAATTTTAACTCTCGACCCCAACACCATATCTGAAAAAGGATTTGCTACCGATGTCGATGTACCCGTTTCTTCTTCTATCATCTCGGCAACGCCCTTAATAGACGCACAACCACCAGCAAGGATAATGTGATCGATTGACTGGTACTGTGTCGAGGCAGAAAAGAAGAATTGCAAAGCCCGAGTAACGGTCATCGTCATCGTGCGTTTAAAGGGCTCAAGAACCTTAGGACCATAATCATCTGGCAGACTACCGTCTTTTTTGGCACGACCGGCTTCTTGATATGACATGCCATAATGCCGCTCGATATCTTCCGTTAACATTCGGCCACCGAAAGTCTGCTCACGAGTAAAGACGATCTTGCCATCGACAAGCACATGCAAGGTTGTCACTGTGGCACCTACATCAGCTACCGCTACCGTTAGACCTTGACCATGATGTGGTAATTGTCGCGCTATTAATTCAAAAGCATTTTCCATTGTGTAGGCTTCGACATCGACCAACATAGGTTTCAAGCCAGCCTTTTCAATCACCTCGGTACGGGCATCAACATTTTGACGTCGAGACGCTGCAAGTAACACATCTACAGCATCGACATCTGTGGCGGAGGTACCTAAGACTTCAAAATCTAATCGGACTTCCTCGAGTGGATAAGGTATGTAGTTTTCGGCTTCGAGCATGACATTTTCTTCAAGCTCACGATCCGATAACGTTGCAGGGAATGACACTGTTTTGGTGATGGCTGAGTTGGCCGAAACAGCAACAGCAGCTTCTTTAGTCTTGGTTCCAGAGCGCTTGACCGCACGACGGATAGCGCCGGCAACTTCGTCCCTGTTTTCGATTCGATTCTCGACTACAGCATTCACAGGTAAAGGTTCTACCGCATAGGACTCAACAGTATATCTATCCCCTTTCTTGTTGAGTTCAAGCACTTTCACCACTGATGAACTGATATCTATCCCTAAAAAAGGAGCTTTTTTTCGTCCTAACATTCGTCGCCTCAATTCCTGTTGAACCAATAGTGAGTGACTCACTTAGCTGTCTTAGTTAAAGTAGTTTATTAAGAAAATAACGGATGTCAACATAAATCTCAATAAAACTAAGGGTTTGAATTCAAGCACTGTTTTTATTGTTACCTTTATATATACTCTAGTGACTTATTTTTTGCGAACTTTTAACCCTTAAATTAGCGACCCAATTCACACAATGCTGCGACTTAGCCGATTTCTAATTAAACTCATATTAGCGCTCTCTTTCCTATCTTTGGTAGCAGCTATTGTTGTTTATTTTTTCCTAGCACCAAAGTTACCTGATACCAAAACATTGAAGCAAACTCAGCTGCAAATACCGCTACGTATCTATAGTTCCGAAGGTTTGCTTATGGCAGAGTTTGGTGAAAAACGCCGAATCCCGGTCGAAGCTAAAGAGATACCACAACCACTGATCGATGCCTTCCTCGCTGCTGAAGATGATCGTTTTTATCAGCATCCCGGGGTGGATTACCAAGGCATCATTCGTGCGGCATACTCACTCCTTACCACTGGCTCAAAGACGCAAGGTGGTAGCACCATCACCATGCAGGTTGCGCGCAATTTCTTTTTAAGCAATGAAAAAACCTATTTGCGCAAATTAAATGAAATTATTCTGGCCTTGGAAATGGAGCAGTTTATCGAAAGAGAAATTCTGACGCTGTATCTCAATAAATTACTAGTAGTCGGCTATGGTGTAGTGCTGCCGCCATGTGTATTACGGCCGTCCACTGAGTGAGCTCACACTGCCAGAAATGGCTATGATTGCCGGCCTGCCAAAGGCGCCCTCCAAATATAACCCGATTGCCAACCCTGAGCGTGCGTTGATTCGCCGTAATTATGTTCTGAGAAGAATGTGGGAAGTCGGCTACATTTCTGAACAGGATTATATTGATGCCAGTAAAGCACCCGTTTCAGCTCAGTACCACAGTCGAGAAATAGAAGTTTATGCACCCTATGTTGCGGAAATGGTACGAACCAGACTCATCGAACAATTTGGTGATGAGGCGTATACCAATGGCCTTAACGTCTACACCACAATTCGTGGCGATCACCAAAAAGCAGCCAACCTAGCTCTACAAAACGCCTTGCTATCTTACGATCGTCGCCATGGCTACCGTGGTGCCATTGCAGAAATACCTATAACGCTGGACAGCTCTGAAGACGAACTGCTTGCCAAAATCGACACCTTCGATTCAATCGGCCCACTCAAACCTGCCGTTGTGACTCAAATAAGTCAGGAATCGGCCACCATTTTTATTAAAAAACATGGCTTTGAAACACTCAGCTTAGGTTCAATGAAGTGGGCTCAGAAAAAACTCAGCACCAATAGTCGCGGCGCCGTCCCCAAAAAAGTAGCAGATGTCGTTAAACCCGGCGATGTTATTCGCGTTGAAAAAATGGAAGGTGACAGTTGGCAGTTAGCCCAACTACCAGAAGCTGAAGGTGCTCTTGTAGCCGTTGCTCCCTACGATGGCGCAGTAACGGCACTCAATGGCGGTTTTGACTATTTTAATAATAAATTCAATCGTGTCACACAAAGCAGGCGACAACCTGGCTCCGGCTTTAAACCGTTTATCTATTCAGCCGCTTTGGAAAAAGGTTACACGCCGGCCACAATCATCAACGATGCACCGGTCGTATTTGACGATCCTGGTTTAGAAAATGTGTGGCGTCCAGAAAACTACAGTGGCAAGTTTTTCGGTCCCACTCGCCTACGGGAAGGTCTGATCCATTCACGAAACCTAATCTCAATTAGACTATTACGTGATATCGGTGCCAATTACGCTGTGGAATACGCCAAAAAATTTGGCTTTGAAGACGGCATGTTGCATAAAAACTTATCATTAGCTCTGGGCAGTGGTAGCGCCGCCCCCTTGGATATGGCAACAGCGTACTCTGCACTCGCTAACGGTGGCTATCGTGTTAAACCCTACCTGATTACGAGGGTGGAAGACTCACAAGGCAATATTTTGTCGCAATCTGCGCCTGCTACTGTATGCGAAACCTGTGTTCTGGAGAATCAGGCATTTGCTAGCGAAACAAACGGCTTAAATGCCGCTGAGCAGATCATGACACCCCAAAACAATTACATCATGAATAGCTTGCTTAGAGACGTCGTCAAATACGGCACAGGCCGAAAAGCAATGAGTCTGGGTAGAAATGATCTCGCCGGAAAAACCGGCACCACCAACGATCAAGTTGATGCCTGGTTCAATGGCTTTCATCCTGAGTTAGTCGCGATAAGCTGGGTAGGTTTTGATAAACCGCGCTCATTAGGCCGTTATGAAACCGGTGGCCGTGCTGCCCTGCCAATGTGGATAGATTTTATGAAAGTCGCACTGAAGGGGCTTGCTGACACGCCACTTGAAGTACCTGTCGACATGGTTACGGTTAGAATTGATCCTGAAACCGGTAAGCTGGCCAGACCAGATGCAACAAATGCCATTTATGAAACATTCCGTGAACAGATGGCACCGACCGATATGGCTCCGGTACCCGGCACATATGCAGGAGAAAATGGCAGTACACCGGTGATTGATCTATTTTGATCAGTGTACTCTTTTTGCCTTTTTCCCATTTTTCAACTCACCATCAGGATAGTCTCCGTTCAGCAATTTCAACTGCTGCAATGGGCTATTACTGATGCGTGAGGTTTGCGCCCATTTGCCATAACTATCGTTATTCGTCACAGACACGATTTCAAGTTTCAACTCTCGGGCATGCTCGATTTCATCATCGCGTAGAGCATGAAAGCTGTTGATAGAACTCAGAAAGTGGTCATCAAACTGGGTAAAATCGCGGCTATCTTTGGCCGTTCCCAAAAAGATAAATGCCTGATCACGTAAATAAATCACAGCAATACGTACTGGTTTGTTCTGATGAACAGTCAGGCCTGTGTAACCGTCAAGTCCATGAGGTTTTATGGCTTGCCCGGAACGCAAATTATCCACTTTCAAGCGTTGCTCAATAAACTGCTTCGGTGACAACTTGCGGTTGATATCTGAAACCCCCATATCGATAAATGCTTTTCCGCCAGGAGAAATTGCCTGCAGACTGTTGGGGTTATTATTCACGTGCCAGCTAATAGGAAAGTCGACCGAAAAGCGCATAGCTAAGTGATAGAAATGATTTTCTGAACGAATACCCTGCTTTTCACTGTCTCCAAAAGTCATACCCGCGACTTTTTGTAAGTACGTATCGCGATAAACCTTACCGTTGCCTGCGCTAGTGTATTTCTCCGCTTCCCCCACAACTTGCTGAAGTCGCGTGTCGTTATCCGGGTGACTGGCAAATAAACCGTGATAGCCCTGATAATCTTGCCCCAGTTTTTTCGCTTCAGCGGCGGCAAATGTTTGCTGGTCTTTCAGTACACTAATAACATCGATCATCGCCCGTGGCTCATAACCAGAACGCGCTAAGTATTCGGCACCTAAGCGATCTGACTCCAGCTCATGCTCACGACCATAGCCGCTAAGTAACGCACCGCCAAGAATATTAAACAGATTTTGTGAACCCGCCCCACGAAGCCCCGGAAGCAAGATAGAACCAAGCGTGTAACCAAGGTTGGCGGCCTGTGCTGCACTTTGCTGACGCACACCGTGGCGTGCCGTCACATGACCAATCTCATGGCCTAATACAGCCGCTAGCTCTGCTTCTGAATTGAGGTAAGCCATAAGACCACGCGTGATATAAACATAGCCACCAGGTAGCGCCATGGCGTTGATGGTCGGCGAGTCTAATACCGTAAACCGATAAATAAGATCATCACGATGACTATTTTTGGCCAGCTTTTCACCCACTGATTGGACATAAGCCTGAAGCGCCTCATCCTCATAGCGACCATATTCAGCAATGATCTTAGGGTGATTGGTTCGCCCGATTTCCAGTTCAGTGTCTTCACCAAACATAACAAAGTTCTGATCACCCGTAACCGGGTTGGTGGCGCAACCTGCAAGCCCCAGAAACAACAAAGCCCCGACCATAAGGCAGAGGCTTCGAATTCTGTCGTGACTTGTACTAATTTGTACTAACACGTGAATCATAATCAAACCATAAGGGTTGATTCCGACAGATTATTTACCGTATTTCTGACGGAATTTGTCTACACGACCAGCCGTATCCAGCATTTTTTGCTTACCGGTGTAGAACGGGTGGCATTCTGAGCACACGTCCAGAGTCAAGTCTGAAGTGCGTGTAGAGCGAGTTTTGAAGGTGCTACCACAGCTACAGGTAACATTGATCTCGTTGTAATCTGGATGGATATCCGCTTTCATATCTGTACTCGTTAAATGTGTGTTTGCAAAAAATCTCGCTCCAACCATAGGTTATGAGCTTTTGAACCGCGTTATTTTATAGATCATGCCTTGCGCAAGCAAATTTATTTAGTCAAAAAAAGCTTTATACCTTTTCAGCCACTAACATAGCCTGATTTCGCCATCCCATAGAATGATCCCCTAACAGCGATTCTTCGCGGTATACCCTGACTTTAAGACCGGCGAACATCGTCAGGAGTTCATTATCTTTTAATAAGTAATCCGGGTTACTTGGTCCCTGCTGAGACACTTTATTGCGGCAAAATGTTTGGTAAAACAATAAACCGCCGGGTCTCAGCGTTGCTGTTAATAATTCGGTCATATCGCGCTGTAAAAAATGTGTCACAACCAGCATATCAACGCTATTTGCCTCAGGTGGCTGCTCAATGACATCTCTTACTTTGGCATCAATGCTGAGATTTTTTTCCTGAGCACGCTGCTGCAAATGGCGAATCGCTACGGGGGAAATATCCCAACTGCTGACGGTTAGGCCCTTCTCTGCCAGCAACAAGCTATTTCCCCCTAAACCACAGGCCAAATCCAGCACGTGGCCTGTTTCAGGTAGCAAATGCTGATTGTGTTGCAATACTTCTGCTGTAACGGGGTTGGTATCAGGTCTATTTGAATAAATCCGATCCCACTTTTCTTGATCTGGATGCACTTAACGCCTCCAGAATGCGGGCGTCAACACCACTAGCAAAGTAAAGATTTCCAGGCGACCTAACAGCATGGCCATGCATAACACCCATTTTGATGGCGAATTGATATCACCAAAGTTAGCGCCAACCTCACCCAAGCCTGGGCCTAAGTTATTCAGACAGGCAGTAACAGCTGAGAAAGATGTGACGACATCCAACCCTGTTGACATCAAAAACAGATGCATGATGCTAAAACAGAAAACATACATGGCAAAAAAGCCCCACACCGCCCCCACGACTTTCGCAGGCAAGGCTTTACCATTAACCTTGATGGCAAATATCGCATTAGGGTGAATCAGACGTAAGACTTCACGATAGCCCTGCTTGAACAGCAGCATGATGCGAATCACCTTGATACCGCCACCGGTCGAAAATGCACAGCCACCGATATAACTCGCCATTAACAGCAATATCGGTAGAAACCCAGGCCATAGGTAGTAATCGGTTGTAGTGAAACCGGTTGTTGTGCCTATCGAGACAGCCTGAAACACGCCCTGATGCACTGATGTCCAGATATCATCAAACGTACCACTGAAATAAAGATAGCTGGATGTGACCACCGAAATAAAGGCCAGAATGGCAAGATAAGTACGAAGTTCGGAATCTTTCCAGTAATGTTTAATACTGCGATGACGCCAAGCCAAAAAGTGCAAAGAAAAATTCATCCCTGACACCAGCATGAAGGCCACGGTGATCATTTCAATCATGGCGCTATCAAAAAAGCCCATACTGGCGTCATGCGTAGAAAAGCCACCTATTGCCACCGTAGAAAAACTATGACCGATGGCATCAAACCAACTCATACCCGCCCAGTGAAATGCTAAGGCACAGGCAACCGTTAGAGACAGATAAATATACCAGAGCGCTTTCGCTGTTTCGGTAATGCGTGGGGTCAGTTTGGCATCTTTCATTGGGCCAGGCGTTTCCGCACGATATAACTGCATACCACCGACACCCAATAGCGGTAAGATAGCGACCGCTAATACCACGATCCCCATCCCGCCTAACCATTGCAAAAACTGACGATAGAACAACACGGCTTTGGGAAGCGTATCCAAGCCGGTTAGTACAGTGGCCCCGGTTGTAGTCAAGCCTGACATCGACTCAAACACGGCATCTGTAAATGACATTTTGGGCACTTCTGTGAGGAAGAACGGTAAAGAACCGGACAAGCCCAACGCAATCCAGAACATGACGACAACAATAAAGCCATCGCGAATTTTTAACTCTTTACGGTGATGTCGTGCCGGTAACCAAAATAACAAACCTATCAACAGCAATAAAACGAAAGCCGACAGGAATGCCTCACTGGCGCCATCGCCAAAATACCAAGACACCAGAACTGGTGGCAGCATCGTCATGCTGAACAGAGATAATAAGATCCCTAAAATGCGCTGAATAGTCAGAAATTGCATGTATGTCGATTTTAGCCAGAATTTTTTTGTCGATAATACGCCCACAACAGCAACATGAACAACGACATCAGCCATATTGGCCAACGTTGCCAGCTAACGTAGGGGGTTTCTCCCTGACGTGGCTGCACGGTTTGGGTCAAAACGGACTGTTCAAATTGCGGTGTTTCCGACTGTATTTGACCTTTGTGATCAACAAACGCGGAAATACCGTTTGTTGTCGAACGTACCAGCGGTCGCCCGGTTTCTAAAGCGCGACTACGCGATATCTGCAAATGCTGATGTGGCGCAAAGGAATCGCCATACCAGGCATTGTTGGTCACATTTACCAGCAGCGTCGCTTCTGGCAAAGTTTGCAGCACCTCGGTGGAGAACACATCCTCGTAACATATCGAAATACCGACCTTGTTACCTGCTGCCTGCAATAAGGGCTGATTTATCGTCCCCGGCGCAAACGATGACATCGGTAAATTGAAAAAGGCTATCAAACCGCGTAACCACTCAAACGGTACATAATCACCGAATGGCACTAAATGTCGCTTGTGATAAAACCCCTGTTTCTCGCCCACTAGCATCATGCTGTTGTAATACTGCTGTGTTTCAACATCCTGCACCGGCAGACCGAGAAGGATGTCGGTATTGTTTTTCAACGCCAGTTGCCGCAGCGGGTTGAGATAAAAGTTTTCCAGTTGATGATAAAACGCCGGTAATGCATTTTCCGGCCATACCACTAAATCATTATCCCAATAAGCTTGGGTTGTTTTTTGGTACAAAGCGAGTGTATTAACAAGCTGCTCGGGGTTCCATTTGATGTTTTGCGGCACATTACCCTGCACAATCGCCGTTTTGATGGGCTCGCCTACAGGCTGTGTCCACTCAATGTTTTTTAAAGCTTGACCACCTACCCAGATAGCTAAAACAGCGACAAACCACTGCCAGCTTCTTTTTTGCCAACTAAGTAATAGCCCACCAGCCGTCAACGCCACCAGTACCGAAACACCATTAATGCCAATAACGGGAGTCCAGCCCGCGAGAGGACCTTCAATCTGGCTGATTCCTAATTCCAGCCAAGGGAAGCCACTTAAAAACCAGGCCTTAAATAATTCAAACCCCAGCCAAGCAACCGGTAATAACAACACTAAGTCGAAACAATCAAACTGACCGGGAGCCAGCTTTTTAATGCCCCAACCAAGAACGGCTAGATACAAGGCGAGAAAGGCGACAAAGATAAATGTCAGTAATGAGGCGAGAAACAGGCCTGATTGCCCAAACACATGAATAGCAACAAAGATCCAGGAAACACCGACACCAAACATGCCTAGACCAAATAGCCATCCACGCCATGCGGCCTGTCTGGGCGTAACTTGCTGCCAACTGGCAAACAATAAGACCAAACTAAGCACTGCAACAGGGAAAAAGTAAAACGGCGCGAAGGCAAGCGGCATAATGGCACCGGCCAGTAATGCTAAGGCGCTACCCTTCCAACCCTGAATACCTTCAACAGTCTCTGTCTGCATTATTCGAGTTCGGCTTCAGGCTCATTTTCCGGCGGCATGACCACCATTTTTAATAAATACACGCGGCGGTTGTCCGCACGTAACACGGTAAATTGAAACTGATCGATAGTGATCTGCTCGCCACGTTCTGGCAAATGCCCAAACTGGTTCATCACATAACCACCAACCGTGTCGAAATCTTCATTACTCCACTCAGTTTCAAAAAACTCGTTGAAGTCTTCCACCATCGTCAAGGCTTTGATGGTGTAGGTATCTTCGTTACGCTGCAAAATCGGTGCATCATCATCGATATCATGTTCATCTTCGATCTCACCGACAATTTGCTCCAGCACGTTTTCAATGGTCACGATACCCGCTACACCACCATATTCATCGACAACTATTGCCATATGATTACGACGCGCACGAAATTCACGTAGCAACACATTCAAGCGTTTACTTTCGGGAATAAACACAGCCGGACGCAATAATTCACGCAGTTCAAATTTAAATTCACCGCTGCTAACCACCGCTGAGAGCAGGTCTTTAGCCAGTAAAATACCGATAACATCATCCCGATCATCATCAATTACAGGAAAGCGGGAATGTGCCGTTTCTGTCACCAGTTTCAGCGTTTCTTCAGCGGGTGCATCACGCGACACCATCACCACTTGCGAGCGTGGCAGCATAATATCGCGCGCCTGCATTTGCGAAACACTGAGCGCGCCCTCAACAATAGAAAGCGCTTCTGAATCAAGGATATGGCGTTCAGATGCAGAACGCATCAGCTCGATTAATTGTTCCTGATCCTGAGGCTCCAGAAACAAATTACTTAATTTTCTAACCCAGGATTGACTGCCCGAGCGACTCGGTCGACCTTCACTCATGCCTGCTGATCTCCCTGTAGTTCATAGGGATTAGTAATATTCATTTTGTGCAGAATCTGGATTTCCAATGTTTCCATCTCTTCAGCTTCATCATCTTCAATATGGTCGTAACCAAGCAAATGCAAACAACCATGAATCACCATATGAGCCCAGTGATGTTCGGCTATCTTATCTTGCTGCTGGGCTTCTTTTTCTACTATCGGCACACAAATAACTAAGTCACCGAGCAAGGTTGGTTCTAATGCAATATCGGAATCAAACGGAAAGGACAACACATTAGTTGGGCCGGTTTTACCACGATACTGACTATTCAATTCAGCGCTCTCGTCTTCATCAACAAGCCGAATACTCAGTTCACAGTCCTCTTCAACTGTGGCTAGCGCAGCCTCCGCCCAACGTTGAAACGCTGCTTCATCAGGCGTATCACCATCAAATGCAGGCTGAAAATCAACGATGACGGTCATAACTGTTTGTCAGCCTTATCGTAAGCCAGAATCACTTTTTGTACCAGTGAATGGCGCACCACATCTTTCGCCTGGAAAAAGGTAAAGCCAATGCCTTCGACATCCTTTAACACTTCTATCGCATGACGAAGACCCGACTTTTGTGATCCGGGCAGATCGATCTGGGTAATGTCACCGGTGATCACCGCCGTTGAGTTATAGCCCATTCGCGTTAAAAACATCTTCATCTGTTCGATAGTAGTATTTTGCGCTTCGTCGAGAATAATAAAGGACTCATTCAACGTTCGACCACGCATATAAGCCAATGGCGCCACTTCAATAACATTACGTTCCATCAGCTTGGCAACACGCTCAAAACCAAGCATTTCGTACAAAGCATCAAATAAAGGTCGTAAATAAGGGTCAACTTTCTGCGCTAAGTCACCGGGCAAGAAGCCCAGTCGCTCCCCCGCCTCTACCGCCGGTCTCACCAGCACAATACGACGTGCGAAATCACGCTCCAAAGCCTCAACAGCACAGGCAACGGCCAGATAAGTTTTACCGGTACCTGCCGGGCCAACGCCAAAGTTAATATCATGTGTCATCACGCGGCGCAGATAGGCTTGTTGATTATCACCACGGGCTTTAATCAAGCCACGTTTGGTTTTGATAATCACTTCCTTATCTTCTTCAACCGCTGCAGAGGTATCTTCACCACCGCTTTTACGGATTGCTAAATGAATTTGCTCAGGCGCCAACACCATCTGAGCGGTTTCTGCATAAAGGTCATGTATAACCTCTTGTACAACCACCAGCACCTCAGCGGGACCAATAAGTTGAAATTTGACGCCACGATTATTGATTTCCACACCAAAGCCCCGTTCCATCATCCTGATGTGTTCATCAAGATGACCGCAGAGGTTGGCTAAACGAGGATTATCGGCAGGGCTTAGTTCGAAGCTAATGCTGTCGAGAGAATGCGAAGAATTGGTCACTATAAAATTCCGGATTTTTAGGCTGTCACGCTAGCAGTTAGCAATTCACCACGCAAGGAATTGCTAAACGCCTCTTCGATGCGAACATCGACAAACTGTCCAATCAGCGACTCATCGCCTTGGAAGTTCACAACGCGATTGTTTTCGGTGCGACCAGCCATATCTTCATCACCACGATGAGCAGCTCTTTCTACCAAAATACGCTGGGTGGTACCTACCATGGATTGAGCATGCATTTGCTCTAATTCCCACAGTCGGCTTTGCATGATTTGCAGCCGTTCTTTTTTCACATCTTCTGGCACTGAGTCGACGAATGCTGCAGCTGGCGTACCTGGACGAGCGCTATAAATAAAGCTAAACGAGTGATCGAACTCGACCTCGTTGATCAGATCCATGGTCGCCTGAAAATCTGCCTCGGTTTCATTGGGGAAACCAATGATAAAGTCACTCGACATACTCAACTCGGGACGAATCTCTTTCAAACGACGTATTTTTTCCAGATATTGTTTAGCGGTATGCCCCCGCTTCATCATCGTCAGAATACGATCAGAGCCTGACTGCACTGGCAAATGAAGATGATTGACCAGTTCAGGTACTTCGGCAAAGGCTTCAATCAGGCTGTCAGAAAATTCAACCGGATGTGAGGTCGTAAAGCGAATCCGCTCAATCCCTTCAATGGCTGCAACGTAATGGATCAATAACGCTAAATCAGCCGTTTCATCCTCGTCAATCTCACCTTGGTAAGCATTGACGTTTTGCCCAAGCAGATTGACTTCGCGTACGCCTTGCGCAGCAAGTTGGCGAATCTCACGTAAAATCGGACCAACTGGGCGACTGACCTCTTCACCACGTGTATAAGGCACCACGCAGAATGTGCAGTATTTGCTGCAACCTTCCATGATTGAAACAAACGCTGTCGGCCCATCCGCGCGCGGCGCAGGCAAATTGTCGAACTTCTCAATTTCTGGGAATGAAATATCAATACTGGGTTTACGGCTGATTTTCACCTCTTCCAGCATCGCAGGTAAACGATGCAAAGTTTGTGGGCCAAAAATCAAATCAACATAAGGCGCGCGCTTACGAATCGCTTCACCTTCTTGACTCGCCACACAGCCGCCGACACCAATCACCAGGTTCGGGCGCGAATCTTTCCAACGTTTCCAGCGGCCAAGTTGATGGAAGACTTTTTCCTGGGCCTTTTCACGAATCGAGCAGGTGTTGAGTAACAACACATCGGCTTCTTCAGGAATATCAGTCGGTTCCAGTTGGTGTGAGTCTGCGAGCACTTCTGCCATCTTCGATGAATCGTATTCATTCATCTGACAACCAAAGGTGCGAATATAAAGTTTGCCGGCCATAAAATCAGTTACTGTAAAAGGGCGCACAGGATACTATTTTTTACCTAATTAGTACATACAAGTGTTTGTTTTTACTAACAAGTAGAAATATAGTACTCACTTTGTGAATGACAAGGATGTGACTCATGGCTATCAAGGACTGGCCTGCCGATGACCGCCCGCGCGAGAAACTTTTGCGAGCAGGCGCAAAAGCCTTATCGGATGCTGAATTGCTGGCAATATTTTTGCGTACCGGCGTCAAGGGCTTATCAGCCGTTGATTTGGCCCGGCAACTTTTATCGGAATTCGGTTCTTTACGCCGCTTACTGGAAGCGGATGAGCCTAGCTTTTGCAACGGCCATGGACTGGGGCAAGCTAAATTTGTGCAGTTGCAAGCCGTACTGGAAATGAGCCGGCGCCATCTTGAGTCGACCATGATACGAGGCGAAGCGCTCAAAGACTGTGATCTTACAAAAAACTATCTCAAACAACGTTTACGCGCTTATCCGCATGAAGTGTTTGCCTGCTTATTCCTCGATAACCAACATCGCATGATTGCTTTCGAAGAACTGTTTCGTGGCACCATTGATGGCGCTAGTGTCTACCCTAGAGAAGTCGTCAAACAGGCATTACAGCATAATGCTGCGGCGGTAATTTTTGCCCACAATCACCCTTCTGGCGTAGCCGAACCGAGCCAGGCTGATATCCATATCACCCGCCGCCTTAAGTCAGCGTTAGAATTGGTTGATATACGCGTGTTAGATCACATCATCGTTGGTGATGATGAGCCGATATCAATGGCACAGCTTGGACAAATATAAGTGTGTCAATTGACACACCTTCACGTTAAATAACGCAGATACCTGGCTAAAGGCTTCTCTATAATCTTCCAGCTTTTACTGGACAAACTGATATGGAGAGCATTTTGAGATCAACTAATATTTTTGCTTTAAGTGGACTTTTGTTGAGCTATGCAGCAGGCATTCATGCTGAGATAAATCCATTGCTCGACGATGCTAGCCTGAGCTTGGGTAGTATTGTCGTCTCATCAAGTCAAAGTGGCCCTCTTACTTCACGAAGTTTGTCTACGTCTGTCGATGTTTTGGGTGAGGAGCGGATTGCAAATCAAAATGTGAATTACACATGGCAATTATTTGATCAGTTACCCGGTGTCATGCTGACCCAATTCAACATGGGTAATGAGTCGGGGAAAATCTCTTTTCGCGGCTTCAATGGTGAAGGTGAAATTAACGCTGTAAAGCTATTAATCGACGGAATCCCCAGCAACCAAAACTCAGGGAATATGCCCTATTTGGAGCTATTAACACCACTCGACATTGAAGCCATTGAAGTGGTTCGTGGCACCAATGATCCACGTTATGGTTTACATAATATTGCGGGTAATGCTGACATCCTGACTAAGCAAGGTGGCAACTACAATAAGGCCCGCCTAAGCTACGGCAGCTTTGCAACACGTAATGTGCAGTTTGTTAGCGGTATAGAAACCGATAATTTCACACAAAACTATGCCGTTAGTTACCACGATTCACATCGCTATCGCGACCATAGTGATATCGAAAAAACCACATTCTCCGGGAAGTGGTTTTACGCACCCACTAATGGTCGTGCACAAATTGGGTTTATAGCCAGACATGGACAGGCCGATGCTGAAGAAGCAGGCTATCTATCACGTTCACAAGCACGTAATGATTCAGAACAGTCTCGTCCTCATAATGAAACCGATGGCGGCGATCGCAGCATGAATCAATTTAGCGCCCACCTCGATGTTGATCTCAGTGACAATTTATTTTGGAGTACAAAAGCGTATCTCAATCAACTTGATGAAGATCGTTATGTCACCTTTTCAGAAGGCGGCAATCATAATGAACGCCTGACCAAAGAAGATCATAAAGGCGCATTAAGCACCTTAACCTGGCGGCCTGATGTGAGTTGGGCGCATGAATTTGCTTTGATGGGTGGGGTGAGTGCTGAGTTTCAAGATAATGAAAGTCGCCGTTTTATTACCGAAGATAGAGTAAGAACATCACAAACCCGTGATCAACAGTTTGATTTTGATATTTATGGCAGCTTTATTCAGGCTATTTATAAACCCACTGCAAAATTGAAGCTGGTACCGGCGTACCGTGTTGACACCGTCAGAGGTAGCTTTGACGATCGTTTAATCGGTTCGCATCGCGATATTAATGATTACGGTAACATCCACCAGCCTAAACTCAGTGCCGTCTATTCTTTCAATGAAAAGTATGCGCTCTACACTAACTGGGGTAAGACTTTCCAAGTCGCATCCGGAGCGGCAAGCTATAAAAAAACAGTCCTTTCAAATGACTTAGATGCCTCGATCAATGAAGGCTGGGAAATCGGGTTGAAGTTTACGCCAACCGATTGGCTAAATGGTCGTATCGCAGTCTGGCAGCAAGTTGCCTCCGGCGAGTTTAAAACGCGTTTAGGCGATGCTAATAATGACAGTGAAAACATTGGTGAAACCGAGCGTCATGGTGTTGATATACAATTCAACGCTCAAGCCACTGAGAAACTTGGTTTATGGATTGCAGCAGCGTTGCAGGACTCAGAAATCCGTAAGGCAGGCAGCAACGCCCCATTAACCAAAGGCAACGAAATTGATCATGTACCTCATTACCTCATTGATGCGGGCGTAGACTACCAAGCAACGCCTAAACTGAAGTTAGCCAGTTGGGTGAGTGCCCAAGACGATTATTATTTAAGGCAAGACAACAACACACGAAAGTTTGGCCAATATGTCCTTGTTAACGCCTCAGCCAGTTACGCTGTTACCCCCAAAGTAAAACTGGAATTAGAACTGAAAAACGTATTTGATCGTTATTATGAGTATGTTTGGCTCAATGGCACAGACACCATGCATTCACCAGGAGATGGTCGCGCAGTATATGGCTCTGTTCAATTCGACTTTTAATCTATCGTGACAGCAGCCCGACGGCTCTGGCTGCAACTGCACACCTACCTAGGACTTAGCATCGGTGTATTGTGGGTACTGGTCGGTCTCACCGGCAGTATTCTGGTGTTTTATCTACAGTTAGATCTTTGGATTAATCCAGAAATTGCCGCCGCATCATCACAGCCTGTTGCCTCACAACAGGCTGTGTTCGATGTGCTTGATGAGACATACCCTAATCGACACGCATCATGGCGTATCGAACAGCCACTGCATCCCGGCTGGCCCATTATGGCGCGTTATTACACGCCAGTGGAAAAAGCCCATTTACAGTTTGCGCCGTTAATGGTCACTGTAGATCCCGCTACGTTGACTGTCAGCAGTGAGCGGTTCTGGGGTGAGTTTTTGATGACCTGGGTTTATAACCTGCATTACAATCTTTTACTCGATAAGATCGGTAAGACTTTAATCGGTATTTTTGGGCTGGTCAGTCTTCTTTCACTGCTATCAGGAATAATTTTATGGTGGCCTGGCTGGCATAAATTACGCACGGTGTTGAGCTGGCGACTGCGATCAAGCACCGCCAAGAAAGTGTTTGATTTGCACATATTGTCAGGCAGTTACGGTTTTATTCTATTACTAATGCTTAGTCTTACAGGGGCGGCGCTTGCGTTTCCCACGCAAACCCATCAGATTCTGAAACAATTCTCCACGCTCTACTCTTCTAAGAGTCACCCACAGCATACCTCGTCATCAGACTCTGTCAGCATTACTGCTGATGAAGCGGTACTGCTTGCCCAGAAAGAATATCCAGAAGCCGAACTACGCTGGGTTGAGTCTCCCGGCAATAATAAAGACAATTGGCGTGTGGTGTTTTACCAGGCAGGTGAACCCAGCCGGCGTTTTTCCAGAACACAGGTTTGGATCAATCCACACGACGGAAAAGTGATTGCTGTGCGTGATGGTTTAGCTGAGACTGCTGGCGACGTGGTCTTGAACTGGTTACATCCTCTCCACAACGGCGAGGTATTTGGACTGACTGGCCGTCTGCTCGTCTTTATGAGTGGTTTTGTTCCACTTATTTTGTTTGTCACCGGTGTGATGCGATGGCAACAAAAGCGACGCGCGAAACAACGTATCGCACGTCGTCATTAATCCCCTACTCTTTATCCAACGGCTTTTCTTTAAACACTTTCTTACCTGTAACCATTGCTGAAACAAGCCCATTACGTTCACGTATTTCAGTGACAATCACACCAAACAAATGTAAGAAAATCGCTGCTAACAGAATAAAAAAGGTGATTTCATGCGTGTCTTTAAAGGGTGATCGAAAATCACGCATGGCTTTATAAGCTTCTTTATCAACCCCAATATCGGAATAAGGTCTGATTTGCTCAATCATGGCCGGACTCTCAGCGACCCACTCTTTAAACTGACTTCCGAACGGCGGCTTGTAAATATCGGTGCCGGCAAGCACCAGACCCGTGACAGCCATCACCGTCATCAACAAAAAAAGCACCATCACCATCCAGCGCGCTAGCGGGTTATGCCCCATAAACGCGGCGGGTTTGCCTTGCTTCCAGCCTGACCAGAAAGCACGACTTTGTTGTCTGTAGTTCGCACCAAAAGGCAATACAGCATTCCAGCGGCTAAACCGGTTACCGATAAAGCCCCAAACCAAACGCCAGCCGAGGTTAATCGCGAACACGTAACCAATGTATACGTGCCAAGTTTTGAGGAATATCTTGCCATCATCGGTTATACCAAGCGCTTTGCTGTTTATGAATGCAACGCCGATTGCTATCAGCCCTAAAACACATAAAACATTGATCCAATGAAACCAGCGTACGCTGCGATCCCAGACATGATATTCAGTTACGTGTGATTCTTGTTTCATAACAGACTGTCTCCATAAAAACAGTGAAAGCGTTTAAAGGCAGTCAGGATAGCGTCGTTAACTTAAAGCTCGCTTAATTTTTACACTGCTTTACACAGAAAATGGATAAGCAATCGGTTCGTGGCTTTGATAGCCCTCTACCTCAAAGTCAGCCAACGTTACCCATGTTTCCAAATCACTTAGTGATTTAATCTCGGGGTTGATATGCAATTTCGGCGAGGCAAAGGGTTCACGTTTGAGTTGCACATCACGCATCAATTCCAGCTGATCTTCATAGATATGGGCATTCGCAATCTTATGATACGCCTTACCCGGTTTCAGTCCGCTGATTTGAGCCATAATTTTAAGTAAGAAAAAGACCTGAACCTGATTGAAGTTTTTTGTTAGGTCAAGCTTTTTTTTAAATTTGCTACGCACACTTCCAGATGTATATCGATTTTTATGTTGTCAATGCATTAGCATGCTACAAGGATATATCCGTGAGCTAATAGCCATTACCTAATTATCAATAGAGACTTGTCACCTGATACATATGAATGACAGCTTATTATTAAACTATATTTGGCCATAGTCTACTCATTTATGTAATTGTCAACACCTGACTTGAACTATCGGCATTCAACCCCATATCTCCTACTTAACTTCTATGGAATGGGAGCAAGAACGATGAGTGGAAAAGTGTTGGCTTTGTCTGGCGGTGGCTTCAGGGGACTTTACACTGTGCGGGTTCTTAGACAACTCGAAGAACGCATAGGAAAACCTCTGTCTGAACATTTTGACCTCATCACAGGTACTTCAATCGGCGGAATTATTGCTCTGGGCATTGCCGCAGGAATACCTCTAAAGACTCTCGAAGATACCTTTATCGAAAAGGGAAAAAGCATTTTCCCTCATCCAGTCAAACACCCTCTAACCAGAGAGTTACCATGGCCATTTCGAGGGGTAATTTCTTTTTACCTTACAGTTCGAGCAATCTTCAAACCCATCCATAAAGTTGACGGCCTTAAGTCAGCCCTCATCGATTTGTTCGGTGACCTGCAAATGAAAGATCTAGATAAAGCATACGTGGCGGTAACATCGGCAAACTTGAGTACGGGGTCTCCCAAAATGTTCAAAACGCCACACCATCAAAAAATTTACCTTGATAAAAAACTCAAAGTCATTGATGTTGCGCTGGCGACAAGCGCTGCTCCTGCCTATTTCCCAATCCATGAGATTTCAGAGATAAATACATTCTTTGCAGATGGCGCATTGATGGGTAATGCGCCGGGGCTCTTTGGATGGCTAGAGGCGAAAACACGCCTCAATGCCCCTGACGACAAAATTTTTGTACTTTCAGTCGGCACTCTCGCGGGCAAGCCAAGTATTAGTGGTTCCACTAAGCCGTCCAAAGGGGCGTACTTCTGGCTGGGTCCCAAAAAACTTCGTCTAATGACATTTTTGATGTCTCAACAAGAACAGCTGACAAATTATATGCTCAGCTTATTACTCAAAGATCAATACCACCTCATTGATGGTTCTGTAAGCGATGATGCCATAAGAGACATCGATCTGGATGATGCTAGCGACGCAGCAAGAAAGACTTTGCTAAGCCATGCAGAAAAACATTTCGCAGACTTTACTGGCACACCATTTTGCCAAACTCATTTCCCAAGAAAGGATGCAATCTAATGCCAAATAAATTTCATAGTTTATTAGCTAGCACTACTCATGAGTCATTATTGGCCAATCTTGACTTATCTAAACGAGACGAAGAGGCGCTAGTTGATGCAGCCGAGGAAATTCGGAGTGCAATCATCGCTGGTTTCGTTGAATTAAGAGAAAAGCTACAACGCCAACACCTCGATTACGAGGTTCCCAAGCCAAAATTTGCTATACAGGGCTCCTACATCTACGGCACGCTCAACTCACCTGCAAACCCTCCGAAACAACAGGTTGATATTGACCTAGGTATGTACCTTCCATTTTCTGCTCTAGGTGATGGGCAACGTCCTAAAACAGCCACTCAATTCTATTTTTCTGCCGTTACAGAAATTTTAGAGAAATACATTCAAAACAAAAGAAAGCATTGGGTACTCCCCCCAGCAAGCCAACAAAAAGATACCTGTATCAGAGTACTAATCAATGAGAAAACACATATTGATATTCCATTGTACGCTGTACCGGAGGGCGAGTTAAATCGTGTAACCGAGGCAAATTTAGCAGCCTATGATCAAGACAGCTATATGCCTGAAATGATGCGGGGTAACGAATTATCGCTCGAGTATTTCGCACTTGAAGCAATTACCCCAGATGTCATTCACATGGCGCACCGCAAAGATGGTTGGCAACCGTCAGATGCGTTAGTGATTCGAGATTGGGTCAAATCGCAGTTTCGTAAAATGGGCTCGATGATCCGGCCTGTGAATCGATTTCTTAAGGCTTGGCGAGATCATGCCTGGCCTGATGGTGGCGGTCCTAGTTCAATTTTCTTACTCGCGCATAGTCTGCATAGTTTTCCTTCAGATACCAATGGATTGTCACACTGTGAAGCGCTTGAGGCTGTCATTAATGAACTGCCGAGCGTTTTTAACAGGCCGCTACTGGTTCCTCGTCCAACATCTACAGATAAGTTTGCTAAAGAGGATTTATGTGAACGAATTAGCGATGAAGAGAAAAAGGAGTTTTACACATATTTTGAGAGCTTAAGACAGCAGTATGCTTTGGCTAAACGTACTGACCCTAGGGCTGCAAATAGCATTCTAATCAGTATATTTGGCAGACGGATGCCAAATGATCCATCAAGAATTGTAGTCACCAATACTACTACGTCGAGGGTTGAAGAAATCAGAGGCTCCAAACCAGATATACGCCCTCTCTACACCACTGATCGTAGCAATTCTGGTTGATAATGGAGACTATTGAACGATTTCTAAATACGAGAGGCTTTGCCGCTACAAGAGCAATTGCCCTCACTGATACGCCCTGTTTTACAGGGCGTATCGATATTGAGACATGGAAATTACAACTAGAACTACGATTTCTCGAAGGTAAATTTAATTACCCTCAAGCCTATCTGCCAGAATGGCCTCATAACTCTAAAATGCGGGCAGCATTTGGGTTTCGTCATATTAACCACGAAGGAAAAATTTGTTTTGTGGATGAGAGTCGCTCTTGGTGGGACTCCTCTATGGCAGCAGAGTTAGTTGCCGGTGCACTCGAACGGATCGAAAAACTTCTCCAAGACAATCTCGCTGGTATCGCATCTGATGATGTTATTGCGCGAGACTTTGCTGGTTACTGGGGTTCAAATAAAACACTTCATGTTGCTGGTGTAGTTCAGAATGGTCAGCAATTTCTCCAAATCAAAGAACATGGTAGTCAACGACAATGGCTGATTCCAAATGAAGGTGACAAGAGTTGGGTCAAAAGAGAGCAGGAGGTTAGTCCCGGCACCTCATGGGTTGTTTTAAGACTTACTCGTCCGGCGACTATATTTGATACTGAAACCTGGCCTCCCAAAAGGCTTGATCAGCTACTGAGTTGGATGAACGAGAATTCTCCATGCAGTGTTACTAACCTAGTGAGACTTATTCGAAACTCGATTATCCCCAAAGGGAAAAAAAGACAATCAGGTTATAGCACACGTGTAGGTGTTGTTTTAATTTGGCCGAATCAAAATAGTATTGAAACACTTGGATGTGGTTTTAGCTTCAATATTCCTGAAGTCACAGCTCAAGAGATAGGTCATGGGCGGCTCGGTAAAGCTGAAAGAATGTTGAAAGCGGATCGAAATGAAATCATTCGTTATAGTCTTAACCGTGCTGATCCAGGTTATATTCAAACCCGAAATACACCTAATACTGAGCCCTCTCTCAGAAATAAACGAGTTATATTAGTTGGAGCTGGAACGATCGGTGGTCATCTGGCCAAGTTGCTTTGTGCTCACGGTGCCGGCTGGGGACCGCATGGGAAATTGCATATTGTCGACCCTGATTTTTTTAGCATTGAAAACATTGGCCGTCACCTCCTTGGGGCAGGTGAATTAGATGAAAATAAAGCTTTAGCTTTAGCGAATCATTTACGTCGTGATTTTCCGTATTTAAATATTAAACATCATGGGAAGTCACTAACGAATTGTTGGGATCTTATATCAGAAAATTCTGTAGTTATAGATGCCACAGGCTCACAAACTGTCAGCATTGCTATACCTGACTACTTGTCAAAAAATAATCTGAATCCAGTAGTCTTACACAGTTGGGTACATGCTCATGGCGCAGCTACTGTTGCCTTTCTAAATGACAGAAAAAAACATGGCTCAGCCTGTTTTCGATGCTTGTGGCGTCTTGTCAACAACACATACGAACCTCGATATATACTGAGCAAAAACTCAGAGCAGGACTCACCGGTGTTTGGAAGTTGTCACCATAGTTACCATGCCTATGCGTCCACTGTCTCAATGATAGCTGCTACACAAGCAATGACCCTTCTTTATGATTATCTATCTGATAAGGTAACTAATACACTGAATTTTCATACCATCAATAGCGATGTCTGCCAGAATCGTCCCAGTTTGTCGCCTAAAATCGCCAGTGAGTGCCCAATATGCAATCGCTGAGACGGTTTATCTCCAGAGATGAACAACTGTGGGATATGGGTAATGGCGGTCATCTTTATATAGATCCTAATATTTTAGATCTCATAGACCGTTACCGACAAAGATCAGAGCTCTCACCTGAGTCTGGAGGCTTTTTAACGGGCTACTATAAAGGGAATGACCTCCATGTTATGGACATAACAGTCCCACAACAAGGAGACTGCTACGGTCGAAACTATTTCAACCGAAAGGACCCAGAACACGTAAAAAAGGTTAAACAGTGGTATATCGAGACAGGTGGAGAAATCAACTGCCTCGGGGAGTGGCATACTCATCCAGTCCCTGATCCGTATCCATCGGGTGTTGACACAGCTGGCTGGTGTAAGTTCAATAAAAACCGCAACGGACAACAAGCCATTTTCCTCATTGCTGGTACAAAAAGTATTTGGGTCGGAGAACTATTATGCTAGCTGTATTGACTCGACCAACCAGAGCCTAAGTCAAAACAATGAAATCATGCGCTTGGAAAGTACAGGTCCAGGGTGAGAAAGTATCCATGCGGACATCCATAAGGAATTGGAGTTATTCCTAGAATTCTCATTACATCACCCGACATGGTCAAGTTATGTGGGTAGATGAAGTTTCTCAAGAAGCCAGTCAATTGCTGGTGCATTCAACACTATCATGAAGAAACTGATGAATTGGCTTGGATTTTAACGCCAACACAAGGATGAAATGATGTCTGAAAAGATTCGCGACTTTATAATGTATTTCGTTCAGCTAAGGCCATGTTCTAAGTTTTATGCTTTGGCTGGGACGCTATTATCTATCTATTTAGTAATCACCATACCTTTCACACTATTTGGTCAAACTAACGTTACCCAATCCGTTGCACAAATAATTGGCCCCGTTTGTATTGCTTTACTGACGTGTGCATTTCTCATCGAGTCAGCTCGACTGATATGTACATTATGGGAACATAAATGGTTCAAGGTGTTATTTGCTTTTCTTACATTCTCATCCTATTCAGTAGCGAAAATCCAAGCTGATAAATTCATTAATGAATTGACATCATTGGATCCAGCCACACTTCCTCAAGCACAGCTTTTATTAACTTCATTAGCTCTTGTGCCAAGTTGGATGGTAGTTCTCTTGATCATCGTTGTAGTCTATATGGTGCTTTCCATAATATTTTTCGGGTATCCGGATTATCTGGTTGGTATGCGAGATAGAAAGGTGGCCGGCAAGCTCAACCCACAACGGATTAACTGGTTGACATCTGGCTCAGTACACTCATTTGCTAGATAATAGATACTTCAGCAAACAAGTAAGTGATACTCAAGATCAGCGTAACAGTAAGGTAATATCTGTCATGGGCATCATCCAGCCCATAACCCCCATCATCCCGCAAGCAGTTGGTGTCATGTTCGTCATAATAGAACTCTTAGTGGTGTTGATGCCCAATCCAAATGGTGTTTCATGACGACATCACGCATGCATTCATATCGTTCATCCCGCACAGCAGGACAACTGATTCACATCTTTGGTGAAGGTCTGAGCGCAAAGCTTAAGGCCTTCCACCATGGTCAAATAGGGAAAAAGCTCATCACCGATGGCCTGTACCGTCATGCGTGCCCGCAGCGCCATTACCGCAGTCTGAATCAGTTCACCAGCATCCCCTGCGACCGCCTGCACCCCCAGCAACCGCCCTGAGTCGCGGTCGGCGACCATCTTGATTAATCCATGGGTGTCAAAATTCACCAGTGCACGCGGCACGTTCTCCAGATTGAGCACCCGGGTATCCACGCTGAAGCCTTGCTTGAGCGCCTCGGCTTCCGTCAGACCTACGGTAGCCACTTGGGGGTCGGTAAACATTACTTTTGGCATGGCACTAAGGTCTAGGATGGCCTCGCCTCCCGTCATGTTGATGGCGGCCCGACTGCCTCCGGCGGCGGCAACATAGACAAACTCGGGCTGATCAGTACAGTCACCGGCGGCATAAACACCCGGCACCGTGGTTTGCAGGTGCTCATCCACCAGAATCGCACCATGCGCAGTCTCCACGCCGATGTCTCCCAAGTTCAACGCCTCTGTATTGGGAGTCCGCCCCGTCGCCACAAGCAATTGACTCGCCCGTAAGATGCCGACATTGGTTTCGACAATAAATTCATGGTCGGTGTAGTCCACACGGCTCGCCTGAGTCTGCTTGTGCACCTCGATGCCCTCACGCTTAAATGCTGCCTCCATTGCCTCACCGATGGCGGGGTCTTCACTGGATAGCAAGTGGCTGCGTGCCAACACCGTGACCTCGCTGCCTAACCGGGCGAACGCTTGGGCCAATTCCAGGGCGACGAAGCCGGCACCAATAACGATCAGTCGTCCGGGAACGCTGTCCAGAGTCAATGCACTGGTGGATGTCAGGTAGGGCGTATCGGTCAGACCGGGTATCGGTGGCTCGGAGGGGCGGGCACCGGTACCAATAAAAGCGCGATCGAAGCTGACCGCCTGTTCGCCGCCTCCGTTCAACGTGACCACCAGGTTTTTGGTATCGACAAACCGAGCCTCACCGTTTAAAACCGTGATGGCTGTGTGGTCGCGCAGTATGCTTTCATACTTGTTATTACGAAGCTCCTCGACACGTGCCTGTTGTTGCTGAACCAGTTTCACTCGGTCCACCACGGGTAGATGAGCGCTCACCCCTGCGTCAAAGGGGCTGGTCTTACGCAAGTGCGCAATTTGTGCGGCGCGAATCATGATCTTTGAGGGCACACAGCCGATATTAACGCAGGTACCGCCGATGGTGCCTCGTTCGATCAGGGTGATGCGGGCACCGTGCTCGGCCGACTTCAGAGCGGCTGCCATGGCCGCCCCGCCGCTGCCAATCACGGCAATATACAGGTTGTTATCATCACTCATTCGAAGGCTCCTTGTATTGATAGAAGTATCGGGGTAGCCCCGTATCATCAGAGCAGGCGTGGAATTGCTTCTTACGCCATAGCTCATAGAAAGTCAGGCCAATGAAGAAGCCCCAGCACATCGCCACGAGCGCGGTGCCAATCACGCATACGTGCAGCAGCGTTTTAGGGTTCTTCATGTGTTATTCCGGATCTTCTTCCGAGGCTGTAGGGCTCGAGGGGTAGCCGGCGTTGGTGGTGGCTTGTGTCAATGCCTCCACAGATGTCAGGGTGCCATCGAAGGTGACCACGGCTTCACGAGCCGGATAGCTCACATCAACTTGCATGACGCCGTTCACCTTATTGAGGGCGGCTTTGACGGTGAACGGACAGGCCGGGCAAGTCATACCCGGCACCGATAAGGTGACAGTCTGCTGGGCCGCCAAGGCTGGCATACTAAGCAGGGCGAGAAGTGTAATAAGGGCAAAACGAGCTTTCATGGAAATATCCTTTTAATCGAACAGGGGCAGGACGTAGGGGAACAACATGGCAATCAGGATCAACACTGACACCACCCAGAAGATCACTTTATAGGCGACTCGGACTTGTGGAGCGGCACAGACTTCCCCGGGCTGGCATTCTTCCACTGGCCTATAGATGCGGCGCCAAGCGAAGAACATGGCCACCAATGCGACGCCGATGAAAATTGGACGATAGGGTTCGAGAGCCGTGAGGTTACTGATCCAGGCACCGGAAACACCCAGTGTGATCAGCACCAGCGGCCCAAGACAACAGGCCGAGGCGAGAATCGCCGCTATCCCCCCCGCAGCCAAGGGGCCACGCCCAGATTTGGATTTTGACATATCATTTTCACCTTTCTTTACTTTGTTCACTGAGATAAGATTACTTCCGTAGTCAGCTACGGAGTCAAGACGTATGCAGGATAAAGGAAATTCACTGACCATTGGTGGTTTGGCGAAGGCAACTAAGGTGCATGTCGAGACGATCCGTTATTACCAGCGACGAGGGCTATTACCGGAGCCCGAACGTCCTCCCGGTGGGATCCGACGCTATGGTTCGTCTTACATCGACAGGTTGACGTTTGTAAAAACGGCGCAACAGTTGGGCTTTAGCCTCAACGAGATCAGCGATCTACTCCGCTTGGAAGATGGCACCCACTGTCAGGATGCCAGTGTTCTCGGCGAGCACAAATTGCGGGACGTGCGTGAGAAGATCCACAGACTGGAGCAAATTGAGAAGATTCTGAGCAAAATGGTCGATCGATGCCACGCTCACCAAGGAAAGATCACTTGCCCACTGATTGCATCATTGCATGCAGGGGTCAGGGGGGCAGAAGACCCAAGGGACTAACTCATCGGAAGTTTGTAGAAATCGACTCAGCGAGTGAGCCGCAATTGCCTATATGCCTATATCGACAAAGACTGTTTACATGACCAGCCTGCCCGACAATATCATCTGCCTTCCAAAGTACCAGATCTTGAACATCAAGGAGGAGGAGCACGATCTCCACTTCCAAGTCGAAGCCCCTGAGCCTATAGCCTGTGAGGAATGTGGCGTAGAGGGGGAGTTTGTCAGGTTCGGCAAGCGGGACGTCGCTTACCGTGATCTGCCTATCCATGGCAAGCGGGTCACCCTCTGGGTGATCCGCCGTCGTTATACATGCAGGGCATGTGGGAAGACATTTCGACCAGCGCTACCGGGGATGGTGGATGAACACCGCATGACGCAGAGGCTATACAGCCACGTCGAGAAAGAAGCCTTCAACCATCCCTACGCTTACGTGGCAGATACCACTGGCCTCGATGAGAAGACTGTTCGCATGATATTCAGGAAGAAGGCTGAGTTCCTAGCGGCTTGGCACCCCTTCGAAACGCCCCGCTACCTAGGAATCGACGAGCTATACCTGAATCGCCGCTACCGTTGCATCCTGACCAATCTGGAGGAGCGCACCTTGCTAGATCTGCTACCCAGTCGCCAGCAAGAGGCAGTGACAAGGCGCCTCATGAGCATGGCCAACCGCCACCAGGTGGAGATCGTCAGCATGGACATGTGGAAGCCTTACCGTCGCGCTGTTCAGGCGGTGCTACCACAGGCCCGCATTGTGGTCGATAAGTTCCACGTCGTGCGGATGGCCAATGAGGCGTTGGAGAAGATCAGGAAGGATCTCAGGAAGGAGCTAACGGCCGGCCAACGCCGAACCCTCAAGGGTGATCGCAAGATACTCCTAAAGCGGGCTCACGACATTTCGGACCGCGAACGGCTCATCATGGAGACTTGGACCGGGGCCTTTCCTCAACTCCGGGCTGCCTACGAGCACAAAGAACGGTTTTACCATATCTGGGGCTGTACCAACCGGAGTGATGCCGAGAAAGCGCTGACTGCTTGGATTGACGACATCCCACAAGGGCAACAGGCGGTCTGGAAGGACCTTGTCAGCGCCGTCAGTGGCTGGCGTGAGGAGATGCTGGCCTACTTTGAGACCGACATCCCGATCACCAACGCCTTCACGGAATCGATCAACCGGCTAGCTAAAGACAAGAACCGCGATGGGCGAGGCTATTCGTTCGAGGTGATGCGAGCCCGGATGCTCTATACCACTAAGCACAAGAAGAAGTCACCGCAGACCAAGGAATCCCCGTTCCTGGGCAGAGCAATCAAGACCTACAGCATGGGAGTGTATGAGCCTGAGAAGAACTTCGGTGTCGATCTATCAACCTTCTGTGAAGACTAAGGTTGGGTGGGGCTGGAAGATCCCATCAACCACTTAATCCGGATACCCTATTTTTCCCTGTTCAAACCATAACAAATAGGGATGAACTCCTTGGTTTAAAGCGAATGGGGAGAATCGTGGGAGTAGTAGGTGTTATTGCACTGCTCACATCGGCACTAGAAACATATAGAGATGATGCCTCAATGATTAATGCCTTGATGAATGAGGTAGTCCTTCTGACGGAATATCATCCCCAAACACATTGTAAAAATATAACGGGAGATTATTTAGTGGCAGATATTGGGCGAGGTTATGCATCCATCTTTTCAAGAAAGAGCATGAAGTTCACTACACTCCAGTGCCGCTACAACTAAATCGATTCTATTTCTTTTGTACATCTGTGGAAGCATATTCCCCTCATGTAGGTTCTAGAGCTCCACGTTATGCCGTTACTGCTATTGAAATAGATTCATCAATATCTCGCTGCTCGCATATGTTAATTGGTGCATATATGAATTTCATTTTTGTAGGGTCGACCATAAATTGCAGCTTTACGACCATAAAATGTAATCGAACGTAATTGGCGCTTAAAGCTAGTCCATACAATAAGCCCAGATGACGCTGAAAATGATTTTCAGCGTCATCTGAGATTTTTAGATTTATGCTTTCACAGGGATACTGCGTGAAGGTAAGCAGCGCCATAACTAATCTACATTCTTTTTTAAAAAAGAAAGAAGCTAATCACCAGCATATTACATGCTCTCAGCTTGTCGATGCCACAAGTTGGAAAAACGTCACATTCAAAACGTATCTTGCCAAAGGTCAGTTATCCGATCTCATAAGCAAGGTTGGAGTTGAGCTATATGAAGCATACAATTGCACTTCTATAAACGAAGTCGAATTTGCAAAACTTTTATTTCAAAGCAAACACCGGCGTGGTTTAGGTCATAACTTTAAATCCAAGTTTGCTAAGGCCCTTCTTTAATAAAGCAAAAGACAATATTTTATTAGCACTTGAGCTTTATAACCGCCCTGCACTTGAAAACATAATGGATGCATTTGTCATGCTTTTTTGCACAGCCTGGGAACAACTTCTCAAGGCAGTAATAATAGAAAGACATGGCGAAGAAACAATATATCGAAAGAACCCGAAAAGCGGATTGAAAGAGACAATTTCACTCAGAGCTTGTTTAAGTATGTTGTATGTACCTAGCTCTAATGTTAGGAAAAATATTGAGCGTATCGCATCCATAGGGATAGCGCTGTACATCTCCTGATGCCAGAAATCGTTTATATGACTTATTTTTATTCTGATGCTGATTTCACGCTCAAGAAGTGTAATAGTACGAATTCAAAGTTGCGCCGTTTTGCGCATACTGGGAATGTTTAAGGTTCTATTATCGCTGACTTATTCATTCCGGTTTTCGGAAGCTTTCTTGATAGAAGCAGACTTTTGATCAACATAGCTCTCTGCGAGCTCCTCTGCCGTCGCACGAAACATTCTGTCAGCGGCGAGCCTTGAAGCTTTCGAGGTCAATGCCTCATACCAAGCATCATCTTCTGTCTTTGGTACTTTGTGTCCCGTATTTTCTTCTTTGTCGTCATTCATGGTAAATACCTACCAAGCTAAGTTAGCCTTTACGTTAACTGATCCTATTTAAAATATCATGCTGATAATGAAAACATTTTCTCATCGATTATTCTAGCTCAGCACTTTCATGCTGATTGAAGGCGGTATAACTGGACGAGTTGATTTGAGGTCTAATTTATTAAAGACGTCGTAGATTATTAGGAGAGAACTCAACCAATAGACGACTGTACCATTAGAGGGTATTATTTATTTGTGGTTCGTAAAGAGCATTGGGATTGGGGCGTCACCTGAAATTGGCCTCACCTTCGGACGAATAACCTTCAGGTGGTTATTGAATAGGACACGTGATGGTGGACTTCGACCCTATAAGCTAAGAAGTGGCTACTACTATTCCCACACCATTCCACTTGCAGTTGTTAGTTTGTTACAAGGCCACGCCAAATCAGTGTCGCCACACTAAAAAGAAGTTTTACATAGAACCTGTGATGTATTGAATAGCCACCGATTTTCTAGACATTTATCAGCCGTTTAAAAATCGGTTTTCAAACTCGATAGGCGACAGTTGATTATTAAAATTTTATAGTCGTCTTGAGTTGTAAAGCATCTTGATGTAACCGAAGATGTCGCTACTTGCTTCCTGTCCATGCACAATTATCAGGCGGTCAGGTCAATGATGTGGTTTATGCTCAAAGCCTAATTGCATGCGCTCTCACCGCCGAAAATGTCACTGCCGACAAAGGCTATCATAGCGAAGCATTAAGGCATCAAGTCAAGCGCCATAATCTGAGGCCAGTAACCTCACGATTTTAAAATAATCGTATTGGCAATCAGGGTATGGAGCGGTGTTGTACCGCTAGACACCTGATTGGAAATGTCTTTGCGAGAATCAAACATTTTCAGGCTATTGCAATGCGTTATGACAAGATTTAGCGTAATTATCACGGCATGCTTATGCTTGCTTTCAGCATCATGTAGCTGCCTGTGCGCCTGTGCGGGTTGATTGAGTTTTGAACATCAATGATCAACAAGCCCTAGAAAAACGTTGCGATATTTATTACCTGCTAAGAATCTAAATGAAACCTGAATCTGATCTGACAAATCTCTGTCTGTCAGCTGCGTAGGAATAACGACAACTAATTAGGAATGTATCTTTGGATCACTAATTTCAGCAAGAACACCACACGTCTCAATTTCCCGCTCATTGCTACAACTCGCTCTTAGTGAAACAAGTTGATTCTCAAGCGCTTGCAGAGAAGTTATCTGGGTTCGCACGTCAGATATGTGGTCATCGAGCAAGCTATTAATTGCGGAACAAGGTTGATGCGGATGTTTCTGGTAGCTTAGGAGTTCGTGAATTTCTACGAGTGACAGATCCAGTTTTCGGCAGCGCCGTATAAAGGTGAGCTGCTCTCCATGCATCTTCGTATAACTACGATAACCGTTCTCTTGTCGATCAGGCGGTGACAACAATCCTTGCTGTTCATAGAAGCGGATTGTCTGTGTTTCGATCCCTACCAACTGCGCCAATTGTCCAATACGCATCTCCCGGCCCCCCAACATTTATTTTTCTCTATTGACCTTATAGTAACTATATGGTTTTTAATATTCTTCATCAAGCTTCATTTACTGAATACGAAGGTCAAAATAGATTTCAGGTGCTACAGAGTTCAACATTACTAGAGGTAAACACTCATGAATAAGCGCAATCGTATGTTACTTGGCAGTACGGTAACCGTAATGGCTACTTCACTAACTGCATTACCTGTCATGTCAGCTGATAAGACCCCCTTTGAATCGCGTGAGATTCAACGCCCTGCCGATAATGGTCAAAAAATCGCCCAAGCTATGTGTGGTACCTGTGGTGGAAGTTGGGAAGGACGCTGCGGTGGTATGAAGGGAGGGATGATGCCTAATGCCTCTGGTACGGTGGAATTACCTGAACTGAACTCGGCCGGGGCGCGGCTGATTAAGCAGTACTGCATGCAGTGCCATGCATCACCAACCCCTAAACAGCATACGGCTCCAGCTTGGCCGACCATCGTGGCTCGCATGAATACGCGCATGCAATGGATGAGCAGCAATAATAAAGCAATGAATATCAAGGCGCCTACAGAAAACGAGCTGCGCACAATCACAGCCTACCTGCAAAAGCATGCTGCACAGCCATCGGATGCAAATACACAAGGGCCACAAGAACCCCTTGTCCCAGGGAAATCAGCTATCGAAATTCTCAAGGACCGTTATGCACGGGGAGAAATCGACCGTAAGGAATACTTACGCATGCTCGAAGATTTGAATAAACGTTAGTGAGGACGGTATTTTCGTGAGCGATATTGGCTATTCTGCTCAGTGTGAAATAAGGCCTTCAGCGTTCATCCCACGATTCATATTGAATTGCTGCTCACTTGGTATAGCCTCTAAAGCCATTTAAAATGGTTATCAAAGCAGTGTAAATGTACAAATAATCCCAAGAGTTTATAACTATTATCTATACACCGATGAGTAATGTGTCATATGACTGAATATAGTTATGTCAGTGAATACAAAGTTCCAAAAATGGACTGCCCTTCTGAAGAAGGTATGATCCGCATGGCATTGGATGGGATTGAACCCGGCGTCATACTTGAATTTGACACACCTAATCGTAAAGTCCGCATCTTCCACGGAGACAATGCAACAACGATTGAGTCGCGGATGCAATCATTGGGGTTGGGCGCCACACTTGAAAAAACTGTGCCCGTGGCAGATAAGGCTCTTGCCAGTGCATTGGATGCAGACGCTAAAGCATCACTGCAAGAAGCTGGAATTCTGAAATGGTTACTGGCGATCAATGCCACCTTATTTGTGACTGAATTATTTGTAGGTTGGTGGGCAGAATCGACCGGGTTGATTGCCGATTCTCTTGATATGTTTGCAGACGCCGCAGTTTATGGCGTCTCCCTCTATGCCGTTGGGTATAGCGCTAATAAGAAACTACGTGCTGCGCACTTTTCCGGCTGGTTGCAGTTGATACTTGCCGTTGGTGTCCTGGCTGAAGTCCTGCGGCGATTCATCTATGGCAGTGAACCATTATCCAGCATTATGATCATGATGGGACTAATCGCTCTCGCTGCTAATGTGACCTGCTTACTTCTTATTGCAAAAAAACGCCATGCTGGCGCTCATATGAAAGCCAGTTGGATTTTCTCCGCCAATGACGTCATAGCCAATTCTGGCGTTATCCTGGCAGGTTTGTTGGTTTCATGGACAGGTTCACACTACCCCGACTTAATCATCGGTTTGGTGATAGGACTTATTGTGATGAATGGGGCCCGACGCATATTACAACTGCGTCACTAGTCCCTCAACGTTAATTAGTGAGCGGATTCATCACGGCAGTATTCTTGTTTTAACTCGATCTCGATGGTGGTATGAGCCAGACTGAATGGTTTTAAAGTCTCGGCTACGGAATCTTTCATGCTGTTGTATCGCCCGTTTTCAAGGCTGCCCTCAATCACGAGATGAGCCGTCAGGACATGCTGTTCACCATCGAGCGACCAAAGGTGTTGATGATGAATGTCACTGATACCATCGATGTGTAAGAGTTTGTGTCGGATCTCATCATGCAGGTTCTTGTCGGGCACTGCCTGTAGAAAAATCTTGCCGGTTGCCCAGAAGTTACGAATCACATTGAATAAGATAAACAAGGTAAATCCGACTGATAGCAATGGATCAAGTATTGGCCAGTCCACGAATTGCAGGATCACCGACACAACCAGCACAGCAATCCATCCCAACACGTCTTCCAGTAAATGCCAGTTCAGCACTTTTTCGTTCATCGTGCTGCCTTTGCTAATACGATAAGCCGCAAACCCATTAATGGTCACACCCAATATGGCTAATGCGAGCATACCTTCAGTGACTGGCATCACTGGCTCAGAAAGACGGGGTATGGCCTGAGTGAGCACCCAAATGGAACCGGCAATAAGCACAATACTGTTTAAAAAGGCACCAAATAAGGTTAAGCGGCGGTAACCGTAGGTGAACTCATTATTAGCCGTTTTCTGCCCCCAGCGTGATAACAACCAGGCACTGCCAAGAGAGAGACTATCACCCAGATCATGTACCGCATCGGCCATAATCGCGGTACTGTTGGTCAGCAGCCCGCCAATAAACTCAATGATCGTGAAGCCCAAATTCAGCAAAAACACCAGGCCAATACGTCGTGAACTCGTCTCGTCCTGACTGTTGTGATTATGCATAAAACACTCCAATGTACTCAACAACACAGCAATTTCTTGTGATGAGATACACCGTTGCTGGTCATATCATGACCAGCAACGGACTCAGCATCGCCGGCTAGCTTTTTTTATCTCTACTATGAATCAACTTATAAAGTGCGGGTAACACAACCAGCGTCAATAACGTTGAGGAAATAATGCCCCCAATCACGACTGTCGCCAGCGGTCTTTGTACTTCAGCGCCGGTACCGGTATTAAGCGCCATAGGAACAAACCCCAGACTTGCCACTAAAGCCGTCATCAGTACGGGCCGCAACCGCGTCATCGCGCCCTCGACAATCGCTTTATGCAAGTCTCCGTGGCTATGCCAATAGTCGCGGATAAATGCCAGCATCACCAGGCCGTTAAGCACTGCAATCCCTGACAAGGCGATAAATCCGACACCGGCTGAAATCGACAGCGGCATATCTCTGAGCAGAAGCGCCATTACGCCCCCCGTTAGCGCCAGTGGCACACCGGTAAAAATAATGGCTGCATCACGAAACGAGCCCAACACGGTCACCAGTAAGCCCATGATGATCAGTAGCGTTACAGGGACTACGATAGACAGTCTTTGACTGGCTGACTGCAGCTGTTCATAAGTGCCGCCATATTCAACCCAGTAACCAGCTGGAAGCTCAACTTGCTCTGCAATCTGTTGCTGTGCCTCCTCAACGAATGACCCAAGGTCACGCCCTCTGACATTACTGGTCACAACAACTCGTCGTTTGGCATTTTCTCTGGAAATCTGGCTGGGAGCCTGGGTCAATTCGACTTTGGCTACTTCAGAGAGTGGGACATAATTACCATCCGGCAGACTGACCGGAAGCACTGACAGTGCCTCAATATCTTCCCTGATCTTCTCCGGGAGACGTACCACAAGATTGAAGCGCCGATCGCCATCATAAATGAGGCCGGCCATACCGCCGCCCACAGCTGTGGAAACCATATTCTGCAGATCATCAACATTGAGACCATAACGTGACATTGCCATCCGTTTAGGCTCGACCGTCAGCATGGGCATATCATCAACCTGCTCAAGACGTGCATCCGCGCTACCTGGGATCTGCTGCACGACGGCGAGAACCGCTTCTGCATTTTGCTTAAGCAAGTCTAAATCGTCACCGTATACCTTAATGCCTAAGTCAGCACGAACCCCTGAAATTAGCTCGTTAAACCGCATTTCGATCGGTTGGGTAAACTCATAATTATTGCCTGGCAATTGTTTAACCACAGCTTCAATTTGAGCTAAGAGTTCGCTTTTGGGTAATTCCGGTTGAGGCCACTCACTCCTTGGTTTAAGTATTAAGAAAGTGTCAGCCACATTAGGAGGCATAGGATCCGTGGCGACTTCCGGCGTGCCCAATTTAGCAAAGACTTTATCGACCTGCGGAAATTCCTTTAACCGTTTTTCGAGCAGTCCCTGCATCTTAATGGATTGTTCAAGACTGGTACCTATACTACGCAGTGCATGCAGTGCTATATCCCCTTCATTAAGTTGTGGGATAAACTCAGAGCCCATTTTGCTGGCCATATTGATTGATACCGTAACCAAAATAGCCGCAACGAGGAGAACAACCCAGCGCAATTTCAGACTGAGTAGCAAGACAGGACGGTAAAGCCATTTTGCCCCACTGATAATAAGGCTTTCCTTTTCCCTTACACTGCCGCCCATGAATGTCGCCACAGCGGCCGGCACAATGGTAAGGGTGAAGATCATGGCAGAAACCAGGGCAATAATGACTGTTGCAGCCATCGGTTCAAACATCTTCCCTTCAACACCGGTGAGTGAAAACAAGGGGATGTAGACGACGGTAATAATCGCCACCCCAAACAGACTGGGCCGTATTACTTCGTTAGTGGCTTCAAAAACGACCTGTAGTCGATCTTTTAAGGGTAATATTCCCCCAGCCTGTCTTTGTGCAATAGAGAGCCTGCGAATCGCGTTTTCAACCACAATCACAGCACCATCGACAATCAAACCAAAGTCGAGCGCCCCTAGGCTCATGAGGTTGGCAGAAATGCCCGCTTGGACCATACCGGTAAATGTTGCCATCATGGCCAGGGGTATAACTGCCGCAGTAATTAATGCAGCACGGATGTTCCCCAGTAGCAAAAACAATACGACGATGACCAGCAGAGCGCCTTCCAGCAGGTTTTTTTGCACCGTTTTGATGGCCTTGTCGACCAGTGTTGTGCGGTTATAGACCGCTTCCGCGATGACACCTTCCGGTAATGAGGATTGAATCGATTCAAGTTCCTTTGCGACCCTTTCAGAAACTGCGCGTGAGTTTTCACCGACTAGCATCATCACTGTACCTACAACGGCTTCTTTGCCATCGCGAGTCCCTGCACCGCTGCGTAGTGGTTTGCCGATGACGACATCGGCAACATCTTGGACTAATACTGGCCGATCATTAATATTTTTCACCACCACATGGCGAATATCGTCGATAGTCTTGAGTTGTCCAGGTGACCGAACCAGAATTTGTTCACCGAAGCGCTCAATATAACCAGCTCCTCGATTATCATTGTTTTGCATCAATGTCTGTTTCAATTCACTGAGACTGACACTAAAGTTCAGTAGTTTCGTAGGGTCTGGCTGAACATGGTATTGCTTGTCGAAGCCACCGTTGGTATTCACTTCAGTGATACCTTTAACGCGCTCCAGACGCGGCTTAATTACCCAGTCCTGAATGACGCGCAACTCGGTGGCGTTATAAGGTGAGCCATCATCCTGCTTGGCCCCCGGCTCGGCTGTCACCGTGTACATCAGAATCTCACCCAGCCCCGTCGCGATAGGTCCCATCTCAGGTTCTAGCCCTGCGGGTAATGAGCCTTTGATGACCGCTAGACGATTATTGATTAAATTACGAGCGAAATAGAGATCTGTTCCCTCCTCGAATATCACGGTGACCTGTGATAACCCATAACGCGATATTGAGCGGGTATAATCAAGATTTGGCAGGCCGGCAATCGCCCTTTCTACCGGGTAAGTGATCCGCTGCTCTGCTTCAAGTGGCGAGTAGCCGGGCGCTTTGGTATTGATTTGTACTTGTACATTGGTGATGTCAGGTACCGCATCAATCGGCAGTTTCTGGTAACTCCATACACCCAGACCGATGATGAGTAATATCAGGGACAACATCAGGCCCCGTCTCTCAATTGAGAGCGATAGAATGTTATTTAGCATGTTTAACTCCGTATTAGTGGGCGTGTGCCGCGCCTTCTTTTTCCAGATCAGCTTTGATGAGATAGCTGTTCTCTACGACGATTTCATCGCCTTGCCGGAGTCCGGATAACACTTCACTATATCTGCCATCAGAAATACCCAAATTCAAAGGTTTGACCTGATATTTTCCATCCGCTTTGAGAAAGGCAACTTGTGAGCCTTCATAACGTTGAATGGCACTGTTGGGGATTCTAATGTCTACGGTTTCTTGCTGGATAATGACTTGTGCTTCCACTAATAAGCCCGGAAATAGGGTTGCTTCAGTACTTTCAATGGGAACACGGGCAATTCGGTAAGGCTGGGCCTGATTATTTGGCAACAGTTGCTTGATGCTGGACTCAAACTTTCGATCGCCGTTGAGCAACTGAACTTTCTGCCCAGCTTTTATTTCAGAGGCCTGCTCAGGGAACACTTTAAGCTCCGCCCACAGTGAATTAGTATTGGTGATGGTGAATAGGGCTTGATCAGTGGCAACCTCGCCTGTGCTGGCTTCTTTTGCTGTAATAGTGCCAGAGATAGGGGCATGCAAATTGTAGCTCTGCAAACTGTTATTGGATTCCACACTCGCCAATAACTGCCCTTTTTTAACTTCATCACCAAAGTTCACATTAACGCGGGTAATTCGGCCAGGAAAACGGGCTCTGACCTGACTCACCTGATCAGGTGAAAGTACAATCCTGCCATAAAGCTTGGTCGTCAGTGATACCTCTCCGGCTAGGGCTTTCGCAGTAGCGAGGCCTTGTTGACGAGCCATCTCATCATCAATTTCGACGTGGTTTTCGTCTTCACCTTCATGCCCGTGCCCGTGCTCATCCTCATTAGCGTTCGCGGGTGACGTCTGCTCACTCTGAGATTCAGTTAAATTATGCGTTTGTTCGTCATGCTGATGCTGGTCGGTACTATGCGAGTCGTCTTCTTTGTGCATAGAACTTTCAGACGCTGAATCATGCTTATGGGCATCTTCTGATTTGTGTTGTTCAGTTTGCTTATCACCATGTTCATGCTCGTTTTGAGCGATAACAGGTGATGCTAGAATTATCAGCAATAGTGCCGACAGAATTGATAGACTGCTGTTCAAGGAAAAGTTAATCCATCGTTTTTCAAACATTTTGTTCTGATACATTTTGTTTACTCCGTTTTAGCCAGTGGCTCTGCTGTCAGTTGCTCAATTTCAGCTTCGTATTTGAGCGCTGCTGTGGCAGCCTCGATAACAGCTCGTCTGGCGTTGAGCAAATCCTGCCTGACAGTGAGTAAATCCAAATAACTATAGAGTCCACGCTGATAACCGACGCGTGTCTGCTCCAGGCTGGTATTAAGTTTAGGGATGATGTGTTGTTGCAGCTTCTGAATGCTGGTAATGGCCTGACTACGCCCTGAATAGGCGCGATACAATTCCGTATGAAGTTGCAGCAACACGTCCTGACGCCGATAGGTCACTTCATTTCTGGCCGCCAGTGCTGCTTCTATCCTGCTCTGAGCTCGCTCCTGGCTGAACAGGGGCATAGAAATGCCTGCAACCAGGGCTGAATCATCAATACCTTCATCTCGTCGTATCCCGACTGACCAGGTCAGATCAGCAACTTGCTGGGTGCGAGCCAGTCGGACTTCGGCATCACGAACCCGCGCCTCGGCAGCAAACATTTCGATCTGTGGATTTTGTTGTGCTTTAGAGAATAAGGCATCGAACGGCATCGCTTCATTAAAGGAATAGAGTGATCCTGATACCTCATCGAAAGCAGGCTGGTAGCTGCCCCACAAGTTAGCCAGTGCCATTCGGTGCGACTCAAACTGTCGCTGCTCTGCAAGCAGGGTCAACTCTGCTTGTTGAACTGAAGCTTCAGCACGGCCCAGGTCGGCCTTAGGCGCCACAGCAGCACTGACACGCCGGTTGACTTCTTTTAATGTCGTTTGCGCGAGTTCCAGTCCTACTTCTGCTAGTTTTACTCGCTCCTGGCTGTTGAGCACGTTGATGAATCTTCTTGTCACTTGCCCCAGTAAATCCAGTGCTTTGACTTTGCGATCGACACGAACAACATCGCTTTGTTGTTCAACCAAATCGACACGTGACTGGCGTTTATCGCCTAGCTCCAAAACAGATGATAATGTGACCCGTGTTTCAAGGGCTTTGATACCGCTTAGCTCCCCTGTTCCGGCGACATTTTCGACTTCAGCACCGACCACATAAGCCGGTTTAAGGTTGGCAGTTTTTTTCTGCGCTTCCAGACCTTGTTGTCGTAGAGGAAAAACCTGTAAGGAAGGATGCTGTTGTAGCGTTTGTTGCATCGCTTCCCTCAGACCCAATGCCTTTTCTTGTTGCCCGGCATCAGCATAGGTAAGCGGCGCCATCGCTGCTAGAAGCAATGAATAAACCAAAGCAAGCACAACGGGCTTACGTGAACTCAGCACGCAATCATATTGCTTTTTCATGAAAGAAATCCTGTATATCTGTGAACAACGGACTCAGATCGAGTCCGCGTGAAATGTCAGCAGATCAGGATTTAGGAGGGCGGTACATACTGACTGAAAAGTCAGTGACAGAAGCTAGCTGGTAGGGATAATAAAAGTTTTCCGGACTCGGATAAACTTCGATGTTTGAATTGGTGTTTATAGCGATAAAGTGTGAGCAGTGGCAGTGCATACACAAAACACAACTCTCAGCAGGATCAGAAGAGGGTGAATTGTGTTCACCGCCGAGTTGAACCTGGTCTTGGTGGCTGTCATTGAATTCATTATTGCTAAGGTGTTGCTCAGATGCATGCTCTGGCACAACATTGTGAACGTCAGCCGCAACAATGCCTGATTGAATGACAATCATCAGAATGAGCACTTTTACGAAAGAATGGACTGACATTTGGTTTAGCTATTTAAGATCACAATAGAATCTGAGACACGCCTATTATGAATCAGTTCCAACTATGAATACAACTTTTGGATTTTACTCTGCTTGTCTAGGTTTTTTGCGAATACGCTGGTTTGTAATCGAATCATGCTATTTACGGCACACTTTGCTTTTCATTAATATACGTCAATAAAAATAGCCGCTGAACATTTTTTATGATTTAGGTTGGTGCTGATTGAACTCCTACAGGGATACAAGACTGAGCACCATCAGGAATGGTGCTCAGCCAAGTCCGAATTTTTAAGCTTCATGACTTGCTCAGCGCTATTTAGCTGCTTTGATTGCTTTTCTGGCAAGTCGGTCGGCAGCGCCCTTGGCATCGGCATTTTTGATTTGTTCAAGGTTTACTGGATCACCAACAATGATCACGCCACCCATTCCGGCACCTCAGTGTGGAACACATTTCTAAGACCACGGCACTTATTCAACTGCTCAACGCCCTCTATAAGGTGTTTTACCTGGGGGGCCACGCCTAATACTCTTGGTTTTGGCGTCAGATTTTGATTGTTGGCCCTTTTCAGTTTTGTGTTCCATGTAACGGCGGGGACCTTTCCCGGGTGGACCATACGGATGCTTATGTTTTGCCTCGGCAGGTTGAATAATTACTTTGTCAGAATTTGTCGATGAGCTGCGTGAAGTGTCAGCATTGACAATACTGTAAGACATCGTCAATAAAATAGCTAAGAACATTCCAGCCCAAGATTTAAACTGTGTTTTCATGGTTATTTACCTAGAGTTAATGGGTGCAAGACCCAGTTTTCCTATTCTTTTAGACAATTATTTTTTTAATCGCTCATTCCGTAGTGTGTGCATTAATTAATGCAGAGCTGATTTTTTAATCAGCCCTGCATATTGTCAGTTACTTGACTTCAGTGATGACATAACCTTGTTCTACTTTCATAAACTCGAAATCAACAGTTTCTCCCACCTTAAGCTTAGTGAGTAAAGCCTCATCTTTAACTGAGAATCCCATGGTCATTGCAGGCCAGCTAAGACTTTCAACCGGTTCATGAGCCAAAGTTACTTTTTTTGAGCTGGCATCGACTTTAGTGACAGTTCCTATAGCAGAGTGGCTGATCTGTTGATCCAATGTATCCACTTTGGGATCCATGTTGTTCATATCGGCATGATTCATTTTTGGCTCTGCTAATATCGAGGTTGTCGAAAAGGACAGAATGAGCGTCAAAGAACTTACTAATAATTTTTTCATTTTCTTTTCCTAGAAGTTAAAAAGTAGATTAAATATCCGGCTCAAAATAGCTTAAACCGGGGGTCGTTTTTTCACCCGTTATTTGCTGATGAGTGAAAGGTTTCATTTTTGGCGTTCTGCTCGCCCCGTGGCTTGCGTATCAGTAAATAGATCACGGGAATGACCAACATCGACAACAGCGGTGCAGTCACCATGCCTCCCACCATGGGGGCAGCGATACGTTGCATCACTTCACTACCAGTGCCAGTGCCGAACATGATTGGAAGCAAACCGGCAAGAATCACTGTTGCCGTCATCGCTTTGGGTCTGACCCTTAATACAGCACCTTCACGGATGGCATCTAGCAGATTTGCGTCCGTAGCATTCCCTTCATCCAATCGTTTTTGCCAAGCCTGTTTTAAATAGAGCAGCATAATAACGCCAAATTCAGCGGCCACTCCGGCAAGGGCAATAAACCCGACTACACTGGCCACTGACAGGTTATGGCCCAGCAGATACAGTAGCCAGATCCCCCCCACTAGAGAAAATGGCAAGGTCAGCATCAGCAGCAATGCTTCGCCGAAGTTCTTAAATGTCAGGTAGAAAAGAATGAAAATGATAAGCAGGGTAAATGGCACCACCAGTTTGAGCTTGGCAGTCGCACGCTCCAGAAACTCAAATTGACCTGACCAGGTGATTGAATAGCCAGTCGGCAAATTGATTTGATTGGCAACGGTTTGCTGCATCTCCGCCACTGCCGAGCCCAGATCCCTGTCACGGATATCGACATAAACAAACCCGGCTAGACGCGAGTTTTCGCTACGTACCATCGGTGGACCGTCACTGATACTGATGTCAGCTAAGTCAGACAATAATATTTGCTGGCCGCGCATAGTCACAATAGGCAACGACCGTAATGACGCCAGTGAATCCCTTATTTCCCGGGGATAGCGAACATTGATAGGAAATCGTTCAAGCCCTTCCACGGTTTCACCAATGTTCATGCCCCCCACAGCCGAGCTGATAATCAACTGAACATCATCAATATTGAGCCCATAGCGTGCTGCAGCATCACGTTTGATATTGACATCAACATATCGGCCACCGGTCAGACGTTCAGCAAAAACACTGGTGACACCGGTGACTTCTTTGAGCACCGTTTCAATTTCGCCAGCTATCTTATCGATAACGTCCAGATCTTCACCGAGTACTTTGACGCCCACCGGGCTTTTGATACCCGTAGCAAGCATATCCAGCCGATTTCGGATCGGTGGCACCCAGATATTGGTTAACCCAGGTACTTTCACGGTGCGATCCAGTTCGTCGATCAATTTCTCCCGTGTCATGCCTGGTCGCCATTGTTCACGGGGTTTGAACTGAATGGTGGTTTCAAACATGACCAGCGGCGCCGGATCAGTTGCCGTATCAGCCCGCCCTGCTTTGCCGTACACGGTTTCCACTTCCGGCACAGATTTGATCATGCGGTTTGTCTGCTGTAATAGTTCCGCCACCTTACCGGCAGAAAGGCTGGGTAAAGCACTCGGCATATAAAGCAGGTCGCCTTCATCAAGTGGTGGCATGAATTCGCTGCCGATTTGTTGCAATGGCCAAAGGCTCGTCAGTAGCACCAGCAAAGCTGCGACTAAAGTAGTTTTGGGAAAGCGCAGTACTGCTTCTAATATAGGCCGGTAGATCGCAATCAAAAAACGGTTAAGTGGATTGGTCTTTTCCGCAGGGATCTTGCCCCGGATCAGATACCCCATTAATACCGGGATAAGCGTGACAGCAAGACCTGCGGCAGCCGCCATCGCATAGGTCTTGGTAAATGCCAGTGGCGAAAAGAGCCGACCTTCCTGTGCCTCCAGCGTAAAAATCGGAATGAACGACAGCGTAATAATAAGCAGCGAGAAAAACAGTGCCGGTCCGACTTCAACAGCCGAGTCACCAATCACCTTCCATCTACTTTCGCCATCAAGCTTCATTCCAGGATGGCTGTCATGCCAGCGTTCAAGGTGCTTATGGGCATTTTCAATCATCACTACAGCGGCATCCACCATGGCACCTACCGCAATGGCTATACCCCCGAGAGACATGATATTGGCATTGATTCCCTGCCATTGCATGACGATAAAAGCCATCAGGATGCCCAAAGGTAATGAGACAATGGCCACCAGGGCTGAACGAAGATGGAACAGGAAAGCGAGGCATACCAATGCGACGACAATAAATTCTTCAACGAGCTTTTCACTCAGGTTATGAACTGCCCGTTTAATCAGGCCCGAGCGGTCATAAACCGGCACAATATCGACGCCTTCCGGCAAACTGTTTTGCAAGGTTTTCAGTTTGTCTTTAACAGCCTCAATCGTGCTCAGCGCATTCTTTCCAGAGCGCATCACAATCACCCCGCCGACCGCCTCACCTTCGCCGTTGAGCTCCCCGATAACCCGCCGAATTTCAGGGCCTACTTGAATATGTGCCACATCCCCCAAAGTCACAGGCACACCGGTCTCACTCGTCAACAAGGGAATGGACCGAAAATCTTCCAAGGATTGTAGGTAGCCCGTGGCGCGGACCATATATTCCGCCTCTCCCATCTCCAGAACTGAACCGCCAGATTCCTGGTTACCGTTATTGATGGCTTCAATCACTCTAGAAAGTGGAATACGATAAGCCGCTAACTTATCGGGATCCACGACGACCTGATATTGTCGAACCATGCCACCCACGGTCGCTACTTCCGCGACATTAGGCACGGTTTTCAGCTCGTATTTAAGAAACCAGTCCTGCAGCGCACGTAACTGTGAAATATCCTGGGTTCCGGACCTGTCGACCAGTGCATACTGATAGATCCAGCCCACACCGGTGGCATCCGGACCAATAGACGAATTTGCCGTGGCCGGCAGTCTGGACTGCGCCTGATTCAGATATTCAAGCACCCGGCTGCGGGCCCAATATAAGTCGGTGCCCTCCTCGAACAAGATGTAAACATAGCTGTCGCCAAAAAAGGACAAGCCGCGAACCACCTTGGCGCCGGGCACAGAGAGCATCGTTGATGTCAATGGATACGTGACCTGATCTTCTACCAACTGAGGCGCTTGTCCCGGCCAGGTGGTTTTAATAATCACCTGCACATCTGAGAGATCGGGTAAGGCATCCAACGGTGTGCGTGATAAGGATACTAGGCTCCAGGCAAGCAACATGAGCGTCGCCAATAACACCAGAAACCGATTGCTGATAGACCAACGGATGAGATTTGCAATCATTTCGCACCTTCCATTTCCATCGCGGATGACAGTGATTGCAGATTAACAATGACAGGTGCCGCTCCCTCTTCTATACGGAACTCGATGTCTATTTTTTCACCGACGGTGAGCTCTTCTGGGTTTAATGAAGGGGCCAGTTTAAAATCCATGGTCATGCCCGGCCATTGCAGGCTGGGAATAGCTGGATGCGTTAAGGTCAACATCCGTCCATTGATAGCCTCCACGGTAGCCTGAGTTTGATGGGGCGCCATTTCCCTATTTGACCTATCCGGCATCGATGGCATTGCTGATATATTGTCAGCATCATCATCAGACAGGCGTGCTTCCACCCCGCTCAGGCTGGCTTCCGAATCCACCAGGAACTGACCGGATACCACGACTCGTTCATTTTCTTGCAATCCCTGCCTGATTTGAGTTTGACCGTCGGCCTCAATACCGGTTATCACCTCAACTGGACGGAAGCTACCGTTATTCATTGCGACCATCACCAGGGTGCGTTTCCCGGTTCGGATAAGCGCTTCGGTTGGCACCATCAACGCATCGCTGATTTCTTTACCTGCCAGTTGCATGTCGACGAACATGCCCGGCAGCAATTCACCATCAGGATTAGACAACACCATGCGCGCCCTGACCGTACGGGTGGTGGGATCCACTTGCGGTAATAGCCGTTCTATAGTGCCTTCAAACGTCTTACCGGGAAAGGCGGGACTGGTGGCGATAACCGAATCGCCAGCACTGATTTTTTTAACCTGATTCTCAGGCACTTCCGCATTGGCCCAGACAGGATCCAAACCATTAATCCGCATCAGTGTTGAGCCGGGTGATATGGTCATCCCTTCACGGACCACTAACTCTGTGACAACCCCATTGATGGGCGCGTTAATAGTTAATTGAGGTTGTAATTTGCTCGTGTTTATCACCCGCCGGATTTGAGCTTCACTCATCCCAACCTGACGCATGCGGGCAATTGAAGCTGTTATCAAGTGTCCTAATTTTTCACCCTGCATGCTTTTCAGAGCCAGATATTCTTCCTGCACAGCTAACCAGTCAGGCACATAAATAGCCATGAGTGGCTGACCTTTTTCGACTCGTTCCAGGCTGGTTTCCACAAAAAGCTTTTCCACATAACCCAGCGCCCGGGCCTGAATATTCACTTGCTCTCGCTCATTCCAGGCAACCGCTCCCACAGCAGGGATCGTCGTCGCAATATCTTCTCTGGTGACTGGCGCTATTCGCATACCAATGTTTTGCTGGATACGTGAATGAATGCTGACGCCTCCTTGTTCAGCTGTGCTATCGCTGGCATCAGTTCCTTTGTATGCTGGTACCAGCATCATATCCATATAAGGTGACTTACCCGGTGTCTCAAATTTATTGCCGGGCACCATAGGATCCTGATAGAAAAGAATTTGTCGGCCAGTATCCGGGTCGATGTCACCTGCTTTGAGTCCCGCTTCCATATGTCGGCGTGTTGCTTCTTCTCCTTCCGGGATGCTCCAGTTTGAGGGATCTTTGGTAGCCTTGGCGGCCGTTGTATTTGCGGGCATTGTTGACATGCCCATTCCCCGCTGCATGCCCCATTGGTAGGCGGCATAGCCTGCGGCAATCATCATCAGGATTACGAATATAAATACAATAATAGTTTTGAGATTCATTCTTTGAACTCCAGCAGTTGGGAGGAAGGCATTAAGCCAGCTTCAATATGACGTTGAGAACGATCAGGCAATGTCAGGTATTCGAGCGCGGCCCAGAGGGCAGCAGTTTCCATTTCAATACGCAGCTGTTCTATACGGGTGGCAATTTCCATTTTTCGGGCATCAAGCACGGCCACTAATTCTCCAACTCCCCCCCGGTATTCAGCTAAAGCGGCCTCAGTACGTTGACTGGCAAGCGGTACCAAAGCTTTTTCATAGTCCGCAAGCCTTAACAAATTACTTTGCCAACTGGTCAGCCAGCGTTCAGTCTCGGCCAGATGCTGACGAGTCATTTCTTCCCGTTCTGCTCTGATTTGCTCTGCCTTGGCTAGTTTGGCCGCGACCACTCTGTCCTGGCGGTTCTCCTGATTCCACTGCAGCGGTATGCTGACTCCCAGTGAAATCATGTCCGAAAAATCCGAACCGCGTTCGCTATAGCGCAGCGACCAGGTCCAGTCAGCTTGCTTTTCCTGACGCGCTGCTTTTGCTTTCGCTTTGGCGACGACCTCTTCGGCCATCATCACCGCAATATCGGGATGCTCACTTATCTCATGAGCTAAATGCTGCGTGTCGAGCTTGGTTTGAGAGATGTCAGGCGCTGAAACCAATCTCAGGTTGTCTGTCTCGCCTACCCAGCGCGCCAAAGTTGTTATCGCATTGTCAAAACCTGCCTGAGTTTTATGGATGCGATCCTTGATTTCAGCCACAGTGGTTCTGGCAAGGAAAATATCGGATTGAGGCCCTTTGCCACCACGATAGGCAGCTTCGGCGGCTTTCACCTGCAAAGTGGCTTCATCTTTCTGGCGTCTCAACAACGCCAGCATCTGCTGCAGATAATAAGCATCAAACCAGGCCGCCGCAGTTTTCTGGCGTAACTCTACGAGTGTGAGCGCTTTTGCTATCTGCGCTTTACCGACTTCCTGTTCAAACACATTGGCACGAGCTCGGCGCTTGTCTTTCCCCGTAAAGGTCTGGGAAAGGCCGATGCTACGCATCGTCATGAAATCTTCCGTCAGGCTGTAGGCCATTGAGCCGTTAGCTGGCACGTTGTCTATTGATAACTGTAATTCCGGATCGGGAAGTTGCGCAGCTTCAATAGCCAGTTCCCGGGAAGCCTGTGCTGAAGCATCTTGCGCTAACAAAGCCTGGGAGTGGTGTTCTGCGAGATGCAGTGCTTTTTCTAAGCTTAGTGGCTCAGAGGAAACGTGTGGTTGCGCCATTACTGCAGATGCAAAACTGGTAACCAGTAATGCAATAAAGTATGGCCAATGAATTCGCCGTTGTTGTGACGAATATCTTTTGAGCACAAAGGCTCTGATAAATTGGTTTGACATGAGCTGGAACCGAAGAAGTCATTGACGTTGCATCACATGCAACGTAAATGTTTCAAGCATAGAACAAAGTCATAGCTTGAAACGCTACGGAAATAACAGGATCAGCTCAGGGTTGGCGGACGCCAGAGGTCATTGGGCGCTAAGTTAGGCTCGAACGGTATATTCGTTAATGTCGAACTCATACCAGCGGAAACGAAGTTCCATGATGGAATAGAAGGAAAGATGATTAAATTAGGAATGCTGCAACCTTGCTCAGCTTTACAGGACTCACCTGATTTTGCGGCAGTCTCGGCATCATTACAGCAGTCGGGCATATCAGCATAATCCATGGTTGCCATGCTGACACCCTGCACCATAGGGCAATCGACATTATGGCTCTGCGCATAGCTAACATTGGCGAACGCCAACGAAAAACAAAGCAGAATTAAACTTAATATGCGCATTATCAAATAATACTTTTTTATAAATTTATTAACAAGTGAGACCTAAAGTCTCTGGTTAAGTTTCAAGCTAGATCTTTTTTTAAATCGTTCAGTGGTCAGGCCAGATAAAACTAAACATTCTAAGTTGAAAATGTAGCTACATTACTAGAGGAAGATACACAGTAAATGTGGTGCGAGCATTGTTCGACTCAACGGTTATTCGCCCATCATGTGTTTCGATAATAGACTTGGTAATAGCTAACCCTAACCCAGTCCCTTCAGAAAGGCGGTTTCTTGAAGGGTCAACTCGATAAAACCTATCGAAAAGTTTTGAAAGATGTTCAGCGGGTATCTGTTCCCCCGGATTGATTATTTCAACGTACACATTGTGGTTTTTATTTTGACCTATCTTGACTGTAATCTTCTCTCCATAAGGAGTATGCCTGATGGCATTTGATAGCAGATTTGATAAGGCACGTTTAAGAAGTTCTCGATCAGCAGGTATGGCTGGTGCTTCTCCTTCCAAGGTAAGCGTAATCTGGCTCTCTGCAGCTAAGGCATCAAAAAATTCGAACAAGTCTTTTATTTCAGAACTTAAATCAATAAGCGTAGAGGCCGGTTGAATAAGTTTATTATCGCTTTGCGCTAACCAGAGCATGTCACTGACCATTTTGGCTAATCGCTCTTGTTCCTCAAGATTTGAATAAAGAAGTTCTTTGTATTGCTCTATCGGGCGAGCTTGCGTGAGCCCTACTTGCGTCTGTGTAATGAGGTTAGTCAATGGTGTTCGCAATTCATGTGCAATGTCGGCAGAGAAGTTTGAGAGTCGTTCAAACCCATCCTCTAAATGCTGCAACATTTGATTAAATGATAGAGCTAATTCTCGTAATTCAATAGGCAATGAGTTTGGAGCTATCCTTTCATCCAGCTGGTTTGTTTGTATATTTCTAATTCGTCTACTGAGTTGGATTAATGGCCGGTGGCCTTGATAAATGCCAAACCACGTTGCAGTCAAAGTCGCTATACCAATGACAAGCATGATTAACCACATTTTTTCTTTAAACTTCTCGAGAAAACTTAAGTGAAATGCCATATCCATGGCAGCCATAACACGATACGGGATGCCCTCTACAGTGAAGTCGACAACAAGTCCTCGGTAAATCTCACTATCAATTTTCCAACTGACTAGGTTTGATTTATCTATACGATTAGCTGGTTGGGGATGTGTTATTTCCGAAAAAAACTCAGCACCTTTCGAGTGAAAAAGGTGCGTGCCAGGCGGTGTTTCTACTTGAAAATAAACACCGTGATGACCCGATATAGCTTGAGATAAGACGTCGGGTGCCTGACTTACATTGCCATTAATACTGTCAAGCCTCTGCTCAACAGTTTCTATAATAATTTTGAGTTCATCGTAGTCCTGCTCAATAAAGTGCTGCTCAACGGATTTGATGACAAAGAAACCGCTCAGTAATAAGCAAGCCAGGATAGCAAAGCCAGCGAAACTCATTACGCGTAGTGTTAGAGAAATGGGCATACCTTTTTTTTGTTTATTCACTTTCGTCTTCCAGCTTGTAGCCCATACCTCGAACAGTGTGTATCAGCTTCTGCTCAAATTCATCATCAATTTTTGCGCGCAGTCTTCTCACAGCTACATCTATCACATTTGTATCGCTGTCAAAATTCATATCCCAAACTTCTGAAGCAATGATTGAGCGAGGCAACACTTCACCCTGTCGACGAATAAAAAGCTCCAATAGCAGAAACTCCTTTTGTGACAACGTGATTTTTTTACCTGCACGGGTCACTTTCCTTGAAGGTATATCTAAAACGAGATCTGCAACCTTAAGCTCCTCAATAATTGCGGTGCTGTTACCACGTCTTAGGAGGCTTCTTATTCTCGCTAACAGCTCAACAAAGGCGAAAGGTTTCACAAGGTAGTCGTCAGCCCCTAATTCTAAGCCCTTCACCCTGTCAGTAACGCTATCTCTAGCAGTTAGAAATATAACAGGTGTTTGATTTCCAGCCTCGCGAAGTGATTTCAGTATTCTCCAGCCATCAATATCTGGCAGCATGACGTCAAGAATGATGACATCAAATGTTTCCGTCATTGCTTGGTGATAACCATCAAGGCCATTCGACATCCAGGTCACCAAAAATCCCGCCTCGGTCAGGCCTTGTCTGATGAACTCCCCAGCTTTGCGCTCGTCCTCGACAACGAGTAGACGCATTGGACACACTCCATTTCAATCTATTGACTGTTCTAAAACAGCATACTGGCTCAAGACTCAATGCACATTACAATTTTGTCATCAACAGGTCATGTCTACGTCAGACAGGTATCACTAACATTTGAGTAGTAACACGGAGGCCTCAATCTAGGTTGAGGTAGAAACATACTGAAAAACTTATCTGAACGAGGAATGAGCCGGTGATAAACAAAGCAACGCCCATCTGCATGGCCTTATTATTTCTATCATTCAATAGTCTTGCCCATGAACAAGAGAAGCATAATGCCCCGTCATCTCAATCCAGTTGTGATGCGATGTTAGATAGGAATCATACAGACATGGATATGGATGATCCTGTCGCCTTGGCCATGCTGAAAAAATGTCAGTCTTTGCCAAAAGAAAACGCTGATAAAAAGCCGGGACTTGATCCTCACCAAGAAAATAAAGCCGAGGCAAAGCAACACTAAACGCCGTTTTAACTGTATATAACTTTTTGGAGATAGCCACTATGGCGAAGACTCTACCGTCAAGTCGTCGTAAATTTATAAAATCAGCCTTAGGGCTAAGCTCTGCACTAGTGTTAGCAAGGTTAGCACCTGTATGGGCCTCACCATTAGGGCGTAGCTATGGTGAGCTTATACATAGTGACGGCCCCATCGATTTATTGATTGAACAGTCACCGATGAATGTGGCGGGTAAGTCTGCTTTCCCCATCACGCTTAATGGCTCAATGCCAGGTCCACTTATCCGACTTCGAGAGGGGCAGCGTGCACAACTCAATGTCACGAATGCACTGAAAACGGATACTTCGATTCATTGGCACGGGATCATTCTCCCTGAAAATATGGACGGTGTGCCGGGTGTAAGTTTTCCGGGCATTAAGCCCGGAGAAACCTTTCATTACGAGTTTGATGTCACCCAAAATGGGACTTATTGGTATCACAGCCACTCAGGCTTACAAGAACAAGTTGGTCACCTTGGTCCACTTGTTATCGAGCCCGCTGATGGTGATATAGGCGCCGATCGTGAACATGTGATTTTACTGAGTGACTGGACGTTTGAAGATCCTCACGCGGTATACCGCAATTTAAAAGTTGCAGAAGGCTATTACAACTATCAACAGCGGACCCTTTCAGATACGTTCGATGATATTAAAAAACAGGGTTTAGCTGATACCTGGAAGCAACGCTCGATGTGGAACAAAATGCGAATGAGTTCGCGAGATATTCTGGATGTCACTGGCTCGTTCTATACCTATCTAATGAATGGCAGAGACAGTGAAACCAATTGGACAGCACTTTACCGGCCTGGAGAAAAGATCCGTTTAAGAATCATAAATGGATCTGCCATGAGCTTTTTCGACTTCAGAATCCCGGGACTTGAAATGGTCGTGGTAGCGGCTGATGGACAACCAGTGAAACCAGTCACTGTTGATGAGTTCCGAATTGGCGTTGCCGAAACCTACGATGTCATCGTTCAACCTAAAGACAGTCAACCCTATACCTTTTTTGCTGAGAGTATCGACCGTAGTGGTTATGTTCGAGGCACACTCGCGACAGAAATGGGACAGCAAGCTGAAGTGCCTGAGTTGAGGCCAACACCGGAGCGAGGCATGGATGCCATGGGAATGGGTATGGACCATGATATGGGGAGTATGGGAGCGACAAATATGGATAGCATGGCGATGAGCCATAAAGGCCATGAGATGGCGTCTGGTTCTATGGACGGTATGCAGCACCAAGAACACGCTATCAGTGCAACCCGGCCCATTGCCCCGGTGATAGACATTAAACACACAAAAGCAGGCCATGGTCCTGGTGCAGCCATGCTGGCAGAAAACCCCACAAGCCGCCTAAACGAGCCGGGAATTGGTCTTGAAAATGTGAATCATCGTGTTTTGGTCTACGGGGATTTGATTGGTGCTCACCCATGGCCTGATGAAAGAGAGCCAGAACGCCAAATAGAACTACACCTTACCGGCAATATGGAAAGGTATATGTGGTCCTTTGATGGTGTGAAGTTCAGTGAAGTCGATGGCCCTGTTGAATTTCATCATGGTGAACGACTCAGGCTAGTTTTAGTTAACGATACGATGATGGATCACCCTATTCACTTACATGGTATGTGGATGGAGCTTGAAAATGGGCAATATCCTCGGCCACGGAAACATACGATTAGTCTCAAGCCAAGCGAAGTAGTCTCTTTACAGATAAGTGCTGATGCCCCGGGAAGCTGGGCATTTCATTGTCACCTGCTTTACCACATGAAAGCCGGTATGTTCCGTGTTGTATCAGTTGTTTGAATAGGTGTTTAAATGAAACGAGTAAAAACACTCACCGGATTATTATTACTGGGCTTTGCCTCTGTAGTTTCTGCTCAACATGCTGAGGATGATTGGCCCGAGCCGATGAAAACATCGCTGACAGGGCAGCTCATGATCGATAGATTGGAAATCAGTCAAACTGACAATGGCGACAATGTTGTCACCTGGGATGCCATCGGCTGGTATGGGGGGGATGAAAAACGCCTCTATATCAAAACCGAAGGAGAAAACCAGTTAAATGATGGTGAGCCTAGTGAGCTAGAAAGTGCTGAAGTGCTCGCCAGTCATTTGATAGCCCCTTTCTGGGAATTTCAAGCAGGGCTTGGTCTTCGGGGATCTCTAGACTCGGATGTGAACCGTGAGCATTACGCTGTATTTAGTTTATTCGGTTTAGCCCCCTATCGCTTTGAAATAGATCAGTCCTTAACGGTTAATGAAGATGGCGATATAGCAGCGAGCTTGGAGGCTGAATATGATTTACGCCTCACTCAGGTTTCCTATCTGCAGCCCAGGTTGGAAGTTGCAGCCGCTTTGACAGATGCACTCGACTATGACCGGCCACGAGGGTTCAATAGTATGACGTTGGGGCTTCGTTACCGTTATGAACTCAGCCGCGAATTTGCTCCCTATATAGGAGCCTATTGGCGGCAGTCTTTTGCAAAGACGGCGGATTTAGAAGCGGCACGAGGTAAAGACGATTCTGAATTTGGCATGGTGATTGGGGTACGTATGTGGTTTTAAATCGTGGCTCACGAGTTACGTTGAAGATTGAAAAGGAGTAGTTGATGCAAGAGCAGCAAGAAGATCATACAACGCATTATCAAAAGAACAGTCTTTCACTACTAGGCACAATAGCATTAGGAACCGGCGTTATGATTGGTGCCGGTATTTTCTCTTTAACGGGACAAATGGCAGAACTCGTCGGGTCTGCTTTTCCGTTCGCATTTTTGGCGGCGGCCATTGTAGTCAGTTTCAGTGCTTACTCTTACATTAAAGTCTCCAATAAATATCCCTCGGCTGGGGGGATCGGCATGTATCTTCATAAAATGTATGGTCACTCATTATCGACCGCATTTCATGCTTTGTTGATGTATGTTTCCATGGTCATTGCTCAAAGCTTTCTGGCAAGAACTTTCGGCAGTTATACAATGCAGTTATTTGATGTTGAGCAAACAGCATTCTGGGTGCCAACTTTGGGAGCCTTCCTGATAGCTGGCATATTTGCGGTCAACCTGACCAGCAACCGTTATATACAAGGTACAGCCTATTTTCTAGGCTTAGTCAAGATAGCTGGCATCCTGGTGTTTGGTGTATTAGGCATTTATTTGATGGTGAGCTCAGGTCAGACACTGGAATCTGAAATCAGTCTTGTTGCAGCAGAAAACGACTGGACCGCTTTTATTGCTGCAACCGCTCTAGGTGTATTGGCATTCAAGGGTTTTACTACTATTACCAATAGTGGCTCAGAGGTGATCAACCCTCGATTGAATATAAGCCGAGCCATCATTATTTCAATTGCGTCCTGTATCGTCATCTATGCACTCGTTGGCTGGTCTGTGGCCGGAAACCTCTCTATTAGTGAAATTATCGAGGCAAGAGACTATTCTCTCGCTGCGGCAGCCAGACCGGCAGCCGGCAATGTTGGTGTCTGGTTTACAGTAATAATCGCTATTGTCGCCACAGCAGGTGGTTTAATGGCGAGTGTGTTTGCAGTGTCTCGTATGCTGGCAATGTTGACTGAAATGAGATTAGTGCCTCATAGCCATTTTGGTATGCCAGGCAGTATCCAAAAACATACGCTTGTCTATACCGTTTTACTGGGGCTAGTCTTGACAGTGTTCTTTGACCTGAGCCGTATTGCCTCGCTTGGCATTATCTTTTATCTCGTTATGGATACCGCCATTCATTGGGGCGTCTTAAAACATTTACGCAATGATATTCAGGCGAATCCAGTTATCCCTTCTCTCGCTATCTGTCTGAATATGCTGTTGCTTGCTGGGTTTGGAGCAAGTAAATGGCAGAGCGACCCGTTAGTAATATGGGTTGCTCTTGCAGTGATGGCAGTGATCTGGCTTGTGGAGTATTTTTTCCTAAAAAAAGTTGAGCAGACAGAAGCTACTCATAGTCATCACTAACTACTTTAACTTGCAGGTAATATGAAATCATATATAAAAAATCTGACATTGTTGCTCATAGCAGTAGGTATCGCTTTTATGGTGTTTATCTATTCTGGCTGGTACGACATAGGCGCCGATACACGACATAACAAACTGACCTATTGGGCATTAGAAACATTAAGAGATAACTCTGTCGCTCGTGCTGCTTCTGAAATACAGATACCAGCAGATTTAGACTCATCAGCACGCTTACTACGTGGCGGCCCCGATTACAACGAGATGTGTGTGTCCTGTCATTTGGCACCAGGTAAATCCAGCACGGATTTCACTAAAGGTCTGTATCCTTCACCGCCCAATCTAACCGAAATACCTGAAGGAACATTGACCGAAGCACAACATGACCAGCGTCGTTTCTGGATAATCAAACATGGTATCAAAGCTTCAGGCATGCCCTCATGGGCTCCCGGTCATGATGATCAAAGGATTTGGGATATGGTTGCTTTTTTAAAACAACTCCCCGAGCTTTCACCTGAGCAGTACCAAATCTTAACCTCAAGGGGTGAGGGGAAAAGAGGTCATGCGCATTAATTTCAGTTTGGAAAATATTAATCATACTCACTTAATGGATTAGCTAGCTCGACATTGTGATTTCCCTTAACGGATAAAGAGGCCCGTCCTTGAAACAAAGTGATAATTATTCACAACAGTCGAAAATAGAAAGGCTCAATCAGCACTGTGTTTGTGTGACACTCGATTGGCCGACAGTCGAGCTTCAACTTCTTCAGTTGTTAGGTGATGATGCTGACAATGCCTTGTCCAACTCTATCATGCGACAATTCTTCTCAAATGTCGCTGTGTTTGTTCCCGACTCTGACCTGAACCAGATGCTGGCAATTGTTCAAGCCATTGAGTCCACAGCAGCACTGCCTGACTATCAGCGACAAGTCCTATCATGGGCGCCAGCGAGTGCGAAATACAATCCAGGACAAGCTGGTGCTTTCATGGGCTTTGATTTTCACCTCAGCAAGGACGGTCCGCGTCTTATAGAAATTAATACTAATGCAGGTGGCGCTTTCCTAAATTCAATCTTGGCACGTGCTCAGTCAAAATGCTGTGGTGGCCAAGTACACGGGGCTTGGACTGAAAATTTCGATGAAGCAGTAATAGCCCAGTTTATAAGCGAATGGCGTGTCCAACGTGGGAGCGGACAACCGGAAATAATAGCCATCATCGACGATGTCCCCACAGAACAACACCTGTATCCCGAGTTCATACTGGCGCAACAGCTCTTAAGTACGTATGGCATTAATACCGTTATCCTTTCCCCATCTGATCTCAGATATGAAGCGGGGGGCTTGTATACTGGTAATCAACGAATTGACATGGTTTATAACCGTTTGGTCGACTTCGGGCTAGAGACTCCTGAACATGATGCTCTGCGCTCAGCCTGGTTAGAGGGAGGGGTGGTGATCACCCCAAACCCGCATACGCACGCTATGTTCGCAGATAAGCGTAATCTGGCGGTGATGTCAGATCAGCAGCTTCTGATGGATTGGGGCTTAAGCCCTGGACATGCTGAATTACTTCAAAATGGTATTCCACACACAGTGAGGGTGACAGCATGTGATGAGGAGTCGCTCTGGCAGCATCGTCGACAGTGGTTTTTTAAACCGGTAGCAGGCCATGGCAGCAAAGGCGTCTACCGAGGAAGCAAACTCACCAAAAGCACATTTGCCCGAATTCTTGAAGGTGATTATGTTGCTCAAGCTTTTGTACCGCCTTCAGAGCGCATGGTTATGGTTGACGGTGAGCGAAAAATGCTAAAAGTCGACGTACGTTTATATACCTATGGAGGATCTCTAATCTTGGCGGCGGCAAGACTCTATCAAGGTCAAACCACTAACTTACGAACCCCAGGTGGTGGGTTCGCGCCCATACTCACACAAAACAATTAACCTTAAAATGATTGTCACCAAATTTGGACGAAGCCTAAATTTTCTTGATGCTATACGAGCCTTAATGCTAAATAACGCTGTCCATGCTTCATGCCTCATTTTCTGATATAAACAATCCGCACCCCATAGTTTACGAGGATATTAGCAGCCTTTCAGACTAGCCCCTCTGGTTTATCGGTTAGCACACACTGAAAATCATACATCATGGGGGGGAATGGATCATCGTCACATCAATGCATTATCTGCATACTATCTGTAATCAAACGGTTAACGTCATGTCACTGAATACTCATTTAAAGCTCGTCAGCCCTGCTGCAATCATCGTGATGATGATGTGGGCATTGTGCTACCCACTTATCAAGCTCAGCCTGCCTTTTGCTCCCGTTATGTTGACAGCTTTTTTACGTGCCATACTTGCTGGCTGTGTGATCGTACTCATTGCTCACCTTACGAACCGCCCTTTTCCTAAGGGTTGTCGACTCTGGGCCTATATAACAACAATAGGCCTCACCGCGACAAGTCTGGGTTTATGGGGCATGTTTTATGCCGGCAGTTTGATTGATCCCGGGCTTGCAACTGTCATCACTAATACGCAACCATTGATTGCCGGTATTTTAGGCTGGTATTTCCTGAAGGAACGAATGACCACCGTACCATTCATTGGTACTGTTATCGGATTTATAGGAATAGTCATCATTTCTTTGAACAGCCCGGCCCATAGTGAGAAGCAAATTTTATTGGGAATAGGCTTCGTGCTAATGGCATCGGCTGGCGTTGCTGTTAGCAATGTTTTACTTAAGAAAATTGCAGGTCAAGTCGACGTACTTTTTGCAATGGGATTCCAGTTACTCATCGGTGCCATACCGCTTGGTGTTTTGGCTTATTACACTACTAGCCCAGACAGCATAAACTGGAAAATGGATTACACCTTAATTCTCCTTGCATTGGCATTATTCGGAACCGCCCTGCCATTTATTTTGTGGTTCTGGTTAATGCAACAGGCACCACTTTTCAAGCTAAACGTATATAACTTCCTAACCCCTCTATTTGGTATATACCTAGGTCATACTTACTTTTCAGAGTCATTAACCACTATTCAGTGGCTTGGAGCAACATTAATTATTATCGCTATTTTCTTAGTCACAGTGATCAATGGAAAGACAAAACCTCAGCATTAACATAGCTTCAAGCTTTACCGTTAAGCCTCACTACTGAATCAAACTCAACATTTCAATTAAGCATAGTTAACTTCGAGTGTAGATCAAACTTGTATTCAGTTCATTATCAGAAATGAAAAGCATGCTGGCTTCTCATTCAAGACTTTTATTTCATAAGTCCTCTAGTCGGTTTGCTGACTGCACCATCTGCATCATTTCATGTTCTTCAAATGATTTGAGTGTTTCCATTAACTCTTCCGCCGAGGGTATATCTGCACGTTCATGTAGATAACGGTACAGGTCAATAACCTGCTTATGCTGATGAATAATTACCTGCATGATTTCTTTAGTCGATAGCTGAGAAAATGGTGCATCACAATCATGATGTTGAACAATTGGATGTTTATTCAAATACTCATAGCACCAGGTATTTAACGCGTGTTCGTTACCTGTGACTTCAAACTCGTGAATAACGTGTCTAAGCTTTTCTTCATGTTCTGATAAATACTTGAGAAGCATTTGAGCACGAGTACCCTCATTATTGTCGGCACAATGCTTCAAACACTCGCTGAGGTGTTGATGAAACTCGCTTGTCCAGTGAAGGACATCTCTTAAAGTTTCAACTTGCATAATTGGATCTCCTGATTTTGGTTCGACAGCCTAATTAGTCGTACTTGTAAATTGGCTCCCTATTTAGCCATATTAACTACAAATGGCATGTTTCTTTTAAGATATATACGAAAAGCGCCAAGTTTATTTCTGTAGCTGAGCAGCGAAAATTTTGAAGCTGAATTTCTGACTACCTGTGTTTGTTACCTGAAGGTACCTTATTGCAGCAATGGGGCTCATGTTTGGCGTTATTTTTTATGTTTTCGTCAGTTTGTCGTTGCCAGCCCAGCTTAGTTTGACTCCACCAACTGTCCTTAATTGATGCGCCATGTTTTTCAACAATTGCAATCAATTCATCAATACTATGGTGAGATGCCTCGTATGCAATTTTTATTGTTTGTTTCTCGGCTTTTAGCCAGACACGATCAACCCACGGTAGTGCGTCAATCTCAGTGAGCAACTTCTTACTATTGGACTGCTCAAGCCCGACAAGTCCTAACTGATGTTTTGTCAAAAATCCGGGATTAATGCCTAACCTATGCTCAGTCATTTCATCATCTCCACTACCACACCAGGCTATGTTGTTGACGTTTCCTCACCAATTTAGAGTTTAGGAATCCATGCTGGTGTCGTTTGCATATAACGTCTGTATTCATCTCCAAACTCATCAAGCGCCATGCGCTCTTCTCGCTTGGCTAACCGGATATAGACAATGACCAGAATTGGAAACATTACCAAGGTGGGGATAGTTGGCCATTGCAACAGAAAACCAAACATAATCATGATGAATGCGATGTATTGTGGGTGTCGGAGCCTGGCATACCATCCTGTTGTTGCTAACTGCCTGCTTTGTTGGGCACGGTGTAATACGCTCCAGGCCGAAGCCAGTAAAAAGAAACCAAGAATAATGACAACATTGCTTGCAATATGCAGCGGGTCAAAATGCGGGTTACCTTCAAAACCTAGTATCGTATGCAATAAATGTCCATTTTCATGCGCCATAAAATTGATATTGGGATATTGCTCCGCCAACCAGCCAGATAAAAAATAGATTGTTAGGGGGAAACCATACATTTCTGTAAACAACGCAATAATGAATGCAGAAAAAGCACCTAGACTACGCCAATCTGTTTTTGTCTGAGGCTTGGTAAAGCTGAAAGCAAAAAAGATAAATATCGCTGAATTAATCAATACCAGCGTCCAAAGACCATAAGCTGATTCACCATGCATGCTATTTCTCCAGTAATGTTGTCTTATCCTGAGCCTTAATGATGATGGTGCTCATGCTCCCGATGGTCATCCTCGACCTCACGTTGATTCGCATCTTGTTCACCTCCGTGTTGGCCATGGCCAGCATGTCCTCCATGACTACCATGCATAAACAGATGCAACAAAGGGCAAGCCAATAGAATCAAGTAAGGCAAAAACTGCCAGACATGCTGGCGATGTTCCATCAAAAGAAAGTAACTAACGACCCCAATCAACACCAGTGCAGCGAAACCCGCCGGGGTTTTCCAAAATGATGGTCTTTGTGTGTCCATAAGGCACCTCATGCGTAAGTGAAAATCAGCGTTTGTTACACTCCGCTTAACGTAGCGCTAGGAGTGTTCATTCACTCTAAAAAAACATCCAACTTGAATCCATTGAGACAAGCTGATTCAGATCCGTGCCCGGCGCAGCCTCAGCGAATTGAGAACAACAGAGAGCGACGAAGCACTCATGGCAAAAGCAGCAAAAATGGGCCCAATCAATATCCCAAGGAACGGATAGAGAATTCCTGCTGCGATAGGTACGCCTGAAGCGTTGTAGATCAGCGCAAAAAAGAGGTTCTGACGGATATTATGCATGGTTGTATGGGCAAGGCGGCGTGCGCGAACTATTCCGTCCAAGTCACCTTTTACTAGAGTGAATCCTGCACTTTCAATCGCCACATCAGCGCCTGTTCCCATCGCGATCCCAACATCAGCCTGTGCCAAGGCTGGTGCATCGTTAACACCATCACCTGCCATTGCCACTTTACGTCCCTGTTGCTGTAATTCTCTAATAATACGAGCCTTGTCAGCAGGCAGAACATCAGCACGAATTTCATCGATGCCAAGTCGTGCAGCAACTGCCTGAGCTGTACGTTCGTTATCACCGGTTGCCATAATGATATTAAGGCCTAGCTCATGCAGTGTCTTTAGTGCCGCCGGTGTGGTCTCTTTGACAGGATCAGCAACGCTGACCAATCCGGCAATTCTGTCATCAAGCACAATGAACATCACTGTTTCACCCTCATCACGGCGCGCATTGGCCTTAGCGGTCAAGTCTCCGCTTTGCAATCCCATATCAGTAATCAGGGCAAGATTACCCAACGCCACCGCTTTACCGCCTACAGTGCCTTTAACACCTTTGCCTGTAATCGCCTCGAAGTCTTCAGCATCAGCAAAGGCTACGTTACGCTCCTCAGCACCACGAACGATGGCCTCAGCCAACGGGTGTTCTGAGCCGCGTTCAAGCGAGGCCGCCAATCGAAGTACCTCAGCCTCGTCGTGCCCTGCTTCAGGCAAAACGGCAACCAGCTTCGGTTTACCTACCGTCAACGTACCGGTCTTATCCACGATCAGCGTATCGACTTTCTCAAAACGCTCCAGAGCTTCAGCGTTTTTAATCAACACACCAGCTTGTGCACCACGTCCAGTCGCCGTCATGATCGACATTGGAGTAGCCAAGCCCAGAGCACAAGGGCAAGCAATAATCAAAACAGCCACAGCTGATACCAGTGCATACGACAAGGCTGGCGCTGGCCCCCAAATAGACCAGGCAATAAAAGAGACAATTGCAACACCGATTACAGCAGGCACAAATTTGCCGGCAACCATGTCAGCCCATTTCTGAATGGGTGCTCGTGAGCGCTGCGCCGCTGCCACCATTTCCACGATTTGGGCGAGCATCGTGTCAGAACCGACACGCGTTGCTTCCATAACCAGACTACCTGTTCCATTGATTGTCGCCCCTGTCAGCTTATTTCCCTCGGTCTTTTCCACGGGTACGGGTTCACCTGAAATCATGCTTTCGTCAACTGAAGAGCGGCCATCGACCACTACACCATCAACGGGTACCTTATCGCCGGGTCTTACCCGAAGCCGATCACCAACCTGCACATCTTCAAGCGGAACTTCTTCCTCACTGCCATCCGGACGTATCACCCGGGCTGTCTTTGCGGCAAGATCAAGCAGTGCACGTATGGCCTTACCCGTGCCTTCTCGGGCACGTAGCTCCATAACTTGGCCAAGCAGGACTAATGTGACAATGACTGCTGCCGCCTCAAAATACACACCGACGTGTCCGGTTTCCGGATCACGAAAGCCAGGAGGGAAGATACCTGGTGCAATTATCGCAATCATTGAGAAGATATAGGCCGCCGAAACCCCCATGCCGATTAGTGAAAACATGTTGAGGTTCATGGTGCGGAACGAGTTCCAGCCGCGTACGAAAAATGGCCACCCTGACCAAAGAATGACAGGCGTAGCGAGCACCGCTTCAAGCCAGAGCGATGTTGTCTCACCTAAAAACTCACGAATTTGCGTAATCCCTATAAATGGACTCATTGTCAGGATCAGTAAAGGAATCGTCAGTGCTGCCCCAACCCAGAAACGTCTGCTAAAGTCCACTAGTTCGGGGTTAGGCTCATCTCCAGCCATCGCAGCTGATTCCAACTCCAGCCCCATGCCGCACAATGGACATGAGCCCGGTTCTGTCTGGCGAACTTCCGGATGCATTGGACAGGTGTAGACAGGTCCGCTCCAGCCCTCAGGAACGCTATCGTATTTACTACCTGCCATACTTTTGCTTTTGTTGGGCGAGCTATGTTCATGGTGCGCGTGGGAAGAAGTGTCATGACTACCACAACAGCCCGCTTCGCCATCGCTTTTTGACTCAGCATGGTGGACGTGTTCATTATGAGATTTGAGTTCACCTTCTGGCACAAGGTGCATGCCGCATTTCGGGCAGTCACCTGGTTGCTCGGACCTCACTTCCGGGTGCATTGGACATACATAGATAGTATTTTTTTCTGCACCTTGCTGGCTGTGCTTATTTGACGATTCTGTATTCTCAATATCCATGGCTAACTCCGGACTTAGTTGACAGCAGTGGCTGGGTATCCCACATTTTCGAGTGTCTCAATCAATTCGTCAGTTTGTACTGTTCTCGCCACTGATAAGACACGACTGGCCAGATCCATACTGACATCTGTAACGCCAGTCACGGCCCTAAGTGCATTCTCAATACTCTTTACACTGCTTCCACATGAGGCGCCTTCAACCTTTAACTGCTTGACTGGAAACTCACTGACAACGGGCTTAATAGCTACGCTGGCTGTAGTGGAGGTTTTTGGGGCACAACAGCAACCTGGCTTGGCTGTTCCAATTTGAACTGTTAAATGTTTTATACTCATTTTTCTTCCAGTATTAATGGGATCGTAAATTCTTCTATCAAATGGCAAATCATCTCGCCTGTGGGCTCCATATCTGGCATTCGTTGCCATACTGCCAAGGCCTTTTGCATCCTTTCTCTCAGTTGCTGCATTTCCTGGAAACGCTCTTCAGTTTCTTGCAAACGCTTTTCAAGCAAGTGCCTTACCTGAGGGCAAGGCGACCTCTTCTTGTCGGCGTCGGCCAATATTTGCTGAATATCATCAATCGAAAAACCCAGTTGTCTGGCTGTTAATACAAACTTCAAACGCTTTACATCTTTTTGGCTGTATTCTCGATAGCCATTGAATCGGTTTTTTTCAGGATGAAGCAACTTGGCACGGGTATAAAACCGAACCTTATCAGGGCCTACGTTCAGTAGTTTCGCAACCTTGTTAACAAGCATTCGCCCACTCCCATTGTCAGACTTTTGAACCCCAAAGCTGAGTTTTAAACTTTGGTTTGACTAACAGGTTAGTCCAACCTTAAACCTGTGTCCTTGACATAGGTCAATACGGTTGTAATTAATTATTTAAAATGTAACCCAATGCCTTTACCAATCATTTATTCACTTCTTATATTTTTATCTCCCTGAAGGGCATGTGCCTCTGCAAGGAGCGTCTATCCCAGAAGAGATTAAATAGCTCCGTCTATTGGATATACGTATAAGCATTACAAAGCTGAATAATAGGTTTCTACTTTGATTTCAGCTTCCATAGGTAATAGAAAGCGGGCAGTACTAATAAGGTTAAAATGACCGCACTTACCATTCCTCCTACCATCGGAGCAGCAATTCGGCTCATTACCTCAGAGCCAGTTCCTGTACCAAGTAGTATGGGTATCAAGCCTGCGATGACCGCTGCTGCAGTCATCATCACCGGACGAACACGCAATCCCGCTCCAGTGATAACCGCTTGCATCAATTGAGTCTTGGTTAGTGAGTTCCCGATTGAATTAGTTGAATTCTTAGTGAGCTTTTCTCGCCAGGCTTGATTGAGGTAAACCAGCATGATCACGCTGATTTCAACAGCCACCCCAGCCAGTGCGATGAATCCCACACCAACAGCAATAGAAAAGTTAAAGCCCATCAAGTAGAGCAACCAGATACTCCCAATCAAGGCAAAAGGCAATGTACCCATCAGTAGGACAACTTCCGTAAAGTTTCTGAAATTCATGAATAGGAGTATGGCTATAATCGCTAGTGTCAGTGGTACTACATAAGTGAGCTTTTCTTTGGCTCGAAGCATGTATTCATATTGACCTGACCAATGGATTGAGTAGCCGGTAGGGAGTTCCAGTTCTTTACGGACGGACTCCATAGCTGTTTCAACATAAGAGCCAATATCAACACCTTCTATATCAACGAATGTCCAGCCGTTGATACGGGAGTTTTCACTTTTGATTGCTGGGGGGCCACTTTCAATTTTTATGTCAGCTACATCACCCAGAGCGATCCTTTGTCCTTTAGCCGTGACAATCGGAAGTAATGCCATCTGCTCTGGTGAATCCCGATAGGACTGTGGGTATCTTATATTCACGGGATAACGCTCAAGCCCCTCTACAGTTTGGGTGACATTTACCCCGCCAATTGCAGATGCAACGACTTGTTGTACGTCGGCAATATTAAGACCAAAGCGTGAAGCTTTTTCTCGATCAATATCCACCTTGATATAACGCCCACCGGCAACACGCTCGGAATAGACTGAGGCGGTACCAGGCACATCTGCCAATATTGTTTCAAGTTGTTGGCCTATCTGCTGAATTACAGGGAGTTCTGCGCCAGCAACTTTTATCCCCACCGGGGTTTTAATCCCCGTTGCCAACATGTCAATCCGTGTTTTTATCGGCATGACCCAAGCATTGGTCAGACCGGGCAATTTAACCAAATTATCAAGCTCTTTTTTCAATGACTCTGTTGTCACACCTTCACGCCATTCACTTCGCTCTTTTAACTGGATGAAAGTTTCGATCATGGTCAATGGAGCTGGGTCGGTCGCTGTTTCAGCTCGGCCAATCTTGCCAAATACCGTTTTCACCTCAGGTACGGTCATAATTAACTTATCCGTTTGCTGAAGAATCTCTCGGGCTTTACCAATGGAAATGCCAGGATAAGTGGTGGGCATATACATGAGATCGCCTTCATCAAGTGGAGGGATAAACTCACTGCCAATTTTCTGTAAAGGCCAGTAGGTTGAAGCCAAGCCAAGTAGCGCAATGAAAATGGCTGTTTTGGGAAACGCTAAAACCATTTTCAAAACCGGCATATAAGCGGCGACCAACAACCGGTTGATGGGATTTTTGTGTTCCGGTAATACTTTCCCTCGGATGAAGTAGCCCATCAAGACAGGAACCAGCGTAATCGCCAACGCTGCAGATGCCGCCATCGCATAGGTTTTAGTGAAGGCGAGCGGTGAAAACATACGTCCCTCTTGTGCTTCCAGTGTAAATACCGGCACAAAACTGACAGTGATTATCAGTAGGCTGAAGAATAATGCTGGTCCAACCTCAGAAGCAGAGTCAGCCACTACTTGCCATCGATTTTCCTTGGTAAGAGACGTTTTTTCCATATGCTTATGCATATTTTCAATCATCACTATAGCGCCATCGATCATGGCGCCGATGGCGATAGCGATACCGCCCAATGACATGATATTGGCATTGATACCCTGGATATGCATGACGGTAAATGCAGTGAGAATACCGACAGGAAGACTAACAATAGCAACAAGTGATGACCGAACATGGAATAAGAAGAGCATACATACCAGTGCAACAACGGCAAACTCTTCCAGTAATTTGTGCCAAAGGTTGTCTACAGCACGCTCAATAAGTCCCGAGCGATCGTAAACCGTCACAATCTCAACACCTTCTGGGAGGCCTTGTTTAAGTTCCTGCAATTTATCCTTGACACCCTCAATGGTTTTTTGTGCATTCTCGCCAAAGCGCATGACGACAACACCACCTACAGTTTCACCGAGGCCATTCAATTCTGCGATACCTCTACGCATTTGTGGACCAAGCTTGATTTCTGCAACATCACCAAGTGTAAGGGGGGTACCCTGGCTATTGACGCCCAAGGGAACTTGGGCGAGGTCGGTTTGGGACTGAATATAGCCGGTCGCTCTCACCATATATTCGGCTTCGGCCATTTCTACTACAGAAGCACCCACCTCCTGATTGCCACGCTTGATGGCTGTCTGAATGTGTGACAGAGGGATACCAAAAGCTCGAATTTTTTCAGGATTCACATTTACCTGATACTGCTTGACCATGCCGCCAACAGCAGCAACTTCTGATACCCCTGGCACTGTCTGTAATTCATATTTCAGGAACCAGTCCTGCAATGAACGTAATTCGCTGATGTCGTGTTTACCGGTTCTGTCTATGAGCGCATATAGGTAAACCCATCCCACACCCGTAGCATCAGGACCCAATTGAGGTCTGGCATTTTCGGGTAGTGACGGTGCCACTTGACTCAAGTATTCCAATACTCTGCTCCGTGCCCAGTATAGATCTGTGTCCTCATCAAAAATTACATAGACATAAGAGTCACCAAAAAATGAATATCCTCTTACAGTGACCGCGCCCGGCACAGATAACATTGCTGTGGTCAGAGGGTAGGTCACCTGGTCCTCAACAACCTGCGGAGCCTGACCCGGATAGCTGGTTTTGATAATAACCTGGACATCGGAAAGATCAGGAATCGCATCTACCGGTGTGTTTTTTAAAGAGACCGCTCCAACACCAACCAAAATCACAGTGGCAAGCAAGACAAAAAAGCGATTACTGATTGACCAGCGAATGATTGACTCAACCATTATTGTTCCCTCTTACATGCCTGAGTGTTGTTGGTATGAATGCTCAGGGTCTTCAGCATTCGCCTTTTGAGTATTTGTTGCCTGATTCAGCGCTATACTGTCAGACTGAACATCATCAAGCATCGAACTCATTGGCCTATTAGATTGTGTTACAGGGCTTTGGTTTGTAGCACCATCATCATTATCTTTGATATGTATCTCGGTGATTTCGTAGCGATCAGTACCTGATTTAGTGATTTCCATGTGTAGTTGAGTACCTTTTGAGAGAGCGCTCAGATCAATACTTTCACTGACAATGAAATCCATAGTCATCGCCGGCCAATCCCACTCACTGATTGCTGAATGGGTAGCTGTGACCATTCGATGTTCCGCCATAACTGACTCAATCTTTGCCTCAACCCATACAGATTGAGGCTTGGAGTCTTCATGATGCATGCGCTTGAAATCTGAAGTCTTGCTGGATTCTGAGTCAAGAAGAAACTGTGCAGAACTGACCACTTCCTCACCCGGTTCAAGACCACTGATGATTTCTACATGATTTTCACCAATGTTGCCGGCGATAACTGCAATAGACTTAAACTTGCCCTCTCCAAGTGCCAGCACAACACGATCCTGATCGCCTGTTCGGATAAGCGCTTCAGTTGGGAGCATCAGTTTTTCTTCCCCTTCAGCAGTCGCTATCGTCACTTGAGCAAACATATTCGGTTTGAGGACATAATCTTCGTTATCAAAGCGAAGCCGGACTCGAACTGTTCTCGTCTCGTCATTTAATGTGGGGTAAACATAGTCGACTTTTCCAAGCCACTCTCTTCCGGGCATATAATCTAGAGTCATGATGACAGCTTGCCCTGCCTCGACCAGCTCTGCCTGACGTTCAAAGATTTCAGCTTCAACCCAGACTGTCATGAGGTCACCCACCGACATCAAATTCATGCCCGGCTTGACATAAAACCCCTCACGCACATTAAGGTTATCGACGACCCCAGTCTGTGGAGCATAGAACGTTATGGCTTGCTGGACCTTGCGTGTTTGTTTGATTTGGTTAATAACTGAGTCAGCTATTTGTAATGCCTTCAAGCGATCTTCAGATGCTTTAATTAAGCGTACATTGTTTCGATTAAGCGCCAAGACAAGCTCTTCTTGGGCGTTTACAAGTTCAGGTGAGTAAAGCTTATAGAGTGGTTGTCCTCTTTTAATTGGGTCACCGGCAGCTTTGACATAAAGCTTTTCTACCCAGCCCTCAACCCGTGGATGGATATGAACTAGTTTGTCTTCATCGTACTGAACATAACCAACCGTTTTTATTTCTGAATGAATGGGCAGGTATTCAGCCTTAACAGTCCTCACCCCGATATTATTGACAACATCTGGAGAGATGGTGATTGTTCCTGGGCCCGAGTCCATGGAGGTTTCGTTTTCTTGATAGACAGGAATCAGATCCATACCCATTGGTGATTTACCCGGTTGGTCTCGGCGATAATTGGGGTCCATAGGTGCAACCCAATATAACGGTTGCTTTTCTACGGAGTCATTATCATGAGCCGTGTTATCTTCAAAGTACTTCCGCGTCATACTATATGTGATTACTGCGGTTAGCATTATTGCAATCAGCATCAGTAATATAGTCTTGTGTGGACTAGTCATTTTGATTCCCGTTAATGAAAGTCTTGTATTCAGATGAACTTGAGAAATAGTTCAGTTCCGCAATTGTTTTTAGCCGGTCTATGTTGATAGACAGGTAGTCGATGTTGGCATTGAGCTCAGCAATACGAGCACGAACAACTTCGGCAAAGTCGCCATCATCATTGGTATAAGCGTTTAAAGAAGCTTCAGCCTGATCATTCATCTCTTTTAACAGGCGCTCACTGTACAGTTCTCGGCGCTTCTCCAGCCAGACTAGTCTCTCTTTGGCTTGATGAAAACGAGCCTTGATAGTACGTAATGCGAGGGTTTTCTCAGTTTTTAATGCTTCCTTACTGCTTACTGCTGCTTCAACTTTCTTGTCTTGTCGTTTTTCCGTGAAAATAGGTAAATCAAAGCTGATACCTAATGAAAAGAAATCACTGCGGTCTTGACCACCGGGGGCATCATCTCTGTAGCCATAGCTTGCATTTACTCCCCATTGTGATTTGTATTTCTGTCTTGTCAGATCAACATTGGTCTCTGAAGCTGTGATTTGTTGCTCTAGGCTCCTGATTATTGGATGGTTAATAAAATCTGGGGTTTCATACTGAGCTAGGTTGACCGTTTCTTCGTGGTCAGTTTTAAGCTTTAATTCTAATTCCGGCAGTGTTTGTGAAACTCCCGCTTCCTGCCAATTTGTTCCCGTGCCATAAAGCCATTCGGCAAGTTTTTCCTGAGTCTCACTTCTTTTTCTATCAAGTACTGTTAGTCGGTCTTCAATTCGTGTCAGCTCGAGCTGGGCTCGAACAAGATCCTGTTGGCGGCTTCTTCCAAATGTACTGCTGTAACTTACTTCAGCCACTTCGACAAGATACTCAAACAATGATCTGTCCTTTTCAATCAGTCGAATAGTCTCTTGGCTCTGATATAAGTCGAGCCATAATTGAGTAACTGTCAATTGCACTTTCGCGTATCTGTCTTGACGCAAAAAAGGGTGCCGGCGACTCATTTCTTCCAACTTTTGTCTTTGCAACTCGAGCGTTTCACCCCGAGGAAAAACTTGGGAGACACCCGCTTTAAATTGTGTCATTGGCTCTTGATTAAAGTCGAAACTGTCCAGAGGCATATTCGCGAATCCAAGTGATATGACAGGATCAGGTAACTGACCAGCAGCTATGCTCTGAGCAATATTGGCCTGTTCTTTCAGATAACTTCCTTCTATCCAGGGATCATTTTTCTGAGCCATCTCGATAGCTTTTTCAAGAGACAGCTCTTGAGCTGACAGAGGCAAAATATTGAGAGCTAGAGCCATAAAAACAAAAGCTTTAAGTGACTCAGTGCTAAAAATTTTAAACCGTAAATATTTGATATTACGCATTGGTACTGTTCCGGTTTGAGCTTGATGAACGTAGTGTCTGCACTGATTTTTGTTTGTCTTTTGAAGACTGGGAGTCAGAAGACACTCAACTCTGTGTTGATGTGGATAATTTAACCGCAAGCAAAAATACAAATATGCTGTTCGTCCCGTGAAACTTGAGCTTATGGTGCAAAATTATTGACACCATTTGAGCTCTACAGTCGTCTAAACAGGCGGATTTATCCTGTGATTAGGGAAATGGGAGGACGGAAAAATGAGTTCGAATCAAAGTCTAAATAGCTTACCCCAAGAACAGGGCGAAGGTAGTTTGAAATTTTGACTGAAAACAGTTGAGAGGGGATGGAAGATGTATGAGCTATCTGACTGAGGGACAAACAATAACTAGCATTACAAGTTGAGGTGTCACAGCAATCTAAAGCCAGCTCTTTACCATGTTTGACATGATGGGTTTGCTCAGAATCACGTTTGTCACTCGATTCCAAAATATGAGAGCCAGACGCATGCATGGTCATATCTTTGCATGGCGCAGATATAGCAATTAGTGGCTGACCTAAAAAAGCCATCACTACAACCACCTGCAAAAATAGTTTGGAAAAACTGAGCATCCTTTCATACGCCTTCAGGTAACATCTTTGAATTCTATAATAACTCCTGCTCTAACAAAAAAGAATATATGTAATGAACTTGTAATGATCTAAATCAAATGTGACAAAGATGTAATGAATTACAGCATTTTATCTATTAGTATTTGTACTTTTTAATCAACAATTATCATTAAAGTTCATATGTGGCTGGTAATTAATTTTAGGGAAGACGTCTAAATGAATGTGCAGTACGTTTGGTTAGTTTGGTCTCTGGCATTTCTTATTCCGTGGCTGATTGTATACATCGCTACACCGGCCTATCGTTCCGTAATGTTGAAAGCAAGCTTGATTACCATGCTCTTTGGATTTACTGAGCCGTTGTTTGTGCCAGAATATTGGAGTCCGCCAAGTTTATTCAATTTGGCTTTGGAAACTGGGTTTGATGTTGAGAGTTTGATTTTTTGTTTCGGTATCGGTGGAATCGGTGCGATAGCTTATAACGTTGTCACTCGCCAAAAGCTTCAAGCTATCTCTTTTCAAGTTCGTTTAACAAAGCGGCATAAACACCACACACTGGCAGTGATTACGCCTTTTCTCTTGTTCCCAATTTTGATGCTTTGGGATTGGAATCCGATTTATCCAGCTATCATGTCGATGATTGCAGGGGGCATAGCAAATAGCCTATGTCGACCAGACCTCGCTATTAAGAGTTTTTGGGGGAGTGTTCTTTTTCTTGTTTATTATTCTCTATATGTTCTTGGGCTTGAAAGCATAGCGCCTGGGTACATTGAACGTGTGTGGAATCTGGACGCGCTCAGTGGACTGTTCATTCTTCGTATTCCTATTGAGGAACTTCTCTTTGCAGCTAGTTTTGGTTATTACTGGACTGGCCTTTACGAGCACTTAACCTGGAAACAAACACAGAGATAACGGTTAATTGTCTTTATATGGATGGCCCAAATTACCCAGTTGTCCTTCTTCGTTGTAATGGATAAAACTATCGTGGATTTTGTCGAGCCATGACTGCTCGATGTGGATGCCCGTAGATTTAATGAAAGCTTCTATTTCTTCTAAAGACACCTCAACCAGATCGTACTCAATCTCGAGTTGGCCTTGATTTATCTTGGCTTCAGTGACTCCCATCAGAGAGTTTAGGGCTTGAACCAGCAGACTTGCTGACTCATTGTTATTTGGCAACTCTAGATTGAGGTTGCGTTTTTTATGCACTTTTATCCCATGTTGTTTGGCTGACTTACCTTGCTTGGGATCACCGATGTACAAGCTTGGTCTTAGATTGAATCTATCTCGGCATTGTTCAGAGCATAACCAAAAAATGATACCTCTGTGTGTGACTGTATAGCTATCTTCAGATACTGTCATTTTGCATACGGGACAATTTTTTGTTTGTGTCATTTCACTACCTTTTCGAATACATCATGACTGAAAGCGATTATATATTACCGCAAAAATCCAAGCACTCAGTCCGACAGACAAAGACCAAAGGATAAGACCTTTAATGAACCCTGATAATGTTAATGACCACATCATGTTCTGAATATCCATATGGATCATATCGCCTGAAGCTATCATGGTCGCTTGGGGTAACATAACTACTAAAAAGCTACACGCGACCCAAACAATAGCAGTTGTCAAGCTAGCAGCTAGAGCGAAGTTTGCACTGTTAAGTTTCATTTTGATTTTCACTCCTATGACTGTGTCTATACAGAACCATGATCATCCAACAGGAAATTTGAAGCAATGATCTATATCAGCAAAAGATGTTTATTATATTAACTCACTGATACTGAGATTTTTTGCCGAAAGTTGTCTAGGATAGTCAGGGCAATCCAATGGTGGCTAAAAAGTGTCTAGCAAATCGGTGGCTATTCATCCATTAATAACTTCATCCCCTAGTAGCTACTGCAGCGTAAAGCCAATTCATGGAATTACTTTGCGCAAATTTTTTTGGCTTTAAAAAAGTCATCGCATCAAATTTTTGTAAATCTTACTGAAAACAATAGTTTACAATTAGCCCAATTGTGTATCCAGATAACATTATGAAATTAAATGGAAATATGAAAAGAACTGTGCGACAACGTTGGTAGTTTTTATGGGGGGGGGTGCGTATGATTCAGAAAATTCCGCCGGGTCCGGTGACGATGAGTGACTGGAATTTTGTGATCGTCGAATATCAGGGGCACGTGGTCGAAAAATTTCTTGGGTATTACTATGAACTCCAACACATCAGGTTTAGTTCACAGGTTATTGAGTATGACCCACAGTCAAATACGGGTAAGACATGGTCGGGGTCAAAATATTTCTTTCTGGATCGACCCGGGCCTCTGTACCCCTTGGCGCAAATCTATTTAGCCCATTTCAGTAGGAATGAAGGTATTCGCGTTCGACTGAAATATCAGGGTTAAGCCATGCGTCGACAACTAGCAGAAAACATTTATCAGCAATGCCCGATCATTTACCGAGGAAGGCACCAGGGCCCAGATAAAAATTTAATGTGCTTCGGGTTTGACTGTGGTTCTGGCTGGTATGACCAAATCCTGACTCTATCGATACAAATAGAAAAGTTAACAGAAAAACTAAGAGACCGAGGGGTAGAGCTAGGGTATCTGCCCATGGTGACTCAGGTGAAAGAAAAGTATGCCGGCCCGCGTTTTTATTTAACCGTCAGCACAGAAGAAATGGGTGAACTAATTAGTAAAGCCGAAGAGGACTCTCTATGTATTTGCGAAGAATGTGGTGCTGAAGAAAAGCTAATGACTGCATATGGGCGGTTTCTAAAGACCTGTTGTGAGACGCACCGAATTCCAGGAGTGCCGTACAGCGAAGTCGATGACGAAGATGAATAACCTCATGAGTACAACTAATGGCAAAACGTCATGTTTATCTGGGTTTCACCTGGATAAATAGATCATTTCAAATGGAGGAAAGGATGATTTTCCCAGTACCAGCAGCTCACGTAACCATGTCCGAATGGAACATTATCTTGATTATCCATAAAGGCAAAACGATAGAAAAATTTCTGGGGTATTGCCTTAATGACTATACATACAGAATCAGTAGCCAAGTTCTTGAGTATGACGCTGAAAACAAACGAGGCCTCACTGAATCAGGCTCAGTTTATGAGTTCATCGATGCGCCCGGAAAGTTACACCCAACGGCTCAAGTTGTCTTCGATAAACTCAATGCATGGGATGAAGTCGAGGTATCACTCAAGTTTGAGATAGACCAGTCATGAGAAGTGATTTATCTGAACGTTTGTTAAAGCGCTGTCCAATCATCTTCTGTGGAGCAAAGGACAGCACTCAGAAGAACATCATGAGTTACGGATTTGAATGTGGTTAAGGCTGGTTTGAAATGCTGTTATTACTATCAGAATCCATAGAAAAAATAGCTTCAACAATGAAAGCAGAAGGTGTTGATGAAGATAAATTGCCTTTAGTTTGCCAAGTAAAAGAGAAACTCAGTGGCCTGCGATATTACATTGAGCACCGTAACTATGACATCAAGGCCATGATTGAAGAGGCAAAACAAAAGTCTTATGGGATTTGTGATGTATGTGGTGGTGCCGGTCAGTTACGCATCTTCGAAGGTATTTACATGGCACGCTGTCATGAGCACCTAAAGACGAGAGCCTCGTGAAATTTCAAACACTGAGCCATGAAGAGGGTTACAGATGAAATTTCAGCTTTACTCAGACATTCACATTGAAACGCGTGGCTATTTTTCTATCCCAAAACTGGACTCTGATTTGATTGTCTTGGCAGGTGATATAGATATTGGTTTAGAAGGTTTGATATGGGCCCAGGAGCTGACTTGGCTACATAAAAAGCCCGTCATTTATATTGCTGGTAATCATGAATATTACAGGCATGACTTCGTGAAACTGACTCAGCAGATGAGAGACTATGCAGCACAGTATGACCAGTTAATTTTCCTAGAAAAAGACGAGGTAATAATTAATGACGTGCGCTTTCTGGGCACGACATTATGGACGAACTATTTACACGAGCTCGGTATCATCGAGCGAGATAAAAACATATTGATACTCGATGATGCACTCTATGACCATAAAGTCATCAGGCACGGAAATGAAAGCTTCTCAGCTCTGAAAGCTTATGAAGAGCACCTCGTGTCAGAAAGGTGGTTGAGAGAGCGCCTGATGGAACCCTTTGACGGAAAAACCGTTGTTATCACACACCATGCCCCATCTTTTCAATGTAATCACATAGACTTCGGGATGAATTTATATAGTCCGGGTTTTGCCTCAAACCTTGATGTGTTGGTGGCTATGGCTGATGTCTGGTGCTATGGACACACGCATTCAAATCTTGATGCGACCTTTGCCGGCTGTCGATTACTTTCTAATCAAGCGGGTTACAAGAATGAAAAAAAACCTGTACCTCTGGAGCATAAATTAATCATTCTCTAATGGTTTACAAATTTGCCCGTGACCAATCTATAAGCCAGCTCAAGTTAAGCCCAAGATAAGAATTCAAGTCATTTCTTCAGAGAGTACGACAGTTATGAAAAAGCAGCCATATATGGAGTTTGTTGAGTCAAATAGCTGGTTCAGAGAAAGCCCCCGCAAACGAAAAAGCTATATCTCCAAAGTATCCCGACTGGCGAACTCTATACAAAAAGACGTTGATCAAGGCCCCGCTCAGATGCTGTTAACACCCGAAGAGCAAAGGACGATTAGAAGCGCATCAGAAGTCCTGAAAAAAATAAAACTCACTCTGGAAGACGCAAAGTATCATGCAATTCACGTTAACGAGTATCGTGAGTATGAAGTAGTCAAAGTCCATAGACACAAATATACAAAGCTGATTGATGAGCGATTGCCGATTGATAAAGAAAATTTTGTCGATGTTTGTAAAGCAACGATGGTGATGATTTATTTTAAAACATTAAATATTTTGTTCGTAGAGCGGTACGTCATGCTAATTGAAAGGCGAATTACCAGAGGGCAGCATACACCTGAAGAGTTAGTAAATTTGCTTATATTTAAGTACACAGAAGAGCGTGATCGGCTGGCATACAAATTTTACAGCAAGGATAAAGAAAGCGTTAATTATGACGAGCTGATACAAACAATTGATATTCCTGACCAAGAAACAGATGAAGTTCTAAGGCCTTATTTGAGTTTTTTTACAAAGCTTTCGGACGCGCTAACTTCCCCGCCACTACTTAGCGATAAGACATAGTAATTCTGCTTCCAGCCATATCTTCAGCGTGCTATACAAACGTTTATTTGCATAAGATCGTCAATGAAAAAATCTAACTAAATTTTTTCTTACTAATCTCCACGTCTCGATTTGAAAATATATCGTCTTTCGTAGCGGCGGAAATATTGAACTCGGTATTGCGATGAACTGCTTCTAATTGAAGCTCAGTACAGTATTGTGATACGAATTCCATAAGCTCGTCATCTGATAATTCTTTTCTTGTTTTTCCCTTTTTAGCCTTAAGAATCAACAATACCGCTGCAACTAGTGACTCAAGATCCGAGCCACTCTCGTCGTTATCAAGCTTATTCACCTGAGTAAGTAGGTACCCAAGCCAATAGTCTTTAAGGTTACGCGGCAAAACCTCATTAATGCCCTTTGATATTACACCTTCAACGAAATTATCGAACTGATTAGTCATTTGAAAACCACAAATATTTTATAAATGTAAACTATAGTTTGTAGAACTATAGTTTACAACATGGCTTTATGATGTCTTTTGTGGAATAAGCAATGGACATTAATCAAGCATTTGGAAACGCGCTAAGAGAAATCAGACTTGGCAAAGGACTTAGTCAGGAGAAAATGGCTAGTGCGGCATCTCGGGTCTACATTAGTTCACTTGAGAGGGGGCTGAAGAGCCCAACACTTGTAACTGTAGAGATGATTGCTGGTGAGTTGGGCGTTCACCCCTTAACGTTATTAACTCTAACGTATGAATATCTGGAGTCGGCGGATCTTAAGGTAGTTGCCAAAGAACTAAAAAACTTACATAAGTAAGTGCTTCATATTAATAATGCATCACGGTTGGATGTTCCATTCAATACAATGTTTTTGGCCTTTGTGGCTTAGTGCTCCATAATACTGTTTAACAGCATTTCAATCATTTCCGCAGAGATTTCTTTACCGGAGCCAATAGCATCTGCAATGGGCTTTAACTGCTCATATTGGGTGATCTGCTTGCGAAGTCTGCTTTCTTTTAACGCTAATGCTTTTTCTCTAGATTCTGAATGTACCCTAGCAGAACGATGTGAAGCTCTGGAGCTTGCCAGATAAGATCTAAGCGACATGGGGTTCTTCCACCCTGCAGCTTCTGCGGCTCTCAGTAGCACATCCCGTACAGCTAAGGGTTTGCCTTCAGCATCATAGCCATCATATGCCGCAACAATATCGGTTATTCCTTTCGCCCTAATTCGATGGCCAGACATTCTTTCGGGTAAATAACAGGAAATTCTAGATGAAATATATGTTGGATTCAGCGGTGAACCATCATTGTATGAAATAAAGACAAGACCTGGATCCTTATAGGCTTTATTGGCTCTCTTCACTCTTGAGACGATTTCGGCTCTTTGCCCATCAATATAATCACGAAACTCTTCAGCGAGTTCTGGGGTTATTTCTAACTCTCTGGTTATGTTTCTCTTTCCCAGCACCGTGATTTTAACTATTTTGTCGCTTTCGTTTGCTTCATCGATTTCTTCTTGAGTTGGTATTTGCTGAACTCTAATCCGCAAAGCATCCATACGTCGAGCTGTTCGCTCATACAGAGCCATTATCAATGCGTCTCGCTCACCAACGATATTAGATGTCTCAATTGCTTTGACATGAGCTTCTTCTAGATGCTCACCTGTCGGCACAGATTTGAATTCAAATTCATTAGATGGAAGATATGGCCATGTCCAGGATGAAAAATTTTCATTGTACTTAGCCGAAATAGCGTACGTGGAGTCATCATGGTAAATGGCAACATGTTTACGTATGTATTTGTTTTCTTCGGCCCACTTATAGAACCGAAAGACCGTTGTGAGAATATGACCGATATACTTATTCTTGCGTCCTTGGTTTTGTTTTTCATGAATAAACGAATGAAAATGATGATCCGTTACATCTTTCCAATCGTACTTCTTTCTTAAAAAGCCACTTGGTGTTTTTAATGTCTCGATAAATTTAAAAAAGACCTGGAGATGATCGGCATACGTTCCCACCGAACTCATAACATCTTTATGCTTTAACGCAACATCCATAAGGAATTTACTAGGCACTTCAAAAATTCCGTCATCATTGAACATTACGGGAATCTTGGGCGCAGGATATAACTTCAAATGTGATGTTACTTTGCACTGTTCATCAGTGGGAATAGAGAAAATCATCTGGCACACACACCATTGGCATTACTGGTCATTTTCGCTACCATCAAAATCTAGATGGGTTATATTTCCACCTTTTTTTTCATACCGTTTTATCTTTTCTCTTAACCGGACGGTTTCTCGTCGCAATTCACGGATTGACTGATTTTTAGTCTTAATTTCTTGTAACAAGTCTGCCTTTTCATCAAGTAGCCCTTGCTCACCGGCTTTGAGAATAGTTATTTCGTCTTTGAATTCATCCATCAGACTCTGATACGAAACAAATTGATTAGCAACATTTACGATCGTTTCTTTAAGGCGTTTATTCTCATTTTTAAGCTTTTCTAATTTAACACCAGCCGGTGTATATGCCTTTCTTCGAGGCTTCTTCAATTGAAGAAGTAGCTCATTTAACTCTTGAACCTTATGACCGTGTACGGGATGAGTGGTAGTGAATGAAGATGGACTGCCAATAGCTTCAATACCATGTTCTTGATTAACCCAGTCTTTGTTTTTCCTCAAAGATAAGGGTATGTCTAACTCAACCTCTCCCAATCGCGCCTTATTAGCAAGATCAATACGCAACTGGATCTGAGTTTTCAGTACGTTTGTTTTAGCTTGATTATTTTTAGCTCTAGTCATGATTCTATGAAAATAGGCTCTACCGACTGACTAGAGTTCAAAAGCTCCTGAAGAGAAATAAGTCTTATTTCAGCTTTCTCTCTCCAGACACTACCTTCGGGACTGGACGTTAAATTGCGTTGCTCGTCTTCAATTTTGTCTCCCACGCTTGATGCAAAGCGGTCTGTATGACAGGCAAAAGGACACCCTCCGCAAGCTATTTCGTCCGCATTTGCATAATCAGGGTGCTCGCCAACCGTCTTACATGCAGAGTATTTTGCAAAGCCAGTGTTTAAAGGACTAGTACAAATCGTTCCCCACACCTGTTGTGTAAAAGAGGCTCCCAGTCGGTTCATATATTTCATCATTTTTGAAACGACTTTTTCTTTGTCCACGACATCGACTTTGTTTCTAAACTCAGAAGCCCAGTCATGTATTTTTTTCTTTATTTTGTTGCCGGCTTTACCGCCAACAGCTCTTTTGCCTGAAATAACGTCGCGAAGAAAGCTAGCTTTCCACTCTTCCCCCGTCTCACGCATTTCCTTGCCAAACTCCTGGTCAGTGACATACCTTTTTGTCATTTCAATATTAAAATGACGGAGGTGGAAAGATAGAATGCCCAGAGCTGCATCATCAAATCTGTGATAGTAGATTAATGCAAAAAACCTTCGGAATTGATGTGGTGAAAAGCGCCATTCGATACCCACTTTTTCCTTAGTGGTTATCTCATAAAACCTATTCAAATATTGAGCTGGATCGTACTCAATCAGTTCGGTCGATTTATTTAACAAGACAAATATCGAATCTGTTTTATAAAGCTCTCTAGCCTCGCCACTAATTTTTTCAAGAATTTCTATAGCTTTTCCAACTAACGGAGGAACTGGCTGCGAGTCCATGCGCTGTGATGTTTTTTCGATGTACACCGACAACCAACCATCGTCATAACAACCAGCGACCAACTGACCCAACTCTTCTTTACGCCTGGCGGTCAATGAAGCGATAACAATAAAGCAGGCTGTGGCTAATAGCCTAGTTAAACCTATTTCATTTATCTTGTGAGTTCTTATACTCACGTAGGGCATTTCGAGTTTCGACGTTCTAGTCAACGATAAATTAAGACCTTGTGCAGAAAGCCAGTCATTTATCTGCTCTGCATCTTTATGTCCATCATAAAAATCTAAAATAAATTCACTAAGATCCTCAACCCATCTAGCAGCTTCCTGTATGAAAGGAAATGCAACCTTCGCAGGTATCGATGATGTTCTTCCAGCTTTTGCACCTAATATTGAAGCAAGTTTGCCACTCCCTTCTGGGTATGGCATAAGAGAGAGGTGCGTAGATTTTACATATTCTCCCCATTGATAGATTTCATCTATTGGCAGGAGCTGTCTATGCAAAGTCTGTTCAGTCACTTGTTGTGGAAATATTTCCAGCTTGTCTACGAGCGCTTCATAACCAATATCAGCCAATTTTTCTGCATCAATGCCACTGTTCAATTCGATGTCATAGAAATCCATAATTCTTGCGCATAACGTTCCCGGGTTCACACGTTTTGCATTGAACACGTCGACACCGGCTAGCTCATAAACACTTAATCTCTGGATTACATTTTTGCCTTTTTGCATAGGAACTGAGGCGGTACGCAAAACATTCTGCATGGTTTTATGTAGCTTTTTGGGCATCCCCATAACGGCTTCTGTTCCAAATGATGCCTCTTTAGCGTATTGGGTTAGATGACTTTTTGTTACATTTTCTAGTCGCCTGACCCCTCTATGATTAAGCCAGTAGATAAATTTGAGTATGCTTTTAACTCGCCCTTCGAACACTGATGTTGACGTTTCAGGGTTATGCATCTGAAATAGCTCGGCATACTCATATACCAATTTCAGCCATGTTCGGTGTCGAGGATCTGATAAGAGAGAACCATCACTCAACACCATATCCACAGGTATGTATCCTATTTGGCTAGAGCCTTGATAACCATCTATAACTTTCAGATGAGAGCCGTCATTGGATATTTTTTCAATCCAGGTGTATTTCTCTAATGTTTGTGTCGTTCCGGTTTCGATTGACTCTGTTACAGAGTTAAATAATGTTAGCTCCATCGTTACCACGGCTCCGGCAAAACATAGTTATCTGACAACTGTCTTTGCTGTGCTAGCTTAAGTGCTTCATTTTTGATAAAACTCAGCTTTCCTCTTACCATCTTGTCCTCTAAAACGACGGAAAAGAAAGCCTGCCAGGGAACCCATATTTTTTCCCATCGTTCTGGGTTTTTTAGAACAAAATCGTTCTCATGATGGTCAAGCGACTGTTTCCATAAAATCATGTCGCTGATTGACTCCTTGTCGGCAACGACTAACATTCTGTCTTGTTTGCACCTTACGCAATCTTGCACTTCGTTACACTGGATCTCTTTTCCATCATCATCTGCAATCAAACGATCTTTACAAAAAACACCCAGCCCCGTTTTTTGTGCGGCTGCCAATTTTGATTCATCCCTGTCATTTGAGGTTGATGAAAAAATGGCTTCCAAGTTTTTTTGATATTTCATCATGTGTTCTTCCATCACTACGCGATAGGGTAGTTTGTTTGTATAACCCATTGTTGTAGTCTCAGACTCATGATTTGCTTGTATCATCACTAAGCCAGCATTTGTTGGATCTTCAATTTGAGCCAATAGCAACACTGTTGGGCGGAGCATTGATGGCGTCACGTTCAAATGCCCCATGTAATCGGACTGCTTTAACATTCGTTTAAAGGCATCCCTAAACGCAAATTCGGTTAACTCGTTATATCGATTACCTAAGCTGAAATATCCGAATAAACCAATTTCAAAGGTTTCCTTGCTTTGATGGTATGAGATGTTTATGTCTGACAAGTACCTCAGCGCTGGTATAGCGCCAGTCAATCCAACTATATCGACTTTATTTGGCAGGTCATCAAAAATGCTTTTACCGCCAGCTCTAGCTTTTATACCCGTGACTCTTGTGTGGTTAGCAATTTGAGATTTAGAAAGTCGATCTGGAGTCAATGTAAGAGCTACTGCCACGTTAGCGCCTGACTCACATAAGTAAAGTGTAGCTGCAGCTGCTGCAGCCTTTTTTGTCACATTCAGCGAGCCATTGACTACATCTATACCACCAACTTTTTGATATTGTTTATTCCAAAATTGACTACCTTGGGCTGAAGTGGGGCAGTCATCTTTATAGTTATGATGAATAATGATTAACAGATTTTTAAGAGTAACTTCATAATTCTCTACAGGCATGTAGTCATTTGGAAAGCGGCTATAATTACCAGCTTGATATGCCTCAAATTTTTCAAGTGTGTCGTTGATTTCCGGCTCTTGAAGAGAGCTCAATATAGCTTGACCTTTTTCGTAATTTATTTTCCAGTTTGTAAAATCATTGGATGCGACACGTCTAATTTCCAATAGCCTTTTTTTGGTTATCTCTTTTATAGCGCCAACAGCGTCGCTGGGTAGAGTGTCATCGTTAGCACTTTCATTGAGAATACTCTTAACGAAGCCCTTCGTGTCTTTGTCACGGTCAATGACGATGTTTCTTTTTAATGCGCCTTCTTTGATTGACTCGGTAATCACATGTTCATGAATGTTACTTGCCTCAGCGATAGATTTTCTTCTTGCTCTATCAGTTAGCCGTTTTCTCTCTTTTACTGTTGTTTTAAATTTATAACTTGGGAATATTTTTGCTTCACCGAATGCGGTAATGACATTTGTGGCTACGACATTTTTTCTCACTTTTTCGAGCATTACCAGCTTGAAGTTCAGGCATGTAAACTCAAAATGAGCTTTGTTTATATTTTCCCCGCATTTAAGAGCATTGAAGACTTGTTTTATCTCATCATATTTGTCGGAAAAATCATGCATGAAGGTCATGAATGCTTTAATGGAAGTAAACCAGGCTTTAGGGTTTTTGATTTTTCTGGCTTCAATAATCGTGACAAATGCCGTCGCTATCTTTTCCGTTAGTTCTAACCCGCATATTTGAACTATCCCTCGAAAGTCATAAACCCTTTGCATTTGCATTGAATACGGAATTGCCCCTAGGTTTATGGTCGCTACACCATATATGTTGAATGACTTCTTTGTTTGACCGTTTCTGAGTGATGAGGCAATCCTTTTCTCTTCAACGTTAACAAGATTAGTGAGGCTAGGCGTATGCATGATGATGTTGTCATTAGTGCAAAGCGCCAGGCTGAGCTTGGTTTTATTTATGCTTATATGATCTTTGTTAAGCTCATATTTGCGCTCATTTAGAAGCCTCGCCAGCTTCTCCTGATATTGGTCCCCCGCATATGCAGTGACGCCACGTTTTTTGAGCTTTTTATCGAACTCGTCAAAGAGTTCTTTTAGCTTTGGCGCTCTTCTACACAATACGTCCACACTAATTTTTTCGGTAATGTAATCATGCTCCAGCATGAAGCTAAACCGATTTAATTTTCCATTTTGGTTTAGTGGAAGCTGCTTTTTTCCGTCTAGTTCGTCTAAAACACTTCTGAGTTCCGGCACCCTTCTTTCCCATGTCGTACCCAAAGCACCTAACTCATACATTTCATGATTGAACCTTATGAGCATTTGAGTTGCCCATTTCCAGTCATTGCTGATATGAAAGTTAACCGAAAAACCTAGCTCTTTTGTGATGGCTCGGATATTCAAATGACCTAAGTCACCACTGTGATCACCAGCATCTTTCGCTGGAATGTCTCCCCAATTGTCCCTTTTTTTCCAGAACCCAAGCTTTTCCTTCAGCTTTCTTGGAGTCCCATATTTATACTGAATGTGTTTGATTGAACCTTCATGTTTGATTAAGTCTTTTTCAATATCATCAACAGCAGTTTTCCAATCAAAATAGGCAGGTTTATTGGTTAAACCTTGAAGCGAGCCATGAACAAATTTAAGTCTCCTCTCTAACAGCCCTCTAGAAATTAGGCCTCCAGTAGCAACTAACATGGCATCGTCAGCCATCTGTTGAATGACTTCCTTCAAATCATTCGGCGTTTTAATGTCTGGATTTTTTGATGGAGTCACTTACCTAACACCCTTAAATTGCTACAGGAGCCTTAATGGCTGGGTGTGGGTCATAGCCTTCGAGCCCCAGATCATCAATCGTGTAATCAAAAAGTGACTTTTTCTTCGATTTAATGACAAGTTTGGGAAATGCCTTTGGTTCACGAGAAAGCTGTTCTCTAACTTGATCTAAATGATTTAAGTAAACATGAACATCTAGGCCATACCAAACAATTTCACCAGGCATATACCCTGTATGCTCTGCAATTAACGTTGTGATTAAGGCCAGATTACAAACATTGAACGCCACACCCAAAAAGGTATCAGCACTGCGTTGTACTAGTGAGCCACTTACTGTTCCTTTAACTGGATCAACAAAGAATTGATAGTGCTTGTGGCATGGTGGTAGGGCCATTTGATCAAGCTCGCCAACATTCCAGCCTTCAAAAATAATTCTTCTTGAGGTTGGGTTGTTCTTGATCTGCTCTAATACCTCTGAAACTTGGTCAATCTCTCTACCATCTTCGGTTTTCCATGCTCTCCATTGTTTACCATATACAGGCCCAAGGTCTCCCCACTGGGAGGCGAACTCGTCATCAGTCAAAACACGTTCCTCAAATGATTTGAGAGTGATGTCATCGCCTGTTTCATCAACATATTTTTTATGTGGCCATTCGCTCCAGATATGGACATTTTGCTCAAGTAAGTCTCTTATGTTTGGGTTACCCGTACCCCATTTTGATTTACCTTTAAGCATCCACAGCATCTCTTTGAATGCAGTTTTCCAGTAGACACGTTTAGTCGTGAATGCGGGGAAGCCTTCTGATAAATCGAAACGAAGTGTTTCGCCAAACAACGCCTTTGTGCCAACTCCAGTGCGATCTATTCGCTCGCTTCCGTTGCTTACTATTTTTTCAAGTAGGTTTAGATATTGGTACTCAGGATGTGTATTCGTCATGGTTTACCTATTACTTGTATAAAATCTTCATTTCAGTCCCTAGCATTTCGGCTGTTTGCCCAGGGGTTAGACACACTGTTCTATCAAATTCTATTAATTAGCCGAGCAATCTTCATAAGATTCCAGAATAACAGGCGCGCTGATTTTTGATTGTAAAAACTCGGCTTAATAAGGATAAACATTCCTGTAATTCTCCATGATAAAACTCACAGCCAGACACAACTATAACGTGTGTAGCGCTATTCTCAAAAAAAATAACCAACACCAGGCCATAAAGCCATACATTTCAATAAAATATAGAAAATAATCGTTGTCTGTAGTGTTTTATATAGAATAAAGGAAATTCAGCCCCAGCGGTACATCACAGGAACGCTGATAAGAGGTCAGATATAAGGTATCGCCTAGCACTGAAAATGTATGGGTATGCATACACGGGCGCAGGCAGCCCATGTCGAATTCACCCGGGTTATAGAAAGTTAGAATTTCACCGCGGTCATCAATACCTTGTGCCAAGTGATCCGCAATTTTTTGTAACTGATCCAGCGGCGTACCGTCTGGCTTTTGCCAGCGTCGGCCCTGTACGCCATACACGCGGCCCATATCATCTTCACCTTTTCGGTGAGGATTGTTGAGCCAATCCTGATTAGCGTTGGCATTCGCATCCCAGGTTTTACAACCAATCGCACGAAAATCAGCGGCATTGTCATACCCACGCAGATAGCCAAGCATTTCAGCAATGGCGGCTTTCCAGTAACTTTTACGGGTAGTGATTAAAGGAAACTGATTCGCCGCGACATCATACTCCAGATCTGCATTAATAACGGTTAAACAACGTTTGCCGGTACGTGTATTTTCAACCCACTCGCCATGCTCAATAATGCGTTGGCATAAATCCAGATACTGTCTCACGGAAAATCCTCATTGATATCGTTTATCGCTGTACTGATTTTGGCATTGCTGGCCGAGCCAAACAACTTTAATTCAGGGAGATAAATCGTATTTCTGCATTCTGTAAAGCAACGTATCGCGACTGATACCGAGCAAACGAGCTGCTTTAGAGCGATTTCCCGCGGCCATATCCAGAGCTTGTTCGATTAAATCCAGCTCCACCCGGGCTAAATCAACACCACCGGCAGGTAATGTAAATTGATGCTGACTGCTTCCATTCTCAGGACGAATCGTTTCCGGTAATGATTCCGGCGGCAGTAACTGGCCAACATGTAGCAGCGTCATGCGTTGACAAAAGTTTTGTAACTCACGCACATTGCCCGGCCATGAATAAGTCAGTAAGCAGTGTTCAGCTTCTTTTGTAAATCTCACCAGCGCATTGTTTCCGGCATATTCACGCAAGTAATACTTGAGCAGCACAGGAATATCTTCGCTACGCTCCCTCAAGGGTGGTAAATCAATTGGCACAACCTGCAAACGGTAATATAAATCTGCCCGAAACTGACCGACTTTTACCAATGCAGGTAAGTCAGCACTGGTGGCGGCAAGAATACGAACGTCTGCCACTTGTAACCGATGACTTCCTTGAAGCTGACATTCCCCGGCTTCCAAAAAGCGTAATACTTTAGCCTGAACCGATAATGGCAAGGCATCCACTTCATCCAGAAACACCGTAGAGCCCTCAGCAGCAAGCAAGCGTCCACGAAATGTAACGGTGCCATCAGGGTCACATTTACCAAACAAATCCAGTTCCACGTCTTCTGTCGGTAAAGCCGCACAGTTGATCGTCACCATCTCCAGATCACGACGACGGCTTTGCTCGTGCAACGTCTGAGCTATCAGTTCCTTGCCGGTTCCCGTTTCACCACTAATCAACACGCTGGCATCACTCAAGGCAATCATTGGTAACGTTCTGAGTATGTGATTAATATCAGGCGATAGCCCTAAGATCTGTTTCATCTCACGCTCCTTGCATCACTAAAACGTTACTGTCCTGAGCCACCTGATGATGTTCGTGCGCAGCTTCCAGTGGCCAAAACAGGGTGGCTATTGCCATCACAATAATCAATACCCCCGCAATCTGCCTTAATTGCTTTGATCGTGCTAATGCTGCGAGCATCCCGGTAAAGAGTCCTGCCCCCATCACCGCCGGCAAGGTGCCAGCACCAAATGCCAGCATCACTAACCCGCCTTTGACCGGATCACCAGCTGTCGCTGCAACAGCCAATGCCGCATAAACCAGGCCACATGGTAGCCAGCCCCACACCATGCCTAGAAAAAAAGCCTGAGAATACGATTTGACCGGTAATAACTTCTGTCCTATTGGCTGTAATAAGCGCCAAACCGGCGCACCCAAGCGTTCAGCGCGGGCGAATTTAGGAAACCATCCAGCCAAATACAGCCCCATGCCAATCATCACCATCACCGATACGATGCGAAGCACCCAATGTGCATTTAATTGTGTCAATGGCGTACTTAATAAACCCACAATCAAACCTGCGACGCCATAGCTGAGTATGCGACCAACATTGTAATTAAACACAAAAGGCAGCATGCGGCGCTGACTTTCGCGCACCTCAACCGGCAAGCTTAATGTCAATGCGCCAATCACCGAGCCACACATGGCGATGCAATGCACGGTGCTGAATAAACCCAGCAAAAACGCAGTGATATAAGAGCTGATTATGGCATCCATCGTAGAGTCCGGTTGGCGATAAGTACACGCAGATTAACACGCACTGTTAAATACAAGGTGTGGGATTTCACACACCTCAATAGCAAATCACTCACTTTTTTAATGCTTATGACACATATTCTATTTAGCTGAAAACTGGAGGAATGCTTGTGAAACCACAACAACTAACACTTAGCCTATTAGTCAGCTTGGCAATGACCTCAACGGCCTATGCCGAACATGTCGCCTTACCCGCCATGTCCATTACCGGTATCGCTGGTGAAACCACACCCTATGCGCTACCCGAATCCATTATCAGTAGCCCAGATAGCGGTGACATGTTGAAAAAACTGCCGGGCGCCAACATCAATCAAAATGGTCCGCTGACAAGCCTTGTGCAATATCGCGGCATGTATGCTGACCGCGTCAATGTTGTGGTCGATGGTTTAGCCCTGAGCACCGCGGGTCCCAACCGCATGGATAGCCCGCTTAGTTATGTCCCTAGCTCCCAACTCGATAATATCGCCATTTACCGTGGTATCGCCCCCGTCAGTTCGGGTATCGAAACCATTGGTGGAACGGTCAAAGCAGAGTCCAGACAAGCAGAATTTGGCAGTAGCGATGAAATTGAAGTCCACGGCAACCTGAACAGCCTCTATTCAACAAATGGTGATACGCGCTCTGTTGGCGCCAACACCAGTATGGCCAACCAACATCACCGTTTACAACTCTCCGGCAGCGTCGATCGTAGTCATGATCAAGAGTTCGATGGCGGCGATATCCTGCCAACCGAATCTGATCGTGACACTTTGGGCATTGCCTATGGTTTTAGGCACAATGATACCGAACTGGAATTTGATCTTAACCATCTTGATACTGGCGAAACAGGCACCCCGGCCCTGCCAATGGATATTATCTGGATTCGTGGTGAAACCCTGAAAGCGGGCATCACACAACAGCTTGATAATGGCGGCAAACTAACAGCAAAAGTTCATTATCAAGATGTCGATCACCAAATGGATAACTTCAGTTTGCGTCAGCCCGGCATGATGCTCCGTTACAATGATGCTGATGTATTGGCGAAGGGATTCCAGCTAGGTTATAGCCAAGGTAACTGGGGATTTGGCTTGGATGCCGATAGCGCCGAGCATAACTCATTAATTTCTGATCCCAGTAATGCGATGTTCTTTGTCAATAACTTCAATGAAGTGGAACGCGATCGTCTGAGCGCCTTTGCTGAGTGGGACGGGGCTATTGCTGATAAATGGCAAATGCAATCAGGCCTGCGGCTGACGCATGTTAAAACCGATGCCGATGATGTGGACAGCAGTATGGCCGGTATGATGATGCCTGTTGCCACATTGCGTGATGACTTCAACAATGCCGATCAAAGTCAGGAAGATACCCTCGCGGATATCGTCTTCAAATTCACCCGCACCTTAAGTTCTTCTTTGGATTTGGAACTAGGCTTTGCTCGTAAAGAACGGGCACCTAGCTATCAAGAACGTTATCTGTGGCTGCCTTTGCAAGCTACTTCTGGTTTGGCGGATGGCAAAAACTATATCGGTAACCTGAACTTAGACCCAGAAACATCCTATCAATTTGAAATCGGTCTCGACTGGCATCAACCCGACTTTGCCATTTCACCTCGCCTGTTTTACCACCATGTCAATGACTATATTCAGGGTGTCGCTACTGATAATGCTGCAGCCATCATGGTCAGTAATAACATGAGCCCTATGGCAGGAACGCCGCTGCAATATGACAATGTAGATGCCAAGCTGTACGGCATAGATACAAACTGGTTATGGGCTTTGACAGATCACTGGCAACTGGATGGCACCGTCAGCTATGTTCGCGGTAAACGTCGTGATACCAACGATAACCTCTATCGTATTGCCCCACTCACCGCGCGCACGCAGCTCAGCTATATTCAACCTGACTGGCGTGTTGCTGTTGAGGCGGTCACGGTAGCGGCACAAAACAAGATTTCGACAGAGAACGAAGAAGCAAAAACAGGCGGTTATGCCTTTTTCAATCTGTCAGGCCAATATTCAGTCAGCAAAGCTGTGTCTGTTCAGGCCGGTGTGAATAATCTGTTGGACCGTAAATATAGCAACCACCTTGGTGGCTATAACCGAGTCAGTGGTAATGACGATATTGCTGTTGGCGATCGCTTGCCGGGACTGGGTCGCAGCTTTTACCTGGGGCTCAACCTGAACTGGTAATTAATGAGGGATTAACTGCTCGAGCACATGTTGATGCGGTGCCAGATGAAATACCGTCTGGCGCTGCTCACCGAGCGTCGTCACATAGCGAAACGTTATCTGCGTAGGGCGGGTCAATTGCTGCGTGATAAACGTGCCAGAGTCTAACGGAAAATCAACCACTTCAAGACGCCGATCTGCTTCTAATTTGATGAATTGATCGTTATCCCAACCCAGTAATTTCAATACATCCGGTTTTGACTGAACCCCCTCAGTAAGCGACCAATTGGCTGGCTCTGACTGTTCAAACTGATACACCACCTGTTGCGGCTTAGGCGCAGGTGCACCACATGATCGGTAACCTTGCTCAAGCTTAATCGGTTTATGCTCATCAACTTGCAACACGATCAGTTCATTGCTGGCAAAACTGGCGGTCATCTGATCACTCAAAAACAGCGACCCCCACACCTCACCATTTTGTAGCCTTTGAATACTGAGAACATCACCATTAGCATGTTTCAGTTCCATCGCAGTGGTCTGTGCCATCACAGGGTGTGCCAACAGCAGTGCGAATAATACGGTATAGCGATAGATCATAATGCGCCTCCAGTTGCCATATGAGACTGCTTTAAAATCAATCCGTTCTATTTATGACTCAACGCTCAAACGTAAGTCTATTTTCTTTAAGTGCTCTTTCTCATGAGCCAAATCCGCTTCCGTCAATGGATGTTCAGCTAACCAGCCTTCTGGCAGCGTTAATACCACTTTTTTTCCATCAAGCCGAAGTTTAATGTAGGTATCAGCCTGCTCTGAACGACCGCGGTTAAATACCATCGCCAGACGCAAGATCACAGTTAAACGCTGCGTTGACAGTTGTAATTCATCAGGCAGTTTTTTGATGTGTTTACTTGGGAACGAGCGACGTTGTCCGCGCACCATCACAGACAAGGCATGCTGTTCTTCACGTGAAAAGCCCGGCAAGTCTGAATGCCCCACCAAATAAGACGAATGTTTGTGAAATTGATGATGTGAAATCGCCAGACCGACTTCGTGTAGTTTGCAGGCCCATTGCAAACGATGCATCAATTCATCGCTATCAATATCCCACTGCGCCGAAACTTGTTCAAAGAACTGGGTTGCCATCACACTAACTCGCTCGGCATGAACGTCATCCACATCGTAACGTCGTGCCAGTGCTTCGACGGTACGATCACGCTCATCATCGTGTTGGATCCTGCCCTGCAAGTCGTATAACAAACCTTCCCGTAAGGCACCGTCTGAGACAATCATCCGGTCAATACCAAGGCGATCAAAGGCAGCAGCTAAAATACACACGCCACCAGCAATCACATTAACACGCTCATCACTCAGCCCTTGCAGCTTAGCGTCTTCAACACTACCGGCATCAATCAAGTGCTGAACCATTTTTTGTAAGGCTTCAGCGGTAATCACACCATCATCAGCCCAACCCTGCTCCTTACAAATATTGGCAACACAACGGATGGTGCCAGAAGCACCGACGGCCTCTTCCCAACCAAACTTTTTATACGGCCGCTGAATAGTTCGAATGCGACGTGCCGCTGCCAACATGGCGCGCTGCATGTTGCTGGATGACGTTTTTTCGTTCTCAAAATAACGTTGCGAGAAGCTGACACAGCCCATTTCCAGGCTTTCACGCATCAAACCTTTATTCGCTTCACCAATGATAAACTCAGTACTACCACCGCCAATATCCATCACCAAACGCCGAGTAGAATCAAACGCTAGTGCCTGAGCAACACCAAGGTAAATTAGCCTCGCTTCCTCTTCACCGGTCACAATCTCAATCGGATGACCTAAAGCCTGTCTGGCCTGACGGAGAAAACGGCGCGAATTATGCGCGATACGTAAGGTATTTGTGCCAACCACCCGGACATCGCCATAGGGCAGGTCTCGAATTCGTTCGCCAAACCGTTCCAGACAAGCCAACGCTCGTTCCTGTGCTTCCAATGATAAGTAATTCTCTTTATCCAGCCCAGCCCGGAGTTGCACCATTTCACGAAGTCTGTCGACAACCTGAAAGTGCCCGTCACGTAGCCGTGCGATGATCATATGAAAGCTGTTCGAGCCTAGGTCAATCGCAGCCAGAATATCGTGATTATTTTGATCTTGCATAGCGCCTGTCATCATCCGTTTCAATCATTCTGCCCCAGCAACACATCGGTGAACAATGATTAATCTTATTTTGGGCAAAAAAAAGCCCACGCTAAATGGCGTGGGCTAAGCAAACAAGAGAGAAACGAAACAACAAATATCAGTCCAGCGGTTCACCTCTGATGACTTTCTCAGCTTTTTCAATGCTGAGATGGCGAACGTCTTTACCTTCTACCAAGTAGATAATATGTTCACAGACATTGTGCGCATGGTCACCAATGCGCTCTAAAGATCGCGCTGACCACATCATGTCAATCACGCGAGAAACGGCGCGATTATCTTCCATCATGTAAGTCATTAATTGACGTAAAAGCGCTTCGTATTCTGCATCAACATCTCTGTCTTCTTTCGCGACTTGCAGCGCCATTTCTACATCAAAACGTGCGAAAGCATCTAAGGCATCGCGTAACATGCCACGAACGTGGTTACCCAAGCTTTGCAATTCACGGTAATTACGTTTCGGCCGGTCTTTCTCTGACAGGTTAATGGCCATTTTGGCAATACCTACCGATTCATCACCAATGCGCTCTAGATCGGTGATGGTCTTCAAAATACCTGACACCAGTCGTAAATCACTCGCGGTAGGTTGACGCAATGCAATAATCTGAATGCATTCTTCATCAATGCTTAACTCCAGATCATTCACTTCATCATCAAATGAAATCACCTCACGTGCCAGCTCAGAATCGCCAGTTAGTAGTGCGTCCATGGCATTGGCGACCTGCTGCTCAACCAATCCACCCAATGCGAGTACACGTGAGCGGATATCCTGCAATTCTTTCTCAAATTGCTGAGAAATATGCTGAGAATTATTCGTTACCATCTTTCAATCTCCTCGATCTTCGGCTTAACCGTAACGACCGGTAATGTAGTCTTCAGTTTGTTTCTTAGCCGGATTGGTAAATAGCTCATCCGTGGCACCAAATTCGATCAGTTCACCCATGTACATAAAGGCTGTGTAGTCCGATACACGTGCCGCCTGTTGCATGTTGTGGGTAACGATTACGATGGTGTACTTTTCTTTCAGCTCGTAGATTAACTCTTCGATTTTCAACGTTGAGAGCGGATCCAGGGCAGAAGCCGGTTCATCCAGTAGTAAGACTTCCGGTTCAATCGCAATCGCACGTGCAATAACCAAACGTTGTTGCTGACCACCGGACATGCCCATCGCTGATTCATGTAATCGATCTTTGACTTCGTCCCATAACGCAGCACCTTTCAGCGATTTTTCAACCACATTATCCAGCGTTGCACGGTCATTGACACCCTGCAGGCGCAAACCATAGGCCACGTTTTCATAAATGGATTTGGGGAAAGGGTTCGGCTTTTGGAACACCATACCAACCTGACGGCGTAAATCAGCAACATTCACTGATGGCGCATTAATTTCGTTACCATCAAGTAGTAAGTCACCATCCATTTTTACCGTATCGATCAGGTCGTTCATACGATTAAAACAACGCAACAGTGTTGATTTACCGCAACCACTCGGACCGATAAAGGCGGTAACACGATTTTGCGGGATCTTCATATTGATCCCGTGCAAAGCCTGCTTGCTGCCGTAATACAGATTAAAGTCTTTCACTTCCAGACAGGTTGTCTCGTCTGCAAGATTGACACGAGGGCCGCGTTGCATTGATTCAATATCAATTCCACGGGCCACATTTCTTTGTTCTTTAGCTGCTTCCATTGTTAACTCTCAGTAGCTTTATAGGTTTCACGCAAACGATTACGAATACCAATCGCCGCCATGTTTAACACAATAATAATCAATACCAGCAAGAAGGCAGTGGCATAAACCAATGGTCTTGCTGCTTCAACATTCGGGCTCTGGAAACCCACATCGTAAATATGAAAACCCAGATGCATAAATTGACGATCCAGATGCAGATATGGGGCAATATTATCAACCGGCAACGCTGGTGCCAGCTTCACCACACCCACCATCATTAAGGGGGCTACTTCACCTGCCGCCCGTGCTACAGCAAGAATAAGTCCAGTCATCATGGCGGGTGCTGCCATCGGCAATACAGTGCGCCATAATGTCTCAGCTTTGGTTGCGCCAAGCGCCAGACTGCCTTCACGAATAGCACGTGGAATACGAGACAAGCCTTCTTCGGTTGCCACAATGACCACCGGTACAGTCAAAATCGCCAGCGTTAACGATGCCCATAACAAACCGGGCGAACCAAATGTTGGAGAAGGCAATTTTGCCTGGAAAAGCAGTTCATCTATGCTGCCACCAACAAAGTAGACAAAAAAGCCCAGACCGAACACACCGTAAACGATGGACGGTACACCCGCCAGATTGTTCACCGCGATACGAATCAGTCTGATGACAGGGCCTTGCTTGGCATACTCTTTCAAGTATACCGCTGCAACCACACCAAATGGTGTCACCATAATCGCCATGATGATGACCATCATCACCGTACCGAAAATGGCCGGAAAGATACCACCTTCCGTGTTGGCTTCACGTGGGTCACCCGATACAAACTCCCACACATGGTGGAAATATTGACCAAATTTTTCTGTGATGCCCATCCCATTTGGTTTGTATGCCTGAACCACTTTAGCCAATGGTATCTCGACTTCTTTATCGTTAGACATTCTAATCGTGATCTGGTCACGATTGAGATCGCCATACAACGTATCCAGTTGCTCACGCAGCTTGGCATAGCGTTGTTCGAAGACCGCCTCTTGTTCTTCAATTTCACGATAAGGCAAGGTGCCTTCCGCTACGTTATCGAGTTTAAGTCGGCGCTCGCGAAGTCGTAATTCTTCAATACCATGATTGATTTTGCCGATCTCGCCCTTTTCGATGCTTTTGATCTGGCTCACCAAGTCGTTGCTGCGTTCCAGACGTTGTTGAAATGCATCCCACGCGTTATCACCGTCAGCTACAACCTCACCTTGTTGTTTGACGTTGACCAGATAACCATAGAAATTACCCCATTCACGTCGTTCAACGGCCAGCAGACCTTCTGGATAAGTAACATCCTGTATCCATGGGTCATTAATCCAACGGAAATCTAGACCAAAATAGTCACGGTTGCCGACTTTTAATAAGGTGCGTTGTGCAAAGTCTTGGCCTTCAGGCAATTCAACACCAGATATGGCCAATCGTGCAGCCGGTACAGATTCGTGATCAACCTTTTCACCAATCAAGGTGATCGACTCCTGGCCGGGCTCTTGATAGCTGATTTGTTTGATGTCCGCAGGCCAGAAATGACTCAGGCCACGCACAGCAATCAGCAGTAACAACCCCACCACCATGACAAGACTTATACTGACGGCACCAGCATTAAGCCAAACCCAGGGCTTGCCACTGTCAAACCACGTTTTGATAGAAGTGCTTTTTGTCATTATTTCATCCACTACAGTGAGCTGTATTTATTACGTAAACGCTGTCGTACTAACTCGGCAACGGTATTAAGTACAAAGGTCGCCATAAACAATACTAAGGCGGCAAGGAACAACACACGATAGTGTGAACTGTTGACCTCAGCCTCTGGCATTTCTACCGCAATGTTGGCTGACAAGGCTCGGAAACCTTCGAAAATATTGAAGTCCATGATCGGTGTATTACCGGTGGCCATTAATACAATCATCGTTTCACCAACGGCACGCCCCAATCCAATCATCACCGCTGAGAAGATACCCGGACTCGCAGTCAGTAACACAACACGTGTCATTGTTTGCCACGGTGTGGCGCCCAACGCTAATGAACCTATTGTCAGATGTTTGGGGACACCAAAAATCGCATCTTCGGTAATCGAAAAGATAGTCGGTATCACCGCAAAGCCCATCACCAGACCCACAACCAGAGAGTTACGTTGATCAAAGTCGATACCGATTTCATTCAGAAACATCGGCATATTTCCATCAAACAACCATATTTCAATTGTCGAGCTAGCTGACATTGACACATAGCCCACTAACAATACGATTGGAATCAAGATTGCCGCTTCCCAACCATCAGGAATGCGTTCGCGCCATTGGCGAGGCAGTTTAGTCCAGCCCCAGGCGGTCAGAATTATCATCAGCGGTAGCATAAAGATAATAGTAAACACACCGGGCAGGTTGTCCTCGACCAGTGGTGCTAACCATAAGCCAGCAAGGAAACCGAGAATAACGGTGGGTAATGCTTCCATGATTTCAATGGTTGGTTTTACCAAGGTACGCATTTTTGGCGACATAAAGTAGGCAGTAAAAATCGCCCCCATAATCGCCAATGGCACAGCGACCATCATTGCGTAGAACGCCGCTTTAATCGTACCAAACGTTAATGGTGACAGACTGAACTTAGGCTCAAAGTCACTACTCGCTGACGACGACTGCCAGATATATTCAGGCTTATCTCGGTTTTCATACCAGACCTTTTCCCACAATGAGTGCCATGAAATATCGGGATGCTCATTTTCAACATCCAGTAAGGTGATGTTGCCTTCGGGTGTAATCGCGATCATGCCATTAGCACGAGGCGATATAGCCATGACAGCCTGATCGCTTTCAACCACTTTTGTCACCATCAGCGTTCTTTGAGCTGTGGTGTGATAGATGCCTAACTCACCTTGGTTATCAAGTGCCAGAAAACCTTTACGTGCTTGCTCAGGGGCGATGGCAATAATCGGGTTCGTTTGCTCAGCAAAACTACGCACATTATGCAGAGTGTAGTTATTATCTTTGTCACGTACTGGGAACCATTGGTCGATCTGACCATCACTACGCCCAACCAAAATGGAAATACCACCCGTCAAGAACTCTAAGCTTGTGATATCAACACTGGACGGTACCGCCTTCACTTTTTGTATGAGTCTTGGCTGTGCCGTGTTTTTAACATCATAGTAGTGAATAAAACCCTTATCATCAGCGAGATACAGTTCCCGTTGATTAATATCCAGTTTCAAATGATTTATTTTGTCTGAATTACCCAGCGTAATTTGTGCTGATTTTTCTTTTAAGGTAAAGACGGTGTTATCAAGAAAGTCTTCTTCCTTAGTCACACTCTTTAAAACGACACGATTGTCTGCTGTCAGTGCAGCAAAAGTTGTTTGATCATCATAACTTTGCACGTTAAGTAAGGTTAAAGCCTGACCTTCAGGATCAACCTTCACAATATTGTCCCCTAATGGGTATTCGATCTTTGGAACAATGACGCGGGTCGTGCCTTCAGGATAGGTGACTTTATATTCACTTTGAAAAACCAGCGCACTGCCGTTTTCAAAGCCATAGCCAAATACGCCAGTCGTGTTTGAGCCGGCACCAACACTGCTGATTTGATTATCAGCAATCGGCAATTCTGGCTCATACATCGTTTCGCCAGTTTCTGACTCAAAAAAGCGAACCTGTCCATCGGCATTGACGGTGACCGCAACGTCATTATATTCATTTATCGACAGGTAGCGGCTTTCACTAATCTCGCTCTGGTAGTCTGCCTTGGTCTCAATATCGGCCCCTTGAAACATAGGCATAACGACATAGAGCAGGTAGAAAAAGATCAAAACAATGGCAAGAATGACCGAAATACCACCAAATGCAACGGCATGTTTGGCAAGGCGATCTTTCGTTCCACGCCAGGCGCGTCTGCGTTTAGCCACCGGAGAGTCGGCAGCTGGCAGTACGCTATTATCAGCAGTTTGTTCAAGCATGTAGCGATACCAGTTTAGTTGAATTAAATCAGTTTATAACATTCATAAGTCCGCTTTATGACAGCAAACTTAGGGATATTACAACAGCAAAAACGCCCCGCACGTATTCCGGCGGGGCGTTTCTTTCACTTACTGTCAATATGGCTTAGTTCAGTTTGTTCAGCTCTTGTTCTACAACAGATGCAGGCAGAGGGACGTAGCCATCTTTAACGACAACTTGTTGACCTATTTTAGAAAGAACCATTTTGATAAATTCACGGTCAATCGGCGCTAAAGGTTTATTAGGCGCTTTGTTCACGTAAACGTACAAGTAACGTGACAGTGGGTAAGTACCGTTAGCAGCGTTTGCTTTCGTTGCTGCAATGAACTCACCGCCGTCTTCTTTAGATAAAGCAACGGCTTTAACACCCGATGTTTTGTAACCGATACCAGAGTAACCAATACCGTTCAGCGATTTAGTGACACCTTGAACTACTGAAGCAGAACCAGGTTGTTCGTTAACGCTGTTTTTAAAGTCACCTTTACACAGTGAAACTTTTTTAAAGTAACCGTAGGTACCCGATACAGAGTTACGTCCGTAAAGCTGGATGTTACCTAAATCTAAACCTAACTGGCTCCAGTTTGTGATGTCTTCAGAATAACCACAGCTGCGTGTTGCAGAGAACACAGCATCAACTTGTGGGATAGACATTCCTTCGATTGGGTTATCTTTGTGCGTGTAAACAGCCAGCGCATCGATTGCAACGCGAATAGGTGTTGCTTTGTAGCCATATTTTTCTTCGAAAGCCGCGATTTCTTTGTCTTTCATTTGACGGCTCATTGGACCAAAGTTTGATGTACCTTCAGTCAATGCAGGTGGTGCAGTAGAAGAACCCGCCGCTTGAATTTGAATGCTGACGTTAGGGTATTCACGGTTAAATTCTTCTGCCCACAGTGTCATCAAGTTTGCCAACGTGTCAGAACCGACACTAGACAAGCTACCTGAGATACCACTGACTTTTTCGTAGTCAGGCAAATCAGCATCAACATCAGCAAATGTTACTGGAGAAAATGCCATTGTCATTGCGGCACCCAGCAGAGCAAGATTTTTCTTGAACATATTGTTCAACTCCCAAAAGTTAAAAGAAAACTAGCAACGTTTATTCACGTTTAGCGCTGATGAAGTATGGATTTAGAGTGTGACAAGGATATGAAAGAAATATGACAGTTATATTACAGCACGCATTTTTTCTAAAAAAAATGAGGCTATACGTTGATATTTTCGATGACAATCCGAGAAGGGAAACAACAACTGAAGCAACTACCGTGACCGATTTCGCTGGTGATATTTAGGTTGGCACCATGTCGTTGTAGCACATGTTTCACAATCGCCAAGCCTAACCCTGTACCACCCGCATCTGAACTACGGCCTTTATCGACGCGATAAAAGCGCTCGGTGAGTCGTTCTAAATGGTGCTCAGCAATGCCATCACCGTTGTCTTCCACCGCAATACAGAAGTTATCACCCTCTTGTCGCCAGAAAATATCAATCTGGCTGGCAGCCGGCGTGTATTTGACCGCATTAAAAATAAGGTTGGAGACAGCGCTTCGCACTTCATCTATGTCACAGATCAACCACTTATCTGTTTCAAGGTTGAGGGAAAATCGATGATCGCGGAAATGTTCTACATTGTGTGCATCATCAATAATCGATTGCAGTAATGTAGCCACATCCGCGGGAACCCGGCGTAATGCTTTTTCGCCAGTTTCAAGCTGTGACAGCGCCAGCAGATCTTTAATCATAATATGCATGCGTTCACTTTGCTGACGCATGGCTGGCAACGCGGCACGCCACTGTTCACTATCACTATCGGCACTAAATGCCTCCAGATAGCCACGCAATACCGTCAGTGGCGTTTTCAGTTCATGCGACACATTGGCGACAAAGTCACGGCGCATACGCTGAAGTTTGATGGTTTGTGTCACGTCCCGCGCGATAAGCAGACGACCTGCCCCCATATAGTTGACTAGCTTCAACTCCAATTGCATGTCTTCGTCGAGGGGCGACTTTACAGTGGTAATGCTACCGAAACGGAATGGGTCTTCCAGCAATTGTTGAAAAGCCGGATCGCGAATCAAGTTGTTGATCCGCACATTGTTATCACGTGGCCAGTGAACCCCAAGCAGCTCGCGAGCAGAATAATTAGCCCAATCGACCTCACCAAACTCACCTAAAACCACAATAGCATCAGGCAGTGCAGCCGTCGCCGATTGGAAGCGTTTAAGGTATCCGGTGAGTTTTTTCTTGCGGTTACTATTTTGTTGTCGTACTTGCTCAATGAGACGACAGACATCATCAATCACCCCTTCAGCACTGGGGGAGCGACGTTTTTTAGGCTTTTGTAACCAATACCAGAGTTTATACCAGTTATGCTGTAACCATAAGGCGTAAACCAAGGTAGCCAAAAACAGAAACGTCATCATCTGCCCAAACAGCAGTCCAGCGAAACCGGCAAGGCTGAGTAAGCTGAGGAGTCGCCAATGATCCCATTGCATAGGGTTTAAACCCGTTTAATCGACAGAAAAACGATAACCAACACCACGCACCGTTTGTATAAGGTGATCGTGACCACTCGACTCCAGCGCTTTACGTAAGCGGCGAATGTGAACGTCGACCGTACGTTCTTCAATATACACCGTGTCACCCCAGACATAATCCAGTAATTGCGAACGGTTATAAGCGCGCTCCGGGTTTTTCATAAAGAAATGCAATAAACGAAACTCGGTCGGGCCCAGTTCTATGCGGGTGTCATCAACCGTCACACGGTGACTTTTGGTATCGAGCACTAAGTTACCCGATTGCAGCTGCTGACCTTCATCACTGCTATCCGGCTGGCAACGACGCAACACAGCTCTGATGCGCGCCATCAACTCAGGCGGTGAGAAGGGTTTATTCACATAATCATCGGCACCGACCGCGAGCCCTTTGACCATATCTTCGCTTTCGCCTTTCGCTGTCAGCATAATGACTGGGATATTGGCTAAAAACTCATTCGCACGGAGACGACGAATAAACTCAATGCCATCAATGCCAGGCAGCATCCAGTCCAGCAAAATCATATCGGGTTGCTGTTTCTTCAGAAAATCCAGACCCGCTTCCCCATCCCCCACACTGTCACAACCGAAACCGGCTTGTTTCAATGTGAAAGAGAGCATATCTCTGATGGCGACATCATCTTCTACGACCAATACACTTGTTGCCATATTCTTTATATCCCTGTCTCTATAATTTCATCAGCATATGCTACAAGGCGATTATTACAATTTGATAACAGTGTCGTATGCCTAGAGTATATGGCGCTCTGTACCGATGTAAGTAAACACTAACAATCTTGTTTTAAGCGTTAACTCGACTCAATATGACAAAATGTTACAAATCAGCCTATTCCATTATGCCTTTTATCATATAGAACAGGCAGGCAGATATAACAGCGGCAGCGGGCACGGTGATCAACCAAGCCGTAATAATCTTTTTCACCACATCACGCTTAACGTAAAGACTCTTTTTCTCTTTTTTCAGCGTTTTCTTGGCTTTTTTCAGTGTGCCTTTCTCTTCATCAATGGTTCGATACAGATCCGTAATGCGTTGGTAGTCTGCAACTGATTTTTGTTTCTTATCCATCAACGAGTTTAATTCACTGCGTAACGCACTGAGCAAACGTTTTTCATCCTGAATTTCTTGTTTTTCTTGTGCAATCTCATCTCGAAGATGACTTGACTGATCCAGCCATTCACGCAGGAAGCCGACACCAAAAACACCACCAATAGCGATGTGGGTTGAACTCACTGGCAAGCCCAATTGGCTGGCAATAATCACGGTAATAGCCGCCGCTATTGCGATCGAAAACGCGCGCATCTGATCCAATTCGGTGATTTCACCACCGACGGTACGAATCAGCCTAGGGCCATACAACGCCAAGCCCAGAGCAATACCAAACGCCCCTACTGCCATGACCCAGAATGGAATACCCGCTTTTGCATTGATACCACCGGTCATTACCGCATCATGAATAGCCGCCAAAGGACCAATCGCATTGGCCACATCATTGGCACCGTGAGCAAAGCTCAGTAACGCGGCGGCAAAAATTAATGGCACCGTAAACAGAATGTTGACACTGGCACGATCGTTTTTCAGTGTTGCACGACGTTTTTTCAAAGACCGCTTCAGCAAAAAGAAAACCGCCACAGCAACCACTAAACCAAATAGTGCGGCATTAAGAAATGTCGGCTTTTGGGTAATTTCAAAGCTAAAAAATAACCAGTCGTTTAACAATGTTAAAAATTGCGGCCAAACTTGCTTCAAACCTTTCAAGACCAAATAAGTAATGAAAGCCCATGCCATGATGGAAACGTAAACGGGGACCCACTTCAATGAGGCAGAAATTTTATCGTCACGGAAAATAATGGTTTTTTTGATCGCAAATAAAAACGCCGCGGCGATAATGCCACCAATCACCGGGGAGATAACCCACGAACTGGCAATGGCCGCCATTGTTCCCCAGTCAACAATATCAAAACCGGCAGCGGCGATCCCCGCTCCCATCACACCACCCACAATCGAATGTGTTGTCGACACTGGCGCTTTGGCAAATGTCGCCATATTGAGCCATAACGCTGCCGCAAGTAGGGCCGCCATCATTGCCCAGATAAAGAGCTCGCTATTTTGGCCGAAACCATTGATATCGATGATGCCTTTTTTGATGGTGGACACCACTTCACCACCCGCGATGATGGCACCGGCAGCCTCGAAGATCATCGCAATTACAATCGCCCCGCCCATGGTCAGGGCTTTCGAGCCCACCGCAGGCCCGACATTATTGGCAACATCATTGGCACCAATGTTCATCGCCATATAAGCGCCAAATACGGTCGCTATGGCAAGGAATAGGTTGTTCGTTACACCACCACTAGTGGCAAAGCTGTAACCCAGTACGGCAACGAGGAAAAAGAGCGCCATACCGATTCTGGCAAGTTCAGCGTGGCTCTTTTTATAGGCTTGTTTCTCGAGTTGATGGATATCTTTAATTTCCACAATAATCCCGTTATTTGCTCACCAAAATGCGGCAATTATTACAGTATTGTGACAACCGGCATACCCTTTACCTGACGTGTGTAACAATCGGCTGTTAAGATTGTCTAGTTAGAGACCGTCATCACAGGCCTTAGAGACTGATGAAAAAAATTTTATTTTTACTATTGTTATTGAGTGTTTTCAGTGCACATGCGCGCACTGGGTTGTTGGAAGGGTTAGGTATTGAACAAACCACTGATACCCCACCATTGGTAGAGGACGCATTTCAATTCGATGCCACCATTGAAAATGCTACGACACTGATGGCTCAGTGGCAGGTCATGGAAGGCAACTACCTGTATCGCGATAAAATCCGTTTTGAAATTCTCGACAATGATCAGGTTAAGCTTGCCGAGGTGACACTCCCTGCCGGTGAAAACAAAAATGATGAAATATTCGGCTTAGTTGAGGTTTATCACCACGATGTGATGATGCCACTCACACTCCAGCGGCCGGCTTCAGCCCAAAAGCTCACTGTCAAAGCCTTTTTCCAAGGCTGCTCAGAAACCTTTGGTATTTGCTATCCACCCAGCGCACAACAAGTCTCTTTGAACCTGCCTGTTGCCAGTGAAACAGTAGCAAATACCTCAAGCAATACTGAACCGACGCCAACAGCACAAACCCCAGTGGCTGAGCAGGATCGTATTGCCCAAAAGCTCGCGGAAGATAATTTACTGCAAATCTTTTTTGGCTTTCTGGGGTTAGGGCTATTATTAGCATTCACACCCTGTGTTTTCCCGATGATTCCGATTTTATCCAGCATCATCGTAGGGGAAGGCGAAAATATTACTACCCGGCGCGCGTTTACCTTATCGCTAGTGTATGTGTTGGCTATGTCGGTAACCTATACCGCTGCCGGTATTCTGACCGGCTTGCTGGGTGAAAACCTACAATCGATGTTTCAAAACCCATGGGTCATCGTTAGTTTTAGTGGTCTCTTTGTTGTGCTTTCTTTATCAATGTTTGGCCTCTATGAACTGCAGTTACCCCATGCTGTTCAGCATCGTTTACACCGCATATCGCACAAACAGCAAAGTGGCAGCCTGATCGGTGTCGCTATTATGGGCTTATTGTCGGGCCTGATCGTTGGGCCTTGCCTGGCACCGCCGTTAGCCGGCGCACTTATTTTCTTAGGACAGCACGCTGATCCTTTCCTGGGTGGTATGGCCTTATTTGCACTAAGTATTGGTATGGGCATTCCCTTACTGATCATCGGTACTTCTGCCGGCAAGCTATTGCCAAGAGCCGGGGACTGGATGAACGTGATCAAAGCCATTTTCGGCGTGTTGCTGATAGGGCTTGCCATTTGGATGCTAGAGCGCATCTTGCCGGGTTGGATCACCCTGTTTTTATGGGGCAGCTTGTTGGTGATCTCTGCGATTTACATGGGCGCATTGAATAGCCTCGCCATTGATGCCAACGGCACAGAGAAATTATTTAAAGGCGCCGGCCTGATACTGATGTTGTATGGCGCTTTGTTGATTGTTGGCAGCGCCAGCGGTAGTCACAATGTCTGGCAACCACTGCAAGCTGTTAATCTGACAAAAGGTCAGCTCCCAAGCCAGGTAACTGGACTGAAATTCACGCAAATAGACAACCTGCAACAACTGGAGGCGCAGCTCGCTACGACCAATCAACCTGTTATGCTGGATTTTTATGCTGACTGGTGCACCGACTGCAAGACCATGGAGCAAACCACCTTCCGCGATCCTGAGGTAGTGGCGGCAATGGATAACTACACCTTATTGCAGTTGGATATGACGGATAACACCCAAGCTCATCAGGATCTATTAAAAGCATTGCAGGTGTTTGGCCCGCCCACCATGTTGTTTTATGACAACACGGGAGAAGAGTTACGCCAACAGCGATTAGTCGGCCATATCAAGCCACAACAGATGCTGACACACCTGTCTCAGCTAAATTAACTGTTAATCACGAAACATCAAGAAAGCTGCCATTTCGACGAAAATAGCGACAAAAGTCTGCTTTTCTTTCCTGTTTACTGGACATTAGCTATCTGCTGGTGCACAATTCCGGCTAATTGTTTTTGACCTGAGTCCAAGGATCGAAATGGCGAACATTTTAGTGCTTAATGGCCCCAATTTAAACCTGTTAGGGACACGCGAACCAGAGCACTATGGTGCGGATACGTTGGCTGATATTGAAGATCGCCTGACACGAATTGCATCAGCGGCCGACATGACACTGCGTTTTTTTCAATCGAATGCAGAGCATGAACTCATCGCACAAGTGCATGCCGCGCGTGACAATAGTGACTTTATTATCATCAACCCAGCCGCATTTACACACACCAGCATTGCGCTGCGCGATGCTCTGTCTGCCGTTGAGATTCCATTTATAGAAGTGCACCTATCCAATGTGCACGCTAGAGAGACTTTTCGTCATCACTCCTATTTGTCTGATATTGCCCAAGGGGTGATTAGCGGACTCGGCGCGCAAGGCTATGAACTAGCTTTGCAGGCGGCCATCAAACAACTTAACTCATAACTATTAAATTAAGGTTATTGCATGGACATTCGTAAAATTAAGAAACTCATCGATCTTATTCAAGAATCGGACGTTGCTGAAATTGAAATTTCTGAAGGGGAAGAGTCAGTACGTATCAGTCGTAATGGCACCGCAGCCCCTGTTAGCTACGCTGCACCAGCACCTGCACAGATTTCAGCACCAGCAGCTCCCGCACCAGCGCCAGAAGCACCCGCTGCACCAGCAGCTGAAAAAGTCAGTGACGCCAATGCGGTACGCTCTCCGATGGTAGGTACCTTCTACCGTTCGTCTTCTCCTGAAGCCGCGGCTTTTGTCGAAGTCGGCCAAAACGTTGCTGCTGGTGATGTCATTTGCATCATCGAAGCCATGAAAATGTTCAATCAAATTGAAGCCGATCGCAGTGGTACTGTGAAAGCTATTCTGGTCGAAAATGGCCACCCGGTTGAATTCGATGAGCCTTTGATTGTTATCGAATAACGCTTTTTCGCGTATTTCAACGAACTTTGCTCATCCTGAACTGTGGATAAGAACATCACTATGATCGATAAAATTGTCATTGCCAACCGGGGCGAAATCGCCCTGCGTATTCTGCGAGCTTGTTGGGAGCTCGGAATTAAAACTGTTGCGGTTCACTCCAGTGTGGATCGTGATTTGAAACATGTCTTACTTGCTGATGAGAGTGTCTGTATCGGGCCAGCGCCTTCCACAGATAGTTACCTCAACGTACCGGCGATTATCAGCGCTGCTGAAATCACTGATGCAACAGCGATCCACCCAGGTTATGGGTTCTTGTCAGAAAATGCCGACTTTGCTGAGCGTGTTGAAGAAAGCGGCTTCATTTTCATCGGCCCACGTGCTGAAACCATTCGTTTAATGGGTGACAAAGTCTCTGCTATTAAAGCGATGAAAACGGCTGGCGTACCTTGCGTTCCGGGATCTGACGGTCCTTTAGGTAACGATGATGCCACGAATTTGCGACTGGCCCGTGAAATCGGCTATCCGATTATTATCAAAGCCGCTGGCGGCGGCGGCGGTCGTGGTATGCGTGAAGTGCACAGCGAAGCGCATTTACTCAATGCCATTGCTTTGACTAAAAGTGAGGCGCGTGCCGCATTTAATAACGATGTGGTTTACATGGAAAAATTCCTGGAAAACCCACGTCATATCGAATTCCAGGTATTGTCCGATCAACACGGTAATGCCATTCATTTAGGTGAACGTGACTGCTCCATGCAACGTCGCCACCAAAAGGTAGTGGAAGAAGCGCCAGCCCCCGGCATCACCCCTGAAATGCGTGCTCGTATGGGTAAAATCTGTGCCGATGCCTGTGTTCGTATTGGTTACCGCGGTGCAGGTACCTTTGAATTCTTATATCAAGATGGCGAGTTTTACTTCATTGAGATGAATACCCGTATTCAGGTAGAACATCCCGTGACCGAACGTATCACCGATATCGATCTGGTCGCAGAACAAATTCGCATCGCTGCCGGTGAAAAACTGTCTATCTCACAAGATGACGTCAAAATCAGTGGCCACGCCATCGAATGTCGTATCAATGCTGAAGATTCGCGTACCTTTATGCCGAGTCCCGGCAAAATCACGCATTATCACGCACCCGGTGGTGCAGGTATTCGCATGGATTCACACATCTACAGCGGCTACAAAGTACCACCTAACTACGACTCTTTGATCGGCAAACTAATCGCCTATGGTAAAGATCGTGATTCAGCGATTGCGCGTATGCAAACTGCGTTAAAAGAAATCGCCATCGAAGGCATCAAAACCAATGTCGAATTACAGCGAGACATTATGTCTGACACCCACTTCCAAAATGGTGGCACCAATATCCACTATCTTGAGAAGAAATTAGGTCTGTAAGCCCTTATGGCATGGATACAATTTATCTGTAATACCACACAGGAGAAGGCAGAAGCGTTGTCTGATGCCTTGTCCGAATGTGGTGCGGCGGCGGTGACCTTTGAAGATGATGCTGATCAACCCATCTATGAACCGGATGTGGGTGAAACACCGTTATGGACAGCAACTCGTTTAACAGCCTTGTTTGATGCTGAAACCCGCAGTGAAGACGTAACCAAGATGTTGGCTAACGTCATGGATGAGGTGCCGCATTTCAAAGTTGAAGCCGTTGAAGATAAGGACTGGGAACGTGAATGGATGGCAAATTTTCAGCCCATCCAATTTGGTGAGCGACTGTGGATTTGTCCGAGTTGGCACCAGCCACCAGCGCCTGAAGCTGTCAATATTCTGCTTGATCCCGGGCTAGCATTTGGCACCGGTACACACGCAACAACAGCATTATGTCTCAACTGGTTGGATACGGCCGATCTCACAGGTAAATATGTTATCGACTATGGTTGTGGCAGTGGCATCTTAGCCATAGCTGCCGCTTTACTGGGCGCGGAAAAGGTCATTGCTGTTGATACCGACCCACAAGCACTAGAAGCCACTCGGGCAAATGCCAAGCGAAATGGGGTAGAGATTGAGGCTTACCTACCTGGTGAATGCCCTGATGAACCCTGTGATTTGTTACTGGCCAATATTCTTGCTGGTCCTTTACAAACCCTCGCACCGCGTTTTGCCAACCTATGTAAACCCGCAGCAGACATTGTCTTATCAGGAATTTTGCAAACTCAAGCTGATGCGGTTTCTGACAGTTACGGTGCATGGTTTGCGATGCAAGCTGCCACGCAAAAAGAAGACTGGATTCGCCTAAGCGGTCAACGCCATGTCAAATAGCCCGCTGCATATCGGGCCCTATGCCCTGCCTAACCGTTTATTCTTAGCGCCAATGGCAGGTGTGACCGATCGTCCTTTTCGTCAGCTTTGTCGGCGTCTGGGTGCGGGTATGGCAGTATCTGAAATGATTACGGCAAACAAAGCGTTGTGGGCCAGCAAAAAATCTTTACTGCGGGCGAATCATGAAGGTGAGCCCGAACCGCGTAGCGTGCAAATTGCCGGTGCCGATCCAGTGATGATGGCAGAAGCGGCACGTCACAATGTGGATCAAGGCGCACATATTATCGACATCAATATGGGTTGCCCTGCCAAGAAGGTTTGTAATGTCATGGCCGGTTCCGCCTTATTGCAACATGAAACGCTGGTTGCCGATATTCTTGAGTCAGTCGTCAAAGCGGTCGATGTGCCCGTTACTCTAAAAATTCGCACTGGCTGGGATCGTGATAATCGCAATGGTGTCACCATTGCACGCATTGCCGAAGAAGCAGGGATCCAACTTTTATCCGTGCATGGACGGACCCGCGCCGATGCCTATAAAGGTGATGCAGAATACGACACCATTGCAGAAATCAAATCGCGCATTTCTATTCCACTGATTGCCAATGGCGATATTGATTCGCCGCAAAAAGCCCAGCTAGTACTGGAAAAAACCGGTGCTGATGGCTTGATGATTGGCCGTGCGGCACAGGGTAATCCATGGATTTTTAAACAGATTTTGCACTATCTCAATCATGGTCAATTATTAGCCACTCCCGCGGTTAATGAAATTTGTAAAGTCTTGCTTGAACACCTAGAAAACCTGTACGATTTTTATGGTGACTATACGGGTGTGCGTATGGCGCGTAAGCATATTGCTTGGTATAGCAAGGGTTTACGTGATGGTAATGCTTTCCGCCAACACATGAATCAGCTCGAACACCCCCAACAACAATTGCGCTACACTCGCGATTTTTTTGAAAAAATACAAGAACAACAGGGATCTCAAGCCGCATGACCAAACCGTTAGCCAAAGATGAATCAACTTGCGCTGAATTGGGTGTGGCGGCCGAGCGCTCGACAGCACCATTGAGTGACTGCGTCTCTAATGCCTTGAGCGACTATTTCCAGCAATTGGAAGGCCACCCAGCGGCCAATCTGTATAACATGCTGATGAACGAAGTCGAAGTACCGCTCCTCAAAGCGACCTTAGACCACACTGCTGGCAACCAAAGTCGTGCAGCAGAGATTTTGGGCATTAACCGCGGCACCCTGCGAAAAAAACTCAAGCAATACGGCTTGTAACGAATTCTCTTTACCCTGGAACACCTTTTACATGAACACGATTAAACGAGCTCTTCTGAGCGTATCAGACAAGACCGGTGTGCTTGAATTAGCACAAGACTTGAACCGACTTGGGGTTGAACTGCTTTCGACAGGTGGCACAGCTAAATTGTTGAGCGAAGCCGGCTTACCTGTCAAAGAAGTCTCACAACACACCGGTTTCCCTGAAATGATGGCAGGCCGTATCAAAACCTTGCACCCTAAAATTCATGGTGGCTTACTGGGCCGTCGTGGAACTGATGATGCAATTATGAACGAGCATGATATTGCGCCAATCGATCTGGTGGTGGTCAATCTCTATCCATTTGAAGCGACCATTGCCCGTGATGACTGCACGCTAGCGATGGCGATTGAAAATATCGATATCGGCGGCCCGACGATGTTGCGCGCAGCGGCTAAAAACCATGCTGACGTTACCGTATTGATTGATCCGGCTGATTACCAAAACGTAATTGACCAGATTCAGGCCAGTGGCGGTGTTGATGATGCAACCCGTTTTGATCTGGCAGTAAAAACATTCGAGCACACAGCACATTATGATGGTGCTATTGCCAACTACCTTGGCAAACTCACCGATGGTGATGAAAAAGCGGCATTCCCCCGTACCTTCAACACTCAGTTCCACAAAAAACAAGATATGCGATATGGTGAAAACCCGCATCAGAATGCGGCGTTTTATACTGAATCCACCCCAGAAAGCGGCTCTATCAGTGCTGCCGAGCAGTTACAGGGCAAAGCGCTTTCATATAACAATATTGCCGATACCGATGCCGCTTTGGAGTGTGTAAAAGCGTTTTCTGAATCACCTGCCTGCGTTATCGTCAAACATGCTAACCCTTGTGGTGTCGCAACAGCTGACAATCTGCTGGATGCTTATAATCTGGCATATAGCACCGATCCTGAATCAGCTTTCGGTGGCATTATTGCCTTTAACCGTGAGTTGGATGCAGCAACCGCGCAAGCTATCGTTGAACGTCAGTTTGTCGAAGTGATTATCGCACCGACTGTTTCAGCAGAAGCCATTGAGGTTGTCAGCGCCAAGAAAAATGTTCGCCTGTTGTCATGCGGACAATGGCCAGAACAAGCTAGGCAGCGTCTGGATTACAAACGCGTAACCGGTGGTCTGCTGGTACAGGATGCTGATCTGCAGCTATTAGACGAAGCGCGCGTTGTCACTGAACGCCAGCCGAGTGATGATGAAATGCGTGATCTGTTATTTAGCTGGCGCGTTGCTAAATTCGTTAAATCCAATGCCATTGTTTACGGCAAGGATGGAATGACTATCGGCGTTGGTGCAGGCCAAATGAGTCGTATCAACTCAGCACGTATTGCAGGCATTAAGGCTGAACATGCCGGTTTGGAAGTTAAAGGCTCTGTCATGGCGTCAGATGCGTTTTTCCCATTCCGCGATGGTCTCGATGCAGCTGCCGAAGCTGGTATCAAAGCCGTAATTCAACCGGGTGGTTCCATGCGCGATGAAGAAGTCATTGCGGCTGCTAACGAACATGGGATTGCGATGGTGTTCACTGGTATGCGCCACTTTAGACACTAACAGTGGCAATCTGACGTGGATCGGGTTCAGGCTCTTCGCTTTTTTCAGGCGCATAACCATGAGCGATTCCAGCGTCTGATCGAGCTTGCATCACCTCATCACGGGGTGATGCTTCAAGTACTGCCATTATTATTTCATCTCAATTCCAAGGTGCTGCCGGGCTTCATAAATGATGATGTCCCGGCGGGCCTGATTGACTATCAGCCCGACAAAACCACATTAGACAAAGCCAAGGAACTGGAAACCAGTTTCAAATATCGACGCAAGGCGTTACGACGCTATCCCTTGCGTGGCCTGTACCTGATTCATCCCCAAGGCGTATTAAATGCTACTGACAACGGCCCCCTTCAGCTGTGGCTTTTGCATAGCAATAATGTCAATGATGAGCAACGCCAGGGATTAACACTGAAACTGGATGCAGTGGTCGATTGGATGCAAGCGGCAGGGCTTACCGTTGAATACAAGTTGTTGGCAGAAGCGGATTTACATACCAATAGTTTACAAGGTTGGGAAATTGATCTGCTCTATCACAGCGGCATGGTATTAGCTGGCAGTGTGCCCTATTGGTGGTTAAGCACAACAGCCGAAGATCAAGATTACCAGCACACGATCAATGAAATAAAAAACCAACGCATGCTTAATCAGGTGAGTTTTGTTGATTTTGGTGCAGCAGCACCCAGCCATGCCGAACGTATTTTTACTCTTTGCTATCAAGCAATAAAGAACAGTCTGCACAGCGGTAATGACTGGCTTGAACTAGAGTATCTACACACACAACTTGAGCAGGACGAACTACCCTGCTTATCCCATCTTCTGAAACAGCAAGTTCATCAACAAAAACTGTCTTTATCACACGATATTAGTCACTTAAAGCTGCTACAAATCGCGCAACATAATCCGGCGAGTCATGCTCGCGAAGCGCTTTATCTTGTCAGTAGCGAATTATTATCTAAATCAGTAAAACAGGCTCGTTATCCTTGGCGCCGAGCTTTTATACAAAGCTTGGTCGAGCAATGGAACTGGTCAGAAGAAAAGCTACAGCAGTTGGATCAGCGAGATTATGCAGCAAATAAACGTTGCTTTGAACTCATCGGTGAAAGCTGTCACCGACTGTTAAAGCAGATGACTGACTTTGCTCGAGAGCACGCTCTTGAAGTGGATAGTCAACTGGCTGAATTAAAAAAATGCTACCAGCTTCGGTTCAAACCCGCCGCCGATGTGATTGATTGTTTGCCCAAGCAGATGCGCCCGGCCAGCAATAGCGATCGTCTTTTCTTACACCGGTTTCAGAATCATAGTGATTGGTTTATCAGTTTTCAATTGCTGCAAAAACCGACAGACTCCGCTTTGTTTCGACATGAAAGCCTTTTGCATGTTCTGGCATGGGCAGTCAGTAATCAGATCTTAAGTCGTAGTAACTGGCTGAGTGTCAACGATCAGCTGCAAAAAGTCAGCACCAATACGGTGGTCGAGCTTAGCCAGCATGTGTTTCGTCGTCATTTGGCCGATAGTGATTTGTTCACTCACAGCAACGCAGCAACCCAGCCAGAATCGATTCAACAAATCATGTTGATCAGTAACCTTGAACGCCAAGCCAGTGATAGCTTATCGCAGCAAGGCTTACAGTTATCGAGTAAACAAAATGATCCTTTCAACTACACCTCTTCCAGGCAAAGCCTGGTGCTGTCCGTTGATGGTTTGCTTTTATCTAATACAGGCCAATGGCATAGCTTTGCATTAAACGATGATCATGCTCCTTTAGAATTACTTATCTATCTATTGAATTGGCAACCGTCATCACTCACACAGGAAAATATCAGTGGCTGGTGCCCGACGCCTATTTTTGGCCAATCGATAACGCAGCGATTAAACAGTCTGACCGCTCAACTTTGTCGCCATTATCAACAGTTTCCACAGCATGGGCGCCTTTTACTCAACTATGCAGGTCGGGCATACAGTCTACAGTGGCAAGACAATCAGGCTGACTACACAAGACGTCCGGCATCACAAGATTTATGGCAGGCTTTGGCTGAAAATCGTCATGTCTTTACCCCTAGCGCATTAGATAACTATCTTGATTCCGACGGTTTGTTCAATTACCTGTTACAAAAACAGGCGAGTAACAGCATTAGTGTGTTCATCTATCTCGAGCAAAACACCATTATTTGTTATTTGATCGATGAGCTTGGCAACTTGATTCGTCAGCAATTTCAGCATCTCACGGAATCAACACTGGTGGCGCATTTGCATAAGTTTCTAAGCGAAATAAAAAACACCCGGCAGATAGACCAACTGCGTTTCTATCGATTGCGCAGAGAAAAGCAAGGCTGGCAGCGAGTCGCGCTTGCCACTCCCGCGCAAACACGTGGTTATTTGCCCATCACCGTCACAATGACAAGTCCGGCACTGGATGCTGAGTGTACCGTTTTATGTGGTCAAAAAAGCTTTCGAGGCAGAGCCGACGAACCGGCTTTATTTTCACAAGTCCACAAACTTGTATTGAGTTTACGCCAGCAGAAACAACACTATCCTATCTATCTCAATAGCTTGATCTTTGCCGATGGCAGCAGTCAACCGACCGCGGTTTACATGCAACAAAAATATCGACTAGAGCAGTTATTTAACCCCAATTAAGCGAATCTGAACTTTCGCTTTGGCTGCTGCTCTTTTATCATGTCTTATTCGAATCAAACGACAGAGTGCAGCATGATTAAAGTCGGCATCGTTGGCGGAACGGGTTATACCGGTGTAGAGCTTCTTAGATTACTTGCCAATCACCCAGAAGTCTCATTAGACGTCATTACTTCACGTAGTGAGGCTGGCATGGCTGTCAGTGAGTTATTCCCTAACTTGCGCGGTCATGTTGATCTGAAATTCAGTGAGCCGGATCCTGAAGTACTGGCACGCTGCGACGTCGTGTTCTTTGCCACGCCACATACTGTCGCCATGGCGCTCGTACCTGAATTAATCAAACGTGGTACCCGTGTTATTGATCTGTCCGCTGACTTCAGACTGAAAGACGTCGAGGTATGGGAGCAGTGGTATAACACTGAACACACTTGCTCAGAGTTATTTGAGCAGGCTGTCTACGGCTTACCTGAAATTAATCGTGAGCAGATTAAACCCGCTCAATTAGTGGCTGTGCCTGGTTGTTATCCTACCGCTACTGAATTAGGTTTCTTACCTTTGTTAGAAGCTGGACTGATTGATCCCAAACATCTTATCGCCGACGCTAAAACAGGGGTCAGCGGTGCGGGACGTAAAGCCGCTATTCCTATGTTAATGGCTGAAACCAGCGGTAGCTTTAAAGCGTATGGTGTTAGTGGACACCGCCACTTACCCGAGATTCGCGAAATTCTATCTGCGCATTGTGGTGAAGATGTTGATCTGACTTTTATTCCTCATCTGGCACCCATGGTGCGTGGTATTCATGCGACGTTATATGGCAGATTAAACAAACAAGCCGATCTCCAAGCTCTGTTTGAGTCACGTTATCAGCACGAGCCTTTTGTTGATGTGATGCCAGCAGGCTCAATGCCGGAAACACGCAGTGTTCAAGGCGCCAATGTCTGTCGTATCGCCGTTCACCAACCGCAAGGAAGCGATACGGTTGTTGTTTTGTCTGTGATTGATAATCTGGTCAAAGGGGCCTCCGGTCAGGCAATTCAAAACATGAATATCATGTTCGGTTTTGAAGAAACGCTAGGGATTGATGTCATAGCGACTATGCCCTGATGTTAGATAAACCGTACGTCATCCATTATCGCAGGCCCTACCGCTGCCTGTTCCTAGTGACGCTGGTACTAGTCATTGCAATGGTTGCTGCTTGGTACTGGAGTCATCAATGGCGGTTGCAACAAACCGAAAATTTAACCGCCTTACAAGGCCAATACGAGCAATTGTTGACTGAAAACCAAAACCTTGTTGAAAAAAATCAAACGCTAATGACCGAATTGCAGAGCATAAATCAGCTGCAAGCCATTCAACAAGCCACTGATTCACAACTGCAAACGGAATTGGAAGCGGTGCAGGATGAATTAATCCAACTCAACAAAGAGCTGTTGTTTTACCAAAATATCACGCAAGGAAAGGTCAGTAGCGAATTGCAAGTTCGTGAACTGCATCTTCGACAAAACACAGATGATCCGTCATCGTTTCACTATCGACTGGTAATAACGCAAGGCAAGAAAATCGCTAAAGCAATTCGCGGCAAGGTCGCGCTGACATTACAAATAAAAAATGCTGAGCAAACCAGCTCACGTGAGTTAAATGAGCACGCATTAAACATCAGGCATGTGCAAGTGCTTGAAGGCACACTTAAATTAACAGAGAATGAACAGCCCATCAGTATTCACGTTGCCCTGAAACAGGGAACAAAAAAACTGGCAGAACGCACATTTGAGTGGGATGCTACTCCAAGCCCATAACATGAGGTAGAGCATGTTTAAGAAAAGCAAACCAAAGAAAACCAAATCGACCACTCGCATTGATACCTTAATCGGTCG
>NZ_GG657889.1:0-8295 GCF_000156355.1 Methylophaga thiooxydans DMS010 | reverse complement strand
GTGTACCTAATCTGGTTATCAACGGCGAAATTAATGGCAACGTTTATGTATCGCAGCATGTTGAATTAGCGCCGAAAGCACGTATTCATGGCAACCTGTATTATCGCATGTTGGAGATGGCGATGGGGGCCGAAGTGAATGGTCACTTAATCCGTGCACAAGAGGATAGCGAGGATATTCTCCAGGTCGAGCACGAAGTGTTTGATGAAGAAACACAATATCATTTAGAACAGAAAGCTTAATTCTTGACTATTTTAGTCAGAATTGGATAATAAATAGACAATATTAAATGTTTTTGGAGTAATCATATGACCAGCGAAATGCCCAGCCCAGTTATTTTTACCGAGGCAGCGGCAACCAAAGTCAGCGATTTGATCGCTGAAGAAGGTAACGACGCACTGAAACTACGTGTCTTTATTACCGGTGGCGGCTGTTCCGGCTTCCAGTATGGTTTCACTTTCGAAGAGGAAGTGGGTGAAGGAGACACTGAAGTTGAAAAAGGCGGTGTTACATTGCTGATCGATCCAGCCAGCTATCAGTATCTTGTAGGCGCAGAAATTGACTTCACTGACGGTGTTGAAGGTTCGCAATTTGTGATTCGTAACCCGAATGCCACCACAACATGTGGCTGTGGTTCATCATTTTCACCTTAATTGCTGACTTAACAACCTCAAAAAAACCGATGGCTTATAGCATCGGTTTTTTTTTGCCTGAAATTGTGTCACGCCATTGGCTCCGTTATGCTTAGCTTAGGCTTTAAGGAATAAAATATGTTCTCGAAATGGCAGTGGTTTCTGACTCAATTAACCCGCACTTTGTGGGTTCGCGCTTCACTATTTGCCCTACTCGCCATCTTTACGGCCTTGGTTGCCATTCCGGTAGAACGTTACATCACAACGCCCTTTCCGCTGAGTATAGGCTCAGAATCAGTCGGTGCTCTGCTCAATATTCTGGCCTCTAGTATGTTGGCCGTCACCACCTTTTCACTCAGTGTCATGGTATCGGCTTATACAGCAGCCAGTTCTGCTGCAACGCCACGTGCCACACAACTGGTCCGGCAAGATACAACGACGCAAAATGTACTGGCCACTTTTATCGGCTCTTTCTTATTCAGCCTAGTCGGTATCATTGCCTTAAGCACCGATGTCTATGGTGAAAATGGTCGTCTGATTCTGTTTGCAGTGACCATTGCAGTGGTGATCATTATTGTTGTCACTATCCTGCGTTGGATCGAACACCTATCATTACTTGGCCGCTTGGGTGAAACCACAAACCGGGTAGAAGAAGCGGCCAGCAATGCCATACAACAGCGCATTGATCACCCCTGTTTGGGCGCAAAACGGTTGGATCCAGAAAACTTACCGACATATCGTGATAATGCTGTTTTTGCTAATAAAACCGGCTATGTACAACATATCGATGTCGGTATCCTAAATCGCTGCGCTGAGAATTACGATACTGAAATTGCTGTGTTATCAGAACCCGGTCAGTTTATCCATCCGGCTGAACCCTTAGTCTGTTTCGGTGGTGAATTGGACGAGGGGATCGAAACAGAGATCCGTGCGGCTTTTTCACTGGGTAATGAACGTTCCTTTGATCAAGATCCCCGCTTTGGCATGTCGGTAATGGCAGAAATAGCTTCAAGGGCACTGTCTCCTGCTGTCAATGATCCTGGCACTGCAATCGACATTATCAGTCGTGCGGTCAGATTGATTGCACCGTGGCGAGAGCACCGCAGTATTACTGATGACGATGAACAGATCATCTATAAACATGTTCGTGTAGCAGAAATACACCTCAACGATTTGTTTGATGATATTTTCTTGCCTATCGGCCGCGATGGCGCGGGCATGATCGAAATTCAGCTACGCCTGCAAAAATCGCTTCTCGCTTTAAAACAGATCTGCAAAGACTGCTTTTCAGAGCAAGTCGCCAGACATTCAGATATGGCATATCAACGAGCCGAACATGCTTTAAGCTTACAAGCTGACAAAGATCGATTGCATCAAGTCATCGATAAAATTCGTCACAGCTAACTTTTTCAATCTTTTGAATGATCACGTATTCATTGGTGGGTAGCATGATGGTTAAAGCTGCTTCAAAAGTGAAGTGACAAAACCTGTCATCCTACTCAACACTTTCTCACAGCCTGATCTGAGCGTTCCAATGTCCCTACCCTCGGCTGGGGCTTGCCCAACATAGTTTCCGCTTCCAATGGTGATGAATACTATGATGTGCTAAATCCTCAACACAGTCCGATCAACAACCAACGCAATCTCGTTGATATTGCCTGCCGCGGTTTCGGAATCGATTAACTTTATATATAGTCTTGGCTTCTGGGTTATTGAAAACTGTGAGACAAAGCACGGATTCAAATTAATTTTGTTTCCATATACTACTTAAATTAAGCTAGGCTGGACGCTTACAACAACGCAAGGAGAGAAAGATGGGATTAGAAGTCGGTGGTTTGTTAGGCCTTATCTGGCTTGTCATTGTTATTTGGGCAATCATTCAAGTTGCCAATAGCCCGGCAGGCGGCGGTGCAAAAGTACTGTGGATTCTTATTCTGTTATTGTTCCCGGTAATCGGTTTGCTTATCTGGTTCTTCCTTGGGCCTAAAGGCTGACATAATAAAAAAAGGGGCGTTCAGCCCCTTTTTTGTTTTGGCTTTATGCCAGATGTTCGCGTAATAAGTTGGGCTGACGTTCTGGTGTGAAGATCTCAATCCAATAACCGTCTGGATCTTGAATAAAAGCAATGCCTTTCATTTTTCCATCATTTGGTTTCTTCACAAAAGGCACGTCCATTTTTTCAAACCGTTCACACGCGGCATCGATATCTGGCACCGCAAAACCAATGTGACCAAAGCCACGTGGATCACTATTACCATTGTGGTAGCTCACATCATCCTTGTCTTCATCTCCCCAGTTATGGGTCAATTCCAGCATGGCCGGGCGAGCAAAGGTTTGTTTAATACGTTCATCGTTATTATCAGAAATCGCCTTCAACTCTTCCGGTGACAGTGCCGCCATAAAATAGAGAGTAAACTCCATTGCCGGGAAGTCAAAACGCTTAATTAAGGTCATTCCCATCACATCGCTATAAAACTTCAGTGTACGTTGCGGATCCTTGATACGAAACATGGTTTGATTGAAAACAAACTCATGGGTAGCTGGATCATGGTTTTCAGTTAGGCCTTTGGCCTCATCGAAATGTCTACTCATTATTCCTCCTCTCTAGTAAAAGCCCAATTAACACTAACAGCGAATGTCGTGCTTTCATTGTATGATCGATTTTTATTGTTGAAGCCTGCTAGGCTTGTTTCGTTTCTAAACGAGCAGAAAAGTAACGCTGACTCTCCTGTTTCACTACTTTAGACAGTAATAAAATGCCAATCAGGTTGGGAATCGCCATTAAACCATTCATCAAGTCAGAAAAATTCCACACAAAACTGAGTTCACGCGTTGCCCCTACCATCACCATCGCGACAAATACAATGCGAAACGCAATGATGGCGCGTTCGTTAAATAAGTATTCAATTGCTTTTTCACCGTAATAGCTCCAGCCGATCAAGGTCGAAAAAGCAAACAACGCCGTGGCGACTGCAACAATAAGCGTACCTGTATTACCTAAGGTCTCAGCAAAGCTCATGCTGGTTAAAATGCCAGCACTGACGCCTTGTTGCCAAACATCTGCAGTGAGGATTACCAATGCCGTTGCAGTACATACAACCAAGGTATCAATAAACGTTTGTGTCATTGAAACCAACGCCTGTTTGACCGGATCATCCGTTCTCGCCGCAGCCGCAGCAATGGGAGCCGACCCAAGGCCAGACTCATTTGAAAAGACACCGCGCGCCACACCATAGCGAATGGCTGCAGCTACCGCCGCACCAGCAAAACCACCACCGGCGGCAATCGGATTAAACGCATGCCAGAAGATCAGCCCAAATGCATCAGGCACTTCATTAATATTTAGGATAATGACGACTAATGCTGCCCCGAGGTAAGCCACAATCATAAAAGGCACTAACATGGATGTGAAGCGGCCAATAGAACGAATACCGCCAATCAATACCAATGCGGTTAATATCATCAAGATACCGCCAGTTACCCAGCTAGCAATACCAAACACCTCGTCCAGCACTGCAGCAGCAGAATTTGCCTGGGTCATATTGCCTATGCCAAACGCTGCACCCGCGGTAAAGATAGCGAATAACACGCCCAGCCATGGTAAGCCTGCACCTTTAGCAATGTAGTACATAGGGCCACCACGCATGCCGTTGTCACCCTGTTCGCGATACCTGACCGCTAATAAGGCTTCGGCATATTTAGTAGCCATACCAACCAAGCCCGTTATCCACATCCAGAATACGGCACCCGGACCGCCCAAGGTGATGGCAGTCGCCACACCTACGATGTTACCGATACCTACCGTGGCAGCTAAGGCTGTGGTTAATGCAGCAAAGTGACTGATATCACCTTTAGCGTTGTCATCTTTCTCAAACACTAAACGCAATGCATGAGCTAAGGCTCGAAACTGTAATCCTTTAAGAATTATCGTGAGATAAACGCCGGTGCCGACCAACAAAATCAGCATAGGTGGGCCCCAGACCCAGCCAGATAATGTAGACACCCACTCTGACAACAGTTCCATAAACAATTCCTTGAAAAGTACTTGCTGAACTTATGTTAGATGGTGGTAGCTGTCAAACTGAAAAGACATCAGCTAAAGCTGAAAAGGTGATGTAGGCGCGTTTATTTACCAATACAAAAACTGGAAAAGATATGATCCAGCAGATCTTCGGTGGTAAATGTGCCGGTAATTTCTCCGAGTGCGTTCTGTGCTTGTCTCAACTCTTCGGCTAATAATTCCCCAGCACCTAATCCCGCTAAACAGTCGTAGCCATGGCTAATCGCCAGTCTCGCCCTTGATAAAGCATCTAGGTGACGGCGACGTGCGATAAACACGCCCTCTTCTTCTGGATGGTAGCCCACAGCCTCGAACAGATGCTGTCTAAGTAACTCCATACCTTCACCGGTCTTGGCAGATAGGAAAATGGTTTGTCGCCCTGCTTCGACAGTTTCACCGATTTGATGGCCACTACGGTCAATTTTGTTACGAATCACCGTTAATGGTTTATCAGCAGGCATATCATTTAGAATTTTGTTGTCTTGAGGCGTCATGCCAAGACTATCGTCAATGATTAACAGGATATGATCCGCTTGCGCCAATTCATTTTGGGTTCGGCGAATCCCTTCCAGTTCCACGATATCACTGGTGGCTTCATGCAAACCAGCAGTATCTGAAATCCGCAAAGGCAGGCCATCCAGATGAATTTGCTCACGTAACACATCACGGGTGGTACCGGCGACATCAGTCACAATCGCTGCATCATGACCAGCCAGCTGATTATGTAAGCTGGATTTACCGGCATTCGGCTGCCCCGCTAACACAACACTGATACCCTCACGCAACAATCGTCCCTGACGCGCACTGCCCGCGATACCATCTAATGTGGTCAACAGATCTTGTAGCTGCTTATCGACTTGTGCCTCAGCCAGAAAATCAATTTCTTCATCCGCAAAATCAATGGAAGCTTCGACATACATACGCAAATGCGTGAGCTCTTCCAAAAAGGCATTGATGCGATTTGAGAAATCACCTTGTAGCGATCGCATGGCACTTCGCGCAGCTTGTTCTGTAGAGCTTTCAATCAGATCGGCTACGGCCTCAGCCTGTGCCAGATCCATTTTGTTGTTAAGAAAAGCACGTTCAGAAAATTCACCCGGTCGTGCCATCCGGGCTCCCAGCTCTATTGCACGCTGGCACAACCTGTCCATGACCAGAGGACTGCCATGACCTTGCAATTCAACGACATCTTCCCCAGTAAAGGAGGCAGGTCCCGGAAAATACAGGGCAATACCACTATCGATTATCGTATCGTCAGCTTCACGAAAATGACAAAACTGGGCATAACGTGGCTTGGGCAACGTGCCGCAAATGGCTTTCACCATATCGGCACTTTGTTTACCCGATATTCTGACAACGCCTACACCGCCGCGTCCGGGCGCAGTAGCAACGGCTACAATGCAGTCCATCACTAGGCTTAGAGCGCGCCCATTTTACGCGTGATATACCACTGCTGAGCAATCGATAACACGTTGTTGACCACCCAGTACAACACCAGACCGGCAGGGAAGAAAGCAAAGAATACGGTGAAAACTAATGGGAAAATCTTCATCATCATCGCTTGCGCCGGATCTTGTGGTGCCGGATTCAGTTTTTGTTGGAACCACATCGACAGACCGAATAAGACCGGTAAGATGAAATAAGGATCCATCGCTGTCAGATCATTAATCCACAACATGAAATCAGCCTGACGTAGCTCAATGCTTTCTACCAATACCCAATAGAAGGCAAGGAATACCGGCATCTGTACCAAGATGGGTAGACAGCCACCCAGCGGGTTGATTTTTTCGGTGCGATATAAATCCATCATTGCCTGATTGAACTTCTGTTTATCATCACCATAACGTTCTTTCAGGGTAGCCAGCTTCGGCGTTAATTTACGCATCGCAGCCATTGAGCGATAGCTGGTTGCTGATAATTTAAAAAATGCCAGCTTGATAAGCACGGTCAACAGAATGATAGACCAGCCCCAATTACCCGTCAGTTTGTGCAGCCATTCCATGATCCAGAATAACGGCTCAGAAATAATCGTCAAAATCCCATAATCGACTGTCAATGGCAGGTTTTCAGCTACTTTATCCAGACGTTCATGCTTTTTAGGACCCAGATATAATTGGTACTGTGTTGCGGCCTGTTCGCCACTTGACGCACTGATCGCTGGCATTCTGACGCCAGCTGTGTAGTTAGTGCCATTAATCGATTTACCATAAAAGCCTAATTGCTCACTCGCTTGAGGAGGAATAATCGCTGCCACAAAGTAATGCTGGATCATCGCTGCCCAGCCATCGATTGAACTGCGACTGAAGGCTTTATCATCTAAGTCATCAAAATCGACTTTTTCGTATTCATTACCTTTACTGGAGAACACTGCACCGGTGTATGTGTAGATGAACATGGAGTCGTCATCACTACGGTTACGGTTTAATTGTGCATAAGGGTAGGCCGAGAAGGTTTCACCACTGTTGTTGATCACCTGGTAATCAACATTCACCACGTAACTATCACGTTTAAAGTTATAGGTTTTTACAACCTGCAAACCTGATTCACTCTGCCAGTAGAGCGGAATCTTCAGTTCATCTTGGCCTGCTTGCAGCACATACTCTGTTTGTTCTGCCTGATAGTGCTCATAATGCGTCGGTGCATCACCATCTGCACGTAAACCTGACTGAGTGACAAAGAACTGACCGGCAGAATCATTTAAGAATTGAACCGGTGTATCAGGCTGTTCCGAACTCACCGCATACTCAAGAAGCGCTAAATCGCGAATATCACCACCTTGGGTCGCGATATGCAGATCCATCACATCCGTTTTGACGTGCACTTTTCCTGATGAAGCTGAAACCTGCTGTGATTGTGGTACATCCGGTAGTGATTCAGCTGATGCTGAAGGCATATCGGGTAACTCATCTGATACTGGGGCTTGTGGCGTCGTCGTTTGCGTCTGACTTGCTACATCAGCTGCTTGTTGTGGTCTGACGTAATCATTTTGCCAAGCTTCCCATAGTAAAAGGGAGACAATAAGCAAACCGAAAATAAAAAATGTTCTGAGATTATCCATTGTGATTCTTTGTGTTTAATTCGGGAACAGGATCCAAGCCACCCTTATGCCATGGGTGACAACGAGACAAACGACGCAAGCCCATCCAAGTACCTCGAATGGCACCGTGACGCTCAAGCGCTTCGATCATATATTGCGAACAGGTGGGTTGGAATCGGCAATGCATGCCGACTAATGGGCTCAATATGAGTTTGTAGCCTCGAACGAGGCTGATTAGGATTTTTGTTGCCATTGCGCTACCACTGCTAACCAATGTCGCTCCAATGCTGCCCATATTTGAGTGTTATCACGCTGATCTACGCCGGGCCGAGACAACACGACAATGTCGATGTTGAAGAATGCAGATTGATTCTGACGAAATGATTCACGAATAATCCGCTTCAAGCGGTTGCGCCTGCTGGCAAGCTTTATATGTTTCTTTGCTATTGCCAGACCTAGTCGGGGATGCCCAACCGAGTTTTCGACCGTCAAGACCGTCAAGCCACCGCCTCCGATGCGCTTCCCCTGACGGAACACCCGAGAAAAGTCTCCCGGGCGGTTCATTT
>NZ_GG657890.1 GCF_000156355.1 Methylophaga thiooxydans DMS010 | reverse complement strand
ACGTTAGGTTGCTAGAAAACCTGACGTGAAACATTCATATGTTCAACGTCAATCAAGATTTGGTAACTTTGTCTTATAAAGTTACAAGCTAAATTAAACTGAAGAGTTTGATCATGGCTCAGATTGAACGCTGGCGGCATGCCTAACACATGCAAGTCGAACGATGACGAAACAGCTTGCTGTTTCTGATTAGTGGCGGACGGGTGAGTAATGTATAGGGATCTGCCTGACAGTGGGGGACAACAGCCGGAAACGGCTGCTAATACCGCATACGCTCTACGGAGGAAAGTGGGGGACCTTTCGGGGCCTCACGCTGACAGATGAACCTATATCAGATTAGCTAGTTGGTGGGGTAATGGCTTACCAAGGCGACGATCTGTAGCTGGTCTGAGAGGATGATCAGCCACACTGGGACTGAGACACGGCCCAGACTCCTACGGGAGGCAGCAGTGGGGAATATTGGACAATGGGGGCAACCCTGATCCAGCAATGCCGCGTGTGTGAAGAAGGCCTTCGGGTTGTAAAGCACTTTCAATAGGGAGGAAAAGTTATGCGTTAATAGCGTATAGCCGTGACGTTACCTATAGAAGAAGCACCGGCTAACTCCGTGCCAGCAGCCGCGGTAATACGGAGGGTGCAAGCGTTAATCGGAATTACTGGGCGTAAAGCGCGCGTAGGCGGTTTATTAAGTCAGATGTGAAAGCCCCGGGCTCAACCTGGGAATTGCATTTGAGACTGGTAGGCTAGAGTGTGGTAGAGGTGAGTGGAATTTCAGGTGTAGCGGTGAAATGCGTAGAGATCTGAAGGAACATCAGTGGCGAAGGCGACTCACTGGGCCATTACTGACGCTGAGGTGCGAAAGCGTGGGTAGCAAACAGGATTAGATACCCTGGTAGTCCACGCCCTAAACGATGTCAACTAGGTGTATGGAGAATTTATTCTTTGTGTATCGAAGCTAACGCGATAAGTTGACCGCCTGGGGAGTACGGTCGCAAGACTAAAACTCAAATGAATTGACGGGGGCCCGCACAAGCGGTGGAGCATGTGGTTTAATTCGATGCAACGCGAAGAACCTTACCTGGCCTTGACATGTACGGAAGATAGAAGAGATTTTATTGTGCCTTCGGGAACCGTAACACAGGTGCTGCATGGCTGTCGTCAGCTCGTGTCGTGAGATGTTGGGTTAAGTCCCGCAACGAGCGCAACCCCTGTCCTTAGTTGCCATCATTAAGTTGGGCACTCTAAGGAGACTGCCGGTGACAAACCGGAGGAAGGTGGGGATGACGTCAAGTCATCATGGCCCTTATGGCCAGGGCTACACACGTGCTACAATGGCAAGTACAAAGGGTTGCTAACTCGCGAGAGTGTGCTAATCCCATAAAGCTTGTCGTAGTCCGGATCGCAGTCTGCAACTCGACTGCGTGAAGTCGGAATCGCTAGTAATCGCGGATCAGAATGCCGCGGTGAATACGTTCCCGGGCCTTGTACACACCGCCCGTCACACCATGGGAGTTGGCTGCAAAAGAAGTAGGTAGACTAACCTTCGGGAGGTCGCTTACCACTTTGTGGTCAATGACTGGGGTGAAGTCGTAACAAGGTAGCCCTAGGGGAACCTGGGGCTGGATCACCTCCTTTCATAAAGGTGACCGGCGTAAGTGCCTACACAAATTACTTGATACTGCACAGAAGAGATATCTGGGTCTGTAGCTCAGTTGGTTAGAGCGCACCCCTGATAAGGGTGAGGTCGGAAGTTCAAATCTTCCCAGACCCACCACTTTTCCTCACTTTGAATTTTCTAGCTGGCTTACGTGTTAACACGCTTCGCCAACGACAAAATCCAAATTGAGAAAAAGCCCTTGATACAGGGGTAACGTGGTACCCATGGAAGTTCCTATTTGGGGCTATAGCTCAGCTGGGAGAGCGCCTGCCTTGCACGCAGGAGGTCCGCGGTTCGATCCCGCGTAGCTCCACCAATATCTTTTCTGGTAGAAAGCACTTTTGAGTTACCTTGCTGAGGTAGTTGAAAAGTGTTTTTTTACACTGCTCTTTAACAAAACGGAAAAAAGTAACAAGGCAGAATGAAATACTGTAGTGATACAGCGTGACATTCTAAGTAAAGAAAAACTTATGTCGTAATATGTAACGAACATATGATCCCGAAGATGATTTGGGGTTATATGGTCAAGTGAATAAGCGCACATGGTGGATGCCTTGGCGATAAGAGGCGATGAAGGACGTAGAAATCTGCGATAAGCGTAGGCGAGTTGATAAACGAGCTATGACCCTACGATTTCCGAATGGGGAAACCCACTTACCTTTGGTAAGTATCAATAAGTGAATACATAGCTTATTGAGGCGAACCCGGTGAACTGAAACATCTAAGTAACCGGAGGAAAAGAAATCAACCGAGATTTCGCTAGTAGCGGCGAGCGAACGCGAAACAGCCTGCAAGTGATATTTAACGTTTTAGTGGAATGGTCTGGAAAGGCCTGCGATAGAGGGTGATAGTCCCGTACACGAAAAAGCGTTATTGGTACTAGGCTTGCGACAAGTAGGGCGGGGCACGAGAAACCTTGTCTGAACATGGGGGGACCATCCTCCAAGGCTAAATACTCCTTATCGACCGATAGTGAACCAGTACCGTGAGGGAAAGGCGAAAAGAACCCCGTTGAGGGGAGTGAAATAGAACCTGAAACCGTGTGCGTACAAGCAGTAGGAGCAGACTTGTTCTGTGACTGCGTACCTTTTGTATAATGGGTCAGCGACTTAATTTATGTAGCGAGCTTAACCGAATAGGGGAGGCGCAGGGAAACCGAGTCTTAATAGGGCGACTAGTTGCATGGATTAGACCCGAAACCTGGCGATCTATCCATGGTCAGGGTGAAGGTGAGGTAACACTTACTGGAGGCCCGAACTCACGTATGTTGAAAAATGCGGAGATGAACTGTGGATCGGAGTGAAAGGCTAATCAAGCCAGGAGATAGCTGGTTCTCCTCGAAAGCTATTTAGGTAGCGCCTCGTATCTCACTCTCGGGGGTAGAGCACTGTTTGGGCTAGGGGGTCATCCCGACTTACCAAACCCATGCAAACTCCGAATACCGAGAAGTGCAATTACGGGAGACACACGGCGGGTGATAACGTCCGTCGTGGAAAGGGAAACAACCCAGACCATCAGCTAAGGTCCCAAAATTATGGCTCAGTGGAAAACGATGTGGGAAGGCCCAGACAGCTAGGAGGTTGGCTTAGAAGCAGCCATCCTTTAAAGAAAGCGTAATAGCTCACTAGTCGAGTCGGCCTGCGCGGAAGATGTACCGGGGCTTAAGCCATATACCGAAGCTATGGATGCGTGTTTACACGCATGGTAGAGGAGCGTTGTGTAAGTCTGTGAAGGTGTCCTGAGAGGGGTGCTGGAGATATCACAAGTGCGAATGCTGACATGAGTAACGATAAAGGGGGTGAGAGGCCCCCTCGCCGAAAATCCAAGGTTTCCTGCTCAACGCTAATCGGAGCAGGGTGAGTCGGCCCCTAAGGCGAGGCAGAAATGCGTAGTCGATGGGAAACAGGTTAATATTCCTGTACTTGTTATTACTGCGATGGGATGACGGAGAAGGTTAGATCAGCCAACTGTTGGATATGTTGGTTTAAGTGTGTAGACGTGTTGAGTAGGCAAATCCGCTTGACTTAGTTGAGACATGATGACGAGCTTCAATAGAAGCGAAGTGATTGATACCCGGCTTCCAGGAAAAGTCTCTAAGCTTCAGGTAATAACGAACCGTACCCCAAACCGACACAGGTGGATGGGATGAGAATTCTAAGGCGCTTGAGAGAACTCTGGTGAAGGAACTAGGCAAAATAGCACCGTAACTTCGGGAGAAGGTGTGCCCCTGTTAGGTGAAGCGACTTGCTCGTGGAGCTGAAAGGGGTTGCAATGACCAGGTGGCTGCGACTGTTTATTAAAAACACAGCACTCTGCAAACTCGAAAGAGGACGTATAGGGTGTGACGCCTGCCCGGTGCTGGAAGGTTAATTGATGATGTTATCTTCGGAGAAGCATTTGATCGAAGCCCCAGTAAACGGCGGCCGTAACTATAACGGTCCTAAGGTAGCGAAATTCCTTGTCGGGTAAGTTCCGACCTGCACGAATGGCGTAACGATGGCCACACTGTCTCCACCAGAGACTCAGTGAAATTGAAATTGCGGTTAAGATGCCGTATACCCGCGGCTAGACGGAAAGACCCCGTGAACCTTTACTACAGCTTTGCACTGAACTTTGAACCTACTTGTGTAGGATAGGTGGGAGACGTTGAAGCACAGTCGCTAGATTGTGTGGAGTCACCCTTGAAATACCACCCTGGTATGTTTGGAGTTCTAACCTCGGCCCATTATCTGGGCTAGGGACAGTGTATGGTGGGTAGTTTGACTGGGGCGGTCTCCTCCCAAATTGTAACGGAGGAGCACGAAGGTACACTAAGTATGGTCGGACATCATACGGTTAGTGCAATGGCAAAAGTGTGCTTGACTGCGAGACAGACACGTCGAGCAGGTACGAAAGTAGGTCATAGTGATCCGGTGGTTCTGTATGGAAGGGCCATCGCTCAACGGATAAAAGGTACTCCGGGGATAACAGGCTGATACCGCCCAAGAGTTCACATCGACGGCGGTGTTTGGCACCTCGATGTCGGCTCATCACATCCTGGGGCTGTAGCCGGTCCCAAGGGTATGGCTGTTCGCCATTTAAAGTGGTACGCGAGCTGGGTTTAGAACGTCGTGAGACAGTTCGGTCCCTATCTGCCGTGGGCGTTTGAGAATTGAGAGGAGCTGCTCCTAGTACGAGAGGACCGGAGTGGACGAACCCCTGGTGTTCGGGTTGTCATGCCAATGGCATTGCCCGGTAGCTATGTTCGGACGGGATAACCGCTGAAAGCATCTAAGCGGGAAGCCCCCCTCAAGATAAGTTCTCACAGAGCTTTAAGCTCCTGAAGGGCCGTGGAAGACTACCACGTTGATAGGCTGGGTGTGGAAGTGCAGTAATGCATGTAGCTAACCAGTACTAATTGCCCGTGAGGCTTGACCATATAACCCCAAGTTACACTTGGGAGCGACATAGGCGCTTCACCTTGTTACGATTTTCCGAATTAGCTAGTGAACGCTAGTAACCAGTTATGCCTGGCGGCCATAGCGAGTTGGTCCCACCTGATCCCATACCGAACTCAGAAGTGAAACAGCTTAGCGCCGATGATAGTGTGGGAGTTCCCATGTGAAAGTAGGTCACTGCCAGGCTTTAATACTAAGAAGATACCCGGTCCTCATTGAGGCCCGGGTATTTTTTTGTCTTGAGGGTTGGCAGTTTACTGTCTTGAAGCGGGATGTCCCTATGTGACATTTTGTCTGGAACAAAAATGGATGCCGATAGGCGCCCGAAGGGCTGGGCACAGGAAGGGCCCAGTCAAAGTAGGTCGAAACATAAACCAAGCCTTTATGCGGGTGACCTTTTTTTATATCTGATGTTTAGACCGTGACCTGCTTGAACGAAGTGCCAATATCGCTTGGACAAACCATGTTCCAAACATGGCATTGCATACACGCCATCCATGGAGATAAACGATATTGCATGAGCGAAGCGAGTCCGACGGGGCAGCCACAGGGACGTGGCTGATAAAGTAAGTCACCGATAACGGCTCCTGCGTTATCGGCATACGATGAATAGGGATGTTCAAGTGGCGCGTTAGCAGGATAGCGGTAGCGGTCATTGATCCATGTAAATAACTACCAGGCTTACTTGCTCAAACAATGCTTTGCCTCAATCATCAGTAATGTTAACTTCGATGCTTATCTAGCATTAAGCAAGCATCAATATTTCGTTTGTTGATTTTGTATGTAAGCAAGGTGAAGGATTTGTGGTATCGAGTTATGCCTCGGCTAACCGAGAGATATGTTTTTTGGTAAAAAAGCTTTTGTTTTAAACAGTTAAGATAGTTTGTTCTTTATAGTCAATATCGATTGATAGTCACTCGGGCGTGAAAAATAGATGTCGTTTCGAGACTGTTGAGACGTTAATACGACGTAGTCAACAGGCCGCACTGTTTGCCTTAGCTCTTCTGATTGTTAGCTTTGATTTATCTGGCAATTATTGCCAGATAAAAAAACATCCAAAACACTAGACGCTCCGATCCCGAGCTGTTATGCTTAGCAACAGTTTTTTTCGAAAACCCCTCCCAGATATACAAATCAACACACAACTGATGTGTGCTCAAGGTTATTCTATATAAAAATCCCATTCTAGGTAATACATGAATCTGACAGAACTGAAAAAGCAGTCCGCTGCTGAATTGATGGATCTCGCCCTCTCCATGAACCTCGAGGGTCTGGCAAGAAATCGAAAACAAGAATTAATCTTCGCTATCGTCAAAGCTCATTCAAAACAGGGTGAGGATGTCGTCACTACTGGCGTATTGGAGTTATTACCTGATGGGTTTGGCTTCTTACGTTCTCCTGAAGACTCGTATATAGCAGGCCCTGATGATGTTTATGTATCGCCGAGTCAAATCAGACGGTTCCACTTGCGAACTGGCGATACCATTATGGGCAAGATCAGACCTCCCAAAGACAGCGAACGTTACTTTGCTTTGGTTAAAGTTGAAGAAATCAACTACGAAAAACCAGACAAATCCCGTAACAAAGTTCCTTTTGAAAACCTCACTCCTTTATTCCCTAATGAACGCTTCAATCTAGAGCGTGGCAATGGTAGTACTGAAGATTTAACGGCACGTGTTATCGATTTAGCCGCACCAATTGGTAAAGGTCAGCGTGGTTTGATCGTTGCGCCACCTAAATCTGGTAAAACAATGATTCTGCAGTCTATTGCGCAATCAATCGCCTTAAATTACCCCGATAGTGATTTGATCGTACTGTTGATCGATGAGCGTCCTGAAGAAGTAACTGAGATGCAACGCTCTGTTCGCGGTGAAGTAGTATCAAGTACCTTTGATGAGCCAGCTTCACGCCACGTACAAGTTGCTGAAATGGTTATCGAAAAAGCTAAACGTCTGGTTGAACATAAGCATGATGTCGTTATCCTGCTTGACTCTATTACGCGTTTAGCACGTGCCTACAATACGGTTTCGCCTTCATCTGGTAAGGTTTTGACCGGTGGTGTCGATGCGAACGCACTACAACGCCCAAAACGGTTCTTCGGTGCGGCACGTAATATTGAAGAGGGTGGTAGTTTAACTATCATCGCCACTGCACTGATTGAAACTGGCTCACGGATGGATGAAGTTATCTTTGAAGAGTTTAAAGGTACAGGTAACAACGAGGTTCTGTTGGAACGTAAGTTGGCTGATCGCCGTATGTACCCTGCGATCAACGTCACCCGTTCAGGCACACGTCGCGAAGAGTTACTGACCAACGAAGAAGATCTGCAAAAACTATGGATCCTGCGTAAGATTTTGGGTCCAATGGAGCCAGTTGAATCAATGGAATTCTTGATGGAACGTCTGAAATCGACTAAAACCAATCTAGAGTTCTTTGATTCAATGAAGCAAAGCTAACTGTTGTAGAAAGCTTTGACTCTCCC
>NZ_GG657891.1 GCF_000156355.1 Methylophaga thiooxydans DMS010 | reverse complement strand
AAGTTTACGCTGGCGAACAACACCCTCACACAGCTCAACAGCCTAAAGCGCTGGAAATCTAATCGGATATTGTCATGGCAGATTCATACTACGCAACAGGTCGTCGCAAAAGTTCTACCGCTCGTGTTTTTATTAAACCGGGCAGCGGCAACATCTCAATCAACACACGTACACTGGAAGACTATTTCGGCCGTGAAACTTCTCGCATGGTTGTCCGTCAGCCGTTGGAGTTGGTCGATATGCTGGAAAAATTTGACCTGAAAATCACTGTTCGCGGTGGTGGTAACAATGGTCAAGCCGGCGCTATTCGTCACGGCATTAGTCGTGCACTCGTTGAATACGACAGTGAACTGAAAACAGAACTGCGTAAAGCAGGCTTCATCACACGTGATGCACGTGCTGTTGAACGTAAGAAAATCGGTCTTCACAAAGCACGTAAACGTCCACAATTCTCAAAACGTTAATTGTCGACAACTGCTCTGCAGACACACAAAAAAAGGCTATCTTCGGATGGCCTTTTTTTTGTATTATTTGTTAGAATTTTGAAAACCGTGCTATAACGAAGTTAAGTCTTTTTTTTGCATGGAGTCGCAAATGAAAAAACAGCTTATCTTCGCCGGCATGCTTGCTGTAGCGATCTCCCCTCTGAGCTTCGCTGATCATAATCATTCACTCGCGTTCTCTGCTGGTGCCTTTGAAGCATTTGACAGTGATCAGCGTGCTACCGAAATCGGTATAGAATATCGTTTCGCCCCGATAGAATCCGTATTTAATCTCATCCCTACCGTTGGCTTGAATATAAACGATGATGGCGCCTATTGGGCATCAGCCGGGGTACGCTACGACTATGGCGTCGGCACTAACTGGATTCTAACGCCTAATTTTGCCTTTGTTGGCTATGAGGATGGTGCTGGTCTTGATTTAGGGTTGGGGTTGGAGTTTCGAACCGGCTTAGATTTAGCATACAAGCTAACAGACAGTAGCCGTTTAGCATTAGGCATCTATCATATGTCTAATGCTGATTTGGCTGATGATAACCCAGGTTCAGAGTCAGTTATCCTAACCTACAGCTTCGACCTGTAAATCAACATTACAGGTTTTTGTATAACGAGCCTTTGTTACCATCTGGTTGTGTTTTAAAACGGCGATGCACCCACAAATACTGTTCTGGCGATTTGCGAATTTCTTGCTCTAACCAGTCATTAATAGCTTGCGCATCATCTAAATCGTCACCTGTTGGATAGCCTTGCCACGCTTCCCCAATACTGATGGTATAGCTGCCATCAGACTCTCTTCTAGGAACAAAAGGCACAATCTTAGCGCCGCTCATTTTGACCATACGCGCCGTGGCAGGAATGGTCGCTGCCTGCACACCAAAAAATTTGGCAAACACACTGGTTCGTTTACCAAAGTCTTGATCGGGCGCATACCAGACCACTTTGTTTTTCTTTAACGCGCGTAACATGGAACGCGGATCTTCCCGCATAACGATACCTTCACTATGAAAGGTGCGTGAACGCATCATCACCGCATTGAAAAGTTTATTTTTAAGATGCCTGAACATGACATACGCAGGTGTCTTTAACATGATAAGACGCCCCCCCAGTTCCATACTGGTGAAATGCCCCGTTAATAGAATCACGCCTTTACCTGCGGCTTTCGCCTGTTCCAGATGTTCCAGACCTTGGTAGCGCACCCGTTTTTCCAGATTACGATCGCTTGCCCACCAACTCATCGCTGTTTCGATCATCATCATGCCCATGGTGCGAAGCGAGCTATTAAGTAATTTTTCACGCTCATCACCGCTGAGTTCCGGAAAGCATAATTCCAGATTTCGTCTCGCAATTTTCGCCCGCGATTTCATAAAAGGACGCAATATTGTGCCTAGTGACATACCAATCGCTAACTGAACTTTGCCGGGTAGATACACAGACAAACGCATCAACAACAACCCAAACCAACTAAGCCAATAGCGGGGATGTAAAAACTGTTTCTGGAAAATTTTCATTCGTGTGGATTCAGTATTCAATAGTGCGCCTATGCTATCATTCCTGCTCAATTTACGCTTATAAATGAGTCTGCTTTGAGAGTTTTCTACAGCATCGTTTTCACGCTTCTGATCCCATTAATTCTGCTTCGTCTTATCTGGCGAGGCAGCCGCGCTTCCGTTTACTTCAAACGTTGGGATGAACGCTTTGCTATCAAAACAGCACCGTCTTCTGATAAACCACTCATCTGGCTACATGCCGTATCTGTGGGAGAAGTTGAAGCAGCCCGCCCCTTAGTCGCATCATTACAAGAAACGTATCCGCACCATCGTATCCTTATCACTACCATGACTCCCACTGGTAGTGCCCGTGTGATAAAACTCTACGGCGAAACGGTTTTACATTGCTACCTGCCCTACGACTTACCTTTTGCTGTGAAACGGTTCCTGAAAACGGTTCAGCCGACACTCGGTATTATCATGGAAACCGAGTTATGGCCTAACCTTATCCATTACAGCGCTGAATTTAAGATTCCAGTAGTGCTTGCTAATGCTCGCTTATCTGCACGTTCAGCAAAAGGCTATCAGCGTGTGGCTAAACTCGCTCGAAATATGCTGAAAAGCTTCAGCCTGATTGCGGCTCAATCACACGATGATCGTCAGCGCTTGATTGAATTGGGGGCTGATAAAAACTCTGTTCATGCGGTGGGCAATTTAAAATTTGAAATCAGCATGCCAGCCAGTGTTAATGAACAGGCTGAGGCGATGCGCTCGGCATGGGGAGACAGGCCCGTGTTTATTGCAGCCAGTACTCATGAGGGTGAGGATGAAATTATTCTCAATGCCTCGCGCCAGATTCGTGCAAAATTTCCGGATCTACTGCTGGTTATTGTTCCCCGACACCCAGAGCGTTTTGACCGCGTTGCGGCATTGAGCCAACGCGCAGGCTTTAAAATTTTACGTCGCAGTGAGAATGGCATGTGCAGTAAAGCCATTCAAGTATTTATTGTCGATACCATGGGTGAACTGCCCTTATTCTATGGTGCCTCTGATATTGCCTTCGTGGGTGGCAGTCTGGTGCCACGTGGCGGTCATAACCTCTTAGAGCCTGCAGCGTTAGGGAGAGCCGTATTGATTGGCCCGCATTACTTCAACTTCAATGAAATTAGCAACCAGTTTTTACAAGCTAATGCAGCCATTGAGATTACTAGCAGTGAAACATTAGCGGAGTGTGTGATCGACCTTTTCAGTCATCCGCAAACGCGCGCCGCGATGGGCGAAGCCGGTCAAATGCTGATTGAACAAAGCAAAGGCGCTAGCAACCGCTTACTCAATCTGATCAAGAGACATATCAATGTCTGATGAAATACGATGGATGCAGCGTGCATTAGCGCTTGCTCAACGAGCAGAAGCCGAAGGAGAAGTCCCTGTTGGTGCTGTAATTGTACTGAATAATGAGATCATCGGAGAAGGCTGGAACCAGCCAATTTCTGCTAATGATGCCACCGCACACGCCGAAATCATTGCCTTACGCCAAGCCTGTCAATTGATGAATAACTATCGCCTTCCCGGTGCTGATATGTATATCACACTGGAACCCTGTGCTATGTGTGCAGGCGCATTGGTTCATGCGCGTATCAATAAAGTTGTCTATGCTACCGCTGAGCCCAAAACAGGGGCTGCGGGTAGTTGTGTCGATATTTTCACCTTACCCAATCTCAATCATCGTGTCAGCACTGAATCAGGCCTGCTCGCCGAGCAGAGTAGTCAGTTATTACGCCAATTCTTTCGTGGTAAACGTTAACGCTTAATGCAGATAAATTAACGCGCAGACACCGTACTGTTGTGTGATATTCACACATTTTTGAGATAAAAACCTCATCAAAAAAGCTATGTAAAACAGGATTATTACCAGTTCATCCAAACTTCCGTAGGTGCAATTAGGTCGATATAAAGCGATAATTTATTCGTTTAGTCATCGAGGCTCATTTTTGAAATCGATCACATTTGCTCTCTTAACGGTTTGTATGCTGGTTGCTTGCGGCGAAGCCCAGCCACATCTCGAAGCAATTCAAGAACGGGGTGAGCTGCGAGTGCTTAGCCGCTATGGTCTCACCAGCTATTATGTCAAAGGTGATACGCTCGCTGGTTTTGAATATGAGTTGGCACAAAAGTTTGCTGAAAGACTTAACGTTGAATTAAAAGTCATCGTACCTGACAACCTAGGCAATATGCTCAGGTTAATCGAGCAAGGCCAAGCTGATATTGCAGCAGCCGGTCTTACCGTGACAGAACAGCGCAAAGATCACATCCGCTTCGGACCTGTATACCATGAGGTTACCCAACAGCTGGTCTATAAAAATGGTACCGCTAAGCCCAGCGATATCACTGAAGTTGTCGAAGGTCAGCTAGAAGTTGTGGCAGATAGCAGTCACGTCGAACAATTACAAGCATTACACGAGGAAGTACCTGAACTACTTTGGCGTGAAAATAATGAGCTTGATAACAGTGGCCTTCTTGAACTGGTACAGCTGGAGTTGATTGACTACACCATCGTTGACTCAAACGAGATGTCAGCTAACCAAAGCCTTTTTCCTGAGTTACGGGTTGCCTTTGATATTTCAGAGCCGCAATTTCTAGCTTGGGCATTACCGCTGGCTGAAGATGACAGCCTGTATTTAGAATTATTGGACTTTTTCCAAGAACTTGAAGCATCTGGTGACTTAGATAAGCTCATTGAAAAATATTATGGCCATATACGACGTTTTGATTATGTCGATACCCGCGCAGTCCACCGCCGGATCCAAACTCACCTTCCGCTTTACAAAGATCTGTTTCAACAAGCCGGTGAAATACATCAGTTTGATTGGCACTTGCTCGCAGCAATGTCTTATCAGGAGTCACACTGGAACCCAGAAGCGGTCTCCAGCACCGGGGTAAAAGGTCTGATGATGTTAACCAGAGCGACAGCACGGGAAATGGGTGTCACTGATCGTGAAGATCCTGAGCAGAGTATTTTCGCTGGAGCAGCTTATCTAGCCGAAATGTATTCAAGATTGCCAGAAGGTATCGCAGAACCTGACCGAATCTGGTTTGCCTTGGCGGCTTATAATGTAGGGCTGGGTCATTTAGAAGATGCACGCGTCTTAGCGCAATCTGCCGGCAAGGATCCTAACCTATGGTCTGATGTCAGGGAATCATTACCCTTACTATCTAAAAAGAAATGGTTTTCGCAAACCCGATATGGGTATGCTCGTGGCAGTGAGCCAGTTCGTTATGTTCAAAATATCCGACGTTATCTTGATGTGCTTCTACACTTTGATGATACCGGTATCGCTTCACCACCTCAGCCTCTCGATCAGTCTTTGCCGGAAGCTTTATAAAAAAGCCCGGCGAACCGGGCTTTCTTCAGTAACTTATTTTGTCTGTTCAATCAATTTATCGACAACTAGAAATAAGTCCTCAGTACTACCGGCACTGCTAGCATCTGTACGGAACTCACCATTCACAATTATCGATGGCACACCCGTAATACCCGATGTCTGACTCATGACCAGCGCTTTCTTCACTTTGCTTTGCACAGTGAATGAATTCATCATTTTGGCAAAGCTCTCACGATCCACACCTTGTTCTTCAACAAAGTCGAGCAACTGTTCTTCTGTGTTAAGACGGCGCTTATCAACATGAATCGCGCTAAACAGTTTTGGGTGAAGCAACTCTAAATCACCTGTTGCTTCGGCGGCATAATACACTTTAGCCAGTTCTAACCAACTATCACGGAAAATGGCCGGTACTTTGGTGAACGTCACATTGTCTGGCAAGCTTTGTTTCCACTCATCAATGGCTGGTTCCAGGCGGAAGCAATGCGGGCAGGTGTAAGAAAACATTTCGACCACTTCGATGACATTATCGTCTGACGTTGCCAGTTTCTGAGCAGTAGGAAAATAATGTGTACCCTCAACATAGCTCATTGGGACCGCTGAAGCCGCTGAAGTGAACAGGGCCATCAATGCGCCTACTACGAAACTATTCATCAATTTTCTCATCATCAAACTATCCTTTATTGCTGAGATTTAAAGGGTGCCATAAGAGTGCAACCCGGATAAAAACATATTAACGCCAAGGAAGGCGAATAAGGTCACGAACAAGCCTATTAGTGCCCACCAAGCCATCGGAACACCATTCCAGCCTTTCGTCATACGCATATGTAACCACGCTGCATAATTCAACCAGACAATCAGTGCCCAGGTTTCTTTAGGATCCCACGACCAATAGCCACCCCATGCTTCGGCTGCCCACAGCGCGCCGAGAATCGTTGCAAGGGTGAAAAAAGCAAAGCCTAAAGCGATGGTTTTATACATCAAATCATCCATCAGATGTAATGATGGCATCGCTCTGAGCCACGCACTATCACCCTGCTTTTGTTGACGCCATGACACTAATATATACGCCACGCCAATCATCGCTGCCATGGCAAAAGCACCATAGCCAATGAAGTTGGCTGGCACATGAATTTTCATCCAGTAACTTTGGAGTGCTGGTACTAAAGGCTCGATTTCATGAGCATTGCGTTCAAAGGTGTACCACAGCTGGAAAACCACTGCCGCAGTGATAATAAGCAAGATAAAGCCACCGAGACTGCGCGTTTCATAACGTCTTTCGTAAAACAGATACAGCAAGGCTGTAACCACCGAAAAAAGAATAAACACTTCGTAAAGATTGCTCACCGGAATATGGCCAATATCAGCACCCAACAGGTAGGACTCGCGCCAACGAACCATTAAACCAATCATGCCCATGGTAGTGGCAGCCCATGTTAGCGCTGTTCCCACTTTTTCAGTGAAATCTGAACGAAATAAGGTACCAGCAAAATATGTCACAGTAGCCATTACAAATAAGGCACTCATCCACATAAACGCTGATTGACTGGCTAGCAGGTAATTTAGCCAGAAATTGCTGTCAGACTGATTCAGATCGCTGCCATACAACGAGACAGCAAATACACTTAATATTGCCACCGCCACGGCATGCCAACGAAAACCAGGCCAGTCTTGCCCCAAATAAGCCATGCTGATAGCGGTCAGGATAATAATGCTGATTTCATACACATCGAGCACTTCAAGATAGAAGCTGATTATCCCTATGGCTGACAACGCCATTAGAACCCGCCATAGCCAAGTCACTAATAAAGATTTGTCAGAATTCTGAGTCGTTATATTTGCTGTCATATTTTTCTCGTTGCGCATTAGCGCTGGTCAGAAACTAAGAACATCAGCTCTTAACAGAGTTCCCCGCTTGGGCCTTTAGTTCAGCTCGGGTCTGCTCAAAAAAACTATCGAACTCTCTCGGGTTACGGTTACTCATGCCAGCCAAATATACCCGTGTTTGCTGATTGTCTTTTTTAAGCCACATCCAGAAGCGACGCTGCGGTAAATAAAATAATAAAAACACACCTGCAATCAAAAATGCACATCCCAGATAAACCACAGACTTGCCGGGTGAACGTGCGATCTGAAGTCCCGTTGACTCGATGTGAGTGTAGTCTTTTAAAGCCAAATAAACGGGTGAACCATAGCGTGGAAGTGTTCCTATCGCATCAATGGCATCTTGCATAAATACCAGTTCAGACTCATCGACCATTTCATCAGCGGCCAGATCCAGACCCTCGAAATACAACCGTCCTAGCATTTCACGCAACATAGCAAGATAGGCTGGTGCCAGACTATCGCGTTCAGTTTCCGGTAAGGTTTGCTCGATAAAATCACGTACTTCACCGAAGCCCCCTCGGATAAACATATCTACCAGCGTCACGAGTGTTTTTTGCAAACTTTGCCCCAAAACTTGATCATCTTCTGTTTGCAGGCTGAGTAAGGTTTCATTTTTCATTTGGGTGGCAATTTGCTCTACCCGTTGTTTATCGTTGATGTTTTGTAAAAACTGGATAAAACCAGCTAACTCGCCGTTTTCATCAGCGGGTATGTATAGGTAAGCAAACTCTTCTGCAGGACTACTGCGCACACCGCTGAGGAAAAACTCTCGGCCTTCCCGTTCCACTGGGTACATGTAATTTTCGTACTCAAATGCTTCGCCGGTTTCGCGTCGTAATTTAAACTGAATACTTGGCCCGTAATTACGCACATTTTTCGGATCGTCTTCGGTCGGATCAGGATTAATGTTAAAAGGTCTGAACCCTGTCATTTCCAACAGCATCTGCTGCTCACCCCAGCGCATTTCACGGGTTTCAAACACTTTGGTTTCCACCGTCACAGCGTCACCTTGATCTGCAAACAACGGCCAGGCCTCAAGTGCTAGCTCAGAACCACCATCACCAAAACTCGCTTGGTAAATGGCATAGCCTTTGTGAATGAGAGGATGGTTTACTGAAATCGTCGTTGTAATCGGTTCTGCTAGATCCGGATCATAGACTTTCAGATCAGATTCAAATGACTTCGGCTGGCCCGTCGCATAATGTTCAATCCGAAACTCATCAACAGCGATAGTGAAGGGCAGTTTCTGCACCAGATAACCATCCCGCATTGGTAGATAAACCACCTCTGATGAACGACCTTCAGGAATACTGACACTGCCACGAAACGCTTGCGATCCGACAGGTAATCGGCTTTCTTGTGGAATCTGACTCAACGGCAGGTTCTGCGTTTCAATTTCTAGTCGACCTTGCCATTCAGCTAGTTTCAGCGGCAAGTTACTATCCATCAATCCGCCAACACATATCACGATGATCGCTACGTGCGTCAGGATATAACCTAGCCTGTTCATCCCGCCTCGCATCGCGGAAATCAACGTATCATCACCTTTCTCAGTAAGGCGTGTGCGAAACCCTTTGGTTTTAAAAAATGACTGTAAATTCGCTGCTGTGACGTTCGTTTCCGCGTTTTCGAGCCACTCAGCACGATGATGCATGGATCGCAGCGACTTGAGCTGCACATTGGTTCGCAAGTTGAACATGTCCTTGAACATCGATGGTGCATGGCGAATAACACAGACTGATGTGGACATCACCAGCAAGGTCAAAATGATTAAAAACCACAAAGCACTATAGACGTCATAGAGCCCTAACGACTCGAACACCTCGAACCAAAAAGGACCAAACTTAATGACATAGTCAGGATAAGGTTGATTCTGCTGCAACACGGTACCAATCACTGAGGCTATCGCCAGTGTGATTAACAAAGTGATGGCGAGTTCCATGGTGCCTAAAAAATGAAACAGACGCCATGCAAACGAATGATGTGGACGTTGAGAATCCTTAGTTTGTGACATTAGGGGGGTCCCTGTTTCAGGTAACAATACCTGAATGTGTCAATATTGCCCGCACGACATAAGCCGTGCAGGCAAGAGACATCGTTATTTCAAACCAAACACGTAGGCAGAAACCGCTTTGATTTCGGCATCGCTCATTTTACTGGCGATATCCGCCATCATGCCGTTAGGAGAATTGTTTCTTTCTCCTTTGGCGAAGGCGTGAAGCTGTGTTTCGATGTAGCTGCTGTATTGACCGGACAGTTTTGGCCAGTCTGCAGCGGGGATACCGTTACCATTGGGACCATGACAGGCCATACAAGCCGGCACCCCAGTTTCTTTATTACCGCCACGGTAGATTTGCTCTCCCGCCGCCAGCAATTCTTCTGATACCGCGCCTGGCGCAGTTTTCTGACTGGCGAAATACGCCCCCAAATCAGCCATATCTTGCTCAGTTAAGTTAGCAACCATCGGTGCCATTAGCGCATTCTGACGCGCCCCACTTTTGAACTCCATCAGCTGCTTGACGATATAACCTTCATGTTGACCTGCCAGCTTTGGAAAAGCGTCTGACAAGCTATTACCGTCTGTACCATGACAGGCAGCACATACTGCGGCCTTGCCTTTACCTGCTGCGACATTACCCGCCGCCATTACTGCAGAAGTCATACTCAGCGCCATGCCCAGCACGGCTGTCATCAACATTTTTTTCATTTATCTCTACCTGAAAACTAAGCACTTGCATCTTAAAACTGTGGGTATGCTACTCTTGTTAGGTCAATTTTTCACCCGAAATGGTTCCATGTCACAGCTCTACCGAAACGCCTATTATACCGGCAGCGCGACCCAACTGTCTCAGTTACCCGAGGATACAGGTTTCGAAGTCGCTTTTGCTGGTCGTTCTAATGCCGGAAAGTCCAGTGCTATCAATACGATAACCGGCATTCGCTCACTGGCCAGAACGAGTAAAACACCCGGCCGCACCCAGATGATCAACTTTTTCCATTTTGATGATCAGCGCGCTTTAGTCGATCTTCCCGGCTATGGTTATGCCAAAGTCCCTGAAAAAATGAAGCAAAAATGGCAACAAACGCTGGCGAAATATCTGGAAACGCGCCAATCCTTACGAGGCCTGATGATGATGATGGATGTCCGCCATCCACTCAAAGAATTCGACTTGCAAATGCTAAGTTGGGCTAACCAAGCTGACTTATCCGTGCATATCCTGCTGACTAAAGCCGATAAGCTCAAAAATAGCGCAGCGAAACAAAGTCTACTCAAAGTAGTTGCTGAGCTTAAAAATCACGATCTAAAAGCCTCTGTGCAGCTATTTTCCTCACTCAATAAAAGCGGACGCGACATAGCCGTTCAAAAACTTGATGAGTGGTTTGAAGTCGAATTGGTGGGGTCCACAGAATAAGGAATTAGTTGATGGCAAAAAAGCTGGTAAAAAGTCGTCGTCAATTTTTACAAACCACGGCTTTGGGTAGCGCTTTTGCCAGCTTCAGCTTGCCTCTTATAGCGGCACAAAAAGCCGCTGACTTTACCGCTAACTTGCCTGAATCTATGCGCCAAGCTGGCAAACCATTCAGCAACTACGGCCAACCCTCCCCTTACGAAAAAGACATCATCCGCTGGATAGCCGCCAATCAAGACATGCCTGGCAACGGCGTTTCATGGTCTCCCTTACATGAACTTCAAGGTACCATCACGCCGAATGGTCTGCATTATGAGCGTCATCACAATGGCGTACCTGACATCGATCCTGCTACTCATCAACTATTAATCGATGGTTTAGTCGAACAGCCTCTCAGCTTCAGCATTGAGACGTTGAAACGTTACCCTCAAACATCGCGAATTTGTTTTATTGAGTGTGGCGGTAACAGCAACAGCGGTTGGCGTAATATACCTATTCAATCTTCTGCTGGCTATGCACACGGCTTGGTATCGAATGCGGAATGGACCGGTGTGCCACTAAGCTACCTGCTACAAGAAGCGGGCATTAAGCCTGAAGCCAAATGGGTCATTGCCGAGGCGGCTGATGGTGCTTCGCTCAATATCAGCATTCCAATAGAAAAATTACTCGATGATGCCATTCTCGCTTTATACCAAAATGGTGAAAGATTACGACCGGAAAATGGTTATCCACTGCGTTTGGTGCTGCCCGGCTGGGAAGGCATTGTTAACGTAAAATGGCTTCGTCAGTTGCGACTTACCGATACACCAGTGATGTCTCGTGATGAAACGGCGCAATACACTGACCTGATGCCAGATGGCAGTGCGCGGCAATTCAGCTTTATCATGGATGCAAAATCCTTGATCACCTCCCCATCACTGGGTATGCATTTATCCGATAATCCTGGTATCTATCAGGTGACCGGACTGGCATGGTCTGGACGAGGCAAAATTACCCGTGTCGAAGTCTCTGACGATAGCGGTGAAAGTTGGCTAGATGCTGAATTGCAAGAACCCATTCTGGATAAAGCCTTCACGCGCTTCAATCTCCCTTGGCAGTGGCAGGGGCAATACGCCGTATTGCAAAGTCGTGCAACTGATGACAGCGGTTATGTGCAACCATCACGTGAGGCTTTAGTGGCAAACCGCGGCACTGATGGATTTTTTCATTACAACGCGATTGTTAGTTGGGAAGTCACTGAGGAAGGCGATATCAACCATGTCTACCCTTTCTAAACTTGGTTTTGTCTTATTTCTCTTCATTGGGATTCCGACAACATACGCTCAGCCGCTTTATCAACCTCTTGGTCAAAAAGCCGATACGCTTTCATCAAAACCTGAGTGGAACTTAACCATTTTCCCGGATGGCCGAGGCTTACCCCAAGGCGCAGGCGATGCTGCGCAAGGCAAAAAAATCTTCACTCAACACTGCGTAGCTTGTCATGGCTTTGATGCGATTGGTGCCAGTGCAATGCCCTTAGTTGGTGAAGTCGGCTCGCTAACCAGCGAGTATCCGGAAAAAACAGTCAACAGTTACTGGCCTTATGCCACGACCTTATTTGACTATATTCGGCGTTCCATGCCACCGTCATCACCTTATTCATTAAGCAGTAACGAAATTTACGCACTTTGCGCTTATATTTTAAGTCAGGATGGTATAATCGAATCTGGTGTAGAACTCAACGAAGTCACACTACCTCAGGTAACGATGCCCAACCGAGATGGCTTCTCTGTCATCCACCAACAATAACCGTCAAATATTCTAAAGGTCTGTCTATGAGCCCACGCTATGCTTGTACCGCTTCTCCTGCGCCTGATCTGTACAACACACCAAAACTTGGTATGGAAAGCGCCGATCTGATCAGAGATTTCAAACGCTATTACGGCACATACCTGGCACAGGATAAAGGTTGTGCCTCAGGTCACTACTTGTTCACTGCACTGGCATTTACCTTACGTGATCGCCTGTTCAATCGTATGAAGCACACCAAACACACCTATGCAGAAAGCCACTGCAAACAAGCCTATTATTTATCTATGGAATTTTTGATGGGCCGAGCCATGGGCAATGCCGCGCTTAATCTCGGCCTGGATAAAGAAACTGAAAAAGCCTTGCATGATCTCGGTCTGAACTTTGAAGAACTCATCGATATGGAGCACGACGCCGGTCTCGGTAATGGCGGCTTAGGTAGACTTGCTGCCTGCTTTATTGACAGCTGTGCAACCCTGCAACTTCCTGTAACAGGATATGGTTTGCGCTATGAATACGGCATGTTCAAACAAAGCATCAAGAATGGTTTTCAAATAGAAAAACCGGATCACTGGCTTCGCGATGGCAACCCCTGGGAGCTGGAACGGCCAGAGTTCACCCAGCGAGTTAAATTTGGTGGACACACAGAATTTCACCGTGAGCATGATGGTGAAATGCGCGTCTATTGGGTCGACACTAATGATGTCCTCGCTGTGCCCTATGATATGCCAGTTCCTGGCTACCAGAATGGCACAGTCAACAAGCTACGCCTATGGAAAGCCGCAGCGACCGACGAGTTCAACTTGGAAGATTTCAACTCAGGCTCATATACCGAAGCCGTTGCCGCCAAAAATGAAGCTGAAAATATCAGCATGGTGTTGTATCCAAATGACGCCAGTGAAAATGGTAAAGAGCTGCGACTTCGCCAACAGTACTTTCTAGCATCAGCAAGTTTGCAAGATATCCTTGATTATTGGGTGGCTAACCACGGCCAGAACTTTGATCATTTTGCTGACAAAAACTGCTTTCAACTGAATGACACTCACCCGACGGTTGCTGTTGCCGAATTGATGCGTTTGTTAATGGATGATCACGAACTGAGCTGGGAACAGGCTTGGGATATCACCAGCCAGACTATGGCTTACACCAATCACACGCTATTACCGGAAGCTTTGGAACGCTGGCCGGTCAATATGTTTGGTCGTTTGTTGCCCCGTATTCTTGAAATCATTTATGAAATCAATGCCCGCTTCCTACGTGAAGTGGCGAATCATTGGCCGGGCGATAAGAAAAAACTAGCCAGCCTGTCGATCATTGAAGAAGGTCCACAGCAGCAAGTGCGTATGGCACATCTGGCTATTGTTGGTAGCTACTCAATTAACGGTGTTGCCGCACTACACTCAGAACTGCTCAAAAAAGGCCTATTCCACGATTTCTATCAACTATGGCCACATAAGTTCAACAACAAAACCAACGGTGTCACTCAGCGTCGCTGGATGGCGTGGTGTAACCCCGCGTTAAGTGAACTGGTCACCGAAACAATTGGTGACAAATGGATCACACACCTCAGTGAGTTGAAAAAGCTAGAACCCTATGCACATGACAAAACATTCCAGAAAAAATGGCATGATGCCAAACTGGAGAATAAAAAACGTCTGGCAGATTTAGTCAAAGAAAGCTGTGGGGTGATCTTCGATCCCGAAGCGATGTTTGATATTCAGGTTAAGCGCATACATGAGTATAAGCGCCAGCTACTGAACGTCTTACATGTTATTCATCTCTACGACCGTATCAAACGCGGTGATACCGAAGGCATGACGCCCCGCTGCGTCTTGTTTGGAGGTAAAGCAGCACCTGGTTATGTCATGGCAAAACAAATCGTTAAACTGATTAATAACGTTGCCGAATTGGTCAATAATGATCCAGAAATAGGTAACTGGCTCAAGGTCGTCTTCTTGCCTAACTATCAAGTGTCGGCCATGGAAGTTATCTGCCCTGCTGCTGACTTGTCCGAGCAGATTTCCACCGCCGGTAAAGAAGCATCGGGTACGGGTAACATGAAGTTTATGATGAATGGCGCAATTACCATCGGCACATTGGATGGCGCCAATATCGAAATTCGTGAAGAAGCAGGTGATGATAACTTTTTCCTCTTCGGCTTAACCGAAGAAGAAGTAGTAGAAGCACGCCATGGCTACAACCCGCGCTTTATCATTGAAAATGATCCCGATCTCAAACGCGTTGTGACCCTGTTAGAAGCAGGACACTTCAACCAATTTGAACCCGGATGTTTCGACGATGTGATTGGCGCCTTTACCAATCCTCATGACCCGTGGATGACGGTGGCTGACTTCCGTAGTTATGTAGACGCTCAACAGCAAGCTGCTGAAGCCTACCAAGATAAAGAGCGTTGGACCGCGATGAGCATTATCAATAGTGCTAACAGCGGCAAGTTCTCTACCGATCGGACGATGGAAGAGTACAACAATGAAATCTGGAAGTTAGAGAAAATCAATCCGAGTTACGATTGATTAATAGCACAGGGCGTGCTCACATCACGCTCTGTGCTTTTTTCTGGCCTGATGGCGGTAACTGACTAAAGTCCGTATAATCTCGCGCACAGCGTCCTGCTACTTATCTGTATATATCGATTAGCAAAAGCTTTAATCGATCGATTGGTTAAACACAGTAGGCACTGCTCAAAATAAGTTAAAATAGTCTCAAAGCGCCTGTAGCTCAGTTGGATAGAGTGTTGGTTTCCGAAGCCAAAGGCCGTGGGTTCGAATCCCGCCAGGCGCGCCATTCATTATTTTTCCACAGTTATAGTGATGGGGGCTTAATAGCCTCAAACCTGCTCCGTTTCTCCCTGTCCATGCCTTTTTTGTGAATTTACTTCATCAATCATAAAATAAATTCATGTTGAAGTTTTATACTACCTTGTCATCACTCAGTCTTTTGCTGATCTCGCATTGTGTACAAAGTGAGCAAATACCGCACTGGCAGAACAAGTCGTATATCCACACCAGCTTTACTCAGATTGCACTGCAGGGTGAACATAGTAAAAGTGATGGCCGTTTACATAAGTGGCAGCGCCCTATTGTTTTCAGCCTACAAGATCAGACTGGCGATCATCTATTGCATCAAAAAATGGTGACTCAGCAATTCAAGCACCTCTCCGCCATCACTGGCCATCCAATATCACCGGCCAAAAATCCTCAGAGTGCGAATGTGACTATCATGTTTAGTACAGAACAAAACCTCGATAGTGACTTATTAAAAAGTATGGGAATTACCAACCCAACATTTCGTCAGAGCCTGAATCATCACAGTGTCTGTATGGCCCAAATTTCATATGACCACTCAGCAAACATCAGCAGAGCTATCGTGATTATCCCTGTTGATCGCGCCAGAGCCCATGGAAAATTAATGGCCTGTGTCGTGGAAGAGCTCACTCAGATAATGGGCTTGCCGAATGACTCTACTGATGTCTACCCATCAATTTTTAATGATCATTCTTTCAATAATTTTCTGACAGGGCTGGACTATCTACTCCTTCAACTACTTTATAGTGATGTCCTGAAATCAGGCATGACAGGCGAAGAAGTTGAGCAGCAGATTCATATCATCACACAAACAGAGGCCTTCAAAGCGCGTATAAAAAATGCAGAAGGCTTAGTCAGACAACATAGTCTAGAAAACTGGCTTGACTAACTGACAGGCAAAAAAAAGGCCCTGACTAGCAGGGCCTTAATTTCTTTATCGCGTGTCGTTATTATTGATTAACAACAAAGTCTACACGACGGTTAGCAGCACGACCTGCTTTAGAGTCGTTGCTGGCAACTGGTGAGCTTTCACCCAGACCAACTGGTACAAGGTTATTACCATCAATGCCACGTGAAGTCAGATAATCAACAACTGATTGAGCACGACGTTGTGACAGGTCTTGGTTGTATGCTTCTGTACCAATGCTGTCGGTGTGACCTTCAACACGTACTTCAACGATGCCATCAGTTTCTTTCAGCAATGTCACCGCTTCTTCCAGAATGGTTTTCGCTTCTTCGGTTAATACCGCTTTGTCGAATGCGAAGTTAACACCTGTCAGAGACAACAGGTTTTCGCCAGCTAATGGGCAACCATCTTGGTCGACGATAACGCCTTCTGGAGTACCAGGGCAAAGATCCAGGTAATCAGCTACCGCATCATTGTCAGAGTCTAAAGGACAACCAACGCGATCGACGGTGACACCTTCTGGTGTGTTACGGCAAAGATCGATGCCGTCATAAACGCCATCACCATCAGTGTCATAAGCACAACCGTTTTGATCCAATAACGCACCTGGTGGTGGTTCTACCGGACAAACTGGCTCTTCAACCATAGGGGCAGCTTCTGGCTCATCAGTCGGACATAGAAGAAGAGCAAGCATTGCACCAACAGCAGCACC
>NZ_GG657892.1:61703-198717 GCF_000156355.1 Methylophaga thiooxydans DMS010 | reverse complement strand
CAGACTGACCAAAACTTAATTGCTTACAGCCCGCTTCATCTAATGTTATCGAGGGCCAATCAGGTAAGGCATCTTCTGCAGCAGTAAGCTGCTTATCTAAATCAGTGAGTTCGCCCTGCTCTCGTGTTGTCTGTAAGGTTTCCAATGAAACCGAATCAGTTAAGGAGTAGCCCGCTACTGCCGTACGCCGTAGCATCGTGACATGCCCACCTGTACCTATAGTATGGCTAATATCTTCAACTAAGGTACGGATATAGGTGCCTTTGCTGCAACGCACTGTGAGTGTAAAACTACTGCTATCAAAGTGCTGTAATTGAATATCGTAGATCGTAATTCGACGTGATTTACGTTCAATTTCAATCCCTTGACGCGCCAACTTATATAAGGGTTGGCCCTGATGCTTCAATGCTGAAAACATCGGTGGCACTTGATCCTGCTCACCAATAAACGTTTTCAGAATGGCGTTTAGCTGAATTTCATCAAAAACAGGAATCGCTTGCTCGGCAATGATATTACCATCTGCATCACCGCTATCCGTCGTGATGCCTAGTTTGCAAGTCACATCGTATTGCTTGTCAGCATCAAGTAAGTAACCTGAAAGTTTGGTTGCCTCACCTAAACAAACCGGCAGAACGCCACTCGCCAACGGATCTAAACTACCGGTATGACCCGCTTTGTTGGCATCAAACAGGCGTTTTACCTGCTGCAAGATATGATTGGAACTGTGACCGGTCGGTTTATCAATAACCAGAATGCCCGTCACATCACGGCCTTTTTTTCGTCTTGCCATCAGATTGACTCGGTTTAGTCGTCTTCCTGACGTGGTTTGTTAGCTTTGGCAATGAGTTCATCCATGCGGAAACCATTCTCCAAGCTTTTGTCATAGACAAACTGCAACTCAGGAATGCTACGCAGTTTTACACGCCCAGCAAGACCGCGACGCAGATAACCAGATGCACTATTTAATCCTTGCAGACATTCTTGTACATCTTGCTCAGATTCAAAGCCATTAAAGCGTGTGACATATACTTTGGCATATTTTAGATCCGCCGTCACATCCACATGAGACACCGTGACCATACCAATACGTGGATCAGAAATCTCGCGCTGAAGCATCAGCGCGAGTTCTCGCATGACCACTTCGCCGAAGCGATTTGTACGACTATATTCTCTGGCCATTATAGTGTCGGTTTCACTTCAACCCGTTCAAAGACCTCGATCTGGTCGCCCGGTTTGACATCTTTATAGTTTTTCACGCCGATACCACATTCAGTACCCGAGTTAACTTCATTGACATCATCTTTAAAGCGACGCAACGATTCCAGTTCACCTTCATAGATAACGACGTTATCACGCAGAACGCGAATTGGATTGCTACGTTTGACCACGCCCTCAATCACCAAACAACCAGCGATATCGCCAAATTTAGGTGAGCTAAAGACATCATCAACACGTGCCAGACCAATAATTTCGTCTCTAAAGACAGGTTCTAACATACCAGTCATCGCTTTCGTCACAACATCCAGCAAGTCATAAATGATGCTGAAGTATTGAACATCCAAACCTTTCTCGGCAATGATTTTACGTGCAGCGTTATCAGCACGGACGTTAAAGCCAATCAGAATAGCTTGTGACGCAGCGGCTAATTGGGCATCAGTTTCGTTAATACCACCCACACCAGAGCCAACAACGCGTACTTTAACTTGTGCTGTAGAGAGTTTTTGCAGACCTTGACTCACCGCTTCAACAGAACCATGCACGTCACCTTTAATGACAACATTCAGGGTCTTAACATCACCCTCTTCCATCTTGTTGAACATTTCATCCAACTTAGCCGCTTGCTGCTGAGCCATTTTCTGCTCACGCGCTTTAGTTTGACGGAAGTTAGCAATTTCACGTGCAGTTTTATCATCCGGCGCTGCTTGTAACTCATCACCAGCAGCAGGTGTACCAGACAGACCCAGCAGCTCTACAGGAGTAGATGGGCCAGCAGTATCAAGCTGTTCGCCTTTTTCATTAAACATTGCACGTACACGGCCATATTCCTGACCGACTACCACGATATCGCCCTTATTCAGCGTACCTTGTTGAACCAGTACGGTGACAACCGTACCTCGGCCTTTATCAAGGCGAGCTTCAATAACGGTACCATGCGCAGGGCCTTGTTCTGGCGCTGTTAGCTCCATGACTTCAGCTTGCAGAGAAATCGCATCAAGCAAATCTTCTACGCCTTCACCCGTTAAAGCTGAAACAGGTACGAACTGTACATCACCACCCCAGTCTTCTGGAATAACTTCATGGTTAGCCAATTCTTGCTTAACCCGATCAGGGTTGGCTTCTGGCTTATCCATTTTGTTTACGGCAACGATAACGATAGATTCCGCTGCTTTCGCATGCTGAATCGCTTCAATCGTTTGCGGCATCACACCATCGTCAGCCGCGACAACCAGAATGACGATATCGGTCACTTTCGCACCGCGTGAACGCATTTCGGTAAAGGCGGCATGGCCCGGTGTATCCAAGAAGGCAATTTCACCACGACTGGTTTGTACTTTATAAGCACCAATGTGCTGAGTAATACCACCCGCTTCACCAGACGTGACTTTGGTTGTACGAATGTAATCAAGTAATGAGGTTTTACCATGGTCAACATGGCCCATGACTGTGACGACAGGGGCACGCATTTTCAGCTCACCCAGTTCTTCATCAGAGACTTTCAAGGCTTGCTCAACTTCATTTTCTTGGATCGGTTTCGCGACATGGCCCATTTCTTCAACCACAATCACGGCAGTATCTTGGTCCAGAACCTGATTGATAGTGGCCATGGTTCCTAGGCCCATCAGCGCCTTGATCACCTCACCCGCTTTGACAGACATACGCTGTGCTAAATCTGACACGCCGATGGTTTCTGGCACACTGACTTCGTGTACGACAGGAGCTGTTGGTTTTGAAAACCCATGTTCTTGGTCTTTCATCGCAACTCTTGATGCAGCACCGCCACCTTTTTTCTTCTTACGACGTCCGGATTTGCCTTCACTGACATGCAATTCTTTACGCTCAAAGTCATCGTCTTTGCGACCACCACGACGAGCAGTTTTATCTTTGTTATGTTTTGCTTCGGCGTCTTTGGTTTTACGCACACCCGCTTTTTGTTCTTTCGCCTGTGCTTCAGCAGCGGCAGCTTTTGCCTTTTCGCGTTCTTTTTCTAACGCCTCTTCCTCTTCACGTGCTTTCTTCTTAGCTTCTAACGCTTTTTCAGCATCAATACGCGCCCGATTAGCTGCGCGACGTTTTGCGTCAGCTTCTTCCAGTTTCTTGTGCGCTAGCTGTGAAGGCGTGAGTTCATCATCTTTCTTCTTAGCCTTGGCCGCCGTTTTCTTATTCTTAGACTCAGCTTCAATCGCTTTCTTTTCTTCTTCAGCAGCTCGTTCTGCTTCTTCAGCTGCTTGTTTTTCAGCTTCAATGGCTGCGGCGATCGTCGCTGCTTCTTCTTCAGCTTCTTGCTTACGGCGGGCTTCTTCGTCCAGCAGTTGTTTACGTTTGTCTTCTTCTTGCAGACGTAATTCTTCTTGACGTGCCACTTCAGCTGCTTGTTCTTCTGCTGCTTTTTGTTTTAGCAACTCAGCTGCTGCAGCCGCATCTTCTGTTTCACTACGTTTTACATAGGTACGTTTCTTTCGTACTTCAACGCTAACACTCTTACCACCACGCGTCGCACCACCGAGTTTTATTTCACTGACCGATTTACGTTTCAGTGTAATTTTCTTTGGTGATGACGATGAGCTATCAGCGTCCTTACCATGGCGTTGTTGTAAAAACTTCAGCAGGGTTTGCTTCTGTTCTTCAGTGATCTGATCATCGGGCTTTGAGACGTTAATCCCCGCTTCGTTTAGCTGTTCCACTAAACGTTCAGCTGTAATTCCGACTGTGCCAGCTAGGTCCTTAACCCTCATGTCACTCATTGGTTACTCCCCTGCATCTGTTTGTTCGTTAGCAAACCATGATTCTCTTGCTTTCATAATCAAGGCTGCTGCTTGCTCTTCCTTCATGCCACCGATTTCAACCAACTCGTCTACTGCTAAGTCAGCGAGGTCATCTAATGTGGTCACGCTATTGCTTGCCAAGGTCAGTGCAAGATCTTTGGTAATGCCTTCCATATCCAGTAGTTCTTGGCTTGGCTCGGCCGATTCCAATTGTTCTTCACTTGCAATGGCTCTTGTCAGCAAAACATCACGCGCTCTGGAGCGAAGCTCGGCAACAATATCATCGTCAAATTCTTCAATATCTAGCATTTCTTGTTCAGGTACGTAGGCTACTTCCTCCAAAGACGAGAAGCCTTCCTGCGCAAGAATCAATGCGACATCTTCGTCAACATCCAAATCTTTCATAAAGTCTTGAATGAGTTCACCGATTTCGGTTTCTGCTTTCTTATCAGCATCGGATGACGACATAACGTTCAGTTCCCACCCGGTCAACTGACTTGCGAGACGAACATTTTGACCGCTGCGACCGATGGCCTGAGACAGTTGTCCGTCTTCTACGGCGATATCCATGCTGTGAGCATCTTCATCAACAACAATAGATAATACTTCTGCTGGCGCCATCGCATTGATTGCAAAACGTGCAACATCTTCATCCCATAGAATGATATCTACACGCTCGCCGCCCAGTTCGTTGGTGACAGCCTGAACACGTGAGCCACGCATACCGACACAGGCACCAACTGGATCAATTCGTGATTCCTTCGCTAACACAGCAATTTTGGCACGCAGGCCAGGATCACGTGCTGCACCTTTAATATCAATCATGCCATCACTGATTTCAGGTACTTCCAGCGTGAATAATTCAATCAAAAGCTCAGGGGCAATACGACTAACAATCAGTTGTGGACCTCGACCTTCAGGTCTGATTTCTTTTAAGTAACCACGAATACGGTCACCGGTACGGAAGCTTTCACGTGGAATCATTTCTTCACGTGGCAGGAATGCTTCGGCATTACCGCCTAGGTCCAGAGTCACGTTGCCACGGTCAACACGTTTAACCGTACCGTGAATCATCTGTCCCACTTTTTCGCGGTACATATCTACAACTTGTGCGCGTTCTGCTTCACGTACTTTCTGTACGATAACCTGTTTGGCGGTTTGAGCAGCAATACGACCAAATTCAACTGACTCCATCGGCTCACGAATATAACCGCCGACTTCAGCATCATCTTGTTTTTTAAGGGCTTCGCTGAGTGTGATTTGTGTTTCTTCTGACTCCAGCGCTTCTTCATCATCGTCTTCAACGATCAGCCACTGACGAAAAGTCTCATAATCGCCCGTCACACGGTCGATTTGTACATGCGCGTCCAATGCCATCTCATAGCGTTTACGTGTCGCCATGGCCAACGCCGCTTCGATTGCCTGAAAAATGACTTCTTTGCTCACGCCTTTTTCATTAGACATGGCATCGACAACCAGTAAAATTTCTTTGTTATTCATCACGCCCCCAGTGGATTCAGCAGTTCGCTAACCCAACCCAACTTTTCTATTATTAACCGCCAATAATACGCTTTTTTTAGGCAACAAGTCGCGCTTTAGCTAACTTTGCCAATGGTAAGGCGTAGATCTCACCATCCACTTCTATTAATACTTCACCGTCGCTGAATCCTTGCAGTACTCCTGTAAAATTTCGTCTTCCCTGCACTGGCAGTTTCATCGAGATTTTTACCTCAGCGCCTGCAAAGCGTTCAAAATCTCTGGCTTTAAATAAAGGTCTATCAAACCCAGGGGAAGAAACTTCCAACATGTACGCACTGCGGATTGGCTCTTCAACATCCAGCACACCACTTATCTGGTGGCTTACCTTTTCACAGTCTTCGATGCCGATGCCCTGTTCGGCATCAATGTAGATCCTCAAGATCGCATCAGGACCGCCCTGAATATATTCGACGCCTACTAACTCGTAGCCTAAAGACTCAATCGGAGCCTCGATTAATTGTTCAACCTGATCAGTTATGGCCATAGCTTAGTCATCAAGCCTTTCGGCTTAAATCAAATCTCCAGAAAAACAAAAACCCCATACAGGGGCCCGGAATTTACAAAATTGTTCGCGGTGATCCGTACCGCTCGGTCACAAGCATCCCGGCCAGCAAATGTTCTTGCTTTGACTTGACGCTTTCCAGAAAACAGTGAATATTAACAGAATAACATAGCATAGAGCAACTCAAAGCTATGCTTACACCGGAAATTAATTCGACTCTGAATCTGATACACAACGGGAAGATCGCCCCCTCATCAACAGGAACTTGACCTCTAACACAAGATCGTTAAATTACGTCTAAATAATGGTTTCATTCTGTTCGAGAATAAATCATAGGCGTGCTATGCGAATCCCCATATTTTTGTTGACATTACTACTGATGACACCATTATCTGCGGACGAAGACAACGTCGCAGATAATTTTATTGTGTTTAAAACACTGCCAGATAAAGATGCCAATAGCGATTGTTCACAACGCGGTGGTTTACGCGTCTTTGTGGTAAACACTCATCCCGACAAAATCATTGACCTGAGCGTGGATCGGTATTTTTCCGGTGTGAGGCAAGCAGGCCGCTCTATGTTTGCGTTAAGACAGGGCCACTCCCAAGCACTGGGCTGCAATATCGTTATGGATAGCCATCAAGAATGGCGGCTGGTTTCGTCTTACTTTATCGAAGCAGAAGCAGCAATCAATCGTTACGGAGTTATTTACTAAGCCCTGAATGCAAAAAAGCTCAAAACAATGAATCACTGTTTTGAGCTTTCTACTTAATCTAAGTTGGTAGCGGGGGCTTGCAACAAGCAATACCATACATTCCGGTTTAAAGCCTGACTCCTTGCCCTCATGCAAGTGTACTACCTCACTACGCCATGCCCCGACTATAAAGTGATCCAAGCTGGACTTCACACGGTACGTTTATGTTGGGATGTATTCTAACTATATTCAGTCAAAGTATATGAGTATGTCTCTAAAGCATTTTTCTCTGTATGCAAAAACTCTTTAAATGAATGTTTATCAATTAAATTGTCAATTAAATCTAATAGTCCCTTATCTTTACAAATACGTCCTTCAATATCATTTAAAATGATTATACATTCTCTGAGCTCTTCAATACGCTGACTAACAGCTAATGGTGAGTGTGAAATATCATCAGAAAAGTTTTGTATAGGGAAGCAGGCTAATTCTATGTGTATTTCATTATTTTCAACTTGATCAGATAGCTTTTTAAGGTAGTGTTCATATATCTTTCTTTTATCAGGCTCATCCCTGTATACAAGGTCTGACTTGCACTGTGTTTCAGCCACTGTCATTACATGTTGAATTGTTGATTTAAACCTGTGTAACTCTAAAAGAAAGTCCTTATTTAACTTATCTTTCTCAACTGTCTTTGTTAATTTTTCATTAACTTCATCCATTGAGTCATTAAACTGTCTTAGGCCTTTGTTTATCTTTGATAAAAAGTTTTTCACTTTATTCGTCCTTAAAATAACTCATTTCATCCCCTAATCTTTATCAGATAATATCTCGATTGTTACCTCAAGCTTTGAGCTAAAAAATCAAATTGATTAAGCACATAGCGCATACTATGAATTTCCCAGCCTTCATCGATTGCGTTTCTCGCAGACTCTTTATCAATCGCAATGCCTATTTTCCTGACCGGCCAGGCTAATTCAATTTGTGTGATAGTTTTATTGGAGGCTTCTAACTCATAGCCAACTTCCGGTATTGGAAGTTTATACTCCATCAGTAAATCAACAACACCATGAAGAGCCGAGTCTGCCAATTTGAATACAGCACTCCAATCATCTCTGAGGATTAAATTCTGTGTTCGTCGCAAGTGATTTATCGTCTGAGTATCTTCATGTCTAACGAATAAATGCTGGTGATTCGGCTGTTTGCTATGGCAGTCAACACATAACGGTTTTAAGTTCTCTTTTCGATTATCATGCTTGACACCATTTATATGATGAGTATGAAGTAAACGTTTATTGTTGATTAAATCAAGTCCACACTGCTGACAAATATAATTAAATTCACTTTTAATTTTCTTCGAAATATCATCCCAATCACTGGCGTATCCTGAACTTATCTTGTCAGCTATTCCAGATGGTAAATGTTTGAAAAATGAACTATACCCATCAAAAAACTCTTCAATATCAAATTTATTAAAAACATCAGGTGTTCGACTCTGTGTTTGGAAGCCTTTGTAATTGAGATACTTCAAACAGTTTTTACAAACTTAAGTACCGCTTCTCTTCATACCACGACGTGTTTTCCAATCTTGTCCGGATATTGAAAAGTTTCCACTCAAATCATTCGTCACAACATATCGTTCTGAGCGTCCTTTACGACGCATCTCATCTAGTGTTCTGCAATCTGCAACATGAAATCTTTTCCCTTTGCTACCATCATCTAAGGCATCTAATATCTTGTTACCGTGATCCTTAATGTATAAAAGGACTTGCCTACCTTGATAGCTTGCGAGCCCATCGTCAAAGACAATGTCTTCAAAGTTGACTTCAAACCCTTCGCCCAGCTGAGCATCAATAGGTTGTATTGGAACAATCTCATCGGAGATGTCGAACTCAACCTCACCCGCTCCCATAGTACGAACTGCATCTTGTAACAAGCTAAAATCAACGCTGAGTTTCATGGTGAGTATCCTTAAATACCCTCTATAATTTTTCTTATTTGAATATCAGCATTAGTTATAACTCGGAAAGAAACTCTGCGACTGAGCTCTTTATTCTCGCTGCCATCTATATTTAATTTAGCTTTAGCTGAAGCAAGACCTACTGCCGAAAATGTTTTTTTTACCCAGTTTTGTTCGTTCTTACTCAAACCAGTATCTTGGTACGCAAAATTTAGGACGCTTCGAGTTCTATTTTGGGACAGCGCCATATTCAAGAAGTATGCTGCGTCTGGCGGTGTATCATTACCCCACTCTGATGATGTATGTCCTTCAATTCGGACTTCATCAATACTATCTTTAAATTTCTCTAAGACACTCAAATATCTAGGGATAAATGTGATTAATATTTCTTCAAACTCAGACTTCAGGTTGCTATCTCCCGAGTCAAAAAGGACCTCTGGAGAATTAAATTGAAAAGATAGAGTTTCCTTGTCAACAGATGCTTTCCATGAAACCAATTCATGAGAAAACTCACTATTCAATGCATCATAGATTGCTACTTGGTTTTGTTGGTAGGCAACTGCTACATCCTTAATTTTATCTCTTTCCAAGGAAATATCACGCATATATACAATTGCGATAAATAGAAAGACCATCATTAAGCCAGCCATCAAGTCAGACACTGTTAGCCAGTAATCACTATCTTCAACGACAGGATTTTCAGATCCAAAAATAGCTTTGAACTTGGCCATTTTTAACTAGCTTTTCTGACAATAAGATCCATTTGAGCAGTTAACCGCCCGTAATCCTGTACAAACTGATTACTTATACGCCCTAGCGCCGTCCCCATTCCGTTCATGACCGTATTCAATTCTTGCTGAACGGCTTGATCTAAAATGCTAAGTTGCTTTTCTACTGCTTGCCCAGATTGACCGACCTGCTCTTTTAAGGCTGAGTCTAGGTTTGAAAAAACATTATTCATCTGTCGTCGTTGAGCTTCAGATAGCTCATCAAGCGATGATTCAAATCTGCTCTGCATACCATTTATTGAATCAACAACTGAATCTCTCACTGAACCAGTCTCTTGTACTAGTGACTTATTAGCTTCAATTAAGGTTGTAGACAAAGTTTTTGAGTCCTCAACCAAACCATTAACCATATCTCGCACATGGTTGTTCAAGTCATCAACCGCATCTTTAAGGTAATTCTTTATTACTTCCGTTTGACTATCCAAATGATCGGCTGTCGTTTGAAGACTAGTATTTGTCTGATGAACTTTATCAGTAAACTCATTTGCTCCCTCAGTGATCACTTTCTCAACTTGAATTGCACTTTCGGATAGTTTTTTGCTTATTACATCAACACCATCTGATGTTTTTGTTACGAACTTATCTAACAACTCATTTGAAGATGCAATATGTGACTGAATGTATTTATCAGATTCGGATAATAATGTTGAGTAATGCTCACTCGCAGTAGTCACAGATTTTGAGATTGCTGAAACAGTTTCATCGATTTGCTTTCTAATTTCAGGGACGGCTTCAACTGCTTTATCACGAATATCTTTAAAAGCCTCAAGATGTTGCTCAAGCTCTGTAAGTTGGTGCTGGTTAACTTCCATTACTTGCTTCAAATCCAGCATGGTTTGAGGTATGACTTTCGACTCATTACTAATTGCAAGCACAGAGGCTTCAGTGGCATTAATTGAAATAACGCCTTGCTTGTACTGCTCAATCATATCGCTGATCTGTACTCTGTAATTATCTTGCCAAACTACGAGCTCTTTAACAGCATCATTTAACTGTTTGAAATTATCACCAAACTGCTCAGTTAAATTGTTATTGAAGTCGGTTATTACTTGTTTCAATGCCTCAATAACTGTCTCTGTTGCCGACTTTGACAGCATATCTGCAAAGTCCTGCATTTTGATCCATAACTTGTCTGAAAAATGCTTGAAATCTTCACTCTGCTGGGAGACGTGGGTTGAAATCACACCAAGGGTAGCGAGTATCTCTTGCTGAGTATTGATTTCTATTTTCTGATTATCATTTATATCGCCACGAAGAAGCTTGATCTGACTCAGTATGGAACTATCTGAATCACCGCCAACGGCAGTTACTAAACTTGTAATTGCCTCTCGTTGCTTATTAATTGAAGTAAGTATTTCTTCCGGTGAGGCTGAAATTTGTTGTTCTTCAGATACTCTTGCTGAAATCAGTCCTGAAGTTTGAATGATCTTGAATAGTATTGATGTAATGATGCCTAACAAACTTGTTAAGAATGCTGTTTTTAGCCCAGCGAGAAGACCTTCAATGCTGTCATCGATATTGGATGCATCAAACTCCAGTAGGCCAATAACAATGCCAACAAATGTTCCAAAAATACCTAAGGTGGTTAGTAGTGCCGGTGTGTAGGCAACAAAGTTGCGTCCAGTACCAAGCCTTAGCGAAATTAGACCTATAGCTAAAAATATGAAAATTGATATGCAAACTATTTCGGAAACAGAGCTTGCAGTTGTTCCTAACAATAAACTTTCGATGTACTCGACTATCATTTCATCCCTAAAATTCAATTTTCATCCGTATCAATAGCCGCATATTAGCAAATTTCACTCGAACGTATAAGTTTTGTGGGTATAACGAAAGTTAGGATACTCGAGTAATTTTTCAAAGCTAGGCAACGCAAAAAAAGAGCGCCACGCCCTAACGAATGGCAGCCTTACCATAAAGACTATAAGTAGTCTGAGTGCGTTTATTTAAAGCTCATGGTGAACTTTGTTCTCGGCATGTTAATTAGCAGAAGTTTATTGTAAGAAATTAAAGCAAACTAAAGTCTAAATCGAAACCCTCATATACTTCAGTCTTTCATCATTGTGCATTCTCTGGGTAGCATTAACATACCCTTTTATTTTTTCCTCGACATTCAGGACCTCATCATGTTGCATTTCTGAAATTTCAGAGATTCTTTTACCCATAACCCCATTGATTGAACCACCTAATCGAAGTCCACTTGTGCTTGCTAGCCACCACCTGTCATGAATCGGCATGATGTTTCCAATACTAGAGAGTCCACAGAAAGTTACGTCTATGTCAGGAATCACGTCAGAAATAATGTTTTCATTCCAATACTTTCTGATAACCTCCGCCACATCATCATCCGTATTGTTAGTCATTTTCTTTATATTTGCGTAACTAGTCAGGATGCGTATCATGAAGTTCGGATCTTTTCTTATGACTGTGCCGACGAAGTCAAGATCTTCATGGGTGAAGTATGGATCTACAATTAGTATCTCCTCTTTCTCATCTTTAGAGATCCACTGAGAGAAAAAGTCGAGTACAGCTTCAGACTGATTTGGGCTGAAAACAATTTGTGACTGAGTTTGACTCTGTTTGGCCGGGATATTAGCTTGTGTTTCAAATAGTGATGCGAATAATTGATTATCTTGAATAATCACATCAAAAATTGGCCTAAATGTTGAAGATACCATCTGCTTGTTTGAGGTGGTAAAGCTGAGTGCATTGATGTAATAACTCAGCATAGGGTATGCATCGACAGGCTTGTAATCAGAGATGCTGTAGATATATTTGATGTAATCAGCTTTTTTATCAGGTATGTGATTAGCCGCATTCATCTTCCCTAGTAACCCCCATATATGAGAGGGGTATTTACTAGAAGTTGAATGTTTTATGATTTCATCACTTGAAATACTAAACTGATCTTTTGTTTCCCTCTCTTTTTGTTTTTGCTGAATATTCTTTTCAATGATTTTCTTTCTTGCTGGATCATCGTCAAATAATGCTGATAAACCACTCGCAAACTCCTTATCCATGGAGTCAACAGAGTCAATTAGACTTAACCTTTTTTCATGAAAATCATTTGTATCCTCTGATGTAGATAACAATACAGCATCTTTGATGAATCTTTTCACTCTGGACTTATCTAAATCTTGGCCCTGCTGTGCTAAATATTCGAACCTAGATATTTGCTCCAAGTTGCTCACTACTCCGTAAACCACTGTTACGGCCTCATCAAGCAGGGATTTTTTGAAGTCTGCCATAGAGCTCGGCATAAATTCGATGATTTCACCAAGTACAATTACTTTATCCGAGTGAATAGGTATTCGGCGAGCTCTCTCAGTTAACCTACCCCAGATCACTTTAGATTTTTCGCCAAGGATACTAAGTCTAAGCGCCTCACAACATATCTTGTATCCCTCATGTTGGATGTCTCCATCTTTCATGAACGCACTACCAATTATGTTATCTAGTTCACTAGCAAAATTTGATAACTGAGGCTTGCTAAATTCATTGTTTTTTTTGCCAAGCGAGATCCTTTTCACAATTGCCCACAAGACACCGTAAACCATTGTATCTTTTCGAATTTTCTTCACAACAAATAAATGTTTCTCAAGATCTACTGCCGATAACTTAAATTTGTTTTTCTTAACGGGCTCATATGGATCATGAATCAGGTTTTTAGTAATCAGGTACTTATGAGTGTGATAGAGAGCCTTGTCATAGCGGTCTACATCTTGAGCGATGTAATCCAACTTTCTAGTAAATATTTCCTGACTGTATGAGAATAAAATGGGGCCGCAAAGTACAATAGCAACAGAAAGCTCATGACTATATCCATCGCCTAATGAATCAATTTCTGGAAGCAGAAAACTCTCTACAATCCGTTGGAACTCATTCAAGTGATCTGTAAGTTGAAGTGCAGAAGCCAGCCTTGAAAATAATCTAATACGAACATTTTTTCCTGGGACAGTTGATATGAGTTCAACTATGTTCGTTAAGTCTTTATTAGATTGAAGGTTGAACTTACATAGCTGAAATAAAGAACGAATTGCAAGGTCTATAGAGTAGGCACGCGCATACATTTCCGAAGCTGATACAGCGTTCTCTGAAGTTCTTAAGTCAATAGCTCTATCTTTATAAGAAAGTGCAACCTCAGGCTCCGTCTTAAATAGTTTGTTGTGAATATCAAAAGCGACATCGATTTTTTGCCAGTTACCATCTAGTCCATCCCAAGACTCCTCCAGTGAGGTAATAATTGTTGCTCTTTTCTCAGCGAGTTGAAGAGAACTTTTTTTCATAATTTCGAGCAAACAAGAATTAATCTGGGTATTAGATAGATGATCTTTGATTCTATTTCTTAACTTAACTAATCTATGAAAATCAGCTTTTGATATTTGAATACCACTCTCAGAAAGGTGTTCAAACAAATGTATAGTAGTATCGGCTTTGTAATCTTTGTCTTTTATATTTCTGATGTGCTGTTCAACTTTGCTGATTTGAAGCTCAACCTCCAAATCACAAGCCTCATGTATGACCATTGCAATGGCCTTATCAATGGCTCTTTGATTGTTTAGTCTTTTTGCCCAAGAAATTGCATTGTCATAAGACACCTGCAACTCGTTTAGCAGAGCATCTTTTAGAGCAGTATATTGATCTGCAGTGTTACCAATTATTTGCTCAAAAACATTTTCTTTAAGGTCTTTAACAGTATTCAGGTTGATATTTGTCTTTTCTTGTAACTCGTTAAACTGAACATAAAGCAAGGTCAGAGAAGATAACTTGATAGATGCATCCTCAATACATTCTGAAATAAATTTATATAATTCTATGTCTCTATTTTTTAACAAACCATGCTTTATCTCGAATTTTAAGATGTTACACTGGAGTCTCACATAATCTACAGTAGGTCCAAACGACTTTAGGTCATCGAGTCTTGGAGATATTTTATTCAGTATTTCAACCCCTTGAGGCTTTCTCATGTGATTAAGTGATGTACTAATATCCGCGTAGAGAGATGCATTGGCATGATAGTCTGTAGTCGAAATAACTAGGGAAATTAATTTTTTAACCAAAAGGTATATCCCATCACTTTCTGGAAATGCATTGATCCAACTTCTTAACACATAGATGGCATCGCCTGGCTTATCAAACCCTGAGAGAGAAGAAATTATTTTCTCCGGAGGAGTTCCCTTTTTGAACAGCCCAAGTATATTCAACGCATTTCGCTTCTTATCCTCCTTAATTTCAATCCCTTGTATGATTTTATCAACGTCACCAGACGCATTTTTTAAAGCTTCCAAAGAAAATCTAAAAAATGCGTAGTCAGCTTTATTTCCACCTCCTCGTTCTAATGAATCGACACCATTTATCAAAGATAATGCCTCTTCTGGAAATGCCGTAAATAAGCGTGAAGCAAGCTCAATTGTTCTATCAACCCCCAGATACTCTGAATTAATATTTGAGAAGTCCTCCATAATCCTTTTTTTAAGACCTTCGTCAACACTGTCCTTTTTTTGTTTCTGGTGTGTTGCTATTGTTGCTAATAAATGCAGACGTTCTTCTAGGACTCGTGAAGCAATTGCCAGACCGAGTGCAGACTCATAATCGTTCTGATTTAAATGACACAGTAGTTCGCTCTCGAGTAATCTCGACGTTTTCATACCTGTCATGAAGGAGTGGACATGTGCAAACCGGAAAACATCAAGTTCAGAATTTAGCTCAGAAGCGGCGTTGAGCCCATGCTTCACTTGTCTGCTAACTCCGTTTACGCTATTTGTTTCATTAAAAATTGTCAGAATATTACTGTTTGATAATTGCTCTACAACCGAACTGTAGTCACCTAAAATGTGACTATGAGATGTTATTTCTGTAATCGCACTTGCATCATTTGGATGAGCTGACCAATAGGCAATGATTTTTCTCAATGATTGTGATTTTTCATTAGATAACTGTTTCCTTACAAAGTCTCTCATAGCATTAGAGAAGAACTTAATTACCGGACTACTAGAATCTAAAAAAGTGATGGATTGTAAGGTTGCTATAATTTTTTCTGATTCAAGTCCTGTTATTTCAGACAGATCACTTAATGATAGTGAGCATTCACTGAATGCAATTAACGGCAATATTTCAGATTTAATCTGGTCGAGCTCACCTATAGACTGCCATTCAGCCTTCAGAAGACTCTCGTTACTTTCACTATGAATAGTTATAACGTCTTCGACCGTTAATCCACTCTCGATTAATCTTCTGACCTGTTCAATCCTTTCAGGGATACCTCTGTAAACGCTCAGTACTTCTTCAACTTCAGTTGCTGATAGCTTTGGAAGCGCAGACATAGCCTCCGGATGCGAATACAGCATCATTTCTACTGTCTTGAAATTCACATTTGAGAGATATTTTTCAAGAGACTTCGATTTCGTAGAGAATAAAAATTTTATATTTTTATCACTCAAAGGCATTACTGACATCAAACTTTCAACGATGTAATCATCCTCAGGAGGAATATCATCCAACCCATCTACAATGAAAAATGCTTCTGTTTGATATTTTTGTAATGCCACTTGTAATGAATAGAAAAGAGAGATCAGATCTGCCTGATTTATCGTTTCAAAGTTATGACAGTCTTTGCCGTTGAGTTTGAAATGTACTTGTCTGTATATATCACGGACTAAGTTTTGCTCAAAGTACGATTGTTTATTTGTGACATCTAAGAAAAGTGAGAAACTCTTGCTCTTGTTTTTCTCAAGAAACTGGGAGAGAAGTACTGTTTTCCCCATGCCTTCATCACCAGAAATGAGTATTGCCTTTTCACCATTGCTATATGCCAATTCAATAGTATTAATCATGGTATCTCGTGTAACAGTGCTCCCAGAAATATTCGGAGAGAAACAAGAGAATTCACAAGGGTAACTTAATGACTGGTTAGAAAGTTCGTCTTTCATCTATTTAATGTCCTTATTATGGTATTGCTAAGGTAGCAGTTTAGCCTTCAAAAATATGCTTTTTAAGAAAGATAGGGCTGATTATTTGTTAATCAATTTATATGAAGACTATATGCCCTGGTACCTAACTTAATTTTCCATTTGTTATCTCTATCGATGACCTGACTGGTAAAGCCTGATTTTTTCTAGCCACTTTTCTGGATTCTGCTCGCCTCATACCACTCTGGATACCGCAGTAAGGTGACTCACACCAGTACAGTCTTCAATTGCATTTTTAACATCTGAGATATTGCATATGTCGCCGATTCTATCAGCTATATCAAGTTCTCTAAATTGATCCCCATACTTAGTTAAAGTTGATGTAATCTGTCTACCAATTAGCCCAGAATGCCCGGTAACTAGTACCTTATTATTTTTATACTTTCAAACGTTTCTTCCTTGATTCGTGATTCCATATTTTTAACCAGCACTTGTCACTATACCTCAGTAAAAACAGATACTGGCTGTACCCTGCTGCTCTCGATAATGGTTACATGCCTAGATTATTTCCTCAACGCATCAAACCGATCTCGTGCTAAATCACGAGATAAATCTTTATAGAGATTATTCAGTAACTCATATGCAGCTTGGTGACTACGTCTTCTAGGAAGGGAGGTATAACACTCCCTTAACTCCCTAGTGAGTCTGCGTTTTAAGTCTCGAACACAGCTAATATGCTCTTGGAAGAGCCATTCAAAATACTCTTCTTCTGTTGGCCTGTCTTTCGTTATTCTTACTCTTTGAATACGGAACAACCTCTGCTCAATTTCATCTAATCCTTTTGGGAATTTTTTACGTCTTCTCAAACTGGTAAGGCCTGACTTTTCTAGACACACTTTTCTGGCTCAGTATAAAATGTGGTTCATAATCATTAAGTAATTAACTGCATGATGGTGGGGCTCCTAATTACATGCCCCCACTTTTACGCCACCCCCACTTAAATGCCCCCGCTTTTACGCACCCCCTCACTTAAATGCCCCCGTTTTTACGCTTACTTAACCTATACACCCTACTTTTTCGTCTATTACATCATTGGCTGCGTAATTTTGGGGGCATTCAACTCAAATTCCCCGCTTTTTTACGACTTATCTTCGTAATTTTGGGGACTTCATCCAGAGCATTTAACCCTTTTTTACGTTTTCCGCCGATAATTGCCCCCACTTTTACGCCTCCCTTACTTAAATGCCCCCACTTTTACGCCTCCCTCACTTAAATGCCCCCACTTTTACGCCTCCCTCACTTAAATGCCCCCGTTTTTACGCTTAATTAACCTATACACCCTACTTTTTCGTCTATTACATCATTGGCTGCGTAATTTTGGGGGCATTTTCCAAGCACACTCACTCCAGAATGATCTAACCGGCTTTTAGAGACCCAACTCATGGGCTGAGTTACTTTAAATGAGTTGCAACTCAAAGATAATTTTCACCGAGAGGACTAAGTACTAACTTAACTTGCAATATCAAACTGGAAACAGCAAGAATAGCTCTCAGCCAACCGCAACAATTCAAAACTGTATGGTGGATTAAAGGTGATTGTTAAGACTCAATTAATTTGTAATGATTAGTTCTAATTGAAAAGGTTCTGGTATTTTTTCATTCTTGTAACCAGCTTGATTTGAAAGCAATCGACACCCACCAATATTTACATCAAGATTTGAGTGCGTGTGGCCATAACACCATACATCTGCCAAAGCGACTAGCTCATCAAGGTTAGATACAAAGCCCGGCGTATAAAGGTTCATTCCAAACTCTTTGTGATTACATTCAAATGAAGGAGCGTGATGTGTGATGACAACAGTTTTACCATCAAAAGGTGTCATAAGCTGCTCTCTCAGCCAGTAAGTTGAGCGAATGTTCTCCTCATAGGCTTTTCGTGCAGAAAATGGCTCAGCTCCATCCCTGATAAGCTTGTGGTCATTAAGCGCATTATCCAATATCGAGATATTTTTATCTCGCTCAATTATTCCCAGTTCATGGAAATAATTGGTCCATAATGTGGTACCAAGAAAGCGCACACATCCAAGTATGACCTCGTCTTTTTCAAGAAAAATTAACCGATCATACTGCGCCGCATAATCCCTCATTTGCTGTGTCAGCATTGTGTAGTCATGTCGGAAATACTCATGATTCCCAGCAATATATATGACAGGCTTCTTGTGAAGCCAAGTCAGTTCTTGTGCCCACATCAAACCTTCTAAACCGACATCAATATCACCGGCCAAGATAATCAAATCTGAATCCAGTTTGGGTATAGAAAAATAGCCGCGTGTTTCTATGTGTATGTCGGAGTAAAGCTGAAATTTCATCTAGCTTCCTGATCATTACTTGGCGTTTGAAACATTACAAAACCCTCGTGTTTTTTATGCTCATAACAACGCGTCAAAACCATCTCATATAAATCACGTTTCAGTCTGGCTTACTGCAAACTTGAGTGTGACGTCGACCTCTTCCCAAGCATTCAGCTTATCAAAGACCACTTGAGCCTTTGGGTGTAACTGTCCAGGCTCCTCGATAAACTCATAAATTGAGCCCGAGTCAGTCAGCCCTCTTTTCTTTTCCGGGTCATACTCATGTATCTGGCTACTGATACGGTAGTGCTGGTCATTGACGCTATACCCGAGAAATTTCTCTATCGTATTGCCTTTGTGAACGATAACCACAATGTTCCAATCGGACATCGTTACGTGTGCCGGTGGTAGTGAAATATCCATTATTATTTCCCTCTCCATCTCAAAAAAATTTATGTACCTATCATTCAGATACCAATCGTGTCGAACGGTGACAGGTAGTGAAACTGAACTGTCTTCTCTCAACCTCTTCACTCGACGTCGACTTTTTTGTAAGGCAGCTCTCTAACTTGATGCTCTTCACCACACATTATTAAATACCTGCCATACACTGATAAATATTGTTCTTCGGTCACAGTCCTCACAAATACGCAATGAGTACTCTTCAACTTGCTCAATCTACTCACCCATTTCTTCTGTGCTAAGGTTTGGATAAAAGCGTAAGCCCCCAAACTTTTCTTTGACTTGAACAACCATGGTTATCTTCATTATGCGCACTCACCTCACTAAATCCCTAATAGATTAATGGCACACTTATCTTTATTTTTTCAAGTAATTTCATAGGGTTAACATAATACAAAATTCACCAAGACTGTAAATTATTGTTTTCACTAAACATCCTTTTTAAAACACTTTTTTACCCCGTTTTGGAAACATGAAATTGTGCGCAAAAAATCGTTTAAACATGGATTTTATGAGCTATGCATACTAGGCTTTGAATTTTTTGAAAGGCGTTGAGGGTATTGTGGCTACGGAAACTTTTCCCTGTTTTATCGACTTTGAAGCATCCAGCTTGGGCCTTGATAGTTATCCGATTGAGGTAGCATTAAGCCTTGACGACGGTACGGTTGAAAGTTACCTCATTGATCCGTCTACAGTCAGTCATTGGTCTGATTGGGATAGCTTTGCTGAGTCATTGCACAAAATCACACAATCTGAGTTGAGAGCATCAGGCCTTTCACCACTCGACATTACTCAACTCATGAATGAACGACTAGCAGGTAAAGTCGTCTACAGCGATGTACAAGAATATGACTGGAAATGGTGTCAAAAACTTTTTGAGGCAAGTGGCGTCTCACCGACGTTCAAAATCAGTGATGCATGGATGCTCTTCAACCATAAACTCAACGTCACTCATGAGCCATCATTAACCCAAATCATGACGGCTAGCCCGCATACAGACGAGAAATTGTCATCCATTTTGAATCAATATTCAGCACAGGCTTGGAAGGATCTAGACTGTGCTCGTCATCGTGCAGCCTGTGATGTTAGGCATCTCATTGAGATGTGGAAGTTGATTACAGACACTCAGTCACACAATTACTGAACAAGAACGGGAATGATAACTTGCAACTAACTCTTCTGATGGGGGGGAAATAATTTATCAGCCGCCTGTGTTGATTTTTTGGAGGTCAAATTTTCAAACAATTAACTTGTGGTTGATTTGTAGTCCAAGAGAGTCGCGAGCTGATCGATTCCGTTCCGCATCGCAAAAGAGTTGGTGTTGAATATTTTACTGATGGCGGTTTGGAGGCCAACCTTGGTTGCTTCCATCACAGTACACTCAGATCAGGGCAGACAATACACTTGTCGAGAATAAAGTGTATTTTGAGTGCGCATGGCCTAGAAGTCAGCATGAGCCGTCGAGGTAACTGTCATGACAACGCTATGGCAGAGAGCTTTTTCTGATTACTCAAGCGTGAGCGGATTAAACGCAAACCTCTATTCGACATAACAGGAAACAATGAACGACATCTTTGATGTCATCGAGTTGTTCCGCGACTCAAAACGACGGCATAGTCTTAATATTCAGCTGTTGTCTGTAGAATTTGAAAGCTGATTTTACGAACGGCTGATGAGTGTCTAGATAATCGATAGCTATTCATAAATAATGCAGATTAATGTCAAGTGTCTATTACTAATTTCTTGCTGATGTGTCATGATCTTTGAGGCTCATCCGAGCCCTTTTCCTATTTATAAATGCCGGAACACAGCTCAAGCCAGTGTTCAGGCCTTGAATCTTATATTTGAGGTCTTTGAAATGATTCATCAGCCTGATATTTATGTTGCGTCTCTTGATTTGATAAGATTGGAGGACCTGATTAATACACTCTGGAACAAACATTCACCAGTGCGTTTATCACTGGAAGATGAGCTTGAAAGAGCCAAAATTATTGACTCATTCCAACTACCTGATGATATTGTCTCTATGAACTCAACAGTCGAGTTATGGGTAACTAAATCAGATTTCCCGGTGTATATGACATTGGTATATCCGTACGGTATGAAGAAAGATGGCTCCACACTTTCCATTTTATCGCCAATAGGAACCGCACTATTGGGCATCAAGCAAGGAGAAGAATTTTACTGGCCTGGCAGAGATGGTAGAAACATTAAAGCTCGATTGGAAAATATTCTTTATCAGCCAGAAAGAGAGAGGCATTACAATCGTTAATAATGTTGAATATCTCTAATAACGCCTTAGACAAACATAGCCCGCGTTATTGCGGGCTTTTTTGCTTTAGGTGTTGTGAAGAACGCCAACCAGAAACACTTTTAAATAAGGGGGGTGCTACCCAGTTTCCACGTAATCTCAATGCAAACGCTCTCGTCCCCTCACTTGCTATCTGCCTTAATATGCTATTGCTCAGCGGTTTCATTATTAGCAAATGGCAAAATTATCCAGTGATTTTATGGGTGGCTGTAGCGATCATGGTCGTGATTTGGCTTGTTGAGTATTTTTTCCTACAAAATCGATAAGAGATTGTTGCTCTTAAAATATGAGTTGAATATTTTCCTTCTTCTGGCTACTATCGATGCTCAAAAAACAGGTTCGTATTCTTGGTTAAACATCACCTTACATCTTTAGTGCTCATTATCTGCATGGTCTTTTCGGCTAGTGCAACAGCATTCTTGCATCTTGGTGAACATCAACTGGAAAAGACTCATATTTCGCATCAGCTTCATGCTGACGAACACCAGCATGAGAGCCATGATATTGAGGATGAGCATGCTCATCACTTCAATTTACATGTCGTTGGCGATTTAGTTGAGGTCAAATCATTCTCAATCTCACGCTCAGTCAGCCTTGCTAGTTGTGATTATTCATCACAGCTAATTTGTCGTACCTATTCCCCGCCAATTCCACCACCCAACGCTTAATCTTTCTCTGTTAGTCACCGTTATTACGCTCTTTGCGTAAGTTTCGTTATGGGAATGGATTATGAAAATACTACTATTGAATCGGCGTGTGCTTGTTGTTACGGCGTTATTATTATCAATATCGCCTAGTCTTACTATTGCCATTGATTTATCAACGGCAGTGAGTCGCACTCTTGCAGCAAATCCTGCGCTACAACTCTACCCTTACCATGTTCGTGCCCTTGAAGGTGAAGCTCTTCAGGCCGGACTGAAACCTAATCCGACCTTACACGTCGATCTTGAAAATGCATTCGGAACGGGCGACAGTCAGTTTCTGACCGGTCCTGAGCTGACTTTATCATTAAGTCAGGTCATCGAATTGGGTCATAAGCGGGATAACCGCGTTGATGTTGTTGACCGTAAATCACTTGCGATACAGCGTGAATACGAAGTCAAACGATTGGATGTGATTACCAGCATGCTGCGTGATTATTACCAGATACTGCGGTTTCAGCATCTTATAAGTTGGAACAGCCAAAGAATTGAAGCTGAACAAGATGCACTAAAAGTCATTGAGCGTCGAGCCAATGCTGGTGTCGTTGGCAAGGCCGATGTCATGCGCATGCAACTACGTTTGGCTAAATCACAGGCTAAACAGTCACAACTCAAGGCTCAGCATGCTAATTCGCTGAATATTCTGGCTGCTAATTGGACAGAAAGCGCTAATTTCAGCGAGGTTGCAGGTGATTTAAGTCAAACACCAACTGCGCCCGACATGGCTGTCCTAAATCAAGCTATAGAGTCGACCCCAGACTACTTACTCAGTGCTACTCAAGCGCGAATTGGTGAAGCCCAGCTGGCTTTGGCCAAGGCAGAAAGTCAGGCCAACGTGACTGTTGGTGCAGGGGTTAGACGACTAGAAGACAATGATGACAATGCCTTTGTGTTCAGTTTTTCCATGCCGCTGCAATGGCAGGATAGGAATCAGGGCAACATCGCCACTGCACAAGCTGTGTATGAGGAAAGTCTTTTCAATCAGGACCTTCTGAAAACGCATCTGGAGATCGCACTTGGACGGCTTCATTCAGCAATGTTGAACAACCTACACCAACTGCAACTGGTTGATACAAACTTAAGACCAGTAGCGAACTCTTTGTTGGCGGAAGTAAAACGCGGCTATCAGCTCGGTCTATACAGTGTTTTGCAATGGGTCGATGCACAGGATGAATTGTTCAGCATTGAACGTGACCGCATCGAAGCACAACATGCTGTACACCTCCAATATCTCGAATTAGAACGCTTGAGCGGAAGCAACCTTGATCCGCAGACTGCTTTTAAGGAATAACTCATGAAGTCTTACCTATTTATTTTGGCGTTACTCTTTCATGCGCCACTTTTTGCAGCTGGTGGTCATGGACACGGCCATGACGATACAAAACATCAAGAACCGGCTGAAGGTCCTCACGGAGGTAGATTTCTTGAAAGTGATGATTTAAATCTGGAAATCACGATTTTTGAATCCGGTATTCCTCCTGAAATGCGCATCTATCTCTACTCACCAAATGGCACGGCTATAAAGCCGGACGAAATAGCGATGACGGTGAACCTTAATCGCACTGGCGGCCAACAAGACCTGATTGATTTCAGTTCAGAGGCAAACTATTTACTGGGTGATGCTGAGATTGTCGAACCGCATTCTTTCGAAGTGGAAGTCAACGCCAATTACAAAGGAAACAATTATCACTGGCACTTTGAAAGCTTTGAAGGTCGTGCTGAAATTCCACCACGCTTGCTCGAAATGTCTGAAGTAGAAACCGAAATTGCTAGTGCAAAAACGGTCACGGTCACTAACACCGTCTACGGCATTGTCACTAAAGCAGAAGATCAGGTGTTTCATGTTCACGCACCCTACTCAGGCATTGTTCAGTCTGTTGATGTCGAAACAGGCGACAAGGTTAAAAAAGGCCAACGTTTATTGACTGTGCTTAACCAGAAAAACCTACAAACCTATACAGTGAACAGTCCGGCATCGGGCGAGATTACACTGCGTCCGGTAAAACGGGGCGATCACACTAATATGGGTACTTTGATCGAAGTCAGTGACTTATCTAGTGTCTGGGTCGAAATGTCGATGTTTCCAAAAGACATTGAGGCCATTAGCAAAGGCATGCCTGTCATAATCAGTGATTTGCATGGCGAGCATTCGGTGGAAAGCAAACTGGACTACCTGTCTCCGCAAATGACAGGGGGACATATTGCTCGCGCCAGAGCGACGATTGCTAACCCCAATGGGGAGTGGCGACCCGGCATGCATGTGATGGCTGAGGTCATTATTGAACGCGTCGAGGTACCGCTGGCTGTCAAACGCTCAGCTTTGCAAACATTCCGTGACATGCCTGTTGTATTTGGCCGTTTCGATAATGTCTTTGAAGTCAGAATGGTACAGCTCGGTCGCCAAGACAATGACTATGTCGAAGTCACGGGTGGACTCGAACCAGGTACCGAATATGTCACTAATAATAGCTATCTTCTCAAGGCTGAAGTCTTGAAAGATGGCGCCAGCCACGACCACTAGGAGCAAAGCATGATTGATAGCATAATTCGCTTTGCGATACACCAGCGCTGGTTAGTAATGTTCCTGACTCTGCTCATTGCGTGTCTGGGCGTTTACAATGCCTACAAACTTCCCATTGATGCCGTTCCGGACATTACCAATAAACAGGTACAAATCAATACTGAAGTGCCTGGCTATTCACCACTGGAATCAGAACAAAGAGTCACCTATCTGGTTGAAACTGCAATGGCAGGTTTGCCGGATCTGAAATACACCCGCTCTATTTCACGCTATGGTCTCTCTCAAGTTACGGTAGTGTTTGAGGATGATAAAGATATTTACCTTGCACGCCAGCAAATCAGTGAACGTCTGTTATCTATTCGCACTGAATTACCGCAAGGGGTGGAGCCACAGCTCGGGCCGGTGGCCAGTGGACTGGGTGAAATATTCACCTATGCCATCAGTGCTGAAGAAGACGCCGTCAATGAAAATGGTCAACCCTATACAGCAGAAGATCTGAGAACAATTCAGGACTGGATCATTCGTCCGCAGCTGGTCAAGGTGCCTGGCGTGACGGAGGTTAACAGTGTGGGTGGTTTTGAGCGTGAATATCAGGTTGCGCCCGATCCAGCGAAATTGATTGCCTACAAGCTGACGCTGGCAGATGTTGCAGAGGCTTTGCAGAATAATAATCAAAATGTCGGTGCCGGCTATATCGAACCTAATGGCGAACAATGGCTGGTTCGCTCACCAGGACAGTTACAAACACTGGAAGATATTGCAAATGTCGTTATTACCAAACGTGATGATATGCCAATCACCATTGGAGACGTTGCCGAAGTATTGCTAGGCAAACAATTGCGTACAGGTGCAGCCACGCAAAACGGTAAAGAAACCGTTCTGGGTACGGCGCTTATGTTGATTGGCGAAAATAGTCGCATCGTTGCTAAAGCTGTAGCCGAGAAACTCATTGCCGTTAACCGTAGCTTGCCGGATGGCGTCAAAGCAGAGGCAGTGTATACCCGTACCACGCTGGTCGAAGATACCATTGCCACAATACAAAAGAACTTAATGGAAGGCGCAGTGCTGGTCATCGTTGTGCTGTTTACCTTACTGGGTAATTTTCGCGCAGCGTTTATCACGGCCCTTATCATTCCACTCAGTATGCTGTTTGCCGTGACAGGCATGGTCAGTAACCGGGTATCCGGCAACCTGATGAGTCTGGGCGCAATAGACTTTGGCCTGATTGTCGATGGGGCTGTCATCGTGGTTGAAAATGCCCTGCGGCGGCTCGGCATCGCACAAGATCGCTTGGGACGTCTGCTCACACTACAAGAACGGTTAGAGGAAGTTGCCGATAGTACACGGGAAGTATTCAATCCGGCAGTATTTGGTGTACTTATCATCATGCTGGTGTATTTGCCACTCTTTGCCCTCGGCGGAGTGGAAGCCAAAATGTTCGAACCAATGGCCTTTACCGTCGTTGCTGCACTTACAGGTGCGCTAGTACTGGCAGTTACCTTTGTTCCTGCTGCCGTGGCTATTTTTGTACGAGGTAACATCAATCACAAAGAAAACATGCTGATGCGCGGTGCGAGGCTGCTCTACAAACCCTTTCTCGGTATTGCTATGAAACTACCTCTGCTTGTCAGTCTGGCAGCCTTTATTTTTGTGGTGTGGGTTGGAAGCCTGTCAACACGGATGGGAACCGAGTTTCTCCCCAAACTGGATGAAGGTGATGTGGCGTTGCATGCACTGCGTATCAGCGGTACTGGTCTTGAACAAGCAGTAGGTATGCAAAATCAATTAGAGTCAGTGATTCGGGAGTTTGATCAAGTCGAACGGGTATTCGCTAAAATCGGCACGCCAGACATCGCGACGGATCCCATGCCACCAAGTGTGGCAGACACCTACCTTATTGTTAAACCACGATCTGAGTGGACAGACCCAACACAGACCAAGGTTGAGTTTCTAGCCGAGCTTCGCGAAGCAGTTGAAGCTGTCCCCGGTAATAAGTACGAGTTCACACAACCTATCGAAATGCGTTTCAACGAGCTAATCGCAGGTGTTCGGGCAGATGTTGCTGTCAGAATCTATGGAGATAATCTAGAACAGCTCAACACAGTGGGAGAATCGGCCATTGAACTCATTTCAGGTATTGATGGCGCCGCTGATGTCCGTATGGAACAAATCAATGGGCTTCCCATGTTATCGATTGAGCCGGATCGCTTCCACCTTGCTTTGTTGGGGCTCAACGTTAGTGATATGCAACAAACGGTTCAGACAGCTATTGGCGGACAAGACGTTGGACTGATTTATGAAGGTGACAGACGTTTTAAACTCGTCGTCAGACTGACGGACGACAAGCGGCAGAACATAGACTACTTGTCGAAATTACCTGTTGCTCTGACTCACAGTGACGACCCCGATCTCTCATATGTTCCACTGGGTGAGATTGCCGAGATTAAAACCCATATTGGTCCAAACCAGATCAACCGTGAGAGTGGTAAGCGTCATGTGTTGGTTTCTGCCAATGTTGTAGAGCGTGATCTGGGCTCATTTATCACTGACGTTCAGAAAGTAATCAATCAACAACTCGACATACCTTCAGGCTATTGGGTCGATTATGGCGGCACATTTGAGCAACTTCAGTCTGCCACCAAACGACTGGCTATTGTGGTACCAATCACTTTGCTGCTGATTCTGGGCTTATTGATCAGCGCCTTTAAATCTGTCAAGGATGCCTTATTAGTATTTACGGGTATTCCACTGGCCCTGACAGGAGGCATATTGGCACTGATACTGAGAGATATACCATTGTCTATCTCAGCTGCTGTTGGTTTTATTGCCTTGTCAGGAATCGCCGTTTTGAATGGCATTGTGATGCTCTCATTCATCAGGCAACTTCGTGATAAGGGGGAAATCCTACTCATCGCTATAAGAAATGGTGCTATGCAGCGTCTGCGACCAGTATTAATGACCGCATTGGTTGCCAGTCTCGGCTTTATACCCATGGCACTGAATACCGGCACCGGTGCGGAAGTCCAAAGACCTCTGGCAACAGTTGTGGTTGGTGGAATCGTCTCATCAACCTTGCTGACGTTGGTCGTATTACCCGCCCTGTACCTGCTGTTTCACGGCCACAGCGAAAAGCGCAGAGGGCCTTTCTGGAAGAGCTTGTGAATCGTACATATCATCTTGAAGACTCCATGACACCAAGAACAAGACCAGCAAAAGCAGTCGAGCAGTCTCATGAATCTCTGAGTTCACAGCTGATGGGCTCAGAGTAATTATTGATAATTGCAATTGCCAGTGAAGACACTTTCGGACCAAAAGCCTTGTAAAAATAACTCCAGATTAAACGTTAATTCTTGAAGAGATTCTTTATTCGCCAGAAAGAGTTGGTGAATTAGACTGGTGATTTTATTTTTTGAACAAAGTATCACTGGTGTTTAGTTGATAGACAATATTAGTACAATGAAGACGCTAACTTTTTGAGAATATAATTAACACTGAAAATAGTCAGCATTCCGCTTCTAAAGACTGTCTTGAACTTGCGGCAGCTGTCCATGAAAGGTAATTGCTTGCTAGAAATTATGGTACTTAGTAGTTGAGCCGGTATCGAATAGTGCTATGAATACAATTTTACTCACTAATAATGAGTCTTATTATTTTCTTATCAATAACTCCGTTTTCAGGCAGCACCCAGTTTATAAAGCTTGCCCCTTCCAAAACACTCAGTAATAAGAATGCCATTTTCCTAGAATCAGAGTTGCTTGCAACTTCACCTCTAGATTTACCTTCATCGAGAATTTTTCCCAACCACTTGAGCTGCAGGTCAAAGAATTGCTGTGTTTTTTCTTGCAGTCTAGGTGGAAGAACAGTCATCTCAGCAGCTAGTGCTCCACATAAAGGCAACAAGCCTTTATCACCACTAGTTTTAAAAATATCAAAATAAGCTTCTATACGAGACAATACGTCACTATATTGACTTGCAATATGAGCGAGTTTCTCTTGAAGCCGAGCAATAGACTCGCTCGCGATAGTAACACCCAAATCTTCTTTCGTAGGAAAGTGATGGTGAATGCTGGCCTTCTTTATTCCAACCACTTTAGCCAAATCAGCATAACTAAAAGCAGCGTATCCTTTAGTCCGCAACAAATCCTCTGCGATCCCTATTAGCATGCCTCGCGTACCGAGAGCCATAAAATTACCCCTAATTTTTGTGCTTCTGAGAAAAGAGTTTTTAAATAGTAAATTTTTTTCCATGGCTAGACAAACTAACCTCAATAACCTCTAGTATAAGCCTCCTTGAAAGCATAGATGTGGTGAGCAGCATTGATAACTCACTAGCCATCAACCAGGTTTCTCACACATGTGCATAAGAGATGTAAACAACACAGATACCAAAAATATCACATAATATTCTGCAATGATGATGATCATTAGTTATTGCCAAATATTAGTTATACGAATATTATCAATATATCTTTATTAATTAATACTATAAGAAGAATAGATGCAACTTCATCAGCTAAGATACATCCGTGAAATTGTTAGACAAAACTTGAGTATCTCAGAAGCCGCAAAAGTACTTAAGACATCTCAACCTAGTGTAAGTAGTCAACTACAACTACTAGAAGAAGAGTTAAGGTTAAAAGTTTTCGAACGTCGTGGAAAACGTTTAGTGGCTATCACACCGATGGGTGAAACAGTACTAGAAATTGCTGAACGAGTATTACAAGATGTGGGTAACATCCAAAGCTTAGCAGATGAAAATCATGATGATGAGCATGGTACGCTCTCTATAGGCACTACGCATACTCAAGCGCTCTATGCTCTACCTAACTCGATAAAAGCTTTTTCTGAGCGTTATCCAAACGTGCACTTGAACATGCTTCAGGGCACACCGAGAGAGGTATCAGAACTAGCGGCGGCCGGGGAAATTGATCTTGCTATAGCCACCGAAGCACTTGTTCAGAATCCTGCGCTACACACATTCCCTTGTTATGACTGGAATAGAACTATTGTTGTTCCAGATAAACATCCCCTACTGTCCGAAAAAATTCTAACTTTAGAAGCTGTTGCTCGCTACCCAATCTTGACTTATATGATGGACTTTACTGGCCGAGCCCAACAGGACCAATCATTTCATGATCGAGGATTGAAACCGAATGTTATCTTCACTGCTACAGATGCTGATGTCATAAAAAAATATGCCAGCATTGGATTGGGTATAGGAATTATCGCCAGCATGGCATTTGACTCTGAGCAAGACAAATCACTGAAAGGCATTGATGCCAGCCACCTTTTCAAACCAAGCACAACCCAATTAGCCTTTCGAAAAGGAAGCTATTTAAGAAAATATGCTTTTGCTTTTATCGAATGCTTTGCCCCCCACCTGACAAAAGAGTCAATTCTTAAAAGGATCGAGCGCTAGTTTTTGACTCACTTCGCATATTTTTGATTAGCAAAACCGTTGACCCCAACATACATAATGAAACGATAATAAACTTCATTGTGATGCTTGGGTTGAGATAAGAGGCGACAGCAAATGCCAAAGTAGCACCGGCATAGCCTAAGTCTCGCCAAAACCTATATATCCCCAGAGTTATGGATGTATCTACAAGGTGTACTTCATCTGCAACTGCTGCACTTAGATTTGGATACAACAATGCCATACCAAGCCCGGTGATAAGAGAACAACACCCCCACCAAATCAATCCTGAATAAACAAGAATAAGTAAAATGCCTACACCGCTTATGAGCATACCCGCTGTGATGAGTGGAACTCTACCGAATACGTCTGATAACCTGCCCGTTACAAACTGCAATCCCCCCCACGCAAAACTATAGCAACTCACAACCCAGCTAACTTCTACAATAGACAGACCTTCATATAAGAAATATATGGGGAAAAACAACCAGACCAGTGCATCAATAAATTTTTCCACAAAACCAGCCTGACACAAAGCCATTAATCGTTTATTTTGCCAAGAGACAACCAAAAATTTATGGCCTATAGAAGACAGACTATGCCCCATAGATTTTATGGCAGCCTCTTTACTCAAGCTCCCGCTAGAATCGAACTTCTCATGCATTTTAATAGTGCATAATAATCCCAAGAAAATGATGACCAGACTAAATGTCATCAAGACGTTTTTTGATGTGAATGACTCCACTAAATTAGCAGTGATAACCCCTGCAAACGCAACACCCACATAACCAAAAAACTCATTCATGCCCATGGCATGACCTCTGTGCTCTTTCTTTATGATCTGGACTTTGGCGGCTTGAGTAATAGACCAGTTAAGCCCTTGATTTACACCTAACAATGTCAAAGCAACACTAACCCCTACCCATGAGCTGGAGTAGGCAATGATAAATGGCACAGGAATGCCAACTAACCAACCATATATTAATATTCTTTTATAGCTGAATGAAGTAGTGAGAAAGCCTGCCACCAAATTAAAAACAGCCTTTCCAAAACCAAACGCAAGCACAATAGTGGAAATAAGAATGGGGGAGCTTAAAAATAGTTTGTACTCAGACTCGGCTATAGCGGGAAGTATCACTCTAAGCCCTCCCACCAACATGCCAACAAGAAAAACTTGAATCAATAATAAGGTAAACTCAAACACGGATGACATAGGCTGCGTCATGTGTCTTATAGTGAATAGTGACCTTATTTTCATATATATACAATAAGGCACTGTGACTAAACACAGTGCCTTTTTTGATTGTTAGGCTTAGCCCAAAGACATAATTAGAAGTTCCAAGTCAGTCCGGCACCCAGACTAATTACACCGACTTCGATATTATTAGCACCGATCGTTTGATCTCTTCCCCAAGAATATCCCGCATGAACATCAAGCCCCATCGAATCAGTAAGCTCATAACCTAGTCCCAGTGTGGCACTATGATTCCAGAAAGGGTCTGCTAGTGCTTGCACAAACTGAATTACTGTTGCATCAATCGGAACAGTCCCACCACCTGCTTCAAGGGATGAAACTCCTCCAATAGAATTTCCCAACCCATTCTCTTTCAGCAGATCAGTCGTATAACTATAACCAGCTCTTAGCTTGAATTTGCTATTTACGGAATACTGTCCACCTAACTGCAATGTGTATGTATCTTTCCATATATCTTTGTGCAAATCTGCATTGTCCCAATTTTTGTAGATCAGGTTAGCTTCTAACAAAAGGTCAGACCAAAGCTCTGGCGTAGATGAGACCCCTAGTATGAGTTCTTGAGGCTGCTCCATATCCACATCGGACATAACACCTGGAGACGTTCTGACCACATTATCGAACTTCATTGCTAGTTCACTGTTATAATTGAGTCCAGCTTTTACTAAACCGAAATCATGAATAACTCCTAGCCCCGCTCGAAAGCCTAACGCCTCTTCCATAGCTGTATTCGAAACAAGTCCCAGCTCAAGTAATGCATAAGAAGCCGTAACTGTTGCTCCAATACTAGTTTTAGGGGTAAGTTGATAGCCGGCAGCGACATTCGCTCCGAAGTTAAGATAGGTAACTGTTGGCTGAAGCACATTTGTCGTTCTGTAGTCTGATCCTAGGCCTGAAATAACCTGAACCCCGCCCCCTAAAATCATTTTCTCATTTACCCGTTGCCTAAACGCAATACTAGGGAGAATATAATCTTCCATTTCTATGTCACCACTCCAGGCTGGTCCTAAACCCGTACCATTGCTCCCTCCCTTATTTCTAACATTTAGGTATGTCGCCCCGAATGTGAAATCAGTATTACCTTCAAGTTGAGTTAAAGATGCTGGGTTTCCATAAACGGATGCTACTGCATCTTGTGGGCTAATGTAGCCAACGCCCCCCATGGCAGCAGAAGCAGGAGATGTCTTCAAGTTGAAGTCATCACCGATAGTTGCAGCTTGACTTGTAGCAGCTGACAAGGTCATTAACGCAAACGCAATTTTAGTTATTTTGTTTCTAAATTTCATTCTTTCACCTTCTCTCTATAAGAATATTTTTTTGGAAGCTCTTATAGCCTCAACCTAAGGTTATAGGGGTATTCCAAAGAAATGAAAGAACATTTACTTCTAGAAATTCACTCTCTTATGACAAGATTTTATGGGCTTGAGAAATGATCAGTTTCTTAAGCTTTATTACGTATAAAACTTGAAGTTTCATTCCAGTTATTAGATCTAACGCAAATGAATAGTCATGAGATCATGGCCAACATCAATATTTTTATCTTGGAATTTGGTTTCTAACAGGTGGGATAATTCCGTTTCGTCTGATCCAATCAGAAGCAGGTGATTTAATACGGTTTTTTGAGGTTTAACTTTTTCCACTAATTTATGTAACTGTTGGAGTGAAGTATGGTATTTCGAAATACTTTTCAATTTAGGGTTGGACTGGAGAAGCTTTGGTTCGATTACCGAAACTTCATGAATCAATAAATCAAGCTCTTGAGAATTAGCTATTAAATTCTCTGAGTATGTTGTATCTCCTGAAATCAATACGGAATGTCTGTCTGAGTCGATCCTGTAGCCATATGCATGCTCTACTGCACCATGGTCCACCCTGAATGCTGAAACTTTCAAACCATCTTCATCGTAAATCAGGCCTTCTTTTATTTCGGTAACATTAACCTCAAGCCCCTTTAGGTTTAAAGATGACTGCTTTTCTCTATAAAAAGCATCAAGACTGAATGCCCCTTGAGTATGCTCCACAAATGACTTGGTTCCATCAGGCCCATAGACATTGAGCGTGTTGGCTCGTTGCCAAATTCCTCCGGTTATCCAAAAATCATCAAAACCTGTTATGTGATCTGAATGAAGGTGTGTCAGGAAAATATTGTCTATATCGGATGGGTACATTCCTATCTGAGAAAGCCTGATCGTTGCTCCTCTGCCGACATCAAACAGAAAGTATTTCCCCTTATGCTCAATCAGCGTTGAAGACCCAAACCTTTCAATGCTTGGAATGGGAGTACCTGTCCCCAGTAATGTAACGGTTAACTCATCAGCGTTTACAGTTAGACTTTGACACAGAAGGTTGAGTATAAAAAAAGTGATTAAATTTCTCATAATATCAATGGAACGGTTCTCACCTATTGAGCGCTAAACTTGTACCAAGATAAAGATCTGTGATCGTAGATTCAAAGACTTCTGTAGCAAATGCTACCGTTTCTGATAGTGTTGGATGAGGATGAATAGTCGAGCTAATTGCATGAGCTTTAATATTGTTTTCAATGGCTAAGCCTATCTCCGCGATTAAGTCACCTGCATGTGCGCCAACAATCCCAGCACCAAGAATTTGATCTGTCACAAGATCAAACAATATTTTTGTCTTACCTTCTCCGCGCCCTAAACTTAAAGCTCGCCCACTAGCAGACCATGGGAATACACCAATACCGTACTTAACCCCTCTACTCCTTGCTTGCTTCTCTGTAAGCCCTATCCAAGAAACTTCGGGATCTGTGTATGCTACGGAAGGCACAACCGTTGCATCAAAACGACTATGGAGTCCAGCGATTACCTCAGCGGCAACTTTGCCTTCATGTATGGCTTTGTGCGCCAACATGGGTTTGCCCGCAATATCTCCTATTGCGAAAATGTTGTTAACATTTGTTCTTTGATAGCTATCAACGGGTATATATCCAGCCTCATCTACATATACACCAGCTAAATCAGCACTTAAAACATGTCCATTAGGGTGTCTTCCAATGGAAACTAATATCGAATCAAAAGCCTGAACTGTTGGCACTTCACTATTACCTTCGAAATGGACTGTTAACTCGGCATCATCAGCGACAACCTTGGAAACCATTGTCTCTAAATAAACATTGTATCTTTCCGCTATGCGGTCGTATAAGGGTTTAACTATATCGCCATCACACTCAGGTATTAACTGATCGTACTTGGCAGCAACAGTGACTTTGCTTCCCAATGCATCATATACAGCAGCCATTTCTAAACCGATAATGCCTGCACCAATAATCAGTAAACGATCTGGGATATGTTCAAGGGATAAAGCATTAGCAGAGTCAATTATTCTGGGGTCATCAGGTAAATGGCTAATTTTATTGGCTCGTGATCCCGCGGCAATAATTGCATGCTCAAAATCTAGAGTGCTCTCTTGATGAGGAGAGCCGTGCTCAGTTATCAACAATTGCTTTGAATTCAAAAACTCTGCAGTACCATGAAACACATCAACTTTTCTTAAACGGGCTAACTCCGTCACCCCATCAGTCAACTCAGATAAGGTACGGTCCTTCCATTTCCTAATTTTTTCAATGTTCAATTGGGGTTTGCTAAATTCCACTCCAAACTGATGAACCTCTTCTGCTTCATTAATAATTTTTGCAATATGTAACAATGACTTTGATGGAATACAGCCAACATTCAAACATACCCCGCCCAGTGATGAGTACCGTTCTATGAGCGCGACCTTCATCCCCAAATCCGCGGCTCGGAATGCGGCCGTGTAACCTCCTGGTCCAGCACCAATTACTGCCAGATCATATTTAGATGTTTTTTCATCTAGCATACGGGGCTCGTCACTTACCACATTACTAACTGGCTCTATGTGAATGTAACTTTCCCCTTCTGAAATAATTTGTCCCAATGCGATTGATAGTTGCTTGATAACTCCTTCATATTCTGACGTTATCTCAATCGTAGCCTTATCTCCCTCGACAACCATCAGAACATCGTTTACACGAATGTAATCACCTTCTTTTACATAGATCTCTATAATTTCGTAAGAAGCATCCTCTTTTCCTCCCACACTATCTAACTTAATCTCAATGGACATTGTTCATTCCCTACAGATTGTAATTCGGAGCTGTATAGCTGGAACAATCGTCAATATTCCAGCTATACAGTTCCAACTGAACTTGCTTACACAGCAATACCCACTTCAGACCGGTACAGCTCTTTACCGTTTACTTTTGCAGTACCACTGATAGATATTTCTCTCAATAAGGAGTCCATTACAGGGCAATGGCTTTCAACCGTTTCAATTAATGATTTCAGGGCCTCGTCATCGGCATCACTAACTAAATTGGCCTCAAATTTGATGTGTGTATATCCTGCGGGTACATTTTCATCCAGTCCAAACAGCCCCTTTAAATCTATGTCGCCCTTTAAAGATACTTGTACGCTGTCTAATTTAATTCCCATCACTGATGCATAAGCTGAATACATAATTTCTTGACATGTTCCGAGGGCAACTAACAATAACTCCACAGGGTGGGGCCCTGCATTTTGACCACCAAGTTCAGGAGGCTCATCAATAATTAAAGGTGTAAAGTCTCTGACTTTACCTAAACAACGAACATCCTCAACCCACTCAGTGTCAGCCTTAAAAAATACTTTTGATGCTTTTGGATTGGCTTGTATTGCAGAAATTGTTTTCATTACAGCGGCTTTTACGTCTGTTTGTGCCATGTTGTCCTCTCCATTCTATAAATTATTATTAGCAATGCACCGAATATGCATCACAGAATTTAGTATATATTCACAATTAAAATATAGTAATACTAAATAATTATATAAGGACCAGCATCTTAGATCTTATCTGCATACAAAAAATCTGCGACTCGAACTAAATTTCCTAGGGATGTGTAAGTCAATATCAACATGCGCGGTTTCTAACAGAAATCATATTCAATAGTGTGGGATGTCTAGTTTATCCATAATCGAAAACACTTCTTCACTACTAGGTTTCGCCAGTGTTCTTTCAACAATGTCTCGGGACAAATGTGGTGAAAATAGCTCGATAAAGTCATACATATAACTTCTTAGAGATACCCCTTTTCTGATTGCAATTTTTGCAACACAGTCATCGAACAACTCTCTGACATTAATAGATACTAAGTCGCAATCATCATCTGGGTCATAAGCAACACTAGCAATAACACCTACACCTAAATCCATTTTCACGTAGGCTTTGATGATGTCTGCATCGGATGCAGTCAACATGATATTGGGCTCCAACCCTGCTTTTTGAAAGGCATTATTCAGTTGGTACCTACCAGTAAAACCATTTTCATATGTCACTAGAGGATATTTCGAGAGTTGCTCTATAGATATAGGTGCACCAGAGGCTAAGGGATGGTCACGCTTTACAAGCACCAACCTATTCCATGAGTAACAAGGAAATGTAATTAAGTTAGAAAAGTCATCCATAGCTTCCGAAGCAATGGCGAAATCAACCATACCTTTTGATACCATTTCAAATGCTTGATGTGGGTTGCCCTGTTTTAATTGGAACCCAACTGACTCATGCATATTGGTGAAATGAATAATTGTTCTTGGTAAGACATACCTAGCTTGCGTATGCGTAGTTGCTATTGTGAGCTTGCCACTTATCTCCTCAGAAAACTCCTTAGCTACTGATTTAATATTATTCACACGATCCAGCACTTCAGAAGCCATCTCTAATATCGCGTTACCAACAGGCGTCAAGCCAGTCAGAAGCCTTCCGTTTCGCTCAAAAATATCTACGTTTAATTCCTCTTCAAGCAGCTTTATCTGTCTACTTACACCCGGCTGAGATGTAAAAAATTTATCAGCCGTTTTAGAAACGTTCAGATCATTAGTAACAATCCCAACAAGGTATTTTATTTGTTGTAATTTCATACTGACTTCCTTTTAACCTAAGCCTATTTTGTGCATCCACATTAGACTCAAGGTAGAACAAGTTGTAATAGCACAAGACATTCTTAGTATTAATACTTATATACTTATTACTTAAACTAATCAACAAGCATCTCAAAGCAATACTTAAAAGCTTTAAAATCAGTAACTAAACGAATTAAAGAGAAAAACAATAATATTTAAATCTGGTTTAGTTATATATAGACAACCTACCTTGTAGAAGGTATGGTTTACATCAGTGTTGCTTTTTTTATACTTTTTACCTATAACTATATTAACTGTTCAAATATAAGGGAGGTTATTCATCGTACAAAGATCAAAACCGGAAAGGTTCAAAAGCGTTAGCTTCGTTTACTGAGCGTAGATGAATAACAGAAAGCTAACAATTTGAATAAAACTGGTTATGTAGCTATACAAAACCGCAAATATGAAAATTGAAATGTAGGAGAGAAAAATGAAATTGTTTAAAAATTTTAAGGATAAATTGAAACCCACTTTAACGTTACTCGCGCCAATCGCTTTTGGTGCGGGTATGTTGATGAGTATGCCCGCGACAGTTCAGGCTGATGAAACCTGTATGTCGCCTTATATGGCCAAAATTTCTGGCCAAGAAGACTTTGTCTACGTCTGGACTCTGGGTGTTGAAGGCTTAGGTGATGGTCAAGATAAACTGGTTACTGTTTCGGTAAATCCAGAAGCTAAAGATTACGGCAAAGTGCGTCATGTCACCTCAGTTGGTGGTAGAAATGAAGCCCACCATTCGGGATTCACTGATGATCGTAAATACCTGTGGGCTGGTGGTTTGGATACCAGCAAGATCTTCATTTTTGATGTTCATTCAGATCCTGCAAAGCCTAAGCTAACAAAGGTTATTGATGATTTCGTAAGTACAACTGGCGGCGTAGTTGGTCCTCATACCCCTTATGCTTTACCTGGTCGTATGATTTGGACCGCTTTATCGAATAATCAAGACCATGGTGGTCGTACCGCATTGGTTGAATACACCAATGAAGGCGAATACGTCGATACCTATTGGATTCCTACCGATGACAACCTGCAAGGTGCTGAAAAAACAGGCCAGTATGCAGATGGTTATGGCTATGACATCCAAGTCTTACCTCGTCGAAACATGATGTTAACTTCATCATTTACCGGTTGGTCTAACTATATGATGGACTTTGGTCAGATGCTTCAGGATGAAGAAGCCATGAAACGCTTCGGTAACACTATGGTGGTTTGGGACTTACACACACGCCAACCTAAGCAAGTTCTTGATGTACCAGGCGCTCCACTTGAAATCAGATGTGCATGGGATCCAGAGCACAATTACTGCTTTACAACTACGGCTCTTACATCAGAAATCTGGTTGATCGAAGAAGATGGTAAAGGTGGCTGGAAAGCATCTATGGTTGGAACTGTAGGTGATCCTGCTGATATGCCATTACCAGTCGACTTCTCTATTAGTAGTGATGACACAATGATCTGGGTTAATACCATGACAGACGGTAAAACTCGTGGTTATGACATCACAGATCCATACAACCCTAAACTTGTACACGAAGAGTACATCGGTAGACAGGTCAATATGGTCTCATCAAGTTGGGACAATAAGCGTCTGTACTATACAACTTCATTACTTGCTAACTGGGATAAAAAAGGTGAGGACAATGAACAGTTTTTGAGACTGTATCACTGGGATGGTGAAAATATGGAAGAGCAATTCACGCTTGATTTCACTAAAGAAAAGCTTGGCAGAGCTCACCAAATGCGTTTCGGAGCCTATTCTCTCTATGGTAAACAAGCAAAAACTGAGAATAACGCCGCCGAAAATCTAGCAGTTAACAATAAGTAACAGTGTAGGTAAGGATAATTCACCATGAAACATCTAAACAAGACGTCGTTAATAATATCTTTCAGCTTCTTATTATTATCCACCAATGTTTTATCATTCGATGGGGCTGCAGGCCCACAGACCATATTGCCTGCACCCGGTTATGGTGAGTTAGACTTTGAGGCACCCAGTGCAGGTAGCTATAAGCTACCTGTACTGGGCTATGCCAAAAATGCAAAAGTCATTGATACCAATAACGAAACCGTGTCTTACCACGAAATGTTCAGAGGCAGATACACGCTACTGAACTTTATGTATACCCGCTGTGACGATTTAAATGGCTGCCCATTGACCCATGTCGTTTTCAGCCGAATTAAGGAGCTTGCCAAGCAAGACCCTACTGTCGCTCAAAACTTACAAATGCTGAGCATGAGTTTTGACCCGACGTATGATACTCCTGAGCACTTAAAAAAGCTTGAGAGTGGATTACATGATCAACATATGGATATGGACCATTCTTCGGGTCATGAAGGTCATGATATGCAGCATGGTGATCACCAAATGCATCATGAGCCAGAAACTGACACCGTAGACTGGAAATACCTCACCACACACTCTGAAGAAGAGTTGTTCCCGATTTTGGATGACTATGGTCAATCAGTGATTCCCAAGTCAGATGACGCCAGTGACGATGACGGTAATTTCTCACACATCTTACGAGTATTTTTAATCGATCCGGATCTGAAAATACGCAATATTTACAGCGTGTCATTTCTCCACCCAGACATCATCATTAATGATCTTAAAACCTTGATGATGGAATACGGTGTCGATGAAAGTAACGCTGAAAACCAGCACCTGCAAAATATTCGTATTGGTGCTGGGGACTCCAAAGCGGGTTATGAAAGTAAAAACTACATTACTAATTCGCTGAGCATTCAAAACCGTCAAGGTAAAGAAACCGACCTACTCAAATTTGTAGAAAACCCACCTCTGGGTTTACCTGAAGTGCCGGTACCGGCAGATAACCCGTTGACCGAAGCCAAAATCAAACTGGGTAAAAAGTTATTCTTTGACCGACGCTTGTCACTTAATAACACGATTTCCTGTGCAATTTGTCATGTTCCGGAGCAAGGCTTTACCAATCATGAAATATTGACTGCGGTAGGTTTTGAAGGCCGCTCAGTAAAGCGAAATGCACCCACTATCTATAACACGGCTTATTTCAAAAAGTTATTTCATGATGGTCGTGAAACATCGCTTGAACATCAAGCCTGGCAGCCCATGCTGGCGCGAAATGAAATGGCCAACCCCTCATTTGGAGTGGTGATCGAAAAACTACGCAATCTAGAAGATTATGTCGGATTATTTGAAGCGGCATTTGATGGGCAACAAGCCAGTTTTGAAACCATTCCTAAAGCGATTGCATCGTATGAGAGAACATTAAACTCAGCTAATTCACCTTTCGATCGCTGGTATTACGGTAAGGAAAAGGATGCGATGCCGCCATCGGCGATTCGAGGGTTTGATCTGTTTGCCGGCAAAGCACAATGCATCGCGTGTCATAGCGTCACCGAAAAACATGCTCTCTTTACCGATAACAGTCTGCATAACACAGGCATCGGTTGGGAAAGAGCGATGAAAAAAGATCCCGAAACACAACGCGTTCAAGTGGCGCCTGGTCGTTATTTGGATGTTAAAAATGACATTATTAAGTCAGTTGGTAGCAAAAAAGAAGGTGATCTGGGTCACTATGAAGTCACGCAAGATCCGGCAGATCGTTGGAAATATCGTACTCCTTCATTGAGAAATGTCGCCTTAACAGCACCCTATATGCATGATGGTTCAATGCCTAATTTAGAGAGTGTGGTTGAATTTTACAATAACGGCGGAATTGAAAATGAAACTCAGTCACCACTGATTAATCCATTGAATCTAACTAAGAATGAAATGGATGATCTCGTAGAGTTTTTGAAAGCTTTAAATGGAGATAATGTGACTGAAATTATATCCGATTCTTTTGCCACACCTATTGGTGATCACTCAAACAACTAATCGGAGACTATTTCAATGCGTAGAAACTACTTATTCACAACAATTTTGCTTTTCCTCTTTTCTGTGCCTGTCACTGCAAAGGAGTTAATGCTTCCAATTACACCACAAACACCTGCAGAACAATTTCAACTTCAAACTCCTCAGGGAGAATCATTAGGCCTTGATGATTTTAAAGGGAAGTATGTATTGGTGAATTTCTGGGCACATTGGTGTTCTCCATGCATAAAAGAGTTTCCTGATATGCAACGGCTATATGAGCAAACAGATAGAGAACGTTTCGAAATTATAGGCATTCATGCAGGCCCATATACAACAGAGGCTGCAGAGTTCATTACACACTTTGGCATTACATTTCCAGTTGTAAGTGACCCCGATACTAGCCTTAAAGGCTGGAATGTCAAAGCTTTGCCAATGACATATTTAGTTAATCCCGAAGGTCAGCTCATCTATGAAGCAGTCGGACCTAGAGAATGGGACTTTCAAGAAATGAAAGCTCTGATAACAAACTAATAATTTGAATAAATCTCATTAGGAATCTGAAATGTTATTTAAACAACTTTTTGATGCGGAAAGCAGTACGCTCACTTATTTAATAGCAGATGCCACTTCATCAGAAGCCCTCTTAATTGATCCTGTAGATACAGAAATAGAAACATACAAAGCGTTGTTGAAAGAGTTCGGTCTAGTATTGAAATACTCTCTTGAAACGCATGTTCATGCAGATCACATTACAGCAAGTGGACTGCTCCGACGGGAGCTCCATTCTAAAACAGCTGTTAGTCAGCAATGTGACCCCCAAAGCGCAGATATTAAAATCTCTGATTGGGACAAATTTCACTTAGGTGATGAGGAAACAGTTATTGCAAGAGCGACGCCTGGTCATACAAAAGGCAGCGTTTCATTCTTGTGGAGAGATCGAGTCTTTACTGGTGACAGTTTACTAATCAATGGCTGTGGGCGAACAGATTTCCAAGGTGGTGATGCTGGCATTTTATATGACAGCATTACTAACATCCTATTCAATCTTCCCGATGAAACTCTAGTCTACCCCGGTCATGATTACAAAGGTTTTAGAGTAAGCTCTATCGGTCAGGAAAAGCTTAGCAACCCTCGCTTAGCGGGGAAAAGACGAACTGATTTCATCGAAATCATGGACAACCTTAATTTACCGAAACCTAGGCTCATCGATGTTGCAGTTCCTGCCAATATATATTGTGGTATAGAGGAAGAAGAAGCCACTCAATCATCAGACCTTGCAACTTTTCCTGCACCATATACTTTTAGTCCAGCCCAGCTAGTAGCTAAGGTAAAACCCAGAGTCACTGAGATAACTGTCCAAGAAGTTCGCACGCTAATGAGTAAAAGTGATGTTTGCCTTATTGATTTACGTGAAGAAAACGAATATGCCGATGGGGAAATTGATGAAGCATTGAAAATACCTAGAGGTGTCCTCGAGTTCAAGATCAATGATATAGAAAAAATTACAAATCCAGATACACAAATAATTTTATTTTGTCGCTCAGGTAATCGCTCAGCGCTGGCTGCAGACAGCCTGAATAGCATGGGATTTAAAAATGTAATGTCAATGATCGGTGGATACCAAGAATGGGAAAAGTACAAAAATATATATGAAAACAATGGAGAGTATTATGGATAACCATTTCAATGTTGTGATTGTTGGTGCAGGGGCGGCTGGAACCGCTGTAGCTAACGATATTACTAAACAACAGCCATCACTCACTGTAGCAATTATAGAACCTTCGGAGTTACATTATTACCAACCTGCTTTTACGCTTATTGGGGGCGGTGTATTTAAGTTTAAGGACGCTGTTAAGAATCAATCCAGCCTGTTACCGGCATCCGTCCGTTGGATAAAAGATTATGTAACAACATTTAGTCCTGAAAAGAACAGTGTCAGTGTAAAGTCCAATACAAACTATACATATGATTACATGATCGTATGTCCCGGCTTACAGGTTGATTATGAAAAAATAAAAGGCCTTAAAGAAACGTTAGGTCAAAACAATGTCTGTTGTAACTACTCTCCTGAGCATGTCGATTACACCTGGCAAACAATTCAGAAGATCACTTCTGGTAATGCCTTATTCACACAGCCTCCAATGCCGATAAAATGTGCTGGCGCCCCCCAGAAAGCAATGTACTTAGCTGCCGATCATTTCAGAAAAAATGGCAACCTGGACAAAATAAACGTTGAATTTTTTAATGCAGGCCCCGGCATGTTCGGCGTGCCTTTTTTTGCCAAAGCGCTTGAAAAAGTAGTTGCCGGCTATGGCATCAAAACCCATTTCACAACCAATCTGGTCGAAATAGACGGTCCAGCTAAAAAGGCCACATTTGAGGTCAAGAACTCATCCGGTAACACAGAACTTGTCGAAAAATACTTCGATATGATTCATGTCACGCCACCGCAGAGTGCGCCGGACTTTATCAAAGAGTGTCCATTGAGCAATGAGGCGGGCTGGCTCGATGTGAACCCAGAAACCTTGCAACATACCCAATATAAGAATGTATTTGGTCTAGGTGATGTGATTGGTACCACTAATGCCAAAACAGCTGCAGCCGTCAGAAAACAAGTGCCAGTGGTCGTGGACAATATTCTCAACCTAGTCGGAAAGCACCAGCTGAGTGCTAAGTATACGGGCTATGGCTCTTGCCCTCTGACCACTTCGCTTTCCACGGTCATACTCGCAGAATTTTCATATGGCGGTGAAGTTACACCATCATTTCCACTATTAAACCCAAGGAAAAATCGATATGTATGGTGGCTTGTAAAACGTTATGGCCTTCCGTGGCTGTACTGGAGGATCATGCTCAAAGGTAGAAGAGTTGATCTTCCTAGCAAAGCAAAATATGCCGATAAGTTTCTGACTCCTTAATTATGATCAAATATATACATATATTAAATTCAAATATATAATAAATACCTCCTGGCAACCTACTGCCAGGAGTGAAAATAAAATCAATTTAATCACTTATAAGTTATGTATATGCCGGCATCACTATTTAGAAAGTTAGCAGTAAAAATACCGCTAGCAACTTCGCTAAAAACATATCGTTGGGAATTGTTCCATAGTGATGTTTTTGCCGGGATAATTACTGCGATACTCTTAATTCCGCAAGGCATGGCATATGCACTCCTAGCCGGACTTCCTGTTCAGGTGGGCATTTATACTAGCCTGCTTCCAGCAATAGCATATGTTCTTTTTGGGACGAGTAGAGTACTGTCCGTCGGGCCCGTATCGATTGCGGCTATTATGGTTGCAAGTGCACTGTCATCCCCTGAAATTATGGAATATGGCACTCCTATTCAAAATGCCATGATTTTAGCTCTGGAAGGTGGGTTGATTTTATGCTTGATGTCACTTTTGAATATGGGAAATCTCGTACACTATATAAGCCAACCAGTCTTATCAGGCTTCACTTCTGGCGCAGCGGTAATAATTCTTATTAGTCAGATCCCGCATATGATTGGTCTGCATGTACAGCCATGCAACACCATTGAAAACTGCGTAACACAGATACCTACTAACATTAACGTCCATGAAATGGGCTTAGGCCTACTGGCCTTCTCTCTGCTCATCATCATGGGAACACCACTTAGTAAGCTTCTAATTTACTTCAACCTCAAAAAAAGTCTGCGTACAGCCCTAACAAAGTCAGCCCCACTCCTGTCAGTCATTTCCGGGACACTATTGGTTACCCTATACTCTCTTCAAAATACACAAGGCGTGGATATTGTGGGCTCTATCCCTCAGGGAATGCCCGAGGTTAGTTTTAGCTTTTTAGAAATATCTACCGAGCATGCACTAGTACTATTACCAAGCGCAATCTTCATTAGCCTAATAGCTTATGTAGAAAGCGTAGCAATCGCAAAAGTTATGGCTTCCGCTAGAGGAGAGAAAATATCTCCTAACCAAGAGCTTGTAGCACTTGGGACTGCAAACCTCGCCTCATCCATATCTGGAGGAATGCCGGTTGCTGGAGGCTTTAGCAGAACCATGGTGAACTACTCTGCAGGTGCACAAACTCAAATCGCGATGCTTATTGCCGTAACACTCATTGCTGTAGTTCTTCACAGTCTTACTCATACACTAGAATATATACCTACAGCAGCACTTGCAGCCATAATAATCGTTGCAGTAACCCCTCTAGTAAAACTAAAAAGTATTTTTCAAATATGGCATCAAGATAAAGCAGATGGTTTTAGTCAGGCGATAACGTTTATCGGAGTGCTGGCCTTAGGAATTGAAGAAGGAATTATACTGGGCGTAGTCGCCACTGTTTTTAACTACCTTAAACGAGCAGGTAAACCTCACCTAGCTGTCGTCGGTAGAATCAAAAATACCAATCATTATAGAAATATCAATCGCCATAATGTTGAGACTTGGAAACATCTCTTATTGATAAGAATTGATGAGAACATAACATTTGCCAATATCAATTACATTGCCGAATTCATTGAAAAGGAACAAAAGAATTACGATGCTAAAACTATTGTTCTGATTTTTTCTTCTGTTAGCTATGTTGATACAACTGCAGTTAGCACATTCAAAGAAATGATTGCTGGACTTAGACTAACAGGCACAATAATTCACCTCTCTGAAGTAAGAGGCCCTGTATTTGACAAGCTCAAAAAAATGGATTTTTTTAATGACTTATTGCCTGGGCGTGTATTTTTTCAAACTAATGAAGCTGTAACAAATGTTACAAAAACTTTAAATTGATTTCTGAAATAATCGCTTTTTAGCTCTGCTCAAAATAACCCTGCTATTAACTATGCTGATACTCATGAGCTCAGAAATTTCAAGGTTAGAGTATCCATAAATAAATTTATACTCGCAGGCTTTTTTTTGGTTTTCTGTCAGCCTCATCCAGTTGCTTTCTAACTGTTTAATTTTATCAAATAACTCACAATTATCTTCAGGTTGAGCACACATGATTACATTGTGTGGTTGCTCTAAGGCCATGAGGTCATCTTCATTCATGCTGATGAGCTTACTTTCCCTCTTAATGATGTTTATTGACTTATTAATAACAGCCTTATTTAACCATGCTTTTTGGGAATGGATCTGGCAGCCTGCTCTCTTCAACTCAATGAATGTTAACCATGTATCTTGAACAATTTCTTCAGCATAGCCCCCCCCAACCATTGACCTAGCTTTGTTTACCAATGAGGAGTGATACTTATCTACTAACGCCTCAACATCCAATAAAGTATCACGGCTTTTACCCTCATTTTTATTCAATAAAATATCTATACCCATATTCAGTCAGAAGTTTACTATCCAGCACTTTATATATACAATATGATTATATACATATATAAATAGAAAATAAAACAATGACTACTGTTAGCACCTTTATATTTCTAATATTGACCTATTCCAGTAATTTAATTTTAACTAAGTTAGCACTTCAAACAGGCGAGATGGATCCGTGTTTATTTAGTTTTATGAAAGTAGCGACAGCAGCTTTTATAGTCTTGACTGTTCTTCCAAATGCAGTAACTCAATTTGCCTACCGTAATAACTTCAGCCTGTTAACAACCAGCCTGTTATTTGTTTCTTCAATCTTTACACTCTCAATCGCATTACCTGATTTGGGTTTAGTTATCTCATCCCTCCTACTTTACGGCTCATCGATTGTGTTCAGAGTTCTTTTCAATATTTCTCCAAAAAACATAATGACTAATTTGTCTTCAATATTTTCGATAATCATTATCAGTATTGGTGCTGGTATGTTTTTTGAGCTCCCATCTATTACTAACTATAATCACTCCTCATTACTGCTAATAATATTTTCAGGTGTCTCATTTGCATTATTTTCTCCTGATAAGTCTCAGATTAAACTGTCATATCAGTGGCTTAGGCGGATGTTTATGATGTCAGCCATTGTCGGTCTTATCTTATTCTTTTCTATTGTTATTAAGTCTTCATATGTAGTGTTCAATATTGATGGAATTATTTATGCAATCGTCACCGGCACTTTCTCTACTGGCATGTTTTATTGCCTATGGTTATTCACCGAGAATAAATTAGTCTCACATATGACTGGGTTGTTTTCGGTAATAATAGTGATCTTATGGGGAGTGTTTGTCTCAGCAGAGTCTATAAGCACTTCGGAGGTATCTGCAGGTACGCTGATCATACTTGGTATATTGATTCATACATTGGCTTCTCCAACCACTTACACATCGCCGTCTGAAGTTAATTCAGATACCACCTCATGAAATAGTACATTTAGGCCTTGATGGGAGAGTGACAAGACTTCGATACCTTTGTTTTTACATCTCAAGCATAGAAAGGTTTATGATTTGAATACTGGCTGATAAGCACCAAGCCATCTTCATTTTTCCAGAAGTGCGATTGAGTGAGTTGTCATGCGGGTAATGGCAGCAATCAGGCATCATAAGCCTATAGTCCCCTCAATTAAAAACAGTCTGAGAACGTATCAAAGGATTGATAGACCTCTTTTTAACTCAGGCCGATCAGTGAGGCTAGCACCAAAAACAGCGACTAATCCAATGGAAGCAAGTGAGGCAGCTATAAATTTAAAAATAGACTATGTATCACTCATTTCTCAGCCGATATTGAGGTTCATGCTAGTCTATTACATTTTAATTAATTAGTAGATTATTGATATGCCCGTCACACCAGAAGAGTTGAAAAAATTGCGGAATGCACTTGGCCTAACACAGGAAGATGCGGCAAAAGTGGTACATGTAAGCAAGCGGACTTGGGTTAGTTGGGAAATAAAACAAGGCCTTGAAAATAATAGAAAAATGCCTGAAGGACTCATTGAGCTTTTTTGTTTAAAGAGCAACATAAAATATAAAACAGTTGACAATGAGATACACATAGTGTAACAACATACTCACCAAATCAATATTGATCCAACACGCCCCAAAGGTCTGTTGGTATTTTTTTGGCTTAACAGTTACACTTTGTGTAACATAATAAAAAGGAATCACTATGAACTCTGAAAATACTTTTAACTTAAATGTGCTTTTATCTCTCGCTTGGGCCGCTGGCTTTGTTGATGGCGACGGGTGTATTGGCATTGCAAAACAAAAGTACAAAGGTCGTGAGGGAGTTTGTCATCGCCTGAAGCTTTCGGTAGTACAAAACAATCGTGAAGTGCTTGAAGAGGTACAAACCATCCTTGGTGAGTCCAGTTTCATTGCCAAATTAAAAAGAGATAGCACCAGTAACCGGCAATCCTATGCATTGGTTTACGACATTACACACGCTCTATCTGCCATTAAGAAACTCAGACCATTCCTTCGTCGTAAGCAGTATGAAGCAGAAATTGTGGAAAAGATGTGGGATGAAGGAAAAATGGGACAACGTCCAGGCCCTAAAGGCTGGACTGCAGACATCTACGACATCCGTGAAAAATGGGCAAAGAAGCTCTCGAAACTGAAGTAAATGGCAGTACCTCCCTTTATCCGGGTGGATGGAGGGAGAATTTATTCAGCTTTGGAGTTCACATGACTAAAAAATCACTAAGAGACCTTATCGACGAAAACCTGGTGAAACCCGCTTTTACCGACCCATTTGATTATTCTGATCCAGACCTCTACGAGTCCGAGGATATTGATGACTTACCGCCAACGGGTACAGGTGTCTATATTTTCAAACATGATGATGTATTGAGTGCTATCAAAAGCGAGTTTCGCTCAAGCAGAAAAGACATTCTGAAAGCACTGTATAAAGAATCCAGCTGGAAGGGGTTTGCCACAATTGAAGATAGCTTACTTTCGAAGCTAGATGCGTTAGAAGGTCAGTTTGCTAACTTCAAAGACGTTATCGACTTATGCAAGCGCCATTTGCATCTATTTAGGTTGGAATCACCTGAAATCATTTGCTTGCCCCCAGTATTGCTAACGGGTCCGCCCGGGATTGGTAAAACACGGTTTATGTCAGAGCTTGCGAAAGTGCTTAGCACTGACTTTTTCTCGCTGGACTTTTCGACAATTAGTTCAGGATTTATCCTCAACGGTGGCAACTGCTCATGGAGTGATAGTAGTCCTGGGTTTATTAGCGAAAGCATCAGAAGAAGTCGTTATGCCAACCCCATCATTATGTTAGATGAAGTCGACAAGGTGATTGCAGCTTCACGATTTGATCCATTGGGCCCATTGTATGGTTTGCTCGAAACTCACACAGCCAGAAGCTATAAAGATGAATATTTAGACATCCCAATGAATCTCAGCAATGTGATATGGGTAGCAACCGCTAATGAGCCTGACCATATTCCTCCCCCGATTCGTTCACGAATGATTGAGATAAGAGTTCAAGCTCCTAGTGCCGCTCAATCCAGAGAGGTTGTCAAAGCTATTTATCAGGAATTGATTGATAGCCATCCTTGGGGCAAGCACTTTGCCAAAGAATTGGATGACTTGATAATTAATGCGTTTGCATCTTTAGCGCCAAGGCAAATGAAGCATGAACTCCTACATGCATTGGCCACTGCTGCCTCCAGATGCTTTTCAGAGCCTAGGCCTATCGTTGTTCGGCCTGAAGATGTTTGTATACAAAAAGATGAGCAACATCAAAATGCTGGCATTGGTTTTCTGGCGAACATTAGTTAGGGCGTCTACCTAATGCAAATAGCTTATATCAGTGATCTACATGACGTTAACTTAAAGTCGATAGATTTCACTGATGACACATTAACGTACCTGCTTACGTGTTCTAATGAAGATGCCTCTACCATGAGCTATTGCTGACTTCCTGATTACATACTTCCCCGATAAATATTTGTAGCATTAACGCTCATAAAAACGGGGAAGTATGTAGGGCGAGAGGGTTTATCCTCCGCCAGTAACGTTGCTGGCAACGGATACTGGTGAGCCCTGAAGTCAGCTGTACATGGAAGGCATCAGTAGGTTAAATGAAGATGACGAGTGTCATTGATAGTTCACTTTAATTTATAGGCAACTGGCTATTGAAACTGTGACATAAACGACAAAGCCATCTTTGCATTAAGGCTAATCTAGATACCAAGTTCACTAATACAAGGTATCCACTATGGAAGAGAAAACGAGAGAAGCCTATCTATCTCAAGCTAAGAATTTTATTAAGAGTCGACTTGGCACAACCAACCCACATGTCCAAGAACTCCATAAAGCATTAATCGATCATGCTCTTGACGATAACCCACCGGGTTATGGCTCATGGAATAAAAAAAGAAGAGCACTTGAGGTTTATTACCTTGAGCGAGGCATTATCGATGAAGCTAAGTTCATCAAGGCGACAAAATTTCCTGACGGCGCCCTTTATAAAAAACCTGGTTCCTCTATAAAAAAAGTCTCCAATGATGACTGTAACGCCTTACTGAAGGGCTGCATGTCTAAAAGAGTGCCTGACTTAAGCCTAGCCGGAGCCATCGCCGTGGTACGCATTACAGGGTGTCGTCCCTCTGAAATGATGTCGATTCAACTTCTCCCTGATAATGGCATCTACATAGAAGGATCGAAGCAAACTGAAGATGGTAAAAGAGGCATGGATAGACATCTTTATTTGGATGATGAAGTCTTCAAGGTTTTCTCTGTTGCCTTAAAACAGATGAAAAAGGAGCTCGATAAGCTTAAGCCTCACCAAACAGAAATGAATGCTGTTGGCATGTTACAAAAACGATTGGATGGGCTAAATAAAAAGCTTTTCCCAAGGCGGAAAAAACACATTACTTTTAAATCCTTTCGGCATCAACTGGGTAGTGATCTCAAAAGTAGCAGTCATGGCCGCATTTATAGTGCAGCAATACTAGGCCATCAAAGTGTCGACTCCATTAATGGATACGGGGACAGTCGAAGTGGCAAAGGTCGGATGCTACCCTGCCCTTCAAGAGCCACCATGAATAATGTTCGTATCAGAACAGTAAAAAATGCTGATTTCAAACAAGTACTTATTAGCAACTATGGCAGAAAACCTGACAAAGGACGTGTTCCAGCTAACACCAAAGCCAAGATCGGTGGTTCTACTGCGTAACTTTTATGAAAATTCGGGACTGAAAAACAGTCGCTTCGCTTTGTGTTTTTCCAAGCGAAGTGACGCCCCGGACACAAGAAAGTCATCGCATATTTTGCGCAAAATTGACTTTCCCTTGTTTCAGATAAAAAATTATATTTAATTGATTTTATTGAAATTAAAATTTCGTATATAAATTTTAGAGCATTTTTTATATCAAATTTTAAGTCGCTATTTGGATTTTACGATTTGTGATTTTGGTCACAAATTCAATGTGAGAAGCATGTAATTTTATTCTTGTTCCAGAGAATAAAAGGAGAACACATGTATTCACTTATTATCACGGTTAAAAGCATCAACGCTCTCTATACTAATGAAGAGCCTCTATTACTTAATCAGTATATTACTGATGTTGAAGTATCTCTAAGCCATGGGGAAAACTATCTAATCCCCTCTCTAATATGGCCGCCACCATCCATCAACACTAAACCTTATGCAGTTGGAACTCGGCTATTCATCAGTTCACGATTCGGAGTGAACTCATGAGTAGGTTGGAGCCATCACAAAAATTATGTGACTGCGTTGCGTGCTATGAAAAAAGAAAGTTTATCTCATGGCTGGATAGTAATTCTCTTTCATACAAATTATCGAAACACGACTGGCCTATTACTACTGAAAAAATAAAGAAAAGATACAAACGTGAAATATTGCTTGATTTGGTTCGAGTAATGGCATTACGGGATGCAAGAAAAGATCATGACAATGAAAAATAAACGAGCAGCAATATACGCCCGGTTTAGTTCTGACCGCCAGAACGATAAATCGTGCCGTGATCAGATTGATCTTGCCTCAATGTGGGCACAGCACAACGGCTTTGAAATTGTTAACAGTTATCAAGATGCCGCTATATCTGGTGCATCAACACATAATCGTCCAGCTCTTGCAAAATTGATGCGTGATGCGGAGCTAGGCAAATTTGATACAGTGATCTGTGAAGCGCTGGACAGGTTAAGCCGTGACCAAGCTGACCTTGCACAAATCCGTAAGACCCTAGCCTTTCACAATGTCACTATTCACACCGTTCAGGATGGTGAAGTCGGCACGATTCATATCGGAATTAAAGGTTTAATGGGCGAGCTTTACCTTGCAGACTTAGCTCAAAAAACAAAGCGAGGCTTACAAGCTGTCGTCAATGATGGTCGTCAGGCTGGCGGGAAATCATACGGGTATGACAGTATTGGTGGCGGCGAATTAGTCATCAATGAAAAGCAAGCGGTTGTTATTGAGCGTATCTTTAATGAATACAGTCATAACAAAACACCACGTGAAATTGCCAGAGACTTAAACGCTGACAATATTCCCTCGCCCCGGGGAGGTAAGTGGAACGCATCAACGATTAACGGTAGCAGACAGAGACAGAACGGTATTCTGCAGAACCATCTTTATATCGGTAAGACAGTCTGGAACCGGCAGCGCTTTATAAAAGACCCTAGCACCGGCAAGCGCGTGTCAAGAGCCAACCCACCCGAAGAATGGGTTTATCATGATGCACCAGACTTAAGAATTATTGAAGATGAATTATGGCATGCTGTGACCAATTTAAAAACCAGCAAAAGTCAAAGCCAGTATAAGCGTGCGCGTAAGCCTAAGCATGTGTTTAGTGGCATGATTAAATGTGGTTGTTGTGGTGCGAGTTACACCATATTCACAACCGATAGATTGATGTGTGCCGGTAATCGTGAGCGTGGAGACTGTGACAATAAGCGCACGATCACTCGTCAGCATATTGAAAAACGAGTCCTATCTGCATTGCATGCGCATTTAGCGGAGCCAGAGTTAATTGTTGAGTACGTCAAAGCCTACCAAGATGAAAGACGAAGACTGCAAAAGTCTGAGCGGGGCGATTTCCAGAAGAAAAAAAAACAAATTAATTCTCTGACCATAGAAATTGATCGGGGTGTGGATTTATTATTGAAGGGGTTGGCGCCGGATAGCTTGGCGCTAAAAATTAAACAAATGGAAGTGGAAAAGAAGCATCTAGAGGAAGAATTAGCGCAACAGCAACAACGGATCGAACCAGTAATCATTCACCCAGCAGCAGCCGAGAAATACAAAAACATCGTTGCGAGTCTGCAATCGCACATGGAGAATATCGAGGAAGGCCTATCGAGAGATGATATTTTTCGTGAGGTCAGGAAAATGGTCGATAAGATTGTGATAACCCCAACACCGGGCAATGTAGGTATTGAGGTGCACGGACAACTTGCCGCGCTCTTGAATATTCAGGATGACCCCATTTGTATGGGATCGATGGTAGCGGGGGCTGGATTTGAACCAACGACCTTCGGGTTATGAGCCCGACGAGCTACCAGGCTGCTCCACCCCGCACCTGATTAAGCTGTGCATTATACATAGCCACCTAGGGGCATGCAAGTGATAATCTAACTCTCTTTCAATTTACGTGTCAGCGTGTTTCTACCCCACCCTAAAAGCTTGGCTGCTTCTTGGCGCTTACCGGCTGTTTTTTCCAGTGCCACCTCCATCAACAGCTGCTCTATCAATGGCACGACATCAGCTAACACACCTTCCTGTCCTGACAATGCTTTGCTTGCCGCCCACTGACGAAATAACTGTTGCCAGTCGCTACCTTGCATAGCGCTGCCTTCAGCATTGTCTGCCGATAACTCGACCGGTAGGTCATCCATTTGCACTACTTGCCCTGGCGACATCACGGTTAGCCAACGACAGGTGTTTTCTAATTGACGCACATTACCCGGCCACGGCATTTGTGACAGATACATATCGACCTCAGGTGAAACTGTCTTGGTCGACATGTTTAATTCTTTGGCCGCCTTATTTAAAAAGTACCCAACCAAGGCTGGAATATCTTCTCTACGTTCACGCAGTGACGGGATGTGAATACGGATAACATTTAAGCGATGGAATAAATCTTCACGGAAATCGCCACGTTCAACCAGTTTTTCAAGGTTTTGGTGAGTAGCGGCAACGATACGAACATCGGCTTTGACACCACTATGTCCGCCTACACGGAAAAACTCACCGTCAGATAACACACGTAATAAACGTGTCTGTAATTCAATCGGCATATCGCCGATCTCATCTAAAAATAAGGTACCGCCATTTGCTTGTTCAAAACGACCTTTACGCTGCACATGGGCACCGGTAAAAGCGCCTTTTTCATGCCCAAAAAGCTCTGATTCCAATAATTCTTTTGGAATAGCGGCCATGTTTAATGCGATAAAAGGCTCTTGCCGCCTTGGGCTGTGTCTATGTAACGCTTGGGCGACGAGCTCTTTACCCGTGCCAGACTCACCATTTATCAGAACGGTAATATTGGAACGTGCCAATCTGCCAATCGCTCTAAATACTTCCTGCATTGCCGGCGCTTCACCGACAATTTCTGACCCTAGGTTAATATCTTCCGCCGGTCCTCTTTCCTGCTCCCGGCTATGAGTAATGGCGCGTTGAACCAGCTCTACGGCTTCATCAACATCAAATGGTTTGGGCAGGTATTCAAATGCACCACCTTCATAGACCGAGACGGCGCTATCGAGATCGGAATAAGCCGTCATGATGATCACGGGTAGTCCCGGATAACGCTCCTTAATTTCCGATAACAACTGTAAGCCATCAATACCAGGCATTCTGATATCACTAATCAACACATCAGGCGCATCTTCACGCCCTTGTTTCAATTCGTGTAGTACTACATCGGCTGTTTCAAAAGCCCTGACGGTAATGTCTACAGCTTCCAATGCTTTTTGTAATACCCATCTGATGGATCTATCATCATCGACAATCCAAGCTATCGCTTTGCTAGCGTTCACGTCCTAACTCCAAAGGAAATGTTACGGAAAAAATCGTCTGTCCCGGCTGGCTATTACAGGTCACTGTGCCATCGTTGCGCTGAACCAGGTTTTGCACCAGGTAAAGCCCAAGCCCAGTACCATCAGCACGTCCTGTGACCAGTGGATAAAACAGACTATCTTGTAATGTTTTTGGTATACCTGGACCGTTATCTTCAATTTCGACTAACAATCCCAGACGGTAATAGTGTTGCTCTATTGTCAGATTGCGTTGAATCCGTGTGCGCAAGGTAATCAAACCGACCCCGTGCATTGCTTGTACAGCATTACGCACGATATTAAGAAAAATCTGTATCAGTTGATCAAAATCGGCATACAACTCTGGGATGCTCGGGTCATAATCAATCTTAAACTTCAACCTTTCATCAACCTCAATATCAACCAACTGCCGGACATGTTGCAGTACTTCATGAATATTAGTGTCTTTCTTCTCAGGATGTTGGTTGGGCCCCAACATCCTATTCATCAGATTCTGTAGCCTATCTGCTTCGGTGATAATGATCCGGGTGTATTCTTTCAAGTCTTCTGAATCAAGCTGTCTTTCTAATAGCTGTGCCGCACCGCGTAAGCCACCTAACGGGTTCTTAATTTCATGAGCTAGACCTCGTACTACCTGCTGCTGCGTATGCAGGTTTTCGTCACGATTGATGCGTTGCTGATAGTCAAGTTGTGACAACTCTAAAATCACATAAGCCTGATCGATATCCAGCACTTTCATTGAGCAATCGACCAGAATCTCGCCACTTGCCGGTAGAAACAAATGCACTTCTCGTTCAATCAAAGCTTGCCCTGTCGTAACCACACGCTTTAAAGAGCTGAACAGCCGACTTTCACCGGGTAACAAATTTTGTAGAGGAATATGTTCAGCCTGGCGCTGGCTGATTTCAAACAAGATTTCGGTCGCGGTGTTGATATAACAAACACGCAAGGATGTATCTAAAACCAGAACTGCTGTGGTCAGGTTTCCTAACACATCATTGCTGGCAATGGCATCCTGATTCATTGTGTTGATACTCATATACATGCTCAGCAGTTAGCAAAAAACGCTCCAGAAATGCGCGTTTTGTGACTATTCGCCGGTAAGCTATTGATTGGTAGGCAAAGACAGTGCTTAAAAGAAATCAAACAATCCGTATTTGCCCTGCTCAGCGCTCAATATAGCATCCATAAGACAAGTATGCGCACCAGTTTAGTGCATCACTTGAATTTAAGGAGCAGGGTTGGCTTGTTTCTTGTTCAGGATGGAAGTGCGATGTAGGTGAAAGGTCACTGAGCTACTGTTCGTTAAGACTGTACCTGTACTATCAACAACCATTGCAGATAGAGTATGTGTACCTCGGCTGAGGTTATTAAACTGAAAACTTGTCTCAGACTGAGCCGGTCCAACTTGCGTGCCATCCAGCTCGACAAGGATCTGGTCACCACGTTCAGTGTCGAGCTCAGGTTCGACAATCATTGTCACAGAGACGTTACCATTGTTAACCCAAATACTCTCATCATCAGCCGGTGTAATAATCCTCAATTGATAGCTCGGTATTTCCGGTGAATTAAGCTCTGTCGTGTTTTCTTCGTCAGGGGAAAGTTTCAGGCTATCTGTTTCCTCGACTGGTGTATATACCGTTGAAGCTGGGAGATCCACCGTTTCTGCATCAGCATGTGGCTCATCGGAATAAACCACATTGCCATCAGAATCCACCCAGCGATATATCTCCGCATAAGCTGGAAGCAGAAAAGCAAGTAAAAGCAAGCATATAAACTTCATAGATGAAGCATAGGCCAGTCACTCCCTATGCGCAACTCTCAGCCATAAAAAAAGCGCCCCGTAGGGCGCCTTTTTGTTTTCCTATCACAAACTTGTCGAATTAGACGCTGTAATACAGGTCGAATTCTGCTGGATGTGTTTCCATACGCAGACGTGTGACTTCTTCCATCTTCAACTCGATGAAACCATCAATCATGTCATCAGTAAAGACACCACCGGCTGTTAGGAATTCGCGATCGTTATCCAATGCATCCAAAGCTTGATCTAATGAATGACAAACCTGTGGGATTGATTTCGCTTCTTCAGCAGGCAAATCATACAGGTCTTTATCCATTGCATCACCAGGATGGATTTTGTTTTTAATACCATCAAGGCCAGCCATCAACAATGCAGAGAACGCCAAATATGGGTTCGCTGTTGAATCAGGGAAACGCACTTCGATACGACGACCTTTTGGATTGTTAACAAAAGGAATACGGATAGAAGCACTACGGTTACGCGCTGAATAAGCCAACATAATTGGCGCTTCAAAGCCTGGAACCAAACGCTTGTAACTGTTTGTTGATGAGTTAGTGAATGCGTTTAATGCTTGCGCATGCTTGATAACACCACCGATGTAGAACAACGCTGTTTCAGACAAACCGCCGTATTTGTTACCAGAAAACAAGTTTTCGCCATCTTTAGACAATGACATGTGAACGTGCATACCGTTACCGTTATCACCTACCAAAGGTTTAGGCATAAACGTCGCAGTTTTACCGTACGCATGAGCAACGTTATGAATAACGTATTTCAGCTGTTGAACTTCGTCCGCTTTCTTCACCAATGTGTTGAATTTAGAGCCAATTTCACACTGCCCCATGGTTGCAACTTCATGGTGATGTACCTCTGTTACCTGACCCATTTCTTCTAGCGTCAGACACATTGCACTACGAACATCTTGCAAAGAGTCAACCGGAGGCACTGGGAAGTAACCACCTTTCACACCCGGGCGGTGGCCTTTGTTGCCATCTGGGAAGACTTTTTCTGTATTCCAAGAAGATTCATCAGAATCAACTTTATAGAAAGAACCTGAGATATTGCTGCCCCAACGAACATCATCCAAAACGAAAAATTCGTTTTCAGGACCAAAGAACGCAGTATCAGCCACACCAGTTGATTTCATGTAAGCTTCAGCACGGTGTGCAACAGAACGTGGGTCACGTTCGTAACCTTGCATTGTTGCTGGCTCAACAACGTCGCATGTGATGATCATTGTTGTGTCATCCATGAACGGATCCAGAACAGCAGTCTCAGGGTCTGGCATCAAAATCATGTCTGATTCGTTGATACCTTTCCAGCCTGCAACAGATGAACCATCAAACATAGCGCCTTCGGTGAAGCTATCTTCATCAATGGAATGTGCAGGGTAAGAAACATGTTGTTCTTTACCACGCGAATCGGTAAAACGGAAGTCAACAAATTTGACGTCCTCGTCTTTAATCATCTGAAGCACTTTTTCAACGGACATTTAACTTCTCCAATTTATATAAACTGCACTTAACTCAGTGCACAAAAAACACGCGACATATTACAGCAGAAATCACGCCAACTTTTACAATACAGCTAAATCAAGCGTTTAGATGCACCCTCAGTGTGCAGAAGCACCACTATAGTGCAGCAATATTGTTCAATGCACCACTCTAGTGCTATGCACCAACTCGAACCGAAATGGTGATTTCGTCGTCGGTCTGGACTGTATTTATAATCTCATGGCCGTTGATTCTCGCCCATGCCGGAATATCATTCAATGCACCGGGGTCTGTACAAATTACATCAATCACATCACCTGCATGCATCATTGCCACTTTGTTCTGAGTTTTAATGACAGGCATAGGGCATAACATTCTGCGTGCATCCAGTTGTTCATGACTCATACATACCACTCCTGTAATACATCGTCTGCTGCCAGTGGTGTGGTTTTAATTTGTTGATGCCCCTGCTCTGGAATATTAATATCCAATTCCACTTCATCAGCGTTACGACCTTGACCAAAGCGCGCAACAATGCCTGCCGCAAGCGCATAGTGTTCTTCATTGAAATTGCCGTCGACTAGCGCCATAGGACCACTATGGCTGAGCGCATAAATACTAGGGAATTGTTTACGGTAGCCTTCTAGAAATTTACTTTCACCAGCATCACGCGCAATGATCAATTTAAAGCCGGAGTCAGGTCGAATATGACGTCCTACTTTGAGTAGCATGATGTCGTCCATTTCATATTCGCGACTATTGCGAGCTTTCCACAGATCAACCAGCTTGTCGGAGTAGTTTTTATCAGTCAGGAAGCAGCAGCCACCTGCTGGCGTCGCAAAGTCATTCAAACCAAATGATTTAGCTAATGCAATCTGTGGTTTGCGATTACGGCCGCTAAAGTCATAAAGCTTTTCGCGGTCTACCCAGCCTTCACGCTCAGGCAATGTTTCCGGTAAGTTCTTGGCACACAAAGGTCGCAATAATAAGTCATCAGCGCCCGACTCTTCCGAAATAATCGGCATCGTTTTTTTACGCTGCGACATAGGTCGCTGACCAATGACTTCCCCTGTAACAATGAAGTCAAAGCCGTCCTGGTGATGCTCTTTCACCCACTCAACGGCCTTACCAACCATAAAGATTTTGCAATCCAGACAGGGGTTCATATTGGCACCATAACCATGCTTGGGATTAAGCAATACATCTTTGTATTCCTCAATCACATCCACGATATGTAATTTGATGTCGAGTTGCTCAGCCACCCATAAGGCGTTATTACGCTTTTGCTTATCTTTATCGTGATTACGAATAGCATGCGTGTGACCTTCTACACAAAAACCGGTATAAAAGTTAATCCCTTCAACTTCGATACCTTGTTCCTGTAGCACGCGCACTGCCAGCATTGAATCTAAGCCGCCTGAAATCAGTGCGACTGCTTTGTGTTGTCTTGCCATGTTCTTTGTTACGCTGTTCCGCCTACGGTTAATGCATCGACTTTCAAGGTTGGCTGGCCTACGCCGACAGGCACACTTTGGCCTTCTTTACCGCAGTTACCAACGCCTGTGTCGAGCTCCAAATCATCTGCCACCATGGAAATACGTTGCATCACTTCCGGACCGTTGCCGATAAGTGTTGCCCCTTTCACTGGCTGGGTGATTTTGCCGTTCTCAATCAGGTAGGCTTCGCTGGTTGAGAAAACAAACTTCCCGGAAGTAATATCCACTTGTCCACCGCCAAAATTGACGGCGTAAATACCTTTATCTACCGAGGCAATAATTTCTTCTGCTTTATGCTCGCCTGGCAACATGTAAGTGTTCGTCATTCTAGGCATCGGCAGGTGCGCGTAGGATTCTCGGCGACCATTTCCCGTGCTTTTGGTCCCCATCAAACGCGCATTATGCTTGTCCTGCATATAGCCGGTGAGCTTGCCTTTTTCGATGAGTGTTGTGAATTGTGCTTTTTCACCTTCATCATCGACATTTAAGGATCCACGTCTGAATTCCAGGGTGCCATCATCAACCACGGTACAAAGCGGTGACGCGACCTGCTGCCCCATCATGCCAGAGAATGTGGAGGTACCACGGCGATTAAAGTCACCTTCAAGACCATGTCCAACTGCTTCGTGCAACAATACGCCGGGCCAACCATTGCCTAATACTACGGGCATAGTGCCTGCTGGTGCTGCCACAGCTTCAAGATTAACCAATGCTAATCGTACTGCTTCACGCGCATAGCTAACAGCCAAGTTATTATCCTGAAAATAGCGGTAATCCATACGTCTACCACCACCGGCGCTACCTCGCTCACGACGCCCATTGGACTCAACGATAACACTCACATTCATTCTGACTAATGGTCGGATATCAGTGGCGTAGGTGCCGTCACTGGCGGCAATCAATACGGTATCGATTCCACCGGCAAGACTGACATTTACCTGTTTTACCCTCGGATCGGCAATTCTCGCTGCAGCATCCGCTTCACGTAATAAAGCGAGTTTTTCTTCCACAGTTAAAACGAGAATCGGATCGTGATGTGAGTACAAAACAGGGCTGGTATTTTTTTGCCAAACCGCACATTGTTGCTCTTTACCTTGATGCGAAATGGCTTGTGCCGCTTTAGCTGCTTTCTGTAAGGCAGGCAGGATTAAATCATCAGAGTAGGCAAACCCGGTCTTTTCACCACTACAGGCGCGAACTCCTACGCCTTGCTCTAAATGATAACCACCATCTTTAATGATGCCATCTTCCAGAACCCAGCTTTCCTGACGTGACTGTTGAAAATATAGATCGGCATAATCAACGCCACGCGTCATGGTCATTGATAGCGCCGTCTCAAGGTCAGTATCACTGAGGCCCGCTGGAGCTAAAAGCTGTTGTTGAACTTGTTCGGAGATTGATGCGTTCATCAAGAAAATTCTGTTACGTCAAAGGGGGGTAATGATAACAGATTCTAGTTTGTCGCTGGATTGAGAATATTCAATTTAGGATTATCCCAAGGCCCTGTCAGCTGATAGCTATAAGAAATCAAGTTAACGATTTCTCGATCAAACAAGGTGCCGGCTAATTTATCAACAATTAAAATGGCGGTGCCGACCCCCAAGCCCACAGGGCCACCTGCTACGGCGCCAGCTAACGGCAAGGTAGAAGATACTTTGGGCGTGACTTTAACAACCTGATTATAGGTTTTGTTAATCATATCCACCGGCCCCATCACTTCAATGATTGCTGAGTCGCCCTGCATAGTAAGGTTATCAGTTCTGGCAATACCATTGGCAAAATCAAACGTGCCGTTAATTGCACTAAAATCAAAGCCTTTGCCAAATAAATCACTAAAGTCTAATGACAAGCGGCGTGGGATGGCCGCAATACTGAGTAAACCAAAAATACGACCCGCAGCACCTGGCTCAACATCAATCAAACTACCCCGACCTACGGTTAAATCTAATTCGCCATTTAGCGTTTGTCGCGAAAAGGCCACAGGATCGCCGGACCAGTTTAACTTCGCAATCAACTGAACCTGCTGTGCTTCAACCACTTGCTGGTAGTTGTAATAGGCCAGTAGTGCTTTTAAATCATCACTGGACACCACAATATCAAACTGACTGCGATCTGCCGTATCAGTTTTTAACCAAGAACCCGTGGCTGACGCATTCATCACATCTGACTTCAAGCTTGCAGATTCTAATTGCCAATCAGTCTGCGTTTGTTTTGCGCTCAGACTAAGGTGGCCAAGCCGCATACCATCGAGTTCAAGATCAGTCACCTCCAAACGCATACTCGGCCATAAATTGCGTGAAGTAAGACTAGTACCCTGCTCGGGCTTATTTTCTGGCAAATTTAATTTCAGGTACGCCAAATCAATATCAAGTGGTTGGCTTGCCGTTACCTCTTGCGGAACACCGATCTGACCTTTGATTTGAGGTGAGTCCAAAACAAGTTGCCAATGTCCGCTCGTTTGCGTTGCCTCAACGTTTACATCGTTAATCGTCTGCTGGCCGATGTGTACTTTATCCAGCGACACATTAAGACCGTCAATTGTCATCGCCGTCTCTGTTTGTTTTTGTGAACGATTAGCCTGCCAAGCCAACCATTTATCTAAATCCAGCTCCGGCAAATTTCCTGCGATCGTCACCCCTTGGCTTGCATGCTGCGCTCGCTCGCCCCCTAACATCAACTGACCACTCATTCCTGATTCATTGATGCTCAACGCCGTATTTAACCAACTATCAAAATCAACGCGATAGACCATCTTCCCTGTCGCATTTTCAGAAATAGATATCAGTAACTTTTTGGCTTGTTCAGCAGTTTTAGTCAACGGCTCAGGTGCATCGATGCTGATACCTTGAAGATCTGACTGAATATCAACGCCCACATCAAACAGGCCTTCTTCAGGCTCACGAATTCGGATGGTCGTGAGGTAATCCGTCTCACCCGAAATAAAAGTCGGGATGGAGCCAGGCCAAACCTCATTTAGTTTGCTTGTGGCCGTTTTACCGTTGACCTTAATCAAGGTTTGGCCTTGCTCGGGTTCAACGTTGGCTACAACTGGTTCATCAAACACGCGTGCGTTAATCTTTTCGGCAGTAACGCCATCATTGTTGAATTTGAGCTGACCGTTGATATTGTTGATTTCGAGCGCCGGCACTGCACTGGTAGTGAGCTTACTTTCAGCAAACGTCACATGACCTTCTGCTTCTGTAGCAGCAGTATTAATCAATGGCACCATAAGTTGTAATTGAATATCACTATTGCCCTCAACCTTGATCCAGTCAGCAATACTGCCAAAACGGTCCTTTAACGGGCTGTTTTGTAAAAAGCGCAATGCTTGTGGAGTGGTGCCATTCATCAAGCCGTTCAAACGAAGAATAGGATTAGAAAGAATCCAGTTTGAAATCGAAGTGGTGACATTATCAAAAGCAAAACCGGCAATTTGGCCAGACTGACTTTTGATAATGAGATTATCACCTTGCACACTAATGTCGGCATCCACCTGGCTAATATCGGGCCAGTCCGGCGCATAGTGCAATTGGGCGTTTTCTACTTGTAGCGCCAGGTCAAAAGTGCCTTGCTCCGATTCAGCATCAAATGGAAAAGCTTCGAGGTCACCTTTCAGTTTCATTTGCCCTGTGCGTATCACCCCATCTTTAAAAGCCTCATTTGCCCAGCGTTTGAAATCGTCTGGCAAGACCTTTTGTGGGACATACTTTTTCCATCGATTGACGATGACATCTTGCATATCAAGTGTCAGATCACTATCGCTTATACCGTCTTGATGATTAATCCTGCCGTCAAGCTGCAGATGTAAATCTTCATTCCAAACCTGAAGTTCATCAGCTACGGCATGCCAATTACCGTCTCGCTGCTGCCAACTCAGCTTGCCAATCAGAGAATCGAAATAGACCGCATCTTCTAACCAGCTATCAGCATAAAGGGTTGTGTCATGACTGGTCAGCGTTAATGCTGCCTGTTCGGGCTGCCAGTCCAGTTCAAATCCGAGCCCAGTCACGCCGGGATAGTTTTGCCAGGGCAACATGACAATCTCTTGTGCTTTAAACTGTATTGATTGCAGCCCCGTTTCGAGCTGATAACTCAACGACAGATCATGAATATCGCCGGCAGGTTGCGTGGTCAGTAACGGAGCTGGCATGTTATCCATTAACAATGCCAAGCTGCTAATGTCACTTAAACGTAAATAATTGCTCTGGGCTCTGAGCACATTGTCTGCTGACTGAGTCACCTCAAAGGAGGTTAAGGGCCAAGCGTGATCGGCAACTTGTAGTTGTAAACCTTCGCTTTGTAACTGCCATGTTTGGCCCTGCGTTTGCCACTTTAATCGGCCTTGTAAACCATTCACCTCAAGTTTTTCATCTGTTTTATCAGATAAGAGCATCAGGTCGTTTACAGCCAGATTCACGTCGGCCGAAAGCTCGCCTGTTGTCTTCTGCTCAGCTTGAATCACAAGTGAAGCTATGCCCGACGTAATCAAGGCACCGTTCAAAGACTGCTCTGCAAGTATTGGCGCAAGCGATACATCATCACTCAATAGCTTGCCCTGCCACGCCTTGAGGGTGTAATCAGAGTGAATTTCTGCTGTGCCGCTGAAGTTAACTGTATTGCCAAGATGGGCTGGTAATTGAAGTGAAGCTTGTGTTTGCCAATAATTATCTGAGAAAGCAACATTGGCCTGTTGAAGGTGATAACGACCAGCGATTGTCGGACGCTGCTGGTCAGAATAATCAATACTGATATCTGCAAGTTCCAGTTGCTTGAGCCAACTCAACCAGCGTAAGGCGTCTGGTAGTGTGGTCGCTGATACCCGACGCTCGCCAGATTCCAAGCCGGTTAATCGCAATTGTCCTGCATTGTCTCGTGCAACTGATAAGTCGACACCGTTGATACTGGCATCAGCTACCACAGGCTCTCTCTGCTCAATACTGGCAAGAATATCGAGGCTAAGATAGATCTGTTCAGCGGTAACAACAGCAGTGTTACTGGTCTTTTGCAATAAAACGGCTTGACGTACTTCCAGCTTGGGAATCAAATCAAACCAATACAGCCCTGCCGACTCAATGGTAATGGGATAACCCGTTTTGTCGCTAGCCCAGGCAGCAATTTCGTCCTTACGTTTGGCCACTTCATCTGACAGCCATACCGCCCCCATCACCCCCAACAGACTGAGGACAATGCCAACAACAATCAAATAAAACAGCTGTCGGCTGGCGATATGCAGGCTGCGTAATAACATCGTGCTACATCAACACCACGTTAAACTGTTCGCGACCATACTGCATTTCGCATTGAAACAAGATAGGTTTACCAATCATTTGCTCCAACTCAGCCACTTTGGTCGAATCCTCATCATTCAGTCTATCGATAATATCTTGCGAAGCTAAAATCAGAAATTGTTTGGTTTCATATTGTTTCGCTTCACGCATGATTTCACGGAAAATCTCGTAGCACACGGTTTCGACATTTTTGGTATAGCCTTTTCCTTCACAACATGGGCAAGGCTCGCACAAGATATGACCTAAACTTTCCCGTGTTCGTTTACGCGTCATTTCCACCAGACCCAACTCTGATACAGCACTGATGTTATGACGAGCTCTGTCGAAAACCATCGCTTTTTCTAATGCCCGCAAGACCTGCTCACGATGACCGATTTCTTCCATATCAATGAAGTCGATAATAATAATGCCACCAAGGTTTCTAACCCTGAGCTGTCGAGCTATGGCGTGTGCTGCTTCAAGATTGGTTTTGAATATGGTTTCTTCGAGGTTTTTATGACCAACGAAGCCACCTGTATTGATATCGATCGTGGTCATGGCCTCAGTCTGATCGAAAATCAAATAACCACCCGACTTCAATGGCACTTTCCGCTCTAAGGCCTTTTGAATTTCATCTTCAACGCCGAATAGATCAAACAACGGTAAGTCACCGGTATAATGCTCTAAGCGCGCGGCGCACTCGGGCATGAAGCCTTCGGCAAAATGCACCGCTTTCTCGAAGGTGTCTTCAGCATCAATACGAATACGCTCAATATCTGCTGAGAACAAATCACGTAATGCACGCATCGCTAATGGTAGATCTTCATGCAAGGGTTCACCGCATTTGACCACTTGGTTGCGCTCTTGCAGCTTAGCCCAAAGTCGATACAAAAACTTAAGATCGGCCTCTAGCTCCGCTTCGGTAACGCCTTCTGCCGCCGTCCTCAGAATATAGCCACCGGTGCCCGCTTCTAGCAAACTGACCAAGGCACTTTTCAAGCGGTCACGCTCTTCTTCGGTTTCAATTTTAAGGGAAACGCCAATGCCTTCTGTCTCTGGCATATAGACCAGATAACGTGACGACACTGATAATTGTGTGGTGAGTCTGGCCCCTTTGGTGCCCATGGGGTCTTTAATTACCTGCACCAAAATTTCCTGACCTTCCCGAAGCAGGCTGCTAATGGTGGGTTCAACATTTGGCGCTTCTTTTAAGTCACCGGTTTGCCCTTTAGGAATCGAGATATCTGAGACATGCAAAAACGCCGCACGGGCCAGACCAATCTCAACAAATGCCGCTTGCATACCCGGTAAAACCCGGCACACCTTACCTTTGTAGATATTACCAACTAGGCCGCGGTATTCGTTTCGCTCAATGAAAACCTCCTGTAAGACACCGTTATCCACCACGGCGGCTCGGGTTTCACTTGGAGTGACGTTGATTAATATTTCGCTGCTCACGCGTTGCTTTCCATTTGCATTAAGAGTTGTCCTGTTTCCCTGATGGGCAGTCCCATAATTCCCGAATAACTGCCTTGTATCGACTCGATAAATAAGGCGGCTAATCCCTGAACGGCATAACTACCCGCTTTATCCTGACCTTCACCTGTTTGCAGGTACCAATCGATATCCGCATCACTCAATTCGCAAAAATGAACTGAATTCGCTGATATCTGACACAAAGTCTGCTGATTGGTTGCCAAGGCAACGGCTGTCAGCACTTGATGAGTTTGTCCTGATAACTGTTTTAACATACGACGAGCATCAGCGTCATCGACCGGTTTACCAAAAATGGCATTATTCAGCACAACTGAAGTATCAGCTGCCAACACGGGTTTCAGATCGGCTTCCAGCAACAAGGCTTTACCGGCTTGTGCTTTTTCGATCGCTATTCGTCTGACGTAATCTAGAGGGAGTTCACCGGCATGTGAAGTTTCATCAATATCGGGGTTTATGACCGCAAAATCGACGGCTATCTGCTGCAGAAGTTCGCGGCGTCTTGGCGAGCGAGACGCAAGGTAAATAGAAGGAAATATCATGAGCGATGGTATGGGTGGTTTTGTAAAATCGTCCAAGCACGATAAAGCTGCTCCGCCAACACAATTCTCACCAGCGGATGCGGTAAGGTCAATGCCGACAAGGACCATTTCTGACTAGCACGCTGCAGGCAGCTATTATCGAGGCCGTCCGGGCCGCCAACCATTAAAGACACATCGCGACCGTCGCTGAGCCAGTTTTGCATTTGCTCCGAAAGTTGCTCTGTACTCCAGTTTTTACCATCGACTTCTAACGCCACGACATGATGGTTATCAGGAATAGCCATCAGAATCCGACTGGCTTCATCTTTTTTCCATTGTTCGGGCTGTGCTGTTTTACCCCGCTTTGCGGCAGGAATTTCCACTAGTTGCAACTGGCATTCACGTGGCAGCCGTTTACTGTATTCATCAAAGCCTTGTGTTACCCAGGCCGGCATTTTAGTGCCGACGGCGACAAGGTTTATTTTCATTCCTTGTCTGCCGATACCTGCTCGCTTGTTTCGGGCACACTCCACAGTTTTTCCAGATTATAAGTTAGGCGGGTTTGTGGCGTCATAATGTGGGTTATCACATCGCCTAGATCCACCAGCGCCCAATCCCCAACACTTTCGCCTTCAACGCCCAGCGGTTGGATGCCGGCCGCTTTAGCCTGCATAACGACTTCATTTGCCAACGCTTTGACCTGGCGACTGGATTTACCTGTTGCAATAATCATGATGTCAGTTACATCTGTCATTTCAGTGACATCCAAAATCTGAATGTCTTCCGCCTTGATATCTTCAAGTGCGTCTATGACCAATAATTTGAGTTTTTCAGCCTGCATTGGGCTCTCCGTTCAAGGTAGTTATTTATAGTGTAACGCAAGGTTGTGCAGAGGTCTTTGCCTACTACATTATTCTTGCTCTGTTTGTATGTCTGATTGTTTTGGTTTTGGCAGCCATGCCGATGTTTTTCCTGTGACAAAGTAGGCTGTCAGTCCCAGCCATTCATGCCATGCAGGCTCCAACACCTGTAGATGATCAAATAAATCAAAGTCCCAATAGCGCTCATCGGGGCGACTACTTCGGTAATCAACCGGATAAGGAATCACATCAATTCCCAGCTTACGTGCGATACCCACCGAGCGAGGTATATGGAATGCTGATGTCACTAAAATATAGTTGCCCTGTTGCTTCGGTAACAGCGGCTTAATGTAGAAAAAATTCTCGGCTGTATTTCTGGCTTGCGTCTCGATAATGAGTCGCTGTTTATCAATGCCAGCCTGAGTCAGTAAAGTTTGCGATACGCTACCTTGGGTATCGAGGTTTTGCATTTGTACTAAGTTGCTGCCACCGGTATATATCACTGGCACATCAGGGTAGCGTCGACTTAACTCAGCCGCTTTTAAAATACGTTCCGCAGCCTCACCCACTTCAGCTTGCTTCCAACTCATTGAGAGTTTTAATTTTTCGGCGCCACCTAAAACGATAATGCCATCTACGTTATCGGGTAAGTCTTCCGGCAAGGCAAATCGGGTTTCCAGTGGGTACATTAAGTAGTCGCTAACGGGATAAGCCAGCATAGAAAAGCCAGCCAAACTCATTAGCGTGATAATGCGTCTGGCGGCTTGGATATAGTTGAGCCACAGCAACAAGCTGACCAAAATCAACAACCAGATCATTAAGCTACTCGGGCTCAATAAGCCCCAAATAATTTTAGATAAGAGAAAAAACTGATTTTCCATCAGTTATCAATATCTGCTTTCTGGTAGAAATGAAGTTGTTCAATCAACGCAATCACTGCATCAGGCAACAAATAGCGAACATCTTTATGTTGCAACAAGGCATCACGAATCATTGTTGCTGAAATCGCCATTTGCGTCACCGGTATAGACCAAATCTTACCCGCAGCCAAAGACTCATCGCCCGCTTTTGCCTGATGCTGCTGATAGCAATCTGCTAACCCAGTACTCATCTGTAGGGTTTCGTCTGCCCGTTGCATTACCACGATATGCGCCAACTCTAGGATCTGCTGCCACCGCGACCATGTCGGCAAGCTGCAAAATGCATCGGTTCCCATCAAGACAAACAATGGGTTATCCGGGTAATCTTCTCGCAAGCTAAGCAAGGTATCCACCGTATAAGACGGCCCTTCACGTGATAGCTCTCTGTCATCAACCACTAATTTGGGATGGTTTTTAATCGCAAGTTCCAACATCAAACGTCGCTCTGACGCTGATGCGACAGGCTCGATACGATGCGGCGGAATAGCACAAGGCATCAGTCTTAACTGCGCTAGCCCCAACTGCTCAACAACATCAAGCCCTGTCCTTAAGTGACCAAAGTGGACGGGATCAAACGTCCCACCCAGGATACCAATTGCCGGTTTACTTTCTGATTTGACCACTACCTAATACGATCCACTTTTGAGAGGTTAAGCCTTCTAGTCCTACGGGACCACGCGCATGAATTTTATCAGTCGAAATACCAATTTCTGCGCCTAAGCCATATTCAAAGCCATCGGCAAAACGCGTTGAAGCGTTTACCATGACTGAACTGGAATCCACTTCAGCCAGGAAGCGACGCGCCCGTTGGTAATTTTCTGTCACGATCGATTCGGTATGTCCGGAGCTATGACGGTGAATATGCTCCATTGCCGCATCCAAACCATCAACAACCTTGATAGAAAGAATGGGCGCTAAATATTCTGTATCCCAATCGTCATCGGTCGCGGCATTGATATCAGCCAATATGGCGCGAGTGCGGGAGCAGCCTCTCAGCTCAACCTGTTCATCGGCATAACGTACTGCCAAACGTGGCAAGATTTGCTCAGCAACATCACTGTGTACCAATAGGGTCTCCATCGCATTACACACACCATAACGATGACATTTTGCATTGACTGCAATGTCTTCCGCCATCGCTAAATCAGCATCACGATCGATATAGACATGACAGATACCATCAAGATGTTTGATCACCGGTACACGTGCTTCTTGACTGATACGCTCAATCAGGCCTTTACCACCACGTGGCACAATCACATCCACATATTCTGGCATGGTGATTAACTGACCAACGGCAGCACGATCGGTGGTCTGTACCACCTGTACAGCAGTATCAGGTAAACCAGCTTGTTCCAAACCACGACGGATACAGGCAGCAATCGCTTGGTTAGAATGAATCGCTTCACTGCCGCCACGTAAAATAGTTGCATTGCCGGATTTTAAGCATAATGCTGCAGCATCTGCCGTCACATTAGGGCGTGATTCGTAAATAATACCGACAACCCCTAGAGGCACGCGCATGCGACCAAGCTGGATACCAGAAGGACGATAAGTCATATCGCTGACTTCACCCACCGGATCAGGTAACGCAGCAATTTGCTCCAAGCCTACCGCCATTGATTCAAGGCGATCATCGGTAAGCGTTAATCTATCTAATAAAGCCGCTTCCAAGCCTTTGGCTTTTCCTGCGTCCAAATCGCGTGCATTTTCCAGTTTCAAGGTTTCGGCTGCTGCACGGATCTCAGTCGCCATCGCCAATAGTGCCTTATTTTTTACTTCAGTACTGGCACAAGCCAGCGCACGACTCGCCTGCCGTGCATGCTGCCCGAGCGTCTGCATATACTCATTTACGTCCAACAATGAACTCCTTACATCTATATCTTGTTTCATGCCGTTTTAACACCTGAGACTTGCAAACACAGCTTCTCCAGTAAGCGCCATGGGCAGGTTTTCACGATACCTTTGGCTGCTTGATCAATTTCAGCCATTTGCTGTAGACAAAGTCGCCAGTGCTGCTGGTCATAACGTTGCAAAGCCTGACGCATGACGGATTTATTTTTATCCCATACCGGCGGTTTTTGTGAGGCAAATACTCGCTCCAGCTGTGCCCCCTGTTGCAGTTGTTCTGACATATCTACCATGCGTCTGAGCGACCAAGCCACCGCAGAAAAAACCGCTAGAATATCAACACCTTCGGCTCGTAATCGCTCAATTATACGCGGGATTTTTGCGCTCTGCCCCATTAACACAGTATCCATGAGACCAAACGCTTCAAAACGGGCATTATCTGCCACCGATTGTAAGATAAGTGATTCAGTCAGTTCGCCGTCAGTACTTAATAGCTGTAACTTATCAACTTCCTGTGCGGCAGCAAATAAATTCCCTTCTACTCGCTCAGCAATAAGTGAAGCAAACTGCTTATTCGATTTGAGCCCTTTTTGCTGCATACGTTGATTGATCCAGCTAGGCAATTGAACAATGTCGATGGGCCAAACCGGGATAGTCGCGCCCAACCTGTCCAACTCAGTGAACCATTTCGCTTTTTGCGATCGGGCATCAATTTTGCCGCTGATGATCAGTAAGGTGGTATCTGCAGGTGGCTCAGCAACAAACCGTCTTAATGCTTCCCCACCGTCTTTACCCGGGCTACCGGATGGTAAGCGAATTTCTATTAAACGCTGGCTGGCAAATAGCGATAGGGTCTGTTCGTGCCATTTGATTTGAGACCAGTCAAAACGACTTTCAACGTGCCATACTTCACGATCATTGGCGCCAGCTTGACGAACTTGTTGCCGAACTTTTTCGGCAGCCTCTTCCACCAAAAGCGCTTCATCACCGTAAATCAGGTAAACAGCTTGCAGGGATTGTTGCAGCGTTGCTTCTAACTGTTCCGCTTTGACCCGCATTACTTATTTGATTGCAGACAAGCGTCTGAGAATACTTTGAACCATTTGCTTGTTCAGATCTTCACGCAATACCCGCTCTTGTTCATCCATCGCTAATATCTGATTGCGGTCAAACTGATAGTCACGGCTGGCTTCAACCCGTTGCACATCACTCAACTCATTACCTTTGTCATCAGTGACCTTAAAGGTGACCCAGGCATCCAGTTCATACTCGCGTACTGTGGCATTAGAAGCGACTGATAACACACGTCGGTCATAACGATTCTCAAGCACGGTGAAAATAGCAGCGCCTTCCTGATAGTCATCAACAACCGTAATGCCATTGCGAACCAGAGCACGTTTCAGTTGCAAACCCAGCGTATCCTGCTGTGTATTAATGCCTTGGATATACAGCGTTTTTAGTGACTCCGGTACTGAGGCTTCGCCTCTCAGTTGAAAACCACAACCCGCCAGCATTAACAGGAAAACACCCCAGGCAATTCTCGACACAACGCGACTCATGTTTTTATCCTTTGTTTAGCCAGCAACCACAATATTCAATAAACGCCCTGGTACCAAGATCACTTTACGGACGTCTTTCCCTTGCGTGAACTTCTGAACATTTTCATCCGCAAAGGCAAGCACTTCCACCGCTTCTTGATCGGCATCTGCCGCTACAGAAACTTTAGAACGTAACTTACCATTGACCTGGATCATCAGTTCAATTTTATCTTGTTTCAACGCTGCTTCATCAACGTTTGGCCATGTTGCATCTATAACTGCTTCTTGATGTCCCAAGGTTTGCCAAAGTTGATGACAAATATGCGGCGTAATCGGTGACAGCATCAAGACTACCAGCTCCAGACTTTCCTGCATAACAGCACGTCCCTGGGGACTGTCATCCGCATTTTTGGTGATCGCATTCATCAGTTCCATCACCGCGGCAATGGCAGTATTAAACGTATGACGACGACCAATATCATCGCTCACTTTGGTCAATGTCTGATGTGTCTGACGACGTAAATCTAACAATGCGTCAGACAACGCTGCTGTATCCAGTTTTTCCGTCGAGCCTTTTTCTGCATGCTCAACAACAGCTCGCCATAAACGTCTAAGGAAACGATTAGATCCCTCAACGGCCTTATCAGACCATTCCAGCGACATTTCTGGCGGCGCTGCAAACATCATAAATAAACGCGCAGTATCAGCACCATATTGATCAATCAGAGCCTGAGGATCGACCGTATTGCCTTTCGACTTGGACATTTTGGCACCGTCTTTGAGTACCATGCCTTGCGTTAAAAGATTTTTGAATGGTTCGTCACCCGACACTAATCCTTCATCACGCATTAATTTGTGGAAGAAACGCGCATAGAGTAAATGCAGTACCGCATGCTCAATACCACCGATATATTGATCGACCGGTAGCCAGTAGTCAGCGCGCTCATCCAGCATGGCTTTATCATTATCCGGACAAGTAAATCGAGCGTAGTACCACGACGACTCAAAGAAAGTATCGAAAGTATCGGTCTCACGTTCGGCATCGGTGCCGCACTCTGGGCACTTGCACTGATAAAATTCCGGCATGGATTTAATCGGTGAGCCGGAACCATCCACAATGACATCTTCTGGCAGGCGCACCGGTAAGTCCGACTCCGGTACCGCTACAGAACCACACTCTGGACAGTTAATGATTGGAATCGGCGTGCCCCAGTAACGCTGACGTGAGACGCCCCAATCGCGCAGGCGGTAATTAACCTGACGCTCACCTTTATTTTGCTCTGTCAGGAACGTGGCAATGGCATCAAACGCCTGCTCGCTGGTCATGCCATCAAATTGTTGTGAGTTAAGCAAACGACCTTTTTCAGTAAAGGCAGCTTTTTCTAGATTAATCTCACTACCATCAATCGGCTCGATCACCTGTTGAATGGCAAGACCATACTTCTGGGCAAACTCAAAATCACGCTGGTCATGTGCCGGTACAGACATCACAGCACCAGTGCCGTAGCTCATCAAGACAAAGTTAGCAGCCCACACAGGAACCTGTTCGCCGGTGACAGGATGAATAGCCATCAAGCCTGTTGCTACACCTTTCTTTTCCGCCGTTTCTAAGGCCGCTTCCGATGTTTCCATCTTGCGACATTCATCTAAAAAGGCGTTTAATTCCGCATTGGTTTCTGCCGCTTTTAATGCCAAGGGATGCTCTGCAGCCACAGCAACATAACTGACGCCCATTAGGGTGTCAGGGCGAGTGGTATAGACGCTTAGCTTGTCACTAGACTCTGCGATATCGAAGTCAATTTGCACACCTTCTGAACGGCCAATCCAGTTGGCTTGCATGGTACGAACCTGCTCAGGCCAACCCTCCAGTTGGTCCAAGTCAGCCAACAATTGATCAGCATAGTCGGTGATTTTCATAAACCATTGTGGAATATCACGCTTTTCAACCAGCGCGCCACTACGCCAACCGCGGCCATCAATAACTTGTTCATTTGCAAGAACAGTATTATCAACTGGATCCCAATTAACCGAGGCGGTCTTTTTATAAACCAGACCTTTCTTGTAGAGACGGGTAAACAGCCACTGTTCCCAGCGGTAATAATCCGGTTTGCAGGTCGCCAGCTCTCGTTCCCAGTCGTAAGCCAGACCCAGGCGCTGAAGCTGACCGCGCATGTAGTCGATATTTTGGTAAGTCCAGTCCGCCGGTGCGACCTGATTTTTAATCGCCGCATTTTCAGCAGGCAGACCAAACGCATCCCAGCCCATAGGCTGCAATACATTTTTGCCTTGCATGCGCTGGTAGCGGGAAATCACATCACCGATGGTGTAGTTGCGCACATGCCCCATATGCAACTGGCCACTCGGGTATGGAAACATCGATAGGCAGAAGAATTTTTCCTTATTAGGATCTTCAACAACCTGAAAGCTGTTGTTGTCATGCCAGAATGTCTGGGCAGTCGATTCCACTTCATCAGGGCGATATTCGTGTTGCATGGACTCTCTTTAAAATCAGTAATATTAAAAGCGCTAAGGATACCTCAGCGCGGCTTTGGCTCAAAATAAACTGTTCAGTAAAAACAAAAAAGCAGCCCGAAAGCTGCTCCTTTTAATAAATCAACATGCGCTTTGATGCTCGGTGAATAGGTGTTATTTACCGACTGCCATTAACGTTTCGTATTTCGTGTACAACTGGTCATGCGTTTCTTCGTGATCAGGGTCTTTAGGAATACAATCCACCGGGCAGACTTCCACGCATTGCGGTGTATCAAAGTGACCAACACACTCCGTACAGAGGTCCGGGTCAATTTCATAAATTTCAGCACCTTGCGAAATAGCGCCATTCGGGCATTCCGGCTCACACACATCACAGTTGATGCATTCATCGGTGATAAACAGGGACATCTTTTACTCCAACATTAATTTGGCTGCGATCGTTATCGCTGTTACTTGGCGGCCGGCAATTTGTGTTTCAAAGCCATTTGAACACACGGCGCCACAAACTCTGAGACATCGCCACCTAATACGGCTATTTCTTTTACCAATGACGATGACACAAAACTCAGATTTTCAGCCGGCGTTAAAAACAAAGTCTCTACTTTTGGCTGCATTCGACGATTCATCGTTGCCAGCTGCAATTCGTATTCAAAGTCCGATACCGCTCTTAAACCGCGAATAATCACATTCGCACCCATGTTCAGTGCTTCGTTGACTAGCAATCCTTCAAAACCACGTACCTCTACGTTGGTCAACTCGTCGACTGTTTGTTTGGCTAAGGTTACACGTTCATCCAAACTGAACATAGGTTGCTTACCTGGATTGATCGCAATGGCGACAATCACCTTATCAAACAGCGTTGCAGCGCGATTGATCAGGTCAATATGTCCGTATGTAATGGGATCAAATGTGCCCGGGTAAATCGCCGTGGTGCTCACTCGCCAGCTCCAGCCTCAAACTTGAATAAGCAGTATTTTACATCACCTGCCTGCTTTTCTCTCAATAAATGCCAGCTGGATGGTAAATCAGGCATATCCTGACGCCGTGGATATTCCAGATAAATTCTGGCTCCGTCATTTAACAAATGTCGTTCTGATAGCAATTGAGCAATCTGCGTCCACATGTTTGACTGATATGGCGGATCGATAAACACCACATCAAAAGCCTGTTTTTGTGAGGCCAAAAACTGCTCTGCACGGCCGTGGAATAACTGGCATTGTGACGCATTTAATGCTGTCAGGTTGGATTGCAATAATTGATAAGCACTGCGATCCGTTTCAACCAACACCACTTCACCAGCACCGCGCGATGCCGCTTCCAGACCTAAGGCGCCACTGCCGGCAAATAAATCCAAACAGCGGCTATCTCCCAAGATGGGCTGTAACCAGTTAAACACTGTCTCGCGAACGCGATCACCGGTCGGTCTGAGCCCTTCAACCTCCGGGAAGCCTAATTTTCGCCCACGCCAGATTCCGCCAATAATACGTAAATTACCTGCTTTATTCGTTTTGTTCTGTTTCGCCACCAACTAGTACCGTCAACATTTTATCGGCATGAACACGCCGTTTAAATGCATCCTTAATATCTGCCACCGTGACTGCCTTTACTTTCTCGTTAAAACTATCCAGATAATCCAGCGGCAAATTATAAAATCCTATCATAGACAGGTAGTCAGCAATCTTATTATTACTGTCGACCCGCAGAGCAAAACCACCGGTAATATTTTGTTTGGCTGCTGTGAGTTCTTGCTCAGTTGGTCCATTTTCGATAAACGTATTTAGCGTTTGCTTCAACACACTTAAAGCTTCTTGTGTTTGATCATTACGCGTTTGCAGCCCTAGCTGATAAGGTCCCTGCTTTTGCATGGGTCGGAAATAGCTGTATACACCATAAGTGAGACCTCGTTTTTCACGGATCTCATCACTCAACTGCGAGACCAGTCCACTACCGCCCAGAATGTGATTGCCCACATAAAGCGGGAAATAATCAGGATCATCACGAGATATCCCGGTCTGCCCCACCAAAATTGTTGTCTGACTGGATGGGTAGCTGATTGAAACCAGCGCTGATTCAGTTAATGGTTGAACCTCCGGTATTGCTTGGGCAGGCTTACCATGCTGCAATCCACTCATCAATTTTTCCGCAATGTCACTTGCTTTGGTTTTATCCACCGCGCCGACAATCACAACCACCGCATTTTGGCTCACGTAATATTGCTGATAAAAACGTTTCAAATCGGCCACTGTGATTTTTGATACTGTTTCAGGCTGCCCTGCTGGCATCTCACTGTAGGGATGTTTGCCATACAGATTGGCATAAAATGCACGGCTTGCCATTGCCGATGGTGACTGTTTCTCTGCTTGTAAGCCGGTTAACAATTGCTGTTGAATCCGTAAAAAAGAGTCTTGCGGGAAACTCGGTGAACTCAATACCTCAGAAAAGACATCCAATGCATCCGTAAACGCTTGCTCTTCAGTCAGGCTACGCAAGCTCAGCACTGCCATATCACGCTCAGAACTGGCTGAAAATTTGGCGCCGACTTTGGCAAATGCTGTGGCGATTTCGTCAGCATTCATGTCTGCTGCGCCCTCATCTAGCATTGCACTCGTCAATCTGGCTGTGCCAGGTAAGTCGCCATCCCGCGCCGCGCCGGCATTAAAAACCACATTAATGTCCACCATTGGCAGCTCAGGCGCATTTACAAACAAAACTCTGGCACCGTTGTCAGTTTGCCAATGTTGAATATCTGGCGACGCCAAAACCGGCCAGCCAACAAACAAAGTGACAATTAAAAATAGTTTCTTAGCGAACATGGTTGCCTCCTGGCGCTGCAAGTGGACGACGGCCATCTAACGGTAAAGGCACCAGTTCCGCCGTGGTCAGTTTATCGTCAATAAAAAATTTCTTGGCTACAGCCTGTATTTGCTCTGCCGTCACGGCGTTAATGTTTTCAACGTATTGGTCGCTTAATTTCCAATCCAAGCCAATGGTTTCCAACATGCCAATTTGCATTGCCTGATAAAACACGCTGTCACGTTCATAAACCGCTTCAGCCACCACTTGAGCTTTCACTCTATCCAGTTCCTGTTGTGTCACAGGTTCGTTTTTGATTCGCTCAATTTGCTCGATAACAGCGCTTTTCAGCTCATCGACTGTTTTACCGTTGGCGGGTGTACCAGCCACCACAAACAGATCTTTGAGCCGTGAAAAAAGACTATTTCCAGCTCCCACACTCGTGGCTACTTGCTGTTCACGCACCAACTCTTTCGCAAAACGCGCACTATTCCCTCCATCGAGAATGCCAGCCATCACTTCCAGCGCATAAGGTTCCCACGCATTGCTTTCGCTCGCTGTCGCGACAACCGGAATTTTCCACCCCATCATCAAATAAGGTAGTTCTGCCGGCGCTTTAACCTTAATTTCTCGAATACCTTTTTGTTCCACTTCAATCTGCGGTTTCAGTGTCGCAATTTGTTCGGGCTGGAGTGACGCGAAGTATTCTTTTGCCAACGCCAATACCGCTTGCGGCTCAACATCACCAACTACCACCACTGTTGCATTATTGGGGGCATACCATTTCTGATACCAGGCACGCAGGTCATCAGCTTGATAATGGTTTATATCACTCATCCAACCAATGACTGGATGGTGATAAGGGCTGTTAACAAACGCGGTCGCATTAAAGCTTTCGCGGAGCATCGACTTGGGGTTGTCGTCGGTACGCATACGTCGCTCTTCAGCAACAACTTCGCGCTCTTTGAGTAACTCATCCTCACTGATGACTAAGTTACGCATACGATCCGCTTCGTGTTTAAAGCTGACCTCGAGCCGGTCTTTGTGCAGTTTCTGAAAGTACGCGGTGTAATCTCGACCTGTGAAAGCATTCTGCTCACCTCCATTTTCGGCAATGATCTGAGAAAACTCGTTCGGTTTTAGGTTTTTTGTCTCCTTGAACATCATGTGTTCAAGTACGTGTGAAATACCTGTTATACCGTTGTGCTCATAGCTTGAGCCCACCTTGTACCAAACTTGTGACACCACCACGGGGGCTCGATGATCTTCCTTTACGATCAACTTGAGTCCGTTATCCAGTTCGAATTCACTGACATCGGCGAATGTCAGACTTGGGATTATTAAAGCTATCCAGGCTAATGTTTTTATGTTCAGCATCTGCATCTCTTAAACTAACGCGTGATAAGATTGACCGTCGAAGTTTAACGACAAGCAGAGAATATGTTTAGTTTCCTAAGAAAAAAAACCAAATCGTCACAAACAACCAGCGCAGAAGTCAGCGAAGAAGCCGTTGTCGACGTACCGGAATCGGCGCCCGTTGCTGAGCCTGAAGCAGAAAAACCAGACCAACCAGAAAAGACTGGTTTCTTTGGTCGCCTGAAACAAGGCTTAAGCCGCACCAGCAATAAACTGACGGAAGGTTTCGCCAGTCTGATCCTTGGTCGAAAAACCATTGACGATGACCTCCTTGAAGAGCTGGAGACTCAGCTAATTACTGCTGATTTAGGTATTGATGCCACTAATAGAATTATTAGCGATTTAACCCAACGGGTGGCACGCAAGCAGCTTAGTGATGTTGAGGCTTTGTTTGATGCAATGCGCGACGATATGGTCACTATTTTGCAGCCAAGCAGTCAGCCGCTCACCGTGCCGGATAAACCAGGCCCTTATGTGATTTTGATGGTTGGCATCAATGGTGTCGGCAAAACAACAACCATCGGCAAATTAGCCAAGCAATTCCAACAACAAGGAAAAAGCGTTATGTTGGCGGCTGGTGACACGTTCCGTGCCGCAGCGGTAGAACAATTACAGGTCTGGGGAGAGCGCAATAGTATCCCGGTCATTGCTCAGCCAAAGGGAGCTGATTCTGCCTCTGTTATTTTTGATGCACTGCAAGCAGCAAAGTCCCGTGGTGCTGATATTCTGATTGCCGATACCGCAGGTCGTCTACATACTCAATCCAACTTGATGGAAGAGCTTAAGAAGGTCAAACGAGTGATGGGTAAAATTGACGAGACTGCGCCACACGAAATCATGTTGGTGTTGGATGCCGGTACGGGTCAAAATGCCTTACAACAAGCACAACAGTTCAACGACGCTGTTGGCGTTACTGGCATCACGCTGACCAAACTTGATGGTACAGCTAAGGGCGGGATTATTTTCGCTATTGCGGATAAAACTGGCTTACCTATCCGTTATATCGGTGTGGGTGAAAAAATTGATGATCTGCGTCCGTTTGATGCGGCAGATTTCGTTGATGCTTTATTGGGACGAGAAGACGACTGATGATTCGATTCAGCGAGGTTTATAAGCGTTACACAAACCAACACGAAGCCTTATCTGGTCTCAGTTTCGAGTTAGACAAAGGTGAAATGGCTTTTCTGACCGGTCACTCCGGTGCCGGAAAAAGTACCCTACTGAAACTGATTGCACTGATAGAACGTAGTTCACATGGTCAAGTCTGGGTAAATAATCAAAACCTCACCCGACTGCCCAAGTGGAAAGTGCCTTATTATCGCCGAAAAATTGGTTTGGTGTTTCAAGACCATAACCTACTCCACGATCGCACCGTTTTCGATAACGTCGCTTTGCCATTGATTATTGCTGGTGAAAATCATCGCGAAATTGGGCGCAGAGTTCGTGCCGCTTTGGATAAAGTTGGCTTATTGGGTAAAGAACGTAGTTTACCTATCGCCTTATCCGGTGGTGAACAACAACGTGTCGGTATTGCCAGAGCAGTGGTTAACCGTCCTCCTGTGCTGCTTGCTGATGAGCCAACGGGTAACCTTGATCCGGAGCTATCACGAGAAATCATGCGCTTGTTTGAACAATTTAATCAGGTCGGCGTCACCGTGTTTGTCGCTACTCATGATCAGGATCTAATTAATCGTATGCCCTATCGGCAAATTACACTGCAACAGGGACGATTAGCCTGATGCTCAACTTGAATGTTCACAATTATTTTCTGCGTCACATGCAGGTCATGCTCTATAGTTTGGGCCAACTGTGGCGAACCCCCGCCGCCACCGTAATGACTATATTGGTGATTGGTATTGCGCTTGCGATGCCCGCTGGACTGTATGTTTTGTTAAAAAATGTCGAAGAAGTCAGCAGCCAGTGGGATGATGCTAGTCAAATTTCCTTATTTTTGCACCATGCGACGCCAGATTCGCGGGGCAAGCAATTGGCAGAGCAATTACTCACCTGGCCTGATATTAATGCTGTGAGTTATCAGTCTTCCCAACAATCTCTAGACGAGTTTCGTGCTTTATCAGGCTTGGATGACTTGCTAAACACGTTACCGAAAAACCCGCTCCCGCCGGTTATCATTATTCAACCCACAGCCTCACAACACGAGGCAGAAGCGTTATCAAGCCTATTAGACCGCTTGCAAAACATGCAAGAAGTCGAATTGGCACAACTGGATATGGAATGGTTACAACGTTTACGAACCATTAACGAAACTGGTGAACGAAGCATTACTATTCTGGCTGTTTTATTGTCTTTGAGCGTGTTATTGGTAATTGGTAATACCATTCGACTCGCTATTTTGAACCGTCAAACCGAAATCCGTGTCATTAAACTCGTCGGTGGCACCAATGCGTTCGTGCGTAGGCCTTTTCTCTATACCGGATTTTGGTATGGTTTATTGGGTGGCGCCATTGCCTGGCTGACATTATTGGTGACGTTATTGACCATCAACGGTCCTGTTAACCGACTGGCATCGCTATATGACAGCCAATTTGTCTTGCAATGGCTCAGTGGTCAGATGTTCATTGCTTTGCCTTTATTCGGTACTTTGCTTGGCGTACTCGGCGCCTGGCTTGCCGTGGGTCGCCACCTCGACAATATTGAACCCACCTAAGAGCTTAGCAAACAGGAACTTTTCCCTGATTTACTTATCATATATTTGAATTTAAAAATTTAATGCTATCATTATGAGATGACTCTCAGGAGACTGCGCAGATGACAACAAACGTGGCCAAATATGAAATGGCTCTGGCACCGATCGGAAACCTCGATGCCTATACTAGTTTAGTACACACGATTCCTGTTCTTACTGCAGAAGAAGAGTACGATTTAGCGACTCGTCTGCAACAGGATGGTGACCTGGAAGCCGCTCAACGGCTGGTTTTGTCACACCTTCGTTTTGTGGTCAGAATTGCCAAAGGTTACAGTGGTTATGGTTTACCTGTGGCGGATCTAATCCAAGAAGGTAATATCGGCTTGATGAAAGCGGTTAAACGCTTTAACCCGGAAAAAGGCGTTCGACTGGTATCGTTTGCCGTTCACTGGGTTCGTGCCGAAATTCACGAATATGTTATCCGTAACTGGCGCATCGTTAAGATTGCGACAACCAAAGCACAGCGTAAATTGTTCTTCAATCTGCGCAGTGCCAAACAACGCCTCGGTTGGTTGAATCAAGAAGAAGTTGAAGCAGTTGCTGAGGATTTGGGTGTTACACCAGCCAATGTAATGGATATGGAACGACGCCTCGCCCAGCCGGATGCCTCCTTTGACTTACCTGCCGACAGTAATGATGACGAAGAGACACACTTTTCTCCTGTGGCCTACTTGGCCGGGCCGGAAAATTCAGACCCATCACAGCAATTAGAGCAGGAGAATTACAGCGATTATCAACAACAAAAGCTGACAAATGCGCTGGCCACATTAGATGACCGGAGTCGCGACATCATTATGCAGCGCTGGTTAAATGAGGATGATAAGGCCACCTTACATACGTTGGCTGATCAGTATCAGGTTTCTGCAGAGCGCATTCGTCAAATTGAAAATAACGCAATGAAGAAACTCAAAAAAATGATGGCTTAACTTTCGCAGTTTAAGCACAAAAAAAAGCCCGTATCATGCGGGCTTTTTTTGTTGTGTCGGGTGGAAATTATCTTTCCAGTAGTGCGGTCTTGTCAGATTTACCATCCCACTCTTCCGCATCCGGCAGCGGATCTTTCTTTTCAGAAATTACCGGCCATACTTGCGACAGCTCTTCATTGATCTGCAAAAATTCCATTTGCTCATCGGGTAAATCATCTTCCGAGAAAATCGCTTCTGCAGGGCATTCAGGTTCGCACAAAGTGCAGTCGATGCACTCATCAGGATCGATTACTAAGAAGTTAGGACCTTCGTGAAAACAATCTACTGGGCAGACATCAACACAATCAGTATATTTACACTTAATACAGTTTTCTGTGACAACAAAGGTCATGGTGAATTCTCCAAAATCACGAGTTGATACAGGGCCAACCTGTCAAAAATTAAACGATAATTCTACATGATTTAGCCCGATTCTGGGCAAGCATCGTTTTTGCGGTATGATCAGCGGGATGGAAAGTGCCCTGTAAACGTAAGTAATTTTAAGGAACTCCGAGTATGCGAAAAATCATTTTTTTGCTCATTTTTGTTCTGATTTTTTTGATCAGCGCAGCATTCGCCGCTTTTAACATGGATGCCGTCACAGTGAATTATTACTTTGGCCAGCTAACACTGCCACTTTCGGCATTACTGGTTACCGCCATGCTCGCCGGCGTCGTTTTGGGCGCAATTGTGTTGCTGATGGCGACATTGAAATTACGCTATGAAAATCGCCGTTTACAGCACAAGCTTTCGGTTTCTGAACAGGAAATCAATAGCCTGCGGATTTTGCCGATTAAAGACTCGCACTGATCTTTATGCTTGAGTTGTTGTTTTTCTTGCTTCCGGTTGCGGCTCTTTCTGGCTGGCTTATGGCTCGCCGTCACTATAAACGCCGCTATCGACCTCAGGAATCGCCATTTAGTCCTGACTACTTTAAAGGGCTTAATTACCTGCTAAACGAACAACCCGATAAAGCGATTGATGTCTTTATCGGCTTGCTTGAAGTCAACAGTGAAACCGTCGAAACCCACCTTGCTTTGGCTAATCTGTTTCGTCGGCGTGGTGAAACCGATCGCGCGATCCGAATCCATCAAAATCTGATTGCCCGGCCCACATTGAGCAGTCCACAGCGCACGCAGGCCCTGGTTGAATTAGGCTTGGACTATATGAATGCAGGTGTGTTGGATAGAGCCGAGCAATTGTTTCTTGAGCTTCTTCAACAATCTCCCAGCCCGGATGAAGCGCCTAAACAACTACTTCGTATCTACCAGCAGGAAAAGAAGTGGCAGCAGGCCATTGACATGGCAAAACGGATAACACCGGATAAGAAAACGAACACAAATGCATTAATTGCCCAGTTCTACTGTGAGTTGGCTGAACCGCTAGCAAATAAAGATCACCATCAAGCGTTAAATCTACTGCGCAGTGCGCAACAGTATGACAATAACTGTGTTCGTGCCAGCTTGTTAGAAGGGAAAATACTGATTCAAATCCGCCAATATCGAAAAGCGATGCGTGCACTGCAAAAGGTGGAGCAACAAAATCACTTTTTTTTGTCTGAAACACTACCCTCATTACAACAATGCTATGAACATTCAGGTAACATCCAGTCTTTTAAAGAATGGCTGCAAGGTTTACTGAATCGACACCCACACCTGACTTCTGCACGCATTACCTTAACTAACCTTATCCGCCAGCAACAGGGCAACCAGGCTGCTCAAAACTTTCTATACCGTCAGTTACATCAACATCCCTCTGTTGAAGGCTTGCATCATTTAATCATGCTCGGTGAGGACAATCATCAGGTACTCATTCCACTTATCAAAGATGTGACAACAGCCTTGATTCATAAAGGTGACCGTTATACCTGCAAAAACTGTGGTTTTTCAGGTCGCACCATGCATTGGCAATGCCCCGGCTGTTCACAATGGGCGACGATTCGTCCTGTAGAAATTCATTTATCCGCTTTAGAAAAATTATTGGAGCCTTCTCGATGACCGCTATTCAGATTTTGCATAATCCCCGTTGCAGCAAATCCAGACAGACACTGGCTTTGCTCGAAGAAAAAGGGATTGAACCTGAGATCATTAAATATTTGGAAACCCCACCAAGCGAAACCGAACTAAAAGTCATTCTAACTAAGCTCAACATGTCCGCTAGAGATCTCCTGCGTAAAGGTGAGGAAGCATACAAAACGCTTAATTTGAAAGATACGAACTTAGACGATGACGATCTGATAAAAGCCATGGTTAAACAGCCAAAATTAATTGAGCGTCCAATCGTTATCAATCAAGATAAAGCCAGACTGGGTCGCCCACCAGAATCTGTTTTGGATATTTTGTAAACTATGGCTGATATTCTGATTCTCTACTATAGCCGCTCAGGCAATGTAAAAAATATGGCTGAGCAAATTGCGCGCGGCGTTGAAAGCGCCGGCTGTCGGGCTATTTTGCGTACAGTGCCCCCCGTATCTACAGTCTGTGAAGCAAGCGAAGATGAAATACCCGCAGATGGACATTTATACGCTAGTCACGACGATCTGAAACAGTGTTCCGCTTTGGTACTAGGTAGTCCAACGCGCTTTGGGAATATGGCCGCGCCACTAAAATATTTTATCGACAGCACCAGCGATATCTGGCTTTCAGGTGAATTAGCGGGTAAACCAGCCGCGGTGTTTACATCTACCGGCAGCTTGCATGGTGGCCAAGAAACAACCTTGCTCTCAATGATGCTGCCTTTACTACACCACGGCATGATGATTATGGGATTACCTTACAGTGAATCAGGTCTGATGCTGACGCAAGAAGGTGGTACACCATATGGCCCTAGCCACCTTGCTGGTAGTCAGAATGACCGCCCCTTAACGGATACCGAAGCAACATTATGTCGAGCTTTAGGTAAACGTATCGCTAACACCACGTTGAAATTACAATGACATCGGTTTCTTTATTTCGCTGGCTGACGTTATTCAGCTTTTTCGGGCTGATGTTGACCTTGCTTGGCTGGATTATTCTGGCACCCCACGCAGACAACTATCCTACCGCGGCATGGATACTGATTGGTGTTGTCCCCTTGTTGTTTCCTATGCGTGGGCTTTTGTATGCCAAACCCTATACCCATGCATGGACCAGTTTTTTAATGCTGTTTTATTTTAGTCACAGTGTAGGCGAGGTTTATAGTAGTGGTGGGGTTGCCATCTATCCTATTTTAGCCTTGGCGTTTAGTAGCCTTTGTTTTGTTAGCACCATCCTATTTGTGAAAATGCAGGCCAAAAGGCGAAACGCATCACACAAATAAATATGCTAAAGTGCTAAAAAGCTTATAGATATTTGGAGAATTCATATGAGCAGTATTTCAGCGTTTCAATCAGGCATAGCTGGTTTTCAAAGCGGGGTACAAGCTGTTGCGCAAAATACCGCTGACATTGCACGTGGCGGCCAATCAACAGAAGAACTCACCACAACGCTAGTTCAGCTTGATGCTAATCGTACACAAGTAGAAGCAGCAGCAAGAGTCATTGAAACGTCTAATGACCTTGTTGGCACACTGCTCGATATTAAAGTCTAACCTCTCCTGCACTATGGCTTCACAGTTAGCTTGAAGCCCTGTTACACTATAGTCTTGTTTATTTTACAAGCCTAACCATTTGACCACCCCTGCCTTTCAGCCACTATCTCAGGCTGCCATTAATAAAGCGATCGATCCTTCCAGCGCAGATACGCTTGATGAAATTATCATCTTGCCTGAGGTCACATCGACCAGTGATACGCTGTGGGAACGATTTACTGCTGGCAAGATAACACCGGCAGTTTGCCTAGCCGAAACACAAACAGCAGGCCGAGGAAGGCGTGGCGATCCATGGCAATCACCAGCAGCCGGAAATCTTTACCTATCTTTATTCTGGCCACATTGCGCAGAAAAGCCCCGTCATGGGCTCAGTATTGCTGTTGGCATCAGTTTAATTAATACCCTCAAGGAAGCTGGAATCAATCAGTTACAGCTAAAATGGCCGAATGATGTGTTATTTAATCGACAAAAGCTAGCAGGAATTCTAGTAGAATCAAGGTTCAACACGAAACAATACACCGTTGTGGGCATCGGCCTTAATTTTAAGCTTCCGCCGTCTACGCAAACTTTAATTCAACAACCATCCACCAGCCTTGAGCAGCTTTGTGACACTGTCCCCTGTCGTAACTGGCTGGCAGGAAAAATAATTCAGAACATGATTGAAACCATAAAACTGTTTGAACATCGAGGACTTAGTGACTTTCTGCCACTATGGCCACACTATGACGCCTTACACGATCAAGCCATCACCTTAATTGATGGCGATAGTCGTACCACAGCAATAGCTTGTGGTATCAACGATCAAGGTGAACTAAGATACATGCGAGACAATCAAATCCACCTTCTCTCTAACAGCCATATCAGCATCAGGTTTGCCTCATGAAATTATTAGTCGATATCGGCAATAGCCGAATTAAATGGGCAAGCATTGATGACAACGGCTTGAATGAAGGCCAGAGTTTTCAACGCGGTAAAACGAGTATTAAGGCCGCATTAAACAAAGCCTGGAAAACCCTGAGCGATATTGATGCCGTTTATGTGGCCAATGTGGGGGGGGAGAAACTGGCGACTCAGCTCACCGAGTGGACTGAAAAACAATGGCAAATAACGCCCGTCTATATCCATACTGAGAAAAAACGATTTGGCGTTACCAATGCTTATGATGAACCCAGCAAGCTCGGAATTGACCGCTGGTTATCGCTAATTGCCGCCAGACAACATGCCCGTCAAGCACAATGTGTTATTGATTGTGGCACTGCAATGACCATTGATATCGTCACCAAAACCGGCCAGCATCAAGGTGGCATGATTCTGCCAGGCCTTAGTCTTATGCGCAGCGCACTGGCAACAAGCACGCACGCATTAACTGAAGAAACTGACGAAAAAGAATTCAAAACTCTGGCTACAAACACGTATAGTGCGATTCAAGCGGGCACCTTATACAGTGTCACAGCGACGTTAGAGCGTATCATCAATGACTTACAAGAAAGTTTTGATAATAAAATTCGCTTTATCATCACCGGTGGCGATGCCGAAAGCCTGTTACCACTTTTACCGGATAATATTAATCATTACCCTGATATCGTGCTCAAAGGCTTGGCATTTTATGCTCGCCAAGATGATAAGAAAAAACGCGCTGAAAAACGCACAGACAACAACAAAAAAGCGGCAGATGAATCAACTGAAAATGCTACAGAGGGTTCGGGTTTCACTCAAGAAACCAGCGTAGAACGTTACATCCAGAAAAAAAATAAAACGCAATCAAACAGCAAACCAAGAACACGCAGAGTTCGCCGCAGTAAAGCACCAAAAGCGGAGCAGGAATCTTCAACTCAAACAGAGAAACCTGACACCTCATTGCCAGAAGAAGCAATCTGAGGTAATCTTTCGCACCCTTAGGAGAACTGGCCGAGTGGTTGAAGGCGCACGCCTGGAAAGTGTGTATAGGTTAATAGCCTATCGAGGGTTCGAATCCCTCGTTCTCCGCCAATTTAGACACTGATTACGCGCGAATCAATTAAACGCTATAGCGCTGGTAGAACGTTTTGCTTTAATGCATTGTTAGCGCTGGCCAGAAATTCTTCAAAGACATCAACGGGCATTGGCTTAGCAAAGAAATAGCCCTGCAACCAATGACAGCCAATTTTTTCCAGTATTTCTTTCTGACTTAACGTTTCCACCCCTTCAGCAATCACTTCAATGCCCAAGTGCCTTGCCATGCCTGTAATGGCTTCAATAATCGCGCGGTCATTATCATCCGCCTCCAGGTCGCGGATAAACGAACGATCAATCTTGAGGTAATCGATATCCATTTCCTTCAAATAGGATAATGATGAATATCCTGTACCGAAATCATCCACCGCGATTTGTACACCCGCTTGACGCAATTTTTTCAGTAAATGTCCGCTCTCTGCATGACGTCGCATCAACACGCTTTCGGTAATCTCCAGCGTAATCAAGCCAGCATTAATGCCTTGCTCTCGAATATAGGCTAACCAGTCAAGTCGGCCCCGCTGATTACCGAAGTTATGTGCTGAACGGTTCACCGATACGTGAACATCACCAATACCATTTGCCTGCCAGGTTTTTATTTGCTGACAGACCTGGCTGAAGACAAAATCATCAATTTTCTCAATCATGCCCATGCGCTCAGCCTGTGGCAGAAAGTCGGCAGGAGAAATCAGGCCTCGCTCAGGATGCTGCCAGCGCACCAGTGCTTCAGCACTCTGGCAGGCAGTTTCGGTATTTGCTGGAATTAACGGTTGGTAGTAAACCTCGATCTCACCTTTTTCAATGGCGGCTTCCAACTCATTCAAAATAAAGGTTCTGGACAGCCAGCTTAGCTCCAGCTCGGTGGTGTAGAACTTAAAGGCACTGCCACCCATATCCTTAGCGGCATACATCGCTCTGTCTGCATTTTGAATTAACATGCCACTATCAATGGCATCATCAGGATAAAATGTGATGCCGACACTGGTGGTCACCCGAAGCGTCTGCTCCTGGACTGTGATGGGTTTTTCTATTTCGCTGATCAATTTCTGCGCAATGTTAACGGCATGACTCTTACCGTCGAACTCACTCAGAATGATAGTAAACTCATCGCCTCCCAGACGTGCGACAGTATCGACTTCTCTCACACAAGCTTGGATGCGCACCGCCATTTGTTTAAGTAATTGATCACCAAACTCATGGCCTAAAGTGTCATTCACATCCTTGAATCTATCCAGATCAAGAAACATCAAACACAGTTTTTCATTATGACGCCCACACCGCAAAATAGCCTGTTGTAATCGATCCGTGAATAAACGGCGGTTAGGTAAATCGGTCAAGATGTCGTAGTTAGCATGTCGCTCAATTTTTGCCTGAGCTTCCTTTACCTCTGAAATATCGGAAAATACGCCCACCATATTGCAGATATTGCCATCGGTGTCATATACCGCCGACATTGAGACATAGGCGGGAAACATTGTTTTGTCTTTATGCCGACATTGAATTTCACCGCGCCAGATGCCATACGCTTTCATTGCTGCGGCAAAGCTTTCTGACAGTTGTTGAAAATCAGACTTAGTCAAACCACTCACTAAAAAGCTCGGATACCGGCCTATTACCTCAGTGCCATCGTAGCCGGTGATGTCACTAAATGCTGAGTTCACCACGATGATTTTCTTACTTTTATCGGTAATCATCATGGCTTCGCTGGTTGAGTTAAATGCCACGTCAGACAGCAATAGTTTTTGCTCTGTTAGTTGCATTTCTTTCAATACATCACGAATACGCATTTCAGAATCTTGTGCTCGCTTGGTCGCCTCTGAAAGCTCTTCAGTACGCAAGGTCACCTCAGTAGATATCCGATGTGTTCTACCAGTGATACTCAAGAATAAAAAGGCAAATAAACCGGTCAAAAGAAAACCGCCAATCAAGGCAAACTGGGTCAGGTTGGTAGAAGCAGAACGAATAAAACTATTGGTGGGGTTAAAGATAAGCCGCATTGGGCGGCCCGCTAACATGAAGGTCACCTCGTGACTAATCGCAGGGCTGGTCGTTGACGCCTGATTGAAATAGAACTCACCCGTTGTGTCATCTTGCCATTTGATGGTGAAATCACTTAATTCACCTTGTTGCAGTATTTCCTGAATAAAATCCTGTACGCGTATCACGATATTAATCAGTCCAATCACCTGGCCAAGATCCTTATTCAAGGTCAATGTGCCATTTTGTTGCTGATATACCGGTCGATAAATAATCAAAGCATCAATGCGTGATTTATCACGCAGAATTTTTAACGGCCCTCTTGCCATCGCTTTACCGGTTATGATGGCTTGTGTGATGACCTTGTTTGACTCAGGTGTTGAAGTGGGATCAAAACCGCGAGCGGCCTTGTTATCCCAGTCCGGCTCCAGAAATGTAATCGGATAATATTCTTTCCGTTCCGTGGCTGGACCTAATTGCCCCTTAGCAACAAATTCAGTAATCGAAAAATCGTTGCCAAAGTACTTACGTTGCTCTGTTTCATAAGCTGGGCGTTGCTCGTGCGTGATCCGTGGTAACCACTCAACAACCTGAATATGTTTATTCTCTTTGGTTGCCCAGTAAACAAACTCACTAAATTCTTTTCTTGTCACTTCTTCAGAAGAAACAAACAATTGTGCAACGCTTTCTTGTATCAACTCTTCCGCTTTTAGTACCACACGAAATAGCGCACCCGCCTCTTGAGTCCGTATGCGAAAGCGATCATCCAAACGATTCTCTTCAAACTGCTTGATATTAAAAGTTATCAGAACGATAAGCACTGTAAATATCACAGTCTGTGAGGTCAGCAACCAACGGCGACCACGCCATAGTTTTTGTGGTTGACCGATAAAGCTCATGACTACAGGCAGGAGCACCAAGATCCCTAGCGCATCACCAATCCACCAGCCAGCCCACATTGTATTGAAGTTGAAGGACTCAGCACTCAATACCCACATTGCTGTCACGCTGATACTAGCGCTGACTAACGCGATAATAGGCACACTCAGCAAAAACCTTAAAATGTCCTTATCGAAACTTAAGGTCAGAGGATTACTGATAAATTGCCGGATAATATGACTGCCGATAATTGCCTGCAGCAAGGAGGCCGATGAGATGATAAAAGGTAATAGATAAGCAGTCGGTTTGGTCCAATCAGGATCAACAGACACAATCAGGTTGAGACTGAAAGAACCCAGCAAAATCCCTGCCCAGACACGTGATACCCCAAGCGACAAGCATGCCGCCAAAGCGATACCCGCGGGGAAAAACACCACGGCTGTGTAATCGTTTATCGCCGATATTTTTAAGCTCAAAAAGCCTGTGACAAAATAGGCGAAGGCAATAACAATATTGGTTTTAAGTATGGTTGTAATGCTGTATTTCACTAAAACGTCCGCACTCTTTTTTTTCCTTAATGATCGCTTTCTGCATCAATTTCATCATTGAAAATTTACTGCTTAAACCATCATCAGTAACGGCAGCAACTCCCATACATTATCGGCTGATATGACAAATTCATAAACTTATTTAGGTTAATCAGGTATGCATTTGCCGCATTTCATCATAAAAACATCATCATTCCTTCGGCGCTTCGCTGGTAAGTCATTGTTTAGCAGGCTTAGAATTTCTTCGTTGTGCATGAGATGGAAAAGTGAATCATAAACGCATAGAATATTGCCTTCTATGGTGGCCTGCATCGGTCTCCTCGCGACGATATGTTGGTTACCCCGTCAGGCCCGGAAGGGAGCAGCGGAGCCTTCGGACTCGGGCGCCGAGATTCGGCTGGTGTGGGTCACCACCCTAATTATTTAACGGGTGGCGTATAACCGATGAGTTATTTGGTTCTGGCCCGCAAGTGGCGACCTAAATCCTTTGAGGAAGTAGTTGGACAGCAACACGTGTTGCGCGCCCTGATCAATGGCCTTGATCAAAACCGTCTGCACCATGCATTTCTCTTCTCCGGCACTCGCGGTGTCGGAAAAACCACCCTCGCCCGTATTTTCGCCAAATCGCTCAACTGCGAACAAGGTGTTAGCTCAACCCCCTGTGGCGTCTGTCAGAGTTGCACGGAAGTTGATAGTGGTCGCTTTGTTGATCTCATTGAAGTGGATGCGGCATCACGTACCAAAGTAGATGACACCCGCGAACTTCTAGACAACGTGCAATATGCACCGAGTCAGGGACGTTACAAGGTGTACTTGATTGACGAAGTACACATGCTCTCTACCAGCAGTTTCAATGCGCTGTTAAAAACATTAGAAGAGCCACCGCCGCACGTTAAATTTCTATTCGCGACTACCGATCCACAAAAACTACCGGTCACTATTTTATCGCGCTGTTTGCAATTCAACCTGCGACGACTCGAACTGACACAGATTAGTGACCACTTACGCTATCTGCTTGAACAAGAAACCATCAAGGCTGAACCGGAAGCATTGGAACAACTGGCGCGTGCCGCTGATGGCAGCATGCGTGATGCTCTAAGCTTGCTGGATCAGGCCATTGCTTTTGGCGGCGGTGAAGTCACCAGTGAAAGCGTGTTCCAAATGCTTGGTAGCATCAGTCAGGATCAACTGATTCTGATCCTCGATGCGTTATTGAAACAGGATGGTAAAGCGCTTCTAGCCCAATCTGCAGAATTGGCGGCATTAGGTCGTGACTTTCATGTTGTATTCGATTTTCTGTTATCGGCATTGCAACAAATTGCCACGCTACAGTTAGTGCCCGATCTTGAACCCGTGGAAGCTAATTCGCCACAGCTGACTGAACTGGCGGCACAGTTTGACCCTGAGACCATTCAACTCCTCTATCAGATTGCGCTTCATGGCAAGCGAGACCTCTCTTGGGCGGCTGATCCAAAAAGCGGATTTGATATGACGCTGATGAGGATGTTGAGCTTTCAGCCCACAACACCGCCAGAGGTCGGGGACGAACCGCTAAAAAAGTCGCCGCCACCCCGTAAGCCGGTCGTGTCATCACCACCGGCGAGTGAGGCGATGACCACAAAATCAGTCTCTGTATCGACATCGCCTGCGGTCAAACAAGCGCTAATAGAACCTGATATAGCGCCAAAGCCCCAAATTAAACCAGATGTCATTGCCGCTAATGAGCCAGAGCCCATAGACAACACGCTTATTTCGGTTGATTTATCACCGGCGAACTGGACACAGATCATCGCTGAGCTTAAGTTATCAGCGTTAGCGCATCAGCTTGCTGAAAACAGTGCGCTGGTAAAATGTGAACAACAATCTGTTTATTTATCGTTATCGCCTGAACTGGGCCATTTGGCAACAGACAACTCCAAACAAAAACTACAAAAAGCGTTGTCAAAAAAACTAGGGCAAGACTTAAAACTGGTTTTTGCTGATGCCGATACAACGTTTGAGACAGGACCAACGCTGGCTGTTGAACGTGCCGAGCAACAGGCAGTCAAACAACAACAAGCGATCGAATCTATTCATAATGATCCGACGGTTGAAATCATCAAAAATACCTTTAATGCCCGTATAATTGAGCATTCAATCAAACCGATAGATTAAATTAAGAGGAATTGCCATGAAAGGTGGATTAGGCAACCTGATGAAGCAAGCTCAGGAAATGCAAGCCAATATGGAAAAAGCCCAACAAGAACTGGCTAATGTGGAAGTCACTGGCCAATCTGGTGGTGGTATGGTCAAAATCACGATGACCGGTAAACATGATGTGAAGCGCGTTGAAATCGAAGACACCCTGTTCGAAGACGATAAAGAGATGTTGGAAGATTTAATTGCCGCTGCTATCAACGATGCTAACCGTCAAGTTGAGAAAACAACACAAGACCGCATGTCAGGCATGATGCCACCCGGCATGAAAATGCCATTCTAAACGGATAATTTATGGCCAGTCTTGGACCCAGTATAGATGAGCTGATCAGTGCCCTGCGTTGCTTACCGGGTGTTGGTCCAAAATCAGCTCAACGCATGACCTTCCATCTTTTAGAACGAAACAGAGAGGGAGGTGCGCATCTGGCTAAAGCATTAATGGACGCTTTAGATAACGTTCAGCACTGCCGTCGTTGCAGAATTTTATGTGAAAGTGATATCTGCATCCGCTGTCAGGATGAACGCCGGCAGCAAGATCAGCTATGTATTGTTGAAATGCCAAGTGATGTCCTTGCCATTGAGCAAGCTACCCACTACAAAGGTCAATATTTTGTCCTCTCGGGGCATCTTTCGCCCTTGGATGGTATTGGCCCAGAGGCCTTAGGCATACCACGATTAATCGAATGGCTGGACGAGAAGACAATATTGGAAGTCATTCTCGCGACGAATCCCACCGTGGAGGGCGAGGCGACCGCTCACTACATCAGCGAGCTTGCCCGAGAACGTCAGATTAAAGTGACCCGACTAGCCCACGGCATTCCACTAGGTGGTGAGCTAGAGTTTATTGACAGTGGTACACTGTCACATGCATTCTCAGGTCGCGAATCGATTTGAGGTCTGACTGCTAACGAGAGCAATTGCCTATGGCCGAACAACAAGCGCCTTTTGAACTGCTGAAGACATTCTCCGGTCTCATTCATCGTCAGCCCTTGTTTATGACATCGCAGCTAGATGTCGATAGCTATCATTTATCTTTTCTGGATATTCATGGTCAAAAGCTTAACGATGATGCAGAAGTTCCAGACTTCATGGCGCAATTGCCCTCTATCTTGCCAGCGATTAATCATCGTCAAAAAGCCCTATTAACCATACCTGAGTCTTGGCAAGATGCTTTGCTGAAACTGCATGATATTGGCATGGAGCTGACCCTCGATATTGATAACGTGGATGCACCAAAGGTTAATAACAAAGCGTTTAGCTTTGCACGTCATGCCAATGAAGTGAATGGCCATGGCCAAAGTAAAACCCTGTTAATCGATTTACAGCAATTTAAGCCACAAGAATTAAGTAGCCAACTCACTCAATGGCGACAATCACATCAAATTCTTTGTGCTACCAATGTCAATGCGGCAGAACAGTATCAATTTTGCAAAACACATGATTTGGATCTACTACAAGGTATTTTTTATACCTTGCCGGAAGCAAACGATAATGCAAAAGTAGCCCCCTCTACTCAGACACTGATGGAACTACTGGTCAAATTACAAGAACCAAATGTCGAACCTGAAGATTTAGCTGACACCATAAATCAAGACGTGACACTGAGTTACAAACTACTGCGACTGATCAATTCTGCTTTCTTTGGTTTACCACGCGAAGTCAGTAACACCAAAGAAGCAGTGGTGATGCTGGGACAAAATAAAGTAAAAACCTGGGCCAGTCTGTTATGCCTTTCGGGAATGGACGATAAACCAAACGAGTTGCGCAGTGTGGCAATGACCCGGGCACGTATGTGTGAACTTTTGGCAAAATATTATCAGGGCCAATCTGATAACTTTTTTGCTGTTGGTTTGTTCTCGACCCTTGATGCTTTGATAGATAAGCCATTGGCAGATATTATTGAGAAACTACCCTTGTCGCCAGAGCTTAAGATTGCATTAACGGAACATCAAGGCCCTGCCGGTTTTGCTTTGAAAGATACCTTGCATTATGAAAGAGCGCAGTGGACTGAACTTGAAAACTCCCCCATACCACACGAAGTACTGGCCAGAATCTATCTAGATTCAATAAACTGGGCTAAAGAACTTAATTTACAACTACAAGATTAAATTATGTCTATCACTTGGTTAGCGGCCACCACCCACAGTCGCTTTCCTCCTGTCGAACAAGCGACGGAGCACGGCCTCTTGGCTGCAGGCGGCGATCTCTCGGCACAGCGTCTATTAGATGCTTATCAGCACGGTATTTTCCCTTGGTTCAATAAAAACGACCCCATACTCTGGTGGTGTCCGGACCCGCGTATGGTTTTATTTACAGACGAGGTACGAATTAGCAAAAGCCTCAACAAAAAATTACGCAAAAAAACCTTCACGGTAACGTTTGATCAAGCCTTTGAAGAAGTCATGCAGGCCTGTTCGGCACCGCGCGCTAATCAACCCACCGATCCAGATAATCGCACATGGATTCACGATGATATGATCGAAGCATACAAAGAGTTACACCGATTGGGGTATGCTCATAGTGTGGAGTGCTGGCAACAAAACAAGCTGGTTGGCGGTCTTTATGGTGTAGCCATCGGCAAAGCATTTTTTGGGGAATCTATGTTCAGTTTTGTAACAGACAGTTCAAAGGTTGCACTGGTAACACTTTGCCAGCAGTTACATCGTTGGGGTGTGCCATTGATTGACTGCCAAATATATTCCGATCATCTATCAAGTATGGGGGCGGCTGAAATACCGCGAGCGCTGTTCATAGAACACTTACAGCTTTTATGCAAAGACACTGTACTGCCGGCAGCCCCATGGCAGATAGATAACGACCTAACGGCAAGCGAATGAGCCTCAATTTCTATCAGGATCAACCTCATGCCTGCTCCTATCTGGAAGGAAGGCGTGCACGCAATATTTATCCTGATCCCAACAAACCCGTCAATAAAACCGTCTACAGCCATTTAATTGCCCATGGTTTTCGGCGGAGTGGCGATCATATCTATCGCCCTTTCTGCCCCGACTGTGAAGCCTGTGTTCCCGTTAGAATTAATTTAAACGAATTTAAACCTAACCGTAGCCAGCGCCGTTGCCTGCAATATAACCGTGATATTCAAATCAAAGTAAAACCAGCCGAATTCAATCATGCGCACTTTGAACTCTATTGCCGTTACCTTGCCGGTCGCCATCCGGGTGGCGGCATGGATAACCCCAGTGCAGAAAGCTATGTCAATTTCCTCACCAGCAGTTGGTCGGATACAGCGTTTGTTGAATTCTGGCTAGAACATAAACTGGTGGCGGTAGCGGTAACCGACTTTATTATTGATGGCGCCTCGGCGTTTTACACTTTTTTTGACCCCAATATGCCCAAGCGAGGCTTAGGCACCTTCGCCATACTTAAACAGATCGAATTGGCAAGAAACTATGATCTTTCATGGCTTTACCTTGGTTACTGGATAGAAGAAAGTCCCAAGATGCGTTACAAAACTAAGTTCTCTGCATTAGAAGCCTACCGCTCTAAATGGTATAGGCTTGATAAAAAACTTTGAATAATCAGTGAGATTACGGCAAAATAGTCGTTTTACTCCAAGGTCATTAAAGACATTTATGGCAAAAGAAGAACATATTGAATTTGAAGGCACTGTAATTGACACAATGCCCAATACCACTTTCCGAGTCGAGCTGGAGAACGGCCATGTCGTCACAGCCCATATCTCAGGTAAGATGCGTAAGAACTACATCCGTATTTTGACTGGCGATAAAGTCACCGTACAGTTGACACCTTACGATCTCAGTAAAGGCCGTATCGTTTACCGCGCACGCTAGTTAATTGGCCATGCCCAGCATGGCATCTCCCCTCTTTAATTTCTCACCACGCAAGGAAACAGGCGCATCTGATTCAGATGAAGTCAGGTTGTTTATGTCTGCCAAATAGTTGCTTCAGACCGACGAGTATCATCACCACAAACGCGACTAGCGTCCATGCTGGTATGCTCAATCCCAAAAAGGTCCACAACACGTCAGCGCATTCCCCAGATCCTCTGAGCACCATATCGATCGCCTGAGAAATAGGAAAGTTATCCAGAATAAAGTTGAGACCGGGGCCACAACTTGGCACCTGCTCCTCCGGTACGCTCTGTAACCAGACATGGCGGCCAGCGATAGCAGCGCCAAGCCCAGCAGCCAACACCACAAGGAATCCGTACACACGCCGCCCACCACTAATGGGGTTATGCATCGCTCCTAACAGAAAGACGATTCCCACCACCAATACCAGCAAGCGCTGCACTATGCACAACGGGCAAGGATCAAGATGTTCAATGAACTGAAAGTAGCCAGCTACCAGTAACATACTCAAACAGACTAAAAAGCCTGTTAAAAAGACCCCGCGAAATGAATTCAAAATGGTTTCCTCCACTACAATAATCTGTGCTAACTTAACCTAAAAGGCTCGATGATTAAAGGAGTAATGCGATGAACCAAGAAGATTTTGAAAAAAAACTGATTGCCGCATACGACAAAATGATGGAACGAGTGAATGGTTTCCTCGATGACGCCGAGCAGCAAGCTATGCCTGCATTGCAGCGCAACATCGACAAAGCAAAACAACGTGCCGTAGAGTTACGTGAGCTAAGCGCCGAAGAAGCTGAAAAAGTAGGCGCCTATCTCAAGCGTGACCTGCATGAAGCCGCAGATTATCTGGAGCACACCGGTAAAGAGTTTTCTAGCTGGTTTACCTTTGATTTACATCTGGTTGAAGAGCGCATGTTCGACTTTTTTGCCAGTGCGGCTGACAAAACCCGTCTTGAACTGAATCGTTTGGCATCACAGGCGAGAAAGGCACAGCAGTATCACACGGGTGAAATTGCAGCGATTGGCACACTGGTTTGTGTCGATTGTGGCTGTGAAATGCATTTTAAGAAAACAAGCCGCATTCCGCCATGTCCTAAATGCCACAAAACGTCGTTCAAACGCAGTCGTAACTAACGGCTCAGTGTGACTGCCAGTACCAGCAGCCTATTGCGACCAGCTCTTCCAATAAGTTGGTCGCCGCGGCAGACTGTATTTGCGTCCAGTGAAGAGCCTGAATCGGTTCAGTCCCCGTTAAGATGGGCATAATGCTACGAACTGCTTTATCGGCCTGATAAGTCTCTCCTGCGGCAAATAGCTGAACAGACTCCTCATTCTCAGCCCAGGCGATTCGTATATAAGGGTTGCGGTGAAGTTGCTCACCTTGGGAAAAATACTCAGCTAATGAAACGTTATCGCTGTCAGCAATCAACTCATCGGCTAACAATTCCAGGCTGGGCTTGGTTTCCGTTAGCAGCCGTCCAACAGCATCCAAAAGCACATCATCTGAATCCTCGATACATTTTATCAAGCTCTGTTTAAATCGACGCAAGGCAGAGCGATCAATATATTTATCATCATCACACACCTTTAATTCAGGATCGCGATAACGTTGCTGCCCGACTTCATGCTCTGACAGACTATGCATAAAGGCATCTAACAGCTCAAGTTGCGTAGGCGCTCGAAAACCAATCGAAAAGGTCATACAATCATTCAACGCCACGCCATGATGTGCAAAATGTGGTGGTAGATACAGCATATCGCCGGGCTGCAAATCCCAAACATCATCGGCATCGAATTGTTTAAGAATTTTTAACTCTAATCCGTCGATAAATTCTGCTTCCACCACGGGTGTCTGACTGATCGCCCAACGACGCGTCCCCTGCGCCTGTAATAAAAACACATCATAGCCATCGGTATGAGGGCCGACACTGCCGCCCTCAGGCGCAAAACTCACCATCAAATCATCACGCCGCCAATCAGGAATAAAGTCGAATTTGGCCATAACCTCGGTTAATTCCGGTACATGCTTATCCACATCCTGGACTAACAAAGTCCAGTGGCTAGCAGGTAACTTGGCAAAGTCAGCCTCAGTGAACGGCCCATCATTGACTTGCCAGGGTCCCAACTCCCCCTGCTCCTGTATTAAGCGGGACTCAATATCCGCCTCACAGGCTAATCCAGCAAGCTCTTCGGCTGATAGTAATGCATCCATTTGGGGCCATGCTTGACGTATCAGTAATGGTTTTTTTTGCCAAAATTGCGTGAGAAATTGTTGCTGTGTTAGCTCGGTGTTAAAAAAAACCGTCATAGTTGTCCTGCGTGAAACTTTAATTGTGTGTATGCATGACTTCCAGAACCATGCACATCAACTCGACTAAGGCTGGCATAGGGCACATCGATACGTAAAGCCGACGCAACTGGCATATCTAAAACATGAGATAGAATAATACGTATGGTGCCTGCGTGCGCAATTAGCAAAATATGTCGTTGCTGATACTGCACTAGCAAATCCTGCCAAGCGGCGATAACACGTTGTTGAAAAGCAAGTAATGGCTCAGCACCAGGGGGCGTGTTCTGAATAGGATCATCATAAAACGCATAAAAAGCCGGTTTATCCGCACTTTCAAGAGCCTCAGCAGTTTGCCCTTCCCACTCACCAAAACTCATTTCGATAAACTCGGGCTCGTAACTTAACGGTAGGTCCGTATCACGGCTTAATGCCTCAGCAAACGCTGCACAGCGCTTTAGTGGTGATGTTAAAATTTGCTGCCAAGGTTTATTGACTGGCATTTTTTCCTGCATTTGCTGCCAGCCTAAATCGGATAAAGGGTGATCGATTTGCCCTCGATAGCGTTTACCCCCTTGAGGTTCCCCATGGCGCAACAAATCGATCGTCGTCTTATCCATTCACTCAATGACTTCCACAGTAAAAACAACATTATCTAGCCCTGTTATCCGTACTTTTTTACCCGCAGCACAATCAGGCCCTCGCACTTTCCAGGTCGAATCGTCGAGTTTAATTTTCCCTACACCATCAGCAATAGGCGCTGATAGTGTCACTGTTCGGCCGATATACTGAGCGCCCCGGCGATTGAGGTTAGGTTGATCACTAACAATCGGGTTTTTCAGATAATAATGCCGCCACATGACAATACTCAACACTGACAATACGGCAAATAGCATCAATTGATATTCCCAGCCAAGTTGTGGAAACAACAGTAACGCAAGTCCCGTCAGAAATGCCGCAATCCCAAGCCACAGAGCAAAAAAACTGGGAGCAAGGATTTCAATAGTGACCAGCACCACTGCAAAAATCCACCAATGCCAAAAATCAATCACAAAAGGCATAGTCAGGCTCCTTTTTTAGCAAACGCTTCTTTTGCTAACTCAGTGATGCCAGCGATCGAGCCGATAACATTACTCGCTTCAAGCGGCATCATAATGATTTTATGATTATCAGCTGAAGCCATATCTTTCAGGGCTTCTACATACTTCTGAGCCACAAAATAATTGACTGCCTGAATGTCTCCTTTAGCAATGGCTTCCGATACCATCGTGGTTGCCCGCGCTTCTGCTTCTGCTAAGCGTTCTCTGGCTTCCGCATCACGAAATGCCGCTTCTCTTCGACCTTCGGCATCCAACACGGCGGCTTGTTTTTCACCTTCGGCACGCAAAATCTCTGATTGCCGATCACCTTCTGCATCCAAAATATTGGCACGTTTTTCCCGTTCAGCCTTCATTTGACGACCCATGGCTTCCACCAAGTCTGCCGGCGGTGCAATATCTTTAATTTCGATACGGGTTACCTTAACCCCCCATGGCGTGGTCGCATCATCGACAACATTGAGTAATTTAGCGTTAATATCGTCACGCCTGGACAGTAACTCGTCCAAATCCATCGAGCCCATCACGGTACGAATATTTGTCATGGTGAGATTGAGAATAGCGTTATCCAGACCGCTCACTTCATAGGCCGCTTTGGCCGCATCAATAACTTGAAAAAACACCACGCCATCGACGCGCACCATGGCATTATCTTTGGTGATAATTTCCTGTGATGGCACATCCAACACCTGTTCCATCATATTAATTTTGGCGCCGATACTGTCAATTACCGGTGTAATGAAGTTCAATCCCGGGCTTAATGTCCGTGTATAACGGCCAAAGCGTTCAACGGTATATTCTCTGCCCTGCTGCACTGACTTGACGCCCATCAGAACAACAACGACTGCGAGCACTAGGAAAAACAGTGCAAAACTCGAAAATCCATCCATTTCTTTTCTCTCCAGTTTTATCAATATTTATCAGAGTCGATAATAGCAGTATTCGATTTTTTCGGGCAGTTACTTGAATAGCGTAGAGAGATCAGTGGACAATAAGCACTAATTCAACGATGCAAGGTTGCTATGAAAACTGACTCTCGATTTGCTAGATTTGCCGTCGCTGTAGCGATGATGATGCTGAGTTGCAGTGCATATGCACAGCAGTGGTATCACGTCGAGTTAGTGGTATTCGAACGTTTCAGTGGTGCGAATGCCGAGCATTGGCCGATGATGGGACAAATCCGTAACGGCACAGTCAGTCCGCAAATGGCAAACAACTACATCCAACCCGCAGCGGTTGACTCGCTGGCAGGCGTGGCACAACGCTTAAAAAATGCTTCAAATTACCGCGTTCACTTTCATAAAGCCTGGCAACAACCGATGCTGAGTAAAGCCAGTGCTAAGGGTGTGCAAGTCAGTTCTGCTAATAACTTGGTCGAAGGTCAAATAAAACTCTATCGCGTTAACTATCTGCACGCTGATATTGATCTATGGTTTAAGGAAAATGGTGCCGAAAAAAGCAACTGGTCAACGGCTTCACCTGACGGTGTGGAATTGGGCGGCCCTAGGAACCCTCACCTAGCGCAAATTCGCCGCATCAAAAAAAATGAACTGATTTATTTTGATCACCCTCGCCTTGCCGCGATTTTACAAATCAGCCCGGTAGCGGCGCCGGCAGCTGCCGTTTCTAAATCGCCTGAAAGCTATTCTTTACCAGACACGGCTAACTCTGATGCAGCGCAATAACGCCTGCGATTAACAGTCTGATGTTATCAATCCCATCAACCAGGGTCTCACTAATCTGTTGCATGGTGAGCTCACCCTCTGCAATACCTGCAGCCCAGTTTGCTACCACCGCCAAAGTAGCATAATTCAACTCCAGCTCTCTGGCTAAATACGCTTCCGGCATCCCCGTCATGCCGACCATATCACAGCCATCTTGTGCCATACGTCGAATCTCAGCCGCCGTCTCAAGTCTAGGTCCCTGTACTGCACCGTAAGTGGCGCCCGCTATCACCTTAAGCTGCTTTGTTGTGGCGGCTTGAAGAATGTTTTGGCGTAACGATTCCGTATAGGGCCACGTAAAATCAATGTGTTTGTCGACGCTAAAATCATCACTATAAAAACTCTGTTCGCGACCATAGGTGTAGTCAATCAATTGATCCGGGACAGCCAGAGCGCCAGGGCCGAAATCAGCCGTAATGCCTCCCACTGCTGCCACGGCTATTATATCCGTCACACCGAGCTGACTCAGAGCGTGAATATTGGCGCGATAGTTAATTTTGTGTGGCGCTATCGCATGGTTGTCACCATGTCTCGGCAAAAATGCCACTTCAGACTGTCCCAGCTTGCCGATAGTAATTGCTGCAGAAGGTTTTCCGTAAGGCGTATCCAAGACAACCACATCACTAACCACTAGCTCCGGATAACGAGACAATCCACTGCCGCCGATAATGCCCATTAGACTCATATCAGGATTCCTTCAGGGCATAAATAGCGGGAAGATTGCGCCAGTATCCTTCAACGTCCAGACCAAAACCGAATACATAACGGTCTGGCACTGTCAGACCGACATATTCAGGCGGTGGTCCTACTTTCTGGTCTCGTTGTTTATCTAACAGCGTAACGCAACGTACTGACAACGCGCCGGCATGAGAGCAATAGTCCCGCAGCGCCGTGACGGTAATACCTTCATCATAGATATCCTCAATCAACACCACATGACGATTGTTTATCTCCGTGTTCGGTTCTGCGCGCCATAACAAGTCCCCGCCTACCGTTTTGTCGCCATAACGACTGGCATGGATGTAATCAAGTTCCATTTTGAATGTCAGCCTTGGTAATAAGTGTCCTGCTGTCATCACCGCACCATTCATCACACACAACATAAGCGGGTTTTTGTCGGCATACTCTTTAAAAAGATGGTGTGCTAACTGATCCATTGCCTGATTAATGTCATGCATGCTGTAAAGCAGTTCTGACTGAGCCAAAATGGCTTCGTATTCTGTCATTGCATTCTCTCTGTGTTGCAAGGGCTTTATAATGTCAGTTTTGTGCCCGGGAAGTTAGTCATGCGCCGATTCTGGCCGCTATTAGTGTTTATCGTCATGCTTGTTGTCATTTGGCTCCGCCCTGAGCTAAATCAAATGACCGCTGAGGTACAAAACAAATCAAACTACCAGCGTATTATTTCGCTGTCACCCAGTATTACCGAAACCGTGTACGCCCTCGGTCTCGGTGATAAGCTCATTGCTGTCACAGATTATTGTGATTACCCGGTCACAGCACAGGATTTACCCAAAGTTGGCGGTTATACCGACACCAGTTTGGAAGCCGTTGTGGCGCTACAACCGGATTTGGTCATCATGCTTAAAGCGCAGCAAAAATTACGACAACAACTTGAAAGCTTAGGCATCCAAACGCATCAGGTTGATAACAGTCAATTGCTGGGCATACAGGCAGGAATAGCCAGTATTGGGCAACGCACTGGCAGCGAGAAGCAAGCGAATCTGATGCTTGATGCTATCAAACAGCAAATTGAGCAGGTTCAAGCAAAAGTGAACGATTTGCCGAGCGTAGCGACACTGGTTTCGATAGCGCATTACGTGAATGATGAGCAGCTTGATACGGTCTACGTCGCTGGTCAACATGATTTTTATAATGATCTTCTTAAGATAGCCGGAGGTAAAAACGTCTACACAGGCACGCATATTATGGTGCCATCAGTAACGGCTGAGGGCGTTATTCGTATGAACCCAGATGTTATTATCGACGTTTTTCCAGAAGCAGACGACCACAATAGCGATATGGACCAAGTCAAGCGACAATGGCAAACACTAACATCTGTCAGCGCTGTGCAATCCGGCCGCGTCCATATTATTCAACGCGATTATGCCAGCGTTCCCGGCCCGCGAGTGTTCAAGTTATTGCCTGAAATCGCTGAGCTGTTACATCCTGAAATCAACTGGGCGGACACCAAAACGGATGATTGAAGTTAACGGTTTATCAGTCAAAATTCATAAAACAGCATTACTGGAAGCCATTCAATTTCATATTGCCGAAGGTGACCATCTTGTCGTTGTGGGTCCGAATGGCTCAGGTAAAAGTACCTTACTAAAAAGTCTGCTCGGCATAATTGCTGTAGCCGCTGGTGAAGTACGCATCAAAGGTAAACCGCTCGCAGAATACTCACAACGTGAATTAGCCCGCCTTATCAGCTATGTGCCTCAAAGCAGTGGCAAACAACTTCCCTTTGAAGTGGAAGATTTTATTAAAATGTCACGCTACGCCTATCACACAGCCTTATCTGACTGGACACCTGACGACCAAGCCGCTTTAGACGATGCTTTACGAATTACCAATACAACACAGTTTCGCCACCGCCAAATGACAACGTTAAGTGGTGGCGAATGCCAGCGCGTGATGATTGCTGCGGCGTTGTGTCAGCAAACGCCCGTGATGGTGTTGGATGAACCCACCAGTTATTTGGATCCTCATCATCAAGTCGAAGTACATCAACTCATTTCTCGGCTTAATCAACAGTTGGGTATAACCGTTGTTGAAGTCAGCCATGATATTAATCATGCCGGTCAGCAAGGCAGACATGTCCTTGCCCTACAACAAGGCAAAAGCCTCTGGTATGGCCCGGGCGAGGCTTTCCTGGAAGCGGAAAGACTTAAAACTCTCTACCAACAAGAGTTTGTGTTCGTGCCCCACCCTCATAGTGGACGCATTATTGCCTTGGCAGATCCACAATGAAAAAACCTCTTTACCTGTTAGTTTTCCTGTCTGTGGTAAGCCTTGCCTTACTAGGCTTAGCGCCCTTCGTGGGTTTGACGGAGATCACAAATAACGTTGTCAGAGAGCAGATCTTATTTGATATCCGCCTACCTCGTGCTTTATTTGCCTTTGTTGCCGGTAGTGGTCTGGCGTTGTGTGGCATGGTGTTTCAAGCCATGTTTCATAATCCACTAGCGACACCGTTTACACTCGGCGTTGCCAGTGGTGCATCATTTGGTGCTGCTGTTACGGTGTTTCTGGGCTTGAGCTTTTCTTTACTGGGGTTTGATGCCGTTACTGTGGGCTCATTCCTTGGGGCATTGCTGGCCATTAGCTTTGTCTATGGCATCAGTCAATTCCGCTACGGATTTTCAGGCGAAACTCTGCTGTTAACAGGCGTCGCCACCAGCTTTTTCTTTTCCAGCCTGATTTTATTCACGCAATACCTCAGCAATATCAACGATTCATTCCGCATTATGCGCTGGTTAATGGGCAGCCTTAGCGTGACTGGTTATCAGCAACTGATGCAATTGTTACCCATAGTGACTGTCTCCAGTGCCATTATCATCTGGCTGAGCCGTGAATTGAATCTGTTAATGGCTGGCGATGATATTGCCATCAGCCGAGGTGTGGCAGTGAAACGCGTGCGCTATTTATTATTTTTGACCACCTCACTCTGCGTTGGTGGCATCGTTGCATTGTGTGGGCCCATCGGCTTTGTAGGTATGATGGTGCCACATATTTGTCGCTTGATTATTGGCACCGATCATCGCTGGTTAATACCGGCCACGCTGATGTTTGGCGGCGGCTTTTTGATCCTCTGCGATACCGTCGCCAGAATTGTTATTGCACCTGCTGAGCTTCCTGTCGGCGTCATCACGACCTTGTTAGGTGGCCCGTTCTTTTTGTGGCTGCTGGTTCGTAGTCGCAAACCAGCGACTTGACCGCGTTTTATGCACATGTGAAGATAAAATCAGTGCGCTGATAGCAACGTCGACGAGGCAGCTTTGAAGGCAAGTGATAGTCTGGTTCTAATTTTCCTGGTGATGGGGCTAAGCTCATCGCTGATGGCAAAGGCACAGCCACAATCACTACCCGCTCCTGACCATCCCCAGCTCAGCATTTTCACAGAGCAGCAGCAATTTGTCTGGTTAGACGACCTCTCATTGACCGCTCAAGCAAAGGATGCGCTGAGTTTCATCAAAGCCGCCGCGATTCACGGCCTTGATCCTGAAGACTACCATTTCAGCCTATTACATAAATTATCCCAACAACCGACTATCGAACTCGCGCGTTATTTCGATACGTTACTCACGGATGCCATGTTAGATCTGATCCACGACTTGGCTATCGGCAGACTCGATCCCGCCCAAGCGGATCCGACATGGTTTATTCCCCGAGATAAAGTCAACCCGGCAGAAGAGCTACAAAAGGCCTTACTCAACCCCTATATCAAAAACGTACTCAATAAATTATTGCCGCCATTGCCGCAATACCATCAACTGACGCATTTTTTATCGCAATACCGAGGTTATCAGTTGCGCGGTGGCTGGCAAACAGTACCAACAATGCCCTTGTTACGACCAGGTGACAGCCATCAGCATGTTCCATCCTTACGCGCACGTCTTATTACTGAAAACCCCAGTCTGAATCTTATAGAAGTGGAACAGACAACCATTTATGACAGACAACTGGTCGAAACAGTCAAACAGTTTCAAGCACGGCATGGTCTAAAAATAGACGGTATTGTAGGGTCAGAGACACGGGCAGCCTTAAACCAATCAGTTGATGACTTGATCACAAAAATCAGGGTTAACCTTGAACGTTTTCGTTGGCTGCCTGATGACTTGGGTAAACGCTATCTACTCGTTAACTTAGGCAGTCACCAATTAAGCGCTGTCGAAGACGGTCAGATTAAACTCAACATGAAAGTCATTGTCGGTAAGAGTCAACGTGCCACACCCAGCTTCAATAGCGCGATGACACATCTTGTGATCAATCCATACTGGAATGTGCCACACAAACTGGCGCGACGCGATCTATTACCCAAACAACAAGCGAATCCTGATTATTTTTTCCTCAATGAATTTAATCTATTTTTACGCAATGCTGAGGTTCACACCCCGGTGGACCCTTACCGCATCAATTGGGATGAAGTCAGCGCACTTTCCAGTGAGTTCCCTTATCGTCTGCAACAACGACCGGGGGAATTAAACGCCCTTGGCAGACTTAAATTTATGTTTCCAAACCCGTGGAATATTTATTTGCATGACACCCCCGACAAAGCGTTGTTCTCAGAAAATCAGCGAAATTTCAGCTCGGGTTGTATCCGCGTAGAAGACCCGTTGGCTTTAGGCCAATTTAGTCTGAATGAAAATAATGCTCAAAGCTGGCTTCAATCACAAATTGACAGTGGGCAGAACCGCGGCCGAAAACTTGAAACACCACTACCGGTATATGCTGTTTACTTCACCATTTGGCCCGACCAAGGCGAAGTGCGCTTCTCGCCTGACCCGTATGGTCGAGACAGCACTATCGCTAAACGCTTGTAATAAAAAATAAATTAACTATAATTGTACAAATTTTGAACAACCATCAGGGGGCCGTATGTCGGCAAAAATAATCCGCAAGGGACGCGCCATTGATAGTGAAACCTGTCAATTCAGAAGACGTCTTTTGCAGATAGGCATCGGTGCCACGGCCTCACTGGCGATGCCAAATGCCTTTGCCAATATGCTGAAGCAACCTGAACGTAGTATCGCCCTGCTCAACCTTCACACTGGTGAACACGTAAAAGCCACTTACTGGGCTGAAGGTCAATATCAATCTAGTGAATTAGCGGCTATCAATCGTGTTCTACGTGATCATCGTACCGGTGATATCAACGATATTGATAGCAACTTGATTGAAATGCTTAACCTGCTGCATCACAAAATGCTTGGTAAACAACCTTTTCATGTCATTTCTGGTTACCGTTCGCCCAAAACCAATGCACTGTTAAGACAAAACAGTGATGGTGTTGCCAAGAAAAGTCTGCATATGCAAGGTAAAGCCATTGATGTCAGGTTGCCGGGTAGAGAGTTAAACGAGCTACAAAAATCGGCATTAAACCTGAAAGTGGGTGGTGTAGGCTATTATCCAGGCTCCGACTTTATTCATATTGACACCGGTCGCGTTCGTAATTGGCAGGGTTAGTCAGCGACCGCTTCTAATTCGTCGATGAGACGTTGCGCCAAATCGCGAAAATGACTCATTTTCTTTTGGTATTCCTGACTGAATTTGTCGTGTTCCTTGCGCATCGCACTATGACTTTTTTCCATGCGATCGTGAATCTTTCGTTGTTGAGAAATATCTGAGACATTACTGTCATCCAACGTATTTAGATTGACCAGTCCGCGATAGTAATGAGACAAATCTTGATTATGGCGATCGATACGATGCTTATGTTGTTCAAGCTTCAAAGAATGTTCGGGTAAGGCTTTTTCCATCATGTACAACAAGGCGACTAATCGCTGCGTTTCATGTTGCCAGTCATAAATCTCCTGCTGCCAACGCGAATCGTCATCTTGCCAATGTTGATTACTAAGTTTTAGCTGCTCCCGCTCATCCATATTTACTCACTCCAATGTGATTGAGTTTACAGTTCATCCGCTGAGCCTTAATCAGCTAATCATAACGCTGCTGACTAAAAAAGAAAATTGAATCTGTCACAGGTATTCACATCTGCGCTATCACAGGCGGACAAGTGATATAAATCCAAGTAAAATAACGTTTTAAAAGTTTAATTCAGGAAAAACCATGTCTGAGATAGTTGTCTGTGCGCTCTACAAGTTTGTCACTTTAGATAATTACCAAGCGCTAAAACAGCCACTCCTCACTTTTATGCTTGAGCGTGACGTTCGCGGCACGTTGTTACTGGCAAAAGAAGGGATTAATGGCACCGTCGCGGGTTCGCGCTCTGCTATTGATGCTTTGCTTGAGTATTTGCAGCAAGATGAACGTCTTCAGCCTATCAGTTATAAAGAGTCTTTCACCGACTCACCACCTTTTATGCGTACGCGGGTTAAGCTAAAAAAAGAAATTGTGACTATGGGCGTTGATGGCATTGACCCCAAGCAAGCAGTCGGCACTTACGTCAAACCACAACAATGGAATCAGTTAATTTCTGAGCCCGACGTATTACTCATCGATACGCGAAATGATTATGAAGTTCAGGTCGGTACATTTAAAAATGCCGTCAATCCAAAAACAGAGAGTTTCCGCGAATTTCCAGACTACGTAAAATCTCAACTTGACCCAAACAAACATAAAAAAGTCGCGATGTTTTGCACTGGCGGCATTCGCTGTGAAAAATCCACCGCGTTCCTCAAAGAACAGGGCTTTGACGAAGTTTATCATTTGGAAGGTGGCATTCTTAAGTACCTGGAAGATGTGCCCGAACAGGAATCAATGTGGGAAGGTGATTGTTTTGTGTTCGACGATCGCGTCACCGTAAATCATCAATTGGAAAAAGGCGATTATGACCAGTGCCATGCCTGCCGACTGCCAATTACTGAACAAGACAAACAAAGCCCGCTCTACCAAAAAGGCGTCAGTTGCCCGCATTGTTATGAACAAACCAGTGAAGAGCAAAAAGCCCGCTTTGCTGAACGTGAAAAACAAATCCAATTGGCCAAACTCAGAGGCGAAGCCCATATTGGCATCGAGACAGCTGAAACAGCAGAATTGCACCGAGCTGAAAAACGTCGTCGTCGCGAACAGGATCAGCTAGCGGCTAAGAAACAATAGTAAGGCAAATTATGCTGCGACACCTTTTTGTCTTTTTCCTCTGTGTCAGTGCGTCGCTGAGTTGGGCAAATACGCATCATGCCGCTATTGCCAGTGCGCATCCACTGGCCACGCAGGCGGGATTTGATATTCTCAACCGTGGTGGTAATGCCTTTGACGCTGCCGTTGCCGTCACCGCAGCATTAGCCGTAGTAGAGCCAGCAGGTTCAGGCTTGGGTGGTGGAGGTTTCTGGCTACTGCATCGTGAGCACGACCAAATGCAGCTTATGATCGATGGACGTGAAATGGCGCCGGGCGCCGCTCATCGTGATATGTATTTGAACCAAACGGGCGAGTTTGAGACAAACACCGCACTGAATGGTCCACTCGCAGCCGGCATCCCCGGCGTGCCTGCCGCGATGGTGCACCTAAGCCAAAAATACGGTCACTTACCCCTGAGCATAAGCTTACAACCAGCCATTGAGTACGCAGAAAACGGCTTTGCCGTGAGCGAAGGCTATCAATATTTAGCGCAATTTCGGCATAGCATTTTAAGCCAGTTCACATCCAGCGCTGAGATATTTCTGAAGGACGGAGAAGTCCCAGAACTTGGCAGCCTTATCAAACAAAAAGACTTAGCACACACATTAAAACAGCTAGCCGACAAAGGGCAGCAAGGCTTCTATGCTGGTGATGTCGCTAACAAACTTGTTTCATCAGTGAAACAACATGGTGGTATTTGGAGCTTGAACGATCTCGCTAGCTACCAAATCAAAGAACGAGCCCCCGTTCAAGGCCACTATCAAGGCTATGACATTACCTCTGCCGCTTTACCCTCTTCCGGCGGCATTGTCTTGATGCTCGCTTTAAATCAACTGGCACAGTTCGATTTAACACAAGCCGATGACACGCAGAAACACCATCTAATAATCGAAAGCCTGCGCCGGGCCTATCGTGAGCGTAGCCGCTATCTCGGTGATAGCGACTTTGTTACCGTGCCTGCTTTTTTGACGAATCCAGCCTACGCAAAACAACTGAGCCAGGATATTGATCAGTATCACGCCAGTGCCAGCCAAGCTGTTGAGCATCGTAATCCTCAAGGCGAAAATACGACGCACTTCTCCATCATCGACGATCAAGGTAATCGAGTAGCGGCAACACTGAGCATTAACTATCCGTTTGGTTCAGGCTTTGTTGCCGAGGGTACTGGCGTATTACTCAATGATGAAATGGATGATTTTTCAGCCAAAGTCGGGGCAGCTAATGTCTATGGCCTGGTAGGTAATGAAGCCAATGCTATCGCGCCCTATAAGCGCCCACTTTCCAGTATGTCACCGACATTCGTTGAAAATGATGACGCTATTTTCATCACCGGAACACCCGGTGGCAGCCGCATCATCAGCATGGTGTTGCTCAGTGTGCTTGACTTTATTGAGGGTAGAACTGCACAACACATCGCAGCGGCTCCCCGTTTCCATCACCAATATTTACCCGACGAGGTGCAAGTCGAAAATCAGGGCTTTGAAGATACTCAGTTAGAGGCACTGATAGAACGAGGTCATCGTATAAAGATGCTTAACCGGCAGTATGGTGATATGCAGTTGATTACAGTCAATAAACAGACAAAACAGGTACAGGCGGCCAGTGATCCTCGCGGTGAAGGGCTTGCCATCAGCCAACCCATCACACGATAATCAAAGCTTCATTTTATCGGGCATAATGCCTTTTCTTGCCTGTGCTAATGCGCTAGTTTCGGCAATAATCAACCAAATAATAACCAGCGATACCGGTAATAAGCAGAACCATCCCGCTATGGCTAGCTGTATCATTCGCATTGAGTCATCACTTTGCCATTGCAAGATTGCCCAACTCACACCAAATAACGCCGCTGCAATCAGGTATGAGACCAGCAATAATCGACAGCGGTGCCAAGCAAGTTGCCAATGTGCTTGTTCTAATTCAGTTTTTAGTTTTTTGCTGTATGCCTTTCTGGCAATTGAGGCTATCATAAGAACCGATCCCAGTAAGGATAAGCCAAAGATCAGCCAGAGATTTTCAGTGCCAAATAATACTGCAGGCACCAGAAAATGAAATAAAGCCAGATTAAACATCACTCGCTCGTGTGCTTGACTGGCCGGATGCACGAATTCAGACATGATGATCCCTTTTTTTCAATAAAGGTAGCCCCATGTTGCATTTAATTGATAGCCATTGCCACCTGGATTTTCACACTTTCGATCACGACCGTGAAGCCGTTTTATCGCGCTGTGTCGAGCAGGAAATCAGGGATATCATTGTGCCTGGCGTTACTCACAACAGCTGGCCCCGATTAATAGACATTTGTGCCCAAAATTCGATGCTACATTTAGCTTTGGGGCTACATCCGATGTTTATGCATGAACACCAAAGCAGCGATGTAGAAGCGTTAGACTGGGCCATTAATGACTATCAACCTATCGCTGTAGGTGAAATTGGTCTCGATTATTACCTTCCTGGTCATGATAAAAAGGCGCAAATGGCGTTATTTGAAGCCCAGATTAAGCTTGCTGAAAAATTTGAGTTACCCGTCATTTTGCATGTGCGAAAAGCGCACGATGAAGTCCTAAAAGTGCTACGCGAGCATTCGCTTAAAGGGGGCATTGTTCACGCATTTAACGGTAGCCTGCAGCAGGCTGAGTTTTATCACAAGCTTGGCTTTTTATTTGGTGTCGGGGGGGCATTGACCTACCCGCGAGCACAAAAACTACAAGGCTTATTTAAAGCTTTGCCCATGGACTCTATCGTTTTAGAGACCGATGCACCTGACATGCCATTAGCCGGACATCAAGGTGAACGCAACACGCCTGAAATGATCCCTATCATTTTAGACACACTCACAGAGATTCGAAGTGAGACACGATCTCAAATCGCCACAGCCACCACGCGTAACTGTAAGCAATTATTCGGCTTTTAAATTAGTCATGGTGATGACCAATTTCACCCTCGGTGAACAAGTAATCTTTTAATTCTTCATCCAGCTTTGCATCACGACGACGAATCCATTCCAACACCATTGCCGCATGTTCTTTTTCTTCATCACGGTTGTGTGCAAGAATTTTCTTCAACTCAGGATCTTTGCAAGCATCAACACGTTGGTTATACCAATCGACCGCTTCCAATTCTTCCATCAATGATGTAATTGCTCGATGCATATCGCGGGTTTCATCAGACAATTCTGAAACCGGCTCGTGATAACCTTCATTTGCCATGAATTTTTCCTTTTTTTATCCGTTTTCGATGAACCATGTTAAACCTAGCATGTCTTGTAGGAACTTGGCACTATAAACCTACGGAAAAACTGGCAACTTGGCACAGGATTAAATATGCCCCAAACGCAACTTTCAGCAATATTAGCTAGCATCAACGATATTATTCTCGGTAAAAATCATCCCATAAAACTTGCTCTCACCTGCCTGCTCGCTAAAGGGCACCTATTAATCGAAGACCTGCCCGGCGTCGGTAAAACGACCCTTGCCCACACATTAGCTAGTGCTTTAGGTCTCAGCTTTCAACGAATACAGTTCACTAGTGATATGTTGCCTGCTGATATTATTGGCGTATCGGTCTATGAGCGTGACTCCAATCGCTTTAACTTTCACCCTGGTCCAATTTTTACGCAATTAATTTTGGCTGATGAAGTCAATCGTGCTTCTCCTCGCACACAAAGCGCATTACTGGAAGCGATGGAAGAACAACAAGTGACCGTCGAAGGCGAAACATATAATCTTTCATCACCCTTTTTTGTCGTCGCAACCCAAAATCCGATGAATCAAATCGGAACGTTTCCCCTACCCGAGTCACAACTTGACCGCTTTCTAATGCGTATCGAACTGGGTTACCCAGATGCCAAAGCCGAACGCGCATTGTTATTGGGTGAAGATCGTCGTTCACTACTTCAAAAACTGGAAGCGGTTATCAGTGCGGATCAATTAGAAGCACTTCAGCAAGCAGCAGCTCAAGTTCATGTTTCAACAGCATTAGTAGACTATGTGCAACGTATCCTGACGCATACCCGAGACTCGGGGCATTATCATACCGGTTTGTCGCCTCGAGCTGGACTCGGACTTATTCACGCTGCGCGGGCTTGGGCCTTAATTGAAAACCGTGACCATGTGTTGCCTGAGGATATTCAGGCGGTATTACCCAGTATCGTCGCCCACCGTCTGCAACGCCGTGACGACGACAATGCGAAGGATTGGGTCGAACAGCTTATTCATCAAGTTCCGATTCCATAGAAAATGACTGCAGTAATCAGGGAAATTTGGCAGCGCTGGCAAAAAAGCCGTACTCAGCGGATTTATATGATTCCTACGCGTTATGGCTACGGCTATGCTGGCTTGTTGCTATTGATGCTGCTGGGCGCGATTAATTACGACAATAGTCTGGGTCATCTTTTATGTTTTCTGCTTGCCAGCCTTGGCCATGTGGCTATGCATCATAGCCATCGTAACCTTCGCGATCTTGATATTTCAATCACCGCAATTGAGCCGACTTTTTGCCTACAACACGCTCGCTTCATGCTGAATGTCATTAATCAAGATGATCGTGATAGTTTCCATATTTCTATCGCACATCAACACAAACAAGACTTACCTCGATGGCAATTTATAAAAGCCTTCAATCCTTTACATACCATTGAACATATCAGTGCTAACAATAATCATAGCTGCTCTATTACCATCCCTGCCCTCACTCGCGGCTGGCAGCCTATCAACAAACTGAGACTCTCAAGTAACTATCCACTTGGGATTTTTTTCAGTTGGACGGTTTACTCACAACAGGCACAAGTGTTGGTTTATCCACAAGCAAAAGGCACTCGCTCGCTCCCCATGCACCAAGGGCTCGGAAAACAGGCACAGTACAGACCCAAAACGGGAGATGAAGAGTTTGCCGGACTGCGCCGCTACCGGAAGGGAGAGCCACTGCATCGCATCGCATGGAAAGCGATGGCGCGGGATGATGTTATGCGCAGCAAACACTTTGCCAGCCCTGAAGGCGACGAATTATGGTTAAGCTGGCAGGATGTCAGTGACATCATTGATCTCGAAAGCAAGTTATCTCAACTTTGTCAGTGGCTACTCCAGGCTGAAACCGGCGGCTATCTCTACGGGCTTGATATCCCCGGCACACGCATTGAACCCGATAGTGGTAAAACACATCAGCATCACTGCTTAAAGTCACTGGCCTTATATCATGACTAAACCAGATTTTTCGCCTGATCATCACCATATCAACAGCTTGATCGTTGCCTTGTTGTTGGGGGCGATTCCACACTTTATTTACCAGCCTTTCTGGGTGGGTTTGATGTTTGTGGTGATGATCAGTTGGCGTTTGCTACATAGTTACCGGGGTTGGCCTCTCCCTGCGGCAAGCCGCTGGTTGAAAGTCTTACATAATGGTGGCGCAGCACTCACCATCGTCTTAATTTTTACACAGTTTGGTCTCACCATCGGGCGCGATTCGGGTGCCGCTTTGCTGACGATTATGCTGGCATTTAAGGTGGTCGAAATACGTTCTTTACGTGACTACTACGTAAGTTGTTTTCTGGGTTTCTTTTTGGTTATTACCAACTTCTTTTACAGTGAAAGCCTGATGATGGTTGTATTGATGTTCGCTGTGATCATCCTCCTCACCAGTTGTTTAGTCAGTGTTAACAGCTCTCACGATGTACAGGGTATTAAACAGCGTCTTCGTTTAGCGCTTAAAATGGTATTTCAGGCGATGCCTGTGATGCTTTTTCTCTTCTTACTGTTCCCTCGTATCCCCGGCCCTATTTGGGGTTTACCTAAAGATGCCAATAGCGCTGTCACCACAACCATGACTGAGCAAATCACGTTGGGCGAAATTCCCTCAGGCACTGGCACCAGTGGAATAAGCGACAGCATCCAAATGGGTAAAATCAGTCAACTGATCCTATCCGACGAAACCGCATTTCGCGTCCAGTTTGAAAATGACACCATCCCGCCATCCTCACAACTGTATTGGCGGGGACCTGTGTTATGGCATACAGATGGCACTGTTTGGTCGCCTTTGGCACCGAAGCACGTCAATAAACAGTCCCCTCAAATTACGCATTCAGGCAGTCAGTTTAGTTATAGCATGACGCTAGAGCCCCACAATAAGCGCTGGTTATTCGCCTTAGATTTCCCCACCCAAAAGCCGACGTCATTTCCAAGCTACCTGAGTTCAGATGGTCGTCTAAATAGTCAAAGTAAAATAAAAAACCGTAGTCAATATGCGCTCTCCTCGAGCACCGATTATCGTTTCAACGCTGAAGGCGATAACAATCTTTGGGCAGCGCTCCAACTCCCCAAAGATAAACATCCACAAACGCTGGCATTGGCGGAAAAATGGCAACAAGAAACCAACAATAAACGCGACTACATTGATCGCGTATTACGTTTTTTCAATACCCAGAACTTTGTCTATAGCCTCACACCACCTCAACTCAGTGGTGATATCGTTGATATGTTTTTATTCGACTCGCGGGAAGGTTTTTGTGAGCACTATGCGGCCAGTTTTACTGTGCTGATGCGTGCTGCAGATATTCCTGCTCGCATTGTCACTGGCTACCAAGGTGGTGATCTTAACCCGGTCGATAATGTGCTGACCGTTCGTCAACGTGATGCGCATGCGTGGACCGAAGTCTGGCTCAAAGATCAGGGCTGGATTCGTATTGACCCGACTTCTGCTGTATCCAGCCAACGGGTAGAACAAGGGATATCCGGGCTTCTCCCAAATGAACGTAACTCCCCCAGAATTCTCTCCCAAAGTGATGCTTTAACCCAGCTCTGGCAACATATGGAAAATAATTGGGATGCCTTCAATAATTCATGGGACATTTGGGTTGTGGGTTATGGCCCCCAAATTCAAAAGCAAGTCTTATCCAAACTAGGAATGAATAATCCAGACTGGAAAAAAATGACAATCTGGTTGGCGTCATTACTGCTTTTGAGTGGTTTGGTGATGGTTCTCGCCTCATTATATCGCCGCCGGGATAGTGACCCCGCTGTTGCCTTATATCAAACATTTTGTCGCAAAATGGCAAAATTCGGATTAACAAAACATGATTATGAAGGTCCGCATGATTTTGCTCTGCGAGCGCAATATGCCTTACCTGATTATCAGCTTCAGATTCATCAAATCACAACACTTTATAGTCATATACGCTATCGCCATGAACAACCACTTTTACTCGAAGAGTTGGCACAAAAAGTAAAGGCGTTCAGGCCTCAAAAATAGAGTCTTTGCCAAGCAGACTCAATATCAGAGAAAATACGCATCATATTTCTGTGGTTTGAGGTTTTCTAATGGCACATTCCAACCCGCTTTTTGAGCGTACCCATATTCTGATTGGTGATGAGGGCATCACCAAATTGCAAAAAAGTCATGTGTTTCTTGCAGGCATGGGCGGCGTTGGCTCTTTTACTGCGGAAGCTCTGGCCAGAATGGGCGTAGGCAAAATGACCCTTGTTGATCATGATGTGGTTTCTGGCTCAAATATGAACCGTCAGCTGGTGGCACTAAAATCTACCGTCGGTACACTCAAAGCCGATGTTATGGCACAACGCATTCAGGATATTAACCCTGACTGTCAGTTAACCTTACTGACCGAATTTCTCACGCCAGACTCGATCCCTGCCGTGCTGGCACAAGGCTATGATGTCATCGTAGATGCAATTGATAGTCTGAGTAGTAAATCTGCATTACTTGAAACGGCGTGGCGTAATGATCTAACGGTATTTGCCAGCATGGGTGCCGGTGGCAAGCTGGACCCAACACAGGTTCGTACTGGTGACTTGATGGATACCAGCATGTGCAAGCTCGCTAAACAATTACGTTCACAACTGCGTAAACGAGGTGTAGGTCGCGGCATTCAAACTGTCTATTCAACAGAGTCCCCGTTACCGCCGTTACCACCTGAACCGGTCAGTCGTGGCCGTGCGCGGGCAGTGAATGGCACGGTCAGTTATATGCCATCGATTTTTGGCTTAACCCTGGCAGGTCTCGTAGTGAATCATATTGTGGGTGACAGCCGTCGTGTCTGATCCCACCGATGTCATCAACTGCCATCTCGAACTTCAACAAACCTTATCATCCTTACTTGCTCGCTATGATATTGAGGTCATCTCCCTTGCCGATACCGACACGATTCCTGGTAGCTTTTTTGGCGAAAGAGAAGCGGGATTAATCGGACATCAATTATATCTGCGACAGGATACGCCGGTGCATTCTGCATTACATGAAGCCTGTCATTACATCTGTATGGATCCTGAACGCCGTCAGGCGCTTCACACTGATGCTGAGGGTGATTTTGATGAAGAGAATGGCGTGTGTTACCTACAGATCGTCTTAGCAGGCTTTGTATCAAAGTTAGGGCGTGCCCGTATGCTCAGAGATATGGATCGTTGGGGCTACACGTTTCGGCTTGGCAGCGCCAAAGCCTGGTTTGAAAACGATGCCGAAGATGCGCATGCTTGGTTAATCAAACATGGCATTATTGATCACAAGCAAACGCCGACTTGGCATCTCAGACAGTCCTGAATCAAGTGACATTTTGCAGTATGCTGTGATCAATTCTATAGATGAAAAGAACGTAGCTGGAGGCTAAATGAGCGATACAATTTCTTCCCCTGTGACAACGTTACTTGATGCCGAAGGTATCGATTATCAAGTGATAGAGATTCCTCTGACTGAAGACAAAAAGCCCGTTCGAAACCTGGAAGAATTGTTAAGCAATCAAGGTCACGATCCCAAATCAGTGGTTCGCAGCCTGCTGTTTCGCACTGGCTCAGATAAATTCGTGTTACTGGCTGTCGCCGGGGGTGGTCGTGCCGACTGGGGCACATTGCGTAAACATCTCGATGAACGAAAGTTACGCATGGCTGAGTTTGATGAAGTACCTGAAGCAACCGGCTATGTGGTGGGCGCAGTCCCTCCTATTGCGCTGCCCGACACTATTCAAGTGTTATTTGACGAGAGTGTGAACCAGTTTGAATCGGTTGTCATTGGTAGTGGCGTGCTCGGTTATGCACTTGGCTTAAAAGCAGCTGACCTGAAAACCCTGATGTCAGATGCCAGCACGGGTCAGTTTGTCAAAGCCTGATTAAGCTAACTCACCGCAACCCTGCATTGTATGGCTGAACCAATAATGTCTTAAACAGTCATTACTTATACAGCCTTGGGCGGAGCGCTCATCCATGTTCAGACAAAAGCAAAATGCATTATATCTAGCCTGCTTGTTGGCACTAGGTCTAGTGACCACCAGCAGTCAGGCAGAAAATATGACCGGCGCTAAGCGTAGTCATAATAATGCCAGCTCGTTTAATAATAATGCCGGCGATCCACACGTCTACCAATACAGAGGAAAAAGCGGCGGCGCTTTATCGAGTCATTCCAGTCGAACTCATCAGTCCAGGCAGTCTCCACGATCATACGGTAACAATGCTGATGGCTTACATCACTACAAACAACGTGATCATTCAGTGCGGCGAGACACTTATTCCTCGAAAGGTCATAGAGGCCAACATCACTCCTACGGGATTAGTGGTCACCCATCGTTTGGGCTAACACCCAAACCGCGTCATAACAACAAACCGCATCGCTACAATCACCGCCCCTATCATGGTGATGGCCACAAGCGTTATCAGCCACCACGAGGTCTTAGCTATAGAGGCGTTAACGGGATTATATTCTACTCGGCTACAGGCTACGCCGTCTCCAACTCTGCTAGTGACTCAATCATCATAAGGAATGATACGGCTAACAACTATCGCTCAGATACTCGTTCAGGTTTAACCCAGAGTGACGCGTGGGATGCATTGAGTCATTACGAGATCGATACCGCACGATATGCCTTCGAATCGCTCATGCAATCTCAACCAAATGCGGCTTTGCCGCGGGTGGGCTTTGCATTGAGTACGGCATTATCAGGTAATGTGAAAACCGGTGCTTATATTATGGAAGAAGCGTTGTTGTCTGATATTGATGACTTACGCTATTTCAAAGCCGATCCCGATCTGGCGTTAATCATTGAAGAACTATTATTAAGCTATCAAACTGATCCTTTAATGACCGCCTCCCTACATTATTTTAGTCAGAATTATAAAGCAGCGAATCAAGCAGTGCGCATTGCTGCCAGTCGATGTCAGCAATGCACTGCCGTGATTAACCTAAAGGCGCTTATCCATCCGCATATCTGATAACGGCTTATTCGCCGTCATCAAAATCACCTTTATTTGAAGGGTTACTTTCCGCTTTCTTAGGTTGCTTTAAGGCTTTCTGATTGGTCTCTTTCTCAGCAGTTTTTTGAGCATCGTTGACCACTTCCACCTCATTAATCATCCGCATTGGCATTGCTGGTGCATCCCCATTCTTATCTTCACCGAAGTACAAAGTAAGATGTGGGAATGGAATTTCGATACCCGCTGCATCCAGGTATTGCTTAACCAGACGGTTATAAGCCCGCCCTACAGACCATTGGCTACCAGGCAAGGTTTTGATCCTGACCCGAATATTCACCGAGCTGTCAGCCAGTGCTGTGACCCCATGGACTTCAAGCTCATCCTCCAGAATGTTTGCTCGTTGCTCATCATCCGCTAATAACTCAGCAAAGGCTTCACGCAGCTTAATGATGACCTCATCCGTATTTTCACGATAAGCCACACCATATTCTCCGACGTGGTAAGCAAACTCACGCATATAGTTCGATACCGTATCAACAGCAGAAAATGGCACGACATGGTAAGTACCAGATAAATCACGTAGTCCCAGTGAGCGAATAGTGAGTTTTTCAGCAACACCGGTCAAACCACTCACGGTAACGATATCACCGGCATTAATCGCATTTTCCATTTGAATAAAAACACCCGTAATCACATCTTGAACCAGCTTTTGAGCACCAAAGCCAACCGCTAAACCCAGAACGCCAGCACCGGCAATCAGCGGACCGATATTGATACCTATTTCAGACAACACAATCATCGTGGTCATCACAATGATTGTGATCGCAGTGGCATTGCGGAAAATGGTTAATAAGGTTTTTTCTCTGGCACTGGGTTCACCTTTTCCTTCTTCCGGATTGAGGCGATGCTCTATCCAACTAGCCAGCACCATCCATAGAAACATGGATACCGTCAGAATAAACAAGACAGATATCACTGTACTCAGTATCTGTGTTCCTGCCGGTGACGCTAACCATGTAGGCAAATCAACCGCGCCCCAGGCATCGAAAATGGCACTGATCACCATAATCGTCACGAGCACCTTTAGTACCTTATTCAAGGTCGGGAGAAAGTTATTTAAACGTGTCTCAAAGGTCGACAATCGATAACTAATTACGGCGGGAACACGGATACCTTTGCCAACGGTCATTTCCAGTAGAGCAATAATGCCCATACCAATAAACACAGCAAGTACTGTTTGCAGGGTTGCCATCAGTAATTCGGGTAAAGCCTCATCAGGCTTAATAAGCAGTGCCACCCCCATCACCACAAAATAGGCCATCGCAAACAAGTGCCAGCTTCGAGACAATACTCTTAACATCACCTGTGTCGCAGCAAAGTTGGATTGTTTGGCGACCTCAGCCAGACTTTCACGTACCTGAAGGCGTTGTCTAATGACGATTGTCAGTGCATAGGCGACGGTGACGAGCACAATGAATAGATTAAACAGATCGCCTAAGTTTTCAGATAAGTTGGTCCCCACCAGCGGTGCTAAAAACAACACGCCATACCCGACAAAACTGACAATAACAGCCAGGAAACCATTCCAGTAACGTGCTGTTTTGGCTTTCATGGGTAGTAACCGCATGCTGTCTTCACGGCCGGAAAATATGGCACGTAACGCGACTTTAAATAGCTCTACAGCAATAAATATATTCAGAAATAAAGTTTGGCTGACTGAGATTTTTCCAACTTCGCCAATAAACAACAAAGCAACGCCATAGCCTGCCAACCACGCCATGGCAACAACAATGACATCCGTCAACACGGATAACACGATCGCCGTCGCTTTCACCACAAGTGGATGCACATTCGTGTCAGCGTTAGCCAATCTATCGGCGCGTTTAAATAAAAAGCGGGCTAAAACTCTTAAGATGATATAGGCACCAACCGTAGCGGCTACCACCAATCCCAGCTGGATCAACAAGCCAAAAAACGCGACGATTTTTTTGCTCTGACCCGATGCCAGTTCCGACATAGCCGTCCAACTACCCGTTAGCGTCGTGACAATGCTTTCGACGACGGATTGACTTTTTTTAGCCACCTCAGTAGATACGCTGTCTTGATTTGTATCTTTCGGCTGAGCGTCTTGTTTATTCGTAGAATCGTTTGTCGTGGTCTGCTTCTTATCCGAGAGCTGACGCAACTCAGCAATCAATTCATCACGACTGGCTGGATCTGCCAGCATGTCAGCCAGAACCTGATAATGATCGTTTCCCTCATTTTCTGGTGCTGTTTGAGCAGCAGAGTCAGAAATAGACACCATCATGCCAACACTGACAATGATAGCGGCAAAAAAGAGTTTAAAATCAGAAAAGTAGGTCGTCGACACAGTAGCTCCCTGTATAGGTGATTTTTAGGTTGCGCATGATAAAATAGCTCCCAACCTTATCATTCATTGGGTCTAACTCAAACAAGTCGTCAGCAAAATTTAATCACTACTCGACCCAACTCAAGTGACTCATTTATGATGAATGAGTTCATATTAATGGGAATCTCAATGAACGAAAGCACGCTACATAGTCGACTCGCAACCGCGTTACAAATCATTCTTCTGGCGGGTGCCATCGGCGCTTTATGGAGTCAGCAGTGGTTCAATGCTGTCATCATTATCGGCATTATTCTGGTCAGCCTCTTACCCACTCTGCTAGCGAGAAGTTTCGATTTTGTGATTCCACATGAATTCAAATTACTGACCATTGGCTTTGTGTTCGCCTCTCTGTTTCTGGGCGAAGTGCATGGCTATTACACCAAGTTCTGGTGGTGGGATATTGTGTTGCACACCAGTTCTGGTTTCCTACTCGGCATCATTGGTTTTTTACTTGTGTATGTATTAAATGAAACGAAACAAATTCAACTCAGTATGCGACCGGGCTTTGTCGCCTTTTTTGCCTTTCTCTTTGCACTCGGTATCGGGGCATTATGGGAGATCGTCGAATTCACTCTCGACAACGTCTTTGGACTGACTATGCAAAAAACGATGCTTGGTGATAGTACCGGTCTGACTGATACAATGTGGGACTTGATAGTAGATGCCGTTGGCGCCCTTGTCATCAGCATTCTGGGCTATGGGTATTTAAAAACCCAAGATGAGTCTTTTCTGGAGCGCTGGATTCGAAAATTCATCCGAAGCAATCCACGCCTGTTTAAACGCGATTGAACTCACAGCATCATTCGCTGAACTTTCTGCATAGGACACCACATGGAATCGAATACGCGTCTGGGTTATACCGGGCTCATTCGTCAGCACTTTGGCTTATTGGCGGCGGCGTATTTGGCCGTTTTTACGGGCAATCTAGGTCAAAGCTTCTTTATTGGTCTGTTTCAGGCCGATATCAGTGATTATCTGAATATTTCGGCCGGCGAGTTCGGCAGTATTTACGCTGCCATCACCATGCTGAGTGGCTTCTTAGTCATGCATTTTGGGCCGAAGATCGACTGGATCTCGCCCAGAACCTATGTATTTAGCGTATTAAGCGTACTTATTCTCGGCGTCTTAATGCTGACTCTGTCCCCTTGGTGGGGACTCGCTATAGTGGGATTGGGTCTGCAACGTTTATGTGGTCAGGGATTAATGACCCATTTCGGAAGTACCTTGGCAGGCCGAGAATTTACAGTGAACCGTGGTCGTGCCTTGGGCCTTGTAAGCTTAGGCATGCCCTCTGGTGAAATTATTTTACCGCCGACGATTGCCTTACTCGTCACATGGCTGAGCTGGCAACAAATCTGGTGGAGCATTCTAAGCGTGCTTATCGTTCTTTGGATAATGCTATTGCTCTTTATCGACTGGCCAGAAGCACCACGTAAAAAACACGATAAAAACAACCAGCAAGACAAAGGCCCTAGTCCAATGCGTGAATTACGTTTCTGGATGCTGATTCCGATGTTAATGGTATTACCCATTACCCTGACCGGTATTTTTATCTATCAGGCTCAATTAACCCACGACTTAGGCGCTTCCGCTACCACCTATGCCTTAGCATTAACCGGGCTGGGGTTATCCCGTTTTCCCGGCGCGTTATTAGGAGGCCGCTGGATTGATGAATTTGGTGCGACGACCTTAGCGAAACTGTATTTAATTCCTTTTGCCCTAGCCTTGCTGATAGCGGCAATTGTCGGTGGCAATATGGCGATCTGGATTCTCATGCTGGGTGCAGGCATGGCATTAGGCATGTCATCCCCTATTGGTGATACCTTACTGGTCAGGCTATGGGGCCGCGAACACTTAGGCCAAGTACGCTCATTAAAGTCTGCATTTCTGGTATTTTCAACCGGACTTGCCCCAGCCTTTTTGGGCTTTATGATTGATGCTGGTATTTCATTTCAAGCTATCCTGATTGGCATGCTGATATTTTTAGTCATGACCTGGCTGATGGCACAGGCGCCTATCAAAGAAGCACACAACAGCGACCAGCAATAATTTACCCCCTTGTAATTCAATCTCGCAGCACATGGGTTCTAGCCGCATACTGCTCAACCCTCTCAGCGTCGCCATGATGTTTTTATTGGCTGGCATCACCATGTTGGCGATGTTTTAGCGCTGAATTGCTCGCCAACCTACCGGTAACTAAATGAGGTAGGTTGCGACTTACTCAAATTACTGGACAACTGAATCACAGAATGATGAACTAGCTTTGTCATTCTAATGCTTATCCACCAAAGGGTTATTCATGCCTGAAGATCTGCACATTAAAATCCGTAACCTTGAAAAATCGGATTATCCACAACTCAAAACATTAATGGACCAAATCTACGTCGATATTGGCGGTGCGTGGGAAGAGCATACTATCTTCAAATTGATTGATGACCTGCCGGAGGGGCAGATCTGTGTCGTCGATCATGAAACCATAGTTGGTGTCGCATTGGCTGTGCAGGTGGATTATCACAAGTTCAGTAACCCTCATACCTATGATGACTTGATCTCTAAGAAAGAAACGATTCTGAATAACCCGGATGGCGATGCGCTGTATGGGCTCGATGTGTTAATCGATGCCGATTACCGTGGTTATCGATTAGGGCGACGTTTATACGAAGCACGTAAAGAACTGTGTCGTCAGCATAACCTTCGCGCCATTCTAGCCGGTGGCAGAATCCCCAATTACCATGAGCATTCGGATGAAATGACACCTGATGAATACTTTGAGGCGGTAAGAAACAAACGTATTTATGATCCGATTCTCACCTTCCAGTTATCCAACGACTTCCAAGTCACTCGTCTATTAAAGCAATACCTGCCTGAAGATCAAAAATCACAAGGCTATGCTACTTTGCTGGAGTGGCGGAATATTTTTTATGAGCCTGAAAGTACCGTTATCGACACACGTAAAACACAGGTGCGGATCGGCGCTATTCAATGGCAAATGCGTGAAGTGGAATCAGTGGAAGAGTTACTACGCCAAGTCGAATATTTTATTGATGCCTTATCCAGCTATAAAAGTGACTTTGCCGTTTTCCCTGAGTTTTTTAATGCACCATTGATGGGATTAAGCCCTGATCAACGTAACCAGACAGAAGCGATTCGCTTTCTCGCTAGTTACACAGAGCAATTTAAAAACGAAATGTCGCAAATGGCGGTGAGTTACAACATCAACGTCATCACCGGCTCAATGCCGTTACTGGAAGATGATGTGCTGTTTAATGTCAGCTATTTGTGTCGGCGTGATGGCACCATTGAGATTCAACGTAAACTACATATCACACCTCACGAGCGCCGCGACTGGATCATCAATGGCGGAAATGATTTACACGTGTTTGAAACCGATGCCGGTCGCATTGGCATTTTGATTTGTTATGACGTCGAATTTCCTGAGCTTAGTCGCAGATTGGCCGATCAAGATATGGATATTTTGTTTGTACCTTACTGGACGGATACCAAGAACGGCTATTTACGCGTTCGCAGTTGTGCCCAGGCGCGTGCCATTGAGAATGAATGTTACGTTGTTATCTGTGGCAGTTGTGGCAACCTCCCACAAGTCGAAAATCTGGATGTGCAATATTCTCAAGCAGCCGTATTTTCTCCCTCAGATTTTTCCTATCCTCATGATGCGGTGATGTCTGAAACCACACCAAACACCGAAATGATCATGTTTTCCGATCTGGATCTCGACAAACTCAAACTGACCCGTAGCGAAGGCTCAGTCAATAACTTGAAAGACAGAAGAACTGATTTATACGATATTTCTTGGTTCACTCACGCCAACTGATGCGGTTGATAACGAGTGCTAAATATTACTCAACAAGGGTATTAAAGCTAGCCTGAGTTATAATAAAAAAGAGCTATTCATTAGCGACCACTAAACGCAAACGTCAATATGTCTGATACTGAAACAACATTTTTTATTGGCACTCGCCCCTTTGTATTACGTCAGTTACAAATAGACGATTTGGCCGCTTACCTGACTTTTTTTAATAGTCTTGATGCACAGAGTATGCATTGTCGCTTTGGTTATATGATTTCTGCTTTGACGGCGGATGAAGCTGCTCTTAGAATTCCTCCTGATGCTGACTCCAATCCGGTAATAGCGATTTTTGATGCACACGACTCGAAAATCTTTGCGATCGGCAGGCTGCAAACAGATAAGACTAAGCAAACAGCAGAAATAGCTGTTGTTGTCACGCCGACAATGCGCCGCCAGGGTCTCGCCACCCGTTTACTGGATGCATTAATTGCTCATGCTCAGCAATTAGGTCTATCGCTGATCACTGCTTATATCGTCACGCAGAACGCGCCTGTTATCGACTTATTGACCCGCTTTGGCTTTATAACGGATGAACCGATAACAAGCTCAGAAGAAGATGGTGAACTTAAATTAAGTTTGAATTTAAACCCAGCCCATCAACGCGAATAAGCGATCGCCATTACGCACTTTCATTAAAAAAATTGTCTCAACCATAAGTATGATTGTTTGCAAGAGGCTCACATTATGTCTGAGTGTTACCAGCAACTATTTACTTCACTACGAAATAACCGTAAGGCTGGCGCTACAGAGCTGGCATTAATCACGCTGGCTGAATTAAAAGCTTGCCTCGAAGAGATGCCATTACAATCGATCAGCGAATTAGGCGATATGGCGGATCAGCTTGGCCATGCCCGCCCCAGTATGGTTGTGCTCAGTAATGCCTTAAGTCGTTGGCAACACAGACAAGAACTCGCTAAAACGTTCTCAAAACAAGGCTATATGGATGGTCTCAGCGACATTTATCGAGAAATTTCTGATGCTTCAGATAATGTCGCTGAAAATGCATCCAGTCTGGTTAAACCCGGTATGACCCTGTTAACCCATAGCCGTAGCTCTCAGGTCTCCTCATTATTTGAACACCTACTGGAACAGCACGTGAACTTCAACGTTGTTGTTACTATCAGCGAACCCAGTAAGGAAGGTTTGCTCGTCGCCAGTGAACTTGATCGGTTTGGTATTCCGGTCACTGTTATTACCGATGCAGAAATGGGGCTAATAATGCCCATTATTGATCTCAATATCAGTGGTTGTGACAGTTGGTTGTCGGATCATCACTTTGTAAATAAAACCGGCACCTTGTTACAAGCTTTAGCTGCTCACCATTATGGCAAACCCTTTTGGGTATTGGCCGATAGCTTTAAAACCAACCCTCAAACCAGTCATGACATTACATTGGAAACCATGCCAACAGATGAACTCCGGCTCCCCAAAGGGGAGCATATCAGCGGCAAAAACACGTACTTCGAAACCATCCCTACCCGCTTAATCACCGGCAGAGTCAATGAACATGGCCTAGAAGCTATGCAAAGCTAGCTAAATCGAGCAAACCACGGTTTAGTGGCCAATGCCAAAGCCACCAGCGATAACATCACCGGCACTTCCACCAGCACCCCTACAACCGTTGCCAAAGCCGCGCCAGAGTGTAAACCAAACAGGCTAATCGCAACGGCTACTGCCAGTTCAAAGAAGTTCGATGTCCCAATTAATGCGGCGGGTGCTGCCACGTTAAATGGCACTTTCCATAAGTAGGCCCAGCCATAAGCCACTGCGAATATGCCGTAGCTTTGAATCAACAACGGTATGGCGATCAACACAATGACCATCGGTTTGGCCAAAATCGTTTCTGCCTGAAAGCCAAACAACAATACAACGGTAGCTAATAAGCCCATGATTGAGTATGGTTTTACTTTTTCTGTGAACGCCGCGATTTCATGGTGATCGCTGCTTTTATCCAATTTTCGTCGCGTCAGATAACCAGCAAATAATGGCGTCACAACATACAGCACAACGGACAACAATAGTGTTTGCCAAGGCACGATAATATTGGTCATACCCAGTAATAAGGCGGCGATAGGCGCAAATGCAAACACCATGATAATGTCGTTAATCGATACTTGCACCAACGTATAGTTGGCATCCCCCTTCACCAACTGACTCCAGATAAATACCATCGCGGTACACGGCGCAACCCCAAGCAGAATCATGCCAGCGATGTACTCTTTTGCGGTTTGAGGATCAACCAGACCAGCGAACAGATATTCAAAGAATAAAATACCCAACCCAGCCATGGTGAACGGCTTGATTAACCAGTTCACAACCAAGGTTAAGCACAAACCTTTGGGTTTTTTACCCACATCTTTTATCGATGCAAAATCGACATTGACCATCATTGGGTAAATCATCAGCCAGATAAACACGGCAACGACGAGATTGACCTTGGCATATTCCATCACAGCAATCAGCTCAAAAGCTGCTGGAAATAACACTCCCAGCCCGATACCTGCAAGAATGCTTCCGCCTACCCAAACTGATAAATAGCGTTCAAAGAATCCCATTGGTGCCGACTCACTCATGGCAGCTCCTGCTCTATGCGAGTTTTCAACATATTGAAAGCCTCATCAAACGCTGCTTCAATATCACGATCACTGCCCTCTGCTTTTGCCGGATCAGGCGTACTCCAATGTAGTTTGGTTTGTGACCCCATTAACACCGGACACACTTCATTTGCCGCGTTATCACAAACCGTAATAACGTAATCAAACTCATGGCCTGCAAACTCATCCCATGACTTACTCCGAGGTTCACCGGCATCAACCCCATGTCTTTTTAAGGTTTCAATCGATTTGGGATGAACATAACCAGCAGGAAAACTACCCGCACTGACTGCTTCGTAACCATCTTTCAACTGATTAATCAACGCCTCAGCCATCACTGAGCGACATGAGTTACCCGTACATAACACCAATACTTTTTTCATTAACAGCATCCTGATTTATCGTTGTCAGCTGGTTCACAACAGTCACTTTTAGCTGCAACCACTGGAATACTCACTGGTGTACAGCAAGCTGAATCTGACGTTTCTGAAGTTTGAGAAAATAATTGTGCATCTGCCATGGTCTGATAGGTTTCCCAGGCGATACCCGCCGGATCCTGCAACCAGGTCTTATCTGATTCGGCATAACAACATACCGTTTCGCCTTCATCAAACACATCGATGTCAGCTTGACTGATACGCTTACGCATTTCAGATAACTCATCGGCATTCTCAACTTGAATACCCAAGTGCTCAACACCTTGCTTCCCACTACGCGTTGAAATGGCAAAATTTAACCTTGGATCATCCAGCATCCATTTAGCATAATCATCTTTCACTTTAGCTGGCTCGGCACCAAACAGCGCCGAATAAAATGCAACGCTTTCAGCGATATCATCGACGCCAAGGTGAATGTGCATTCTTTTCATGGTCAAGCTCCTCTATTTGACAGGGTTTTCACAACAACTAGCTAATTCAATAACCGAACACCCCGTGTTTAAATCCTCGCGAATATTGGCACGCTCATCACTGCAACAATCTTTCACCATAAAACCGATAAGATCATGCATTTGATCAAAATCTGCTCGGTAAATAACGGAACGTCCCTGCTTTTGTGAATGCACAATGCCTGCATTCACTAAATGCGTCAGATGAAACGACAACGTATTGTGTGGGGTGTTGAGCTGTTCACTGATATAACCAGCAGCCAGCCCTTCATTGCCAGCTTTTACCAATAATCTAAATGCGTGCAAACGCGTTTCTTGTGATAACGCATCAAACACGATCAAAGCTTGTTGTAATTCCATATGTCCATACTAATGGACACATCAATTATATGTCAATAAGTTTCGACATATACTGTCACTGAAGATCAACTTGTCGCATGCTAACCTGTAAATAACAAGATTAAGAAAAGACTGGAGAACATCATGGACAAGACATTAGTCATCGGTGCAAATGGTCAAATTGGTAAACAACTGATCGGGTTGATGGCATTAGCAAAAATGCCTGTCAAAGCCATGGTAAGAAACGCTGAACAAGCCAACGATTTAGAAAAGCTTGGCGCAGAAACAATGATTGCCGATCTAGAAGAAGCGTTACCCGACGGTGCCTTTGCTGATTGCGACAAAGTGGTTTTTACGGCCGGCTCTGGTGGCAAAACGGGTGCCGACAAAACCATTTTGATCGATTTGTGGGGTGCAGTGAAAGCGGTAGATATGGCCAAAAAACATCATGTGAGACAGTTTGTCATGGTGAGCGCCCGTGATGCCGGTGATCCGGAAAACGGCACGCCGGCTATCAAGCACTACAATATTTGTAAGCACTTCGCAGATAAGCACTTACTGGAAAGTGGCGTGCCTTACACAATTTTACGCCCGGGTTTGCTGACCAATGAAGCTGCCACCGGCCTGATTACAACGCATCGTCCAGAAACAAAAGAAGCCATGACGATCACCCGTGCCGATGTCGCAGCCTGTGTATTGCAAAGTCTCAATCACTCAGAAGCAATTAATCAGATTGATGAACTCTATAATGGTGATTTACCCATCGCTGAGGCATTTATAAAAGCTGTGTCCAACAGACTCGGCTAGGGAAACTTACCAATACTTTTCAATACTGATGTGGCCAGGCTCACGTCGTGAGTGCTTTTTCAATCCCCGCTCTTCAATCAAAAGCGCCATCGTGTCTTGTACCATTGCGGGGTTACCACACAACATAAATTGGCTATCTTCCGGGGTGATATTAAGCCCAGTCCGGTGTTCCAAGCGGCCATCTTCAATCGCTTGAGGAATACGCCCTGATAGCGCAAAATCACATGCCTCACGACTCACCATAGGCACGTAAATAAAGTCATCCTGATGATTAGCCTGTATTTCAGCAATGGTTTCCGGATAGGCCAGTTCGTCTTTGTACCGCACCGCATGTACTAAGACGACTTTTTCGAATAAATCCCACACCAGTGAAGTTTTGGCGATGGATAAAAAAGGCCCTACACCGGTACCCGTTGCCACTAAATAAAGGTGTTTTGCTGCAGGTAACTGATCCACCGTTAGCAAGCCTGCGGCTTTGGGTGCTACCCAAATATCATCTCCTGCCTGCATATTCGCCAGCTTGCTGGATAAAACACCATCAGGCACTTCGATAAAATAAAAATCGAGCGGGCTTTCATCAGGTGCATTTACTAATGAAAAAGGCCGGCTCACCATTTCACCATCGATCTCTAAGGCCAACCGCGTAAATTGCCCGGCCTTAAATGTTGGGAAGTCGGTTTCGACACGTAAGGAATGTAAACGATCATTCCATTGTTTATTTTCGACAACCTTTGCCGTTAACCACTCTGCCATAACTCCTCCAGCTATTTTTGCGCTTCGTAACTCATGGTACTATCAATCGACTTATCTCACGACGTCGGGTTCACAAAAACAGACATTGATTTTTTCACGATGACTTCCGCTTCTATCGATATCGCCACACAACAAGACTGTGCAGCCATCTGCACCTTGCTTAGCGCTTTGTTTGAACAAGAAGCCGATTTTTCACCCAATGTAGATAAGCAACAGCGAGCTGTTGAAGCGATTATTTCGTATCCTGACAAAGGCCATATTCTCTTACTGAAACGTGACGATAGCGTCATTGGCATGCTCAGTTTGTTATACCTTCCCTCTACCGCGATGGGAGGCAAGGTAGCTCTGCTCGAAGATCTGATAGTTGCAAAGCCATGGCGGCATCAAGGCTATGGCAACATGTTGCTGGAAGCAGCAGAAAGCTTTGCAAAACAACAAGGTTGTTTACGCATTACTTTATTAACGGATCAGGATAATCAAACGGCTCAAAAGCTCTATCAAAAACAGGGTTATCAGTTTTCAGCGATGACAGTGATGAGAAAACAGTTACAAGACTGAGCAAAGTGTACGTCTCGGCAAACAAGTTTTTACACATTGATATACGGCAAAGACAAACATGAAAATATTATTGATACTTTTTTCTCTGTTTCCTGCCCTTGTTCAGGCACAGGCGCTGTGTCCGCTCTCTAATACAACGGTTGAAATGAATCAGTGCCTGAACCACAAATTAGAGCGGGCGGTGAATGAATTGGAAAATAATCTGGCGTTAACGCGGCTCAAATTTACTGACGATCCAGCTATGTTAGCGATGATTGATAAGGCGCAAGAAGCATGGGAAGCCTATCGAAAGAAACAATGTCAGAGCGTGTTTTTGATGTGGGAAGGTGGCAGCATACAACCGCTGATGACGGTGAGTTGTTCAATTCAACTGGCTAGGGAACGTAATACCTTTCTACGCGACACCTATTTATTGTCACAGTAAGTTGAGTGTTTGAAGCAACTCAGCATTTTGCAGCAAAAAAGGTCTTAGCCTGTTCACAATCAATTTCGATTTGCGCTATCAAGGCATCAAGTCCATCAAACCGCTGCTCATCACGAATTTTATGAAGAAAATGTACTTGTACGTGTTCACCATAAATGTCGCGTTTAAAGTCGAACAGATGCACTTCCAGTAATGCTTTATTACCGCCAATGGTCGGTCTGATGCCAATATTGGCCACGCCGTTAACAGGCTCTTCCTCCAAGCCAAATAACTGCACGGCAAACACGCCGGTTAGTGGAATCTTGCAGCGGTGCAGATGAATATTGGCTGTCGGGAACCCCATTTTCCGTCCGCGTTTATCACCATGCGCGACGCGACCGCTCATACGATAAGGCCTGCCCAGTAACTTTTCAGCCATTTCTAAATCACCGTCACGTAACGCATCACGAATGCGCGTACTACTTACGCGATCATGTTCTATCGCAAAAGTATGCATATTCACTACTTGAAAACCATATTGCTTTCCAGCCTGCTGCAACATGGCAAAATCACCGTGACGATGGCGTCCAAAGCGGAAATCATCCCCCACCACCAGATAGCGAACATTAAGTCCTTCCACCAATAATTTTTGAATAAATTCTTCAGCCGTCATTCGCGCCAGTGCTTGGTTAAAGCGTAAAACACATAGCTGTTGAATTGAGAAAGCCCGTAAGGCTTCCACTTTTTCACGAAAACGAGTCAGCCTGGCCGGTGCTTTTTCAGGCACAAAATACTCAAATGGTTGCGGTTCAAACGTGATCACAACAGCTGGCAGGCGCAACATGTCACCTTTCATAGCTAATTGACTGAGTACTGCCTGATGACCAAGGTGTACACCATCAAAATTACCAATCGTCGCCACACAACCTTGTGACGAAGCGGGAAGATTATGAAAACCGCGGATAATTTTCGGCATTAAATTTATCTACTGAAAACGAAGCTAAGCTGAACAGACTAACGGCAAATAAAAAAACATTCCAGCAGGCATTGCCAGCTTGAATCCCTTATAATGTGGCGTTGAATCGATTTTGTTCAGAGGCCCACATGGTGGCAAAACGTAAAAAGCTGGATTATGAAGCAGCGGTAAAGGAGTTGGAAGAACTGGTAGAACGCCTTGAACAGGGTGATATCAGTCTCGAAGAATCGCTGAAACTTTACGAACGTGGCGTATTGCTAACGCGCGACTGCCAAGAATCCCTGCAAGCTGCGGAACAAAAAGTGCAAATGTTGTTACAACAATCAGGCCAATCTAATCTGGTCGACTTTGATCCTGAATCCGACGAATCGTGAATCTAAAATTCCCGCTTGAAGACTGGATGCAACAGCACCAGGCGCAAATTGAACTTGCTTTAGACAAACGTCTGACAGCGCAAAAACAGCCTGGGTCTCAACGTTTGGTTGAAGCCATGCGTTATGCCACACTAGGTGGTGGTAAACGGCTACGTGCCCTGCTCGTCTATGCCACCGGCGAAGCCATGGGGGCAAACCCAGTCGCACTGGATGCGGCGGCAGCGGCGGTAGAAATGATCCATGCCTATTCGCTGGTGCACGATGATATGCCGATTATGGATGACGATGATCTGCGCCGCGGTCGCCCGACCTGTCACAAAGCCTTTGATGAAGCAACGGCCTTATTAGTGGGTGACGCACTGCAAACAATGGCATTTGAAACATTATGCGATAACAGTTTGACGGCAGCTCAACAGGTCTTGATGATAAAACGATTAGCACAGGCTTCTGGCGCATTCGGCATGGCCGGTGGTCAAGCCGTTGATTTGGAATCCGTGGGCAAAAAGCTGGATTTGAATGCTTTGCAATCCATGCACAAACTAAAAACAGGCGCCCTAATCCGCGCCAGTGTCCTATTGGGTGCACTGGCTGCTAGCGATTATGATGACGAAACGTTACAAAGACTGGAACGCTACGCCGACTGTATTGGTCTGGCATTTCAGGTACAAGATGATGTGCTGGATGTGATCGCCGATACGGAAACATTAGGTAAAGCTCAAGGCGCCGATATTGCCTTAAACAAACCAACCTACCCGGCACTGCTGGGGCTGGAAAAAGCACAGCAAAAAGCGGTGGCTTTGGTTGAGAAAGCATTGGGACAACTGGCTGAGTTAGATTTTGATACACAAGTGCTAGCGGCATTGGCACAATTTGTTGTCAAACGCTCTCACTGAGAATTCGACTGGATGGATAATTTACTAACAAGCATCAACAGCCCACAAGACTTACGTCAGCTGGATAAAAAACAGCTGCCGCAACTGGCTGAAGAGCTAAGAGCGCTGATCGTCGAAAGTGTGCAGCAAACCGGTGGCCATATTTCCTCAAACTTAGGGGTCATTGAGCTTACTTTAGCTTTGCACTATGTTTACGACACCCCCGATGATCGTCTGGTCTGGGATGTTGGGCACCAGAGTTATGTGCATAAAATTCTAACCGGACGCCGCGAGCGTATGAATAGCATGCGCCAACCTGGTGGCTTATCGGGTTTCCCTAAGCGTGGTGAAAGCGAATACGACACCTTTGGTGTCGGTCACTCCAGTACCTCTATCAGTGCAGCCTTGGGCATGGCACTGGCAGCACAGGCTAATGATGATCCACGTCATGCCGTTGCCATTATCGGTGATGGCGCGTTAACGGCGGGACAAGCTTATGAAGCACTCGCTCATGCCGGTGATCTCAGCGCCAATCTGTTGGTGATTCTCAACGATAATGAAATGTCGATTTCCAAGAATGTCGGCGGCATGGCTAATTATTTAGCCAAATTACTCTCAGGTAATTTCTACACATCTGCACGTGAAGGCAGTAAAAAAGTGTTAGAAAAAATTCCACCTGCATGGGAAATTGCACGGCGAGCGGAAGAACACATGAAAGGCATGGTTGTGCCCGGAACCTTGTTCGAAGAAATGGGCTTCAACTACATTGGCCCCATTGATGGTCACGATATTGACACTCTTATTGCAACGTTGAGTAATCTCAGAAAACGCAAAGGGCCACAATTTCTCCATATCGTTACCAAGAAAGGTAAAGGTTTTGAGCCTGCTGAAAAGCAGCCTTGTAAATACCATGGTGTCAGCCCGGCCAATAGCAAATCATCTGGTCCTAGCTATACACAGGTGTTTGGTCGCTGGCTGTGCGATATGGCAAAACAAGACAAAGATCTTATCGGTATCACTCCGGCCATGTGTGAAGGCTCTGGCCTGAATCGCTTTGCTGAAGACTTTCCTGATCGCTATTTTGATGTCGGTATTGCCGAGCAGCACTCCGTTACCTTGGCAGCGGGCCTTGCTTGTGAAGGTAAAAAACCGGTAGTTGCTATTTACTCGACCTTCCTGCAGCGAGCTTATGACCAATTAATTCATGATGTCGCGCTGCAAAACCTCCCTGTCATGTTTGCGATTGATCGGGCAGGCTTAGTTGGTGCTGATGGCCCGACTCATGCCGGTTCCTTCGATCTCAGCTACCTTCGTTGTATCCCTAATATGGTGGTAATGGCGCCAGCCGATGAGAACGAATGTCGGCAGATGCTGACAACGGGAT
>NZ_GG657892.1:0-61683 GCF_000156355.1 Methylophaga thiooxydans DMS010 | reverse complement strand
GTATTGGACGCGACATTGAACCTGCTTTGAACACGCTTGAAATAGGCAAAGCGGAATTGCGCCGCAAGGGTAAAAAAGTCGCTATTCTTGCATTTGGCAGTTTAGTCGATGCCGCTGAACAGGCCGCGCAGCAGATTGACGCTAGCGTTGTGAATATGCGATTTGTTAAACCCTTGGATACCACGCTTATCCGTCAACTTGCTGATGAACATGATTTACTTATCACCATTGAGGAAAATGCGGTCATGGGTGGTGCTGGCAGTGCCGTCAATGAATATCTGCGTGAAATCGGGCATGACGTCGCGATTAGATTGATGGGATTACCTGATAAATTCATCGATCACGGTGTACACAAACAGATGTTGTCTGATTGTGGACTGGATGCAAACGGAATTATCGATGTGATTAATCGATACTTTCCGGCATAATACCCTGTTCTCGAGAACAATTCCTGAGTATAATAGTCAACAATATGAGCGCAACTTATACCCTTAAAATCTTGGCCGATTTTGCTTCAGCACACACCCTTAGAGAGTATCCAGGTGACTGCAGTCGCATGCACGGCCACAACTGGAAACTGGAAGTTGAGGTTACCGCCACCGCGCTCAATGAGCATGGCATGGGCATGGATTTCAAGACCATTAAAACTGCTGCCCGTGAGTTGGCTAAAACCTTGGATCATCGGTATCTGAACGATATCCCCCCCTTTGATACCGTCAATCCAACCGCTGAGAACATCGCCCAGTATTTTTATCAAAAGCTGAGTGGCACACTCAACAATGAAACAGCCAAGATTTCAGGCGTCACCTTATGGGAAACCGATCGCGCCTGTGTGAAATATAGCGAGGAATAATTGAATGAGTACTACCCCAGCAAGCACTAAAAACGACGAAATCGAAGACGTTCAGAATATTGCTGATAAACGTCAAATTGCGATTGATAAAGTTGGTATCAAAGATATCAAACACCCGGTCAAAGTGAGTGACCGTACTAAGGGTGAACAGCACACAATTGCTAATTTCAACATGTATGTGAATCTGCCGCACCATTTCAAAGGCACACACATGTCACGTTTTGTTGAAATTCTGAATCAGCATGAAGATGAAATTACGGTTAAATCATTCCGTAAAATGCTGGGCGAAATGACAGAACGCCTTGATGCTGAATCAGGTTATGTCGAAATGAATTTCCCTTATTTCGTCAATAAGGAAGCGCCCATTTCAAAAGTGCGCAGCCTGATGGATTACGATGTTAGCTTCATCGGTGAAATCACAGGTAAAGATACCGCAATGACTGTTAAAGTCGTTGTGCCAGTTACAAGCTTGTGCCCATGTTCGAAAAACATCTCTGATTACGGCGCACATAATCAACGTTCACACGTGACATTAACCGTTCGTGTTGACAGCTTTATCTGGATTGAAGATCTGATTGATCTGGTTGAGAAACAAGCCTCATGTGAAATCTACGGTTTGTTGAAACGCCCGGATGAAAAATACGTCACCGAGCGTGCTTATGATAATCCTAAGTTTGTGGAAGATATGGTGCGTGACATTGCTGCAAAACTGAACGAAGACGACCGTATTAATGCCTACACCGTTGAGTCAGAAAACTTTGAATCAATACATAATCACTCAGCTTACGCCTTAATCAGCAAAGGCTTCGATTGATAACAAAGAAAAAAGTAAAAAAAGCCCGGTTTATCCGGGCTTTTTTTTAATTAATATTTTTGTTGTAAGTCCAGCCGTTCACCATTGTGCTGGATATCTAATTGCCCCAAGAAAGACATACCCAGCAGAGCTGGTGATGGCTCCTCCCCATCAAGTACCACAGCTTCTACGTTGTAGAGTTTGATTTCATCTAACTGCACATAATCTAAGACGACACGATAAGCCATGCCTCTTCCCGATGCGGTACGAATACCAATCCGTTCACCACGATAAAAATCGATACCCAGGCGTTCTGCAGTGGCTGCATTTAAGGCGATACTGCTTGCCCCTGTATCAACTAGAAAGTCGACACTATACCCATTGACTGTGCCAGTCGTTAAGTACATACCATTTTTAGGCCATACACTAACTTTCGGCTGCGCAGTTGCTGCTGAAAAATTACTACTTACTCGGTTTCCCAATTGAAATTTTTGTTGTGTACCGTTAATTTCCATTACAGCTTCATTACTGGTAGCCGAGATCAACTTAAGTCCCTCGGGGGTGACACTGCCGACTTTTAGCAGATGCTGTTGGCCATTGACTTCAACCACCGCTTGTCCGGCAAATAAGCCAAGCACAACAATATCCAATTCATCAGCCAATGCTGTAATGCTATTTAACAGTATAATAAGCGCGGTAAACCAATATTTAGCCATGACTTTTTTCCACATTAATCAGGTTCAGGCAAGCAGTAAAATGAGTGTACAAATCAACCCTTCCGTGACGGGCGTCATTTTAGCCGGTGGCCAAGCTCGCCGCATGGGCGGTGCTGATAAAGGTCTAATGCTTTATCAGCAGCAGCCTATGGTGCACTATGCTATTCAGGCAATGCAGCCACAAGTCGATACGCTCATTATTAACGCTAATCGTCATATTGACCAGTACCAATCCTTCGGTTATCCCGTTACTCAAGATTCTATTGAAGGCTTTCATGGGCCTTTGGCTGGAATGTTAACCGCGATGGAACAGGTTGAAACTGACTTTATTCTCACTGCACCCTGTGATTGTCCCAGTATTTCCAAACAACTACGCCAGCGCATGATGGAAACCTTATTACTGACACAAAGCGATGTCGCCGTTGCCAGTGATGGCGATCGTCTACAACCTGTTTTTTGTTTGATTCCTACCCGACTCAAAGACAGTCTCAACAGTTTTCTGGAACAAGGCGAACGCAAGATTGACCGTTGGCTAGCACAACACAAAATGGCAGAAGTAGACTTTTCAGACCAGCCTGAAACGTTTGTTAACTTTAATCACCCGGAAGACTTACAACAGCCACTTGCCACAAAATCGCCCGTCCCCATGATAGGTTTCTCTGCGTTCAGTGGCACGGGAAAAACAACCTTACTGACCAAACTATTGCCTGAGCTAAATAAACGTCGTCTTCGTGTGGCCGTCATCAAGCATGCTCATCACAACTTTGATATTGATAAGCCCGGTAAGGATAGCTATGTAATTCGTGAGGCCGGTGCGCAGCAAATGTTGATCGCATCATCAAAAATGATGGCACTGATGGAAAAGCAAAATAGCGATAACGACCCGATACTGTCAGCTTTATTGCCCAGATTGGATATGGCTAAACTGGATTTGATTTTGGTCGAGGGGTTTAAGCATGAAGCGATCCCTAAAATCGAATTACACCGTCCCAGCCTTGGAAAACCACTGTTATTCAGGGATGATCCTCATATCATTGCGATTGCAAGTGACGAAACGTTAACCAATACCGCGCAATTGGACACATTGGATATTAATGATATCGCTGCCATGGCTGATTATATTAACCACTTTATTTCTTCTTGGACCGCCTAATTATGGCTGAATTTACGCCGCAACCGAGTTGTGCTGATCCACAAGACCAACAAAGTCTCAATGTCGAACAAGCACGCGCTCATATCGATACCTTATTGCTACCTATCAGCAGTTGGCAAAAACTTGCTCTGCGTGAGGCATTGGGCCATGTTTTACACCAGCCGATAAAATCGCCAATACAGGTACCGCCACATAACAACTCTGCTATGGATGGTTATGCTATGCATAGTAGTGATATACAAGCAGATAGCTTTACACTGACCCAAGTCGGTATTGCTTATGCAGGTCAACCTTATATCGGCCAAGTCGCTAAAGGTGACTGTGTACGCATCATGACCGGCGCCATGATGCCGCCTGAATGTGACACTGTCATTATGCAAGAACATGTTGCTGTTGATGGTCACAGCATTACCGTCCACGGTACGCAAAACCCGGGACAAAATGTTCGCATGGCGGGTGAAGATATTCAGCAAGGTGACTCGGTATTGCCCGCAGGTCATCGTATTACGCCTGCTGATATGGGTTTGATAGCCTCATTGGGTATCGCAGAAGTCATCACCAAACGTCGTTTACGCGTTGCTTTCTTCTCCACCGGTGATGAATTACGCTCGATTGGTGAATCACTGGAAGCCGGACAAATCTACGACAGCAATCGCTACACGCTCTATGGCATGTTAAAGCGCTTGGATGCCGATGTGCTTGATATGGGTGTGGTACCTGATAATAAAGCCGCACTGAAGTCTGCATTACAACAGGCGGCGGCAGAAGCCGATGTTGTCATTACCTCAGGGGGTGTCTCCGTGGGTGATGCCGATTACGTCAAAGAAATGCTCGCTGAACTTGGCGAAGTCAACTTCTGGAAAATCGCAATGAAGCCCGGTCGCCCATTGGCATTTGGTAAAATACAAGATGCCTTGTTTTTTGGCCTGCCCGGCAACCCCGTCTCCGTGATGGTGACCTTTTATCAATTTGTGCAACCCGCGTTGAGAAAGATGGCAGGTGAAAATCCACAGCCGCTGCCTTTAATGCAAGTACAGACAGAAAGCGCTATTCGTAAACGACCCGGTCGGTTTGAGTTTCAGCGCGGTATTCTCTTTGAAAATGAACGGGGCGAACTCAAGGTTCGCACCACCGGTCAACAAGGTTCCGGTATTTTACGCTCAATGAGCGTCGCCAACTGCTTCATCTTACTGGATGAAGAATGTGATGGCATAAATCCCGGCACTATCGTTACCGTACAACCCTTTGCAGGTCTCGTATGACAGATGAAACATTAGTAAAACAACAACTCGAGTTTAATAAACTACGTAAGCGTTTACGGCGTAATGTTGGTCAGGCAATTGCTGACTACAATATGATTCAGGATGGCGACAAGGTCATGGTCTGTTTATCCGGTGGTAAGGATAGCTACACCATGCTGGATATTCTGATTAACCTCCGCGATCATGCGCCAATTAATTTTGAATTGATTGCCGTGAACTTAGATCAGAAACAACCGGGGTTCCCAGAACACGTACTGCCGGAGTATCTCGCGTCTATCGGTGTGCCTTATCACATTATTGAAAAAGACACCTACAGCATTGTCAAAGAAGTCGTGCCTGAGGGTAAAACCACCTGTGGTATCTGTTCAAGACTGCGTCGCGGTTCTTTATATGGTTACGCTCGACAAAATGGGATTACCAAAATTGCATTAGGTCATCACCGCGACGACATTATTGAAACGTTGTTTTTGAACATGTTCTACGGCAGCAAAATCAAAGCGATGCCACCTAAGCTGCTGAGTGATGATAAAACCAATATCGTCATCCGCCCTCTGTGTTATGCCAAAGAGTCCGACATCGTCAAATATTCTGACGCAATGCAATTCCCCATTATTCCCTGCAACCTATGTGGCTCACAAGAAAACCTGCAACGTCAGGTCATTAAAGACATGCTACAAGGCTGGGAAAAAGAGCACCCAGGACGACTGGAAAATATCTTCCGCAGTATCCAGAACCTGTCACCGTCACAACTGGCTGATTTAGATTTATTTAACTTTACGGATCTGGAACAACAACGTCAGCAACCGACCGGTGAAGAAGATCAGCGTTTCAACGAGATGCAACAACCCGCATTGGCTCGTTAAGCGAATTCGGGAAAAAGTTATCACCAGTTAAACGCTTTATTACAAGTTGATGATAACTATCCTCGCTAAGTCATTGAATCTATGCAGAACAATTTTAAGTCATTGTTTTGTATAGCTATATTTTAATGCTGTTTTTTTAACCACCACCGACGGTGTTGTTACAGAATAATGACTTAGCGATTTTCACAAGAGTTAATCACAGAGTTATCCACAGAATTTGTGGGTAACTCTGTAAGTCCTTGATTGACCGTTTCAGATAACTTTTAGCGTTGCGCTGGGGCCGTGAAATCTTCTGAAAACTCAATTGCGTTACCATCCGGATCACGACAAAAGAATGCCGCACGACCAGACTTGCTTCGGGAAAATTCATAACCTGCCTGTTCCAGTCGTTGCGCTAACGCTTCTAAATCTTCTACCACTAAAGCCACATGACGATCACGACCACCATGGGCAGGTCGTCCCTCAACAGAATCAGGGTTCGGTAGCTTCATTAAGTGGATTTGTTGGCCGTTATCACCAATATCCAGCCATGCCCCATCATAAGCAAAGTCTGGTCGATTGGGGTTAACGGGGATCTGCAAAATATCACTGTAAAACGTCAATGACCGGGACACATCTTCAACAAGAAAGCTGGCGTGAGCAATAGATTTAATCATGGTTTGGACCTGATTGATAAATAAGAACGCTGACAAGCACTGCCGTCAGAATAGTTGATAACTTTATGTATTATTTTAACGTGATCCCGCCTCAAGCCCAACATCAATGGTCTTTACCACTTTTTGCCATGCCATAAGCTGCAACAAAAATAAGCGCGCCACCTATCCACTCTGCCACGGTCATTCTCTCACTGGTCAATGCCCATGCAGACGCGGCGGCAACGAGTAATTCAAACAACATTAATATTGCAGAGCGAAACACGGGCATGCGGGCAAGTCCATAGAGCACGCTGATTGTCATCGCGGTAAAACACAAACCACCCAAGACCATCACGGCCAGCCATAGGTTTAGAGGAAGCTCGGGAACCGATGATTGCTTAAGTAACAGCACCACCACGGCAACCATAACAACGCCCCAGTAAACCACCGTTGTTTTTACTTCCATCGCCACTTGCGCCAGTTTGCGACTAAGCACGTTATTGACAGAAAACATCACGCTGGCAAATAACGCTAACCAGTCTGCAGGACCATGCGGCCAAGGCAGCCCTACTTCTGGGTGCCACAGCATCATAAAGGTGCCTGACATTGCCACCAAAATCATCAGCATGGATAGACGTGAAATACGCTCCCCCAGCCACCAGCGGCTTAGCAATACAGACCATAAAGGTGAGAGATAAAAAAGCAACATCACCCGTAATACTTCGCCTTCAATAAGGGCGACAAGAAATGAAATATTGGTTAAACCCGCCGCTAAGGCCAAAAACCAGAGTGTGGGCGGCCATGCTGTGGTCAGTCTTTTCCGTACCCATAATAGCTGTAATGTCGCAACGACTGCTGAAGCGAAATAAACAACCAGGATTGTCCAGACAACGGGCATACCCGCCTGTTCCAGCAATCGCATGGGATACCAAATGAGTCCCCACATCGCTGAGGAAAACAAAATCGCCGCTACGGCCAGATAATATTCTTTGTTATTCACTGTGTTCATGGCGTGAGGTTATAACACGAGAAGCACCCAACCCGTTATAATGGTCTGATTTTTCATTAATCCCTGGTCTTTATGAATCCGGAACTGGCGAAACTTCATCCCTATCCTTTCGAAAAGTTGTCGCAACTCAAACAAGGTTGTGAACCACCTGCTGACAAGCCGCATATTGCCTTGTCAATTGGTGAGCCTAAACACCCGACACCTGGCTTTATTACAGAAGCCGTGATTGCGCACCTGCATGGACTGTCATCGTATCCGACAACAGCAGGGACAAATGAACTGCGTCATGCTATCGCGACATGGCTGGATAACCGTTTCAAATTGGATGGCCACATTAATGCCATCAGTCAGGTTTTACCGGTCAATGGTACACGCGAAGCACTGTTTGCTTTTGCTCAGGCCGTGATTGATCGCAGTCAAGATCCAGTCGTCTTAATGCCTAACCCGTTTTATCAGATCTACGAAGGTGCGGCGATTTTGGCGGGTGCAGAGCCGGTTTATTTAAATTGCACGGCGCAAAATAACTTTATTCCAGACTTTGATGCCGTTGAAGAGTCCACCTGGAAACGCTGTCAGTTACTCTACATCTGTAGCCCTGGAAACCCAACGGGTGCTGTGATTGATAAAGCAACGTTGACGCAGCTTATTGAATTGGCACACCAATATGACTTTGTGATTGCAGCCGATGAATGTTACTCAGAAATTTATGATGACGCGGCTGAAGCGCCAGTTGGTTTACTGGAAGCCGCTCATGAAGCTGGATATACCGATTTAAGCCGTTGTGTGGTTTTTCATAGTCTGTCCAAACGGTCAAACTCACCCGGTTTACGGAGTGGCTTTGTTGCTGGTGATGCTGTTATTTTAAAACAGTTCCTGCGTTACCGAACCTATCATGGTTGTTCAATGCCACCAGCGACTCAGGCTGCCTCTATTTCGGCATGGAGTGACGAAGCTCATGTTGTTCATAATCGTGAGTTGTATCAGGAAAAATTCAAAGCAGTACTGGAAATCTTATCGCCAGTAATGAATGTGAGCATGCCTCAAGCAGGTTTCTATTTGTGGGCTGAAACACCGGTCGCTGATACCCAGTTTGCCAGACTGTTATTTGAACAGCAGCATGTGACCGTTCTGCCAGGTAGTTATCTGGGGCGTGACACAGCAAAGGGTAACCCAGGCGCCAATCGCGTTCGCATGGCCTTGGTTGCACCGCTTGAAGAATGTATTGAAGCTGCGGAGCGGATCCGCAGCCTTATAGAAAGTTTATAAATTGAATCAATGGAGATCCCAATGAGCGATATTCAACAAATTATCGAAGAGGCGTTTGAACGCCGTGCAGACATTAACCCTGCGAACGCAGACAGTGATGTCAGAAATGCCGTCAATGAAGCCTTGGCTATGCTGGATAACGGTACTGCCCGTGTTGCAGAAAAGCAAAATGGTGACTGGGTCGTTAATCAATGGCTGAAAAAAGCCGTTTTGCTGTCATTTCGTCTGAACGACAACAAAATCATGCCAGGCGGCGAAACTAACTACTTCGATAAGGTAGAGCCTAAATTTGCCAGCTTTAACGAAGATGACTTCAACAAAGCCGGTGTTCGTGTTGTGCCACCTGCTGCTGTTCGTCGCGGTTCATATGTCGCACCGGGCGTTGTATTAATGCCTTCTTATGTCAACATTGGTGCCTATGTCGATTCCGGCACTATGGTTGATACTTGGGCAACCGTCGGTAGCTGTGCTCAGATTGGTAAAAACGTTCACCTGTCTGGTGGCGTTGGTATCGGTGGTGTATTAGAACCACTGCAAGCTGGCCCGACTATTATTGAAGATAACTGCTTTATCGGTGCGCGTTCAGAAGTTGTTGAAGGTGTTGTTGTGGAAGAAGGCTCAGTGATCTCAATGGGCGTCTACATTGGTCAAAGCACCAAAATCTTCAACCGTCTGACCGGTGAAATCACATACGGCCGCATCCCTGCAGGTTCTGTTGTGGTTTCTGGTAACCTGCCTTCTAAAGATGGCAGTTACAGCTTGTACTGTGCGGTTATCGTCAAACAAGTTGACGAAAAAACCCGTGGTAAAGTCGGTATCAACGAACTTCTGCGTGACATCTAAGCCACAATCATCGGCTTATTAATCAACAGGGACGCTCTGAAAAACGGAGCGTCCCTGAATGATTCTAAATTTTTTCTCGTTTAATATTCAGACCTAAAAAATCACATGATCATTTACGGCATAAAGAATTGTGACACCGTCAAAAAGGCTCGTCGCTGGCTGACAGATAATAACCTTGAATTTGACTTCCATGATTTTCGTCAGGATGGACTGGATAAAGCAACGATTAACGTTTGGCTCGAGAGCGTGGATTGGGAAACGTTACTGAATAAACGTGGTACAACATGGCGTAAACTGGATGATCCGCGCAAAGATCAGCTAGATGAAGCAACTGCCATCACATTAATGTTGGAGAATCCCACTTTAATAAAACGTCCCGTACTCGTGACAGAACAACAGTGCACGGTTGGATTTAAAGAAGCTGATTACGCGATATTATTTGGAAAATGAGATGTCTGAAACCTTAGATTTAACACAACAACTGATCCGCCGTGACAGCGTCACGCCTGAAGACAAAGGCTGTCAGGTTTTACTGTCTGATCGTTTGGCACCATTTGGTTTCAAAGCTGAGCATATGTGTTTTGATGACGTTGATAACCTGTGGCTTCGTCGTGGCAATACAGGGCCTGTTATTGCCTTTGCCGGTCACACAGATGTCGTGCCAACAGGACCGGTTGAGAACTGGTCACACGCGCCATTTAATGCCGACGTGATTGACGGCATGCTCTATGGTCGCGGCGCTGCCGATATGAAAGGCAGTATTGCTGCAATGGTCACGGCCTGCGAACGCTTTGTAAAAAAACACCCCGAACACGAGGGCAGCATCGCTTTTCTTATTACCAGTGATGAAGAAGGTCCTGCGGTGAATGGCACCGTCAAAGTGGTAGAAACCTTACAAAGCCGTGGCGAAGAAATTGACTGGTGTCTGGTGGGTGAACCATCCAGTACCGACAAAGTCGGTGATATTGTTAAAAATGGTCGTCGTGGCTCGTTAAATGGGCGGCTTACAGTCAAAGGCAAACAAGGCCACATTGCTTACCCACATCTGGCAGAGAATCCCATTCATCTAATGTCACCGGCATTAACAGAATTGTGTTCAGTGGAATGGGATCAGGGTAATGCTGACTTTCCGCCCACCAGTTTTCAAGTATCTAATTTGAATGCGGGAACCGGCGTCACCAATGTTATTCCAGGTACAGCGGAGTTAATTTTTAACTTCCGTTTCTCGACAGAGGTAACCCACGAAGAATTACAGCAGCGAGTAGAAGCTATTCTCAATACGCATCAACTTGACTATGAGCTGAAATGGGAACTCTCGGGTAAGCCGTTTCGTACCGCAAGTGGTGAACTATTAGAGGCCGTGCAAAACGCGATTCACGAGGTCACAGGTTACCCAACGACGCTTTCTACATCGGGTGGCACTTCCGATGGACGCTTTATCGCTCCAACCGGTACACAAGTGATTGAGCTCGGCCCGCTCAATGCTACCATTCACCAGATTGATGAATGTGTCTCGGTCGCCGATCTTGACACGCTGTCTGAAATTTATGAAACTCTCCTGCTCAAACTTCTGGTCAACTAGGCACGATCTTGTTTAATCCCCACTACAAACGACACTGGTTTTATGCGCTAGCAGCGATTGTGCTGTTGTTGCAGTCGTTTGCGGTCTGGCATGATGCAGAGCATGCTTTCCACGCTGACGATGCGCAGTGTGAACGCTTAAATGCTATCAACCATGTGCCAGTTGCAGATATCAGCCCAGATATCATCGTCACACCACGCCACATTATCGTTGCAAGCAACCACGCACATTATGTTTTCGCGTTGCCAACGAATACGCGTTCACATCACGCTATCCGCGGCCCACCCTCTTTCTCATAAACCACCACAAGCTCATCTATTAAGTTTTTATCGTTCCGATTTTATCGCAGCGATCTGTTGTGTTATGAGGAAACAACATGTTTAACAAAAAAAATACTGTCCTGTTGGTCAGTAGCGTTTTATCTACATTACCGCTGTCCAGCCCTATTGCCGCTGACACGAATGCCGATGTTATCGAAATCCCCAGTTTAACGGTCACCGCAAACCCACTTGGCGCGAAAAGCCCCGATGAATTAGTTCAACCCGTTACTGTTTTAAGTGGCGATGAGCTTAATCAACAGCGTGGCGCAACATTAGGGGAAACCTTAGATACGGTGCCTGGCGTTTCTAACTCTGATTTTGGACCTGGCGTTGGCCGTCCTGTTATCAGGGGCTTACAAGGTTCTCGCGTACAGGTGCTAGACGACGGCCTTAAAACGGCGGACGTCTCTGGTGAAGGTGGCGATCATACTGTTGCGATCGATGCCTCTCGTGCTGATCAAATTGAAGTCTTCCGCGGCCCTGCTACGCTGCTTTATGGTAGTGGTGCAGCCGGCGGCGTCATTAATGTCAAAAGCAATCGTTTCAACCCAGAATTTGGTGATGCGCCACGTGTCCATGGTCAACTTGGTTATGGCTACAATGGTGATGAGCGCCAAGGCAATATTGGTCTGGAACTACCAGTAACCGACAATTTTGTGTTGCGTACTGACTATGGCCTGCGACGCAGCCATGATTTTGATATTGATGGTTTTCAACAACGCGGCCAGACAGAAGGCGATAAGGACACGCTGCAAAACAGTGATGCGATCACTGACTCTTTCTCTGTAACCGGTTTATTCAAAGGTGACTGGGGCAACGCGGGGCTGGGCTATAGCCGCTGGCGCACAGATTACGGTATCCCTGAAGCCTTTTTAGGTGAAGACGAGGAAGAACAAGAACGCATTCATGCCGATTTCGATCGCGTCGACTTCCGTAGTGAATTGATTGATCCCATCCCCGGCTTCACCGCGGCGAGAATCAAGTTATCGCATACAGAATTCAATCAACAGGAAATCGGTGCTCATTTTCATGATGGTGAACTTGAAGAACGTGAAGTTGAAATGGAATTCACCAACGACGAAACTGAAGCCCGCTTTGAACTGGTCCACAATCCGATTGGCATGTGGCAGGGTGTGATTGGTCTGCAACTCAATAACCGTGAGTTTGGTGCTGATGGTGAAGGTCACGGCGGTCACGGTCATGGTGGGCATAGCGATGGTTTCTACATTCGTGATACCGACACCCGTTCAGCGGGGTTATTTGTATTGGAAGAAAGACTAACTGATTTCGGCCGCTTGGAATTCGCTGTACGTATCGATCATGTCCGTTCCGATCCCACTACACTAGGTGAAGAACGCCATATCGATCTGCCAAGTGGTGATGAGTTACATCAGGAAGCCGATGTCGGTGATCGTAGCTTTACCCCGTTCAGCCTCTCAGCCGGTTCAATTATCGATCTCGGTGACACGCATCATTTACGTCTGTCTCTCACCCGTTCAGAACGAGCCCCATCAGCCGAGCAATTATATGCTTTCGGGACTCACGCAGCATCAGGTACCGTTGAAGTTGGCGATGTTGGCTTGGATGAAGAAACCTACACCAATATTGAAATTGGTCTGGATAGACATAGTGGTCCATTCCGCTTTGATGCCACCTTGTTTTATAACCATGTGCAGGACTTTATTTACTTGGCCTCAATGGATGATGGCAGTGGTAACGCGGTGATGATTGATGATGACACGCTGGTGTTTAATCAACAGGATGATGCGCGTTTCTACGGTGCTGAATTTACGGCTGCCTGGGATGTGGTTGAAGGCAATATGCCTCTGACTCTGCGCTTTTCCGGTGATATCGTACGAGCTAAGCTTGATGATGGCGACAACTTGCCACGGATCAGCCCAGCACGGTTAGGTATCGGTTTTGATACAGCCTATCAGGACTGGGACTTCAGCATGGACTACCGTCATATCTTCAAACAAAACGACTCTGCTGCACTGGAATCTGACACGGATGGCTATAATCTGGTTACTTTGGATGCCCGTTGGAAACCGGCTAGCCTCAAAGGTGGCGAACTGTATATTCAGGGTCATAACCTGCTGAATGAAGATGGCCGTCGTCACCAAAGCTTCCTCAAGGATGATGCACCAATTATCGGGCGTGCACTGATGACCGGTATCCGTTTCGACTTTGGCGGCTAATACAGAATTGAGCAGTATTCAGTAGTTGTTACTGGATACTGCTTTCAGTTTGCTATAAATTTGTTAGATTAGGTTTTGCTTGGCAAATAAAAGGATAGGCAAAAATGGCAGACAACGCTCAAAACAGCCAGAGCACAGCAAAAGTGGTTTACCTGTTAATGCTGGTTAATATCATTGTTCAGTTTTTAGGTGTTATCGGCGTCATCATTGCTTATGTTCATAAAAGTGATGCGCCTGCATGGTTACAAACGCATTACCAATTTCAAATCCGAACATTCTGGATAGGCTTATTACTGATTGTTGGCGGTATATTTTTGTGGTCTGCAGGCGTTGGCGCCATCATTCTGCTGTTTTGGTTAGTCTGGCTGATTGTGCGCTGTGTCAAAGGAATGAAATACCTTGACCAGAATCAGCCACACCCTAATCCAACAACATGGCTGTTTTCATAATCTTTTAGTTATTACCTGAAAAACCGCGCCAAGGCGCGGTTTTTTTATTCCCGATAGAATGCCATCGGGCCATTTGCCTGTTGCGTTGGCATCAGTTCTAACGTGGTCACATTCACGTGTGCTGGCGTATTCACCAGCCACCAGACCGTATCTGCAATATCAGTAGCGCTCAGCGCTATCGTGCCTTGATAAACTTTGTCAGCTTTATCGTCGTCATCTTTAAATCGCACCTTGGAAAATTCGGTTTCGGCATTACCCGGTTCAAGATTACTGACTCTGACATTAGTACCCAACAAGTCGGCACGTATCGCTAGGGAAAACTGCCTGACAAATGCTTTGGTTGCACAATACACATTACCGCCCGGATATGGCCAGTTTCCTGCTACTGAGCCAATGTTAATAATATAACCTGCCTTACGATTAATCATATTCGGCAACACGCTGCGCGTGCAATACAGAAGTCCTTTGATGTTGGTATCGACCATTTTTTCCCAGTCATCCAACTGTGTTTCGTAAGCTGGCTCCAAGCCCAAGGCTAGACCGGCATTATTTACTAACACATCAATAGCACTGAACCTGGCAGGTAAGTCTGTAAAGGCTCGTTCTACTGCATCACGATCCGTAATATCAAAACAACAGGTGTGAACGTGCTCTGCTCCACCTAACTGCTGCTGTAGGTTATTCAGCCTTTCCTGTCGTCGCCCAGTCAGGATTAACTTCCAACCATGTTTTGCAAATAGCTTCGCACAGGCCTCACCAAAACCTGATGTCGCACCTGTGATCATAACGGTTTGCTGTGTCATCGAATACTCTCGCTAACTAGATGAAGATTGTGTTCCTAGATGTAAGCTTACGCGGTTAAGCACCTTCAGAAAAAACGATGGTGCGGCGCCCACTAATGATGATGCGATGTTCGATATGCGCTTTAACCGCACGAGCTAACACCATACGCTCGATATCTTTACCCACCATAACTAAGTCTTCAGGACTATTGTCGTGCATGACACGCTGTACATCCTGCTCAATGATCGGTCCCTCGTCTAAATCTGCTGTGGCATAGTGAGCCGTAGCACCAATAATTTTAACGCCACGCTCATAGGCCTGGTGGTAAGGTCGCGCACCTTGGAATGCCGGTAAGAAACCATGATGAATATTAATGACTTTACCTGCAAATTCTTGCACAAATTGTTCTGACAAAATTTGCATATAGCGCGCCATCACCACTAAATCGATATCGTATTCGGTAAGCAGTTTTTTAATGGCGGCTTCCTGCTCCAGTTTGGTTTCCTTGCTTATCGGTAAATGATAAAACGGTTTATCAAACTGACGAGCCATTTGCTCCAAATCTTTATGGTTGCCAATAATCAGCGGAATATCACATTTCAATTCACCTTCGTACTCACGCAACAACAAGTCATACGGGCAATGTGAAGCACGCGTGACCAATAAAGCAACACGGTATGGCGTTTCGCTGTACCGTACAGACCAAGAGAGGTTGACAGTTTGGGCAAAGCGCTCGAACTCAGCTTCCAACTGCTCGTGTGGCAATGTTCCCTCATCTTCCAATTTAATGCGCATGAAATACTGACCGATCTCAACATCGGTGTATTGCTGACAATGTAGAATATTAAACTGTCGTTCGGCGAAGAAGCTGGTAATGCCTGCTACCAGACCTTTTTGGTCAGTACATTGAATCAAAAAAACAATCGAACTCATTTTATCTGTTCCTGAATGCGGCACTGCCGCGCCAAGTAAAAGCTAAATGCTAGCATCACAGCCCGCGTTTATGAATATTCGTTATATTTATCCGCACGGCCTTTGACTTTATCCGGAGGATATTTAGCAGCATTTTTTTCCATCTTCTTTTTAACTGCCTGATTAAGGTCAATACCTAAGTCATGACATAAATAGCTCAGATAAACGGCCACATCAGCAATCTCGTCTTCCAAATGTTCGCGCTTATCACTCTCAAGCATCGCCTCAACTTCATCATGATTACGCCACTGAAACCACTCTAAAAGCTCTGCGGCTTCGATAGATAAAGAAATTGCCACGTCTTTAGGGGTATGAAACTGCTCCCAATCCCGGTCTTTACGAAAAGCAATCAACTGCGCCAATAAACTAGATTCAAGCATCGCGTAAGAACTCCTCAACGATTTGTTTAAATTGCTGTGGTTTTTCAGCGTGGACCCAGTGACCAGCCTTTTCAATGGCAACAAACTCTGCTTGTGTGAAATGCTGTTGTATCAGCGTCCTGTCCTGTGTATTAACGTAGTCTGATAGCGCTCCGTAAACAAACAGACTAGGCATATCCAGCACTGCTGTCGTACAAACCGGGGCCATTAACTGTTGATAGTTTTGCTTCAGCGCCGGTAAGTTAATACGCCAGCTAAACCCACTTTCATCCGTTCGAAGATTCATTAATAAAAACTGTCTTACTGTTTTATCGCTGATGCTAGCAGATAAAGCCTCGTCAATTTCGCTACGCGAAGCGTATTGGTCCATATCCAATGCCATCATCGTATCCATCATGGGGGTATGTTGACTGAAATATTGCCGCGGTGAGATATCTACCACCACTAATTTATCCACAGATTGCGGGTAGTGTGCAGCAAATTGCATCGCTACTTTACCGCCCAAAGAATGGCCGAGCACATGCGCTTTACTTATACCAAGTGAGTCACATAAAGCCCTCACATCTTCTGCCATCAAGGTAAAATCTTGTTTCTCACTATGTGGTGACTGACCATGATTACGAAGGTCTAGACTAATCACCTGAAAGAACTTCGAAAAGTAACGCGCCATGCTGCGCCAGTTATCTGATGAGCCAAACAAGCCGTGAATAATCAGCAAAGGTTGCCCCTCGCCCAATTGTTGATAATGCAATTTCATTGAAGTTATGTCGACGCGTTATAATGAGATGATTGTATTAAGCTGGAGATAAAAGTGGAAGACGAAACAATTTTGGTGATGCTGGTAAAACAATATGCAGATAAGTTTGGCATCACCTTCAGTTCGAAATATTTAGACGATCCCGATAAGAAAAATCAATTAATCGCCTTGATACAAGAAGCTGTTGCCGGTAAACGCGGCCCAGTCACCGACGACGATCTGCAATAAAAAAAAAGCCACCTTTCGGTGGCTTTTTATTTTAATCTTCGAGTTTTTCGAACACCAGGCAGGCGTTGGTACCACCAAAACCAAAACTGTTCGACATGACTGTCGTCAGACCTGCATTATCCACCCGCTCGCGCAAGATCGGTACTGCTTCTGCTTCAGGGTCTAATGTTTCAATATTCGCTGATGCCGCTAAGAAATCATCCTGTAGCATCAGTAAGCTGTATATCGCTTCTTGAACACCGGCCGCACCTAATGAATGGCCAGACAATGACTTGGTTGACCCCACATAAGGAATATCATCACCGAAGGTTTTCTTAATCGCACCTAGCTCTGCTAAGTCACCCACTGGCGTGCTAGTGCCATGTGCATTGATGTACTGGACTTTGCCACGAATGGTCGACATTGCCAGTTCCATACAACGCTGTGCGCCCTCACCTGAAGGTGCCACCATATCGTAACCATCAGACGTTGCACCATAGCCGGTTAATTCAGCATAGATTTTGGCACCACGGGCTTTTGCGTGTTCATACTCTTCCAGCACCAACACACCACCACCACCTGCGATAACAAACCCATCACGGTCAGCATCATAAGCACGAGACGCTTTTTCTGGTGACTCGTTATATTTGGTCGATAATGCGCCCATCGCATCAAAGAGCGAGCTCATTGACCAATGCTCTTCTTCACCACCACCTGCAAACACAATATCTTGTTTACCTAGCTGGATTTGTTCCATTGCGGTACCAATACAATGCGCACTGGTCGCACAGGCCGATGACATAGAATAGTTCACGCCTTTAATTTTAAAGGGTGTTGCCAGACAAGCTGACGTGGTACTACCCATGACTTGGGTAACACGATACGGCCCAATACGCTTCAAGCCTTTCTCACGCAAGATATCAGCCGCTTCAACTTGATTTGCTGATGATGCGCCGCCCGATCCCATAATCAGACCAGTGCGAACATTAGATACCTGCTCGTCACTCAACCCTGAGTCCGCGATAGCCTGCTGCATCGAAATATAGGAATACGCTGCCGCATCTCCCATAAATCGTAATGTTTTACGATCTATATGCTCTTTAAAATCAATATCTATGGTACCGGCGACATGGCTTCTAAAGCCCATATCTGCATATTCCTGCTTGAAGCGAATACCAGATTTACCGTTACGTAAGGACTCGGTGACCGTTGTGGCATCCAACCCCAGACAGGATGTGATACCTAATCCTGTGACAACAACACGTCTCATCGTTATATCCTAAAAATCTTCAGTGGAAGTAAAAAGGCCTACTCGCAAATCTTTTGCTGTATAAATATCACGTCCATCGACAGACACTGTACCGTCGGCTATTGCCAACACGAGTTTCCGTGCGATAACACGCTTTAAATCAATTCGGTATGTGACTTTTTTTGCTGTCGGCAACACTTGACCAGTGAATTTTACTTCACCTGAACCCAGTGCTCGACCTCGACCCGGATTGCCATCCCATGCCAAGAAAAAGCCTACTAATTGCCACATCGCATCCAATCCAAGACAGCCTGGCATAACTGGGTCACCGGGAAAGTGGCAGTCAAAAAACCACAAATCAGGATGAATATCCAGCTCTGCGATAATTTCACCCTTTCCGTATGCCCCACCAGTGTTTGAGATATGAGCAATGCGATCCATCATCAGCATATTGGGAACAGGTAACTGGGCATTGCCGGGACCAAACATTTCGCCGTGTCCACACTGCAATAATTCTTCGTATGTATATGATGATTGCTTACTCATGAAATCTCTTAACTATCCCGCCATTTGGGGCTCGTATGATAGCACGATCGTTTCCAAACCAGAAAAAAAGTGCCGTCACTCGCCATCTAAAAAAAAGCCACGACACATAGCCGTGGCTTTCTTGGTTCACTAATTGTCGTTGTTATTCGTTGCTTGCAATCGTTGTCGCTGCTTCAGGCAGCTCAACATTCAAGCCTTGTAACAACATACCCATGCTGTTGAGAATGCGATACATCGCAAACATTTCGTCATATTGTGTGTTTACTAACGCTGTACGCGCGCTGAACACTTCGTTTTCAGAATCCAACAAGTCCAACAGAGTACGTTGACCCAAGCTAAATTGTTGTTGGTATGCATCACGAGACTTTTCACTCGACTCTACATGCTGTCTTCTGAAAGACATTTGACGCTTGACTGTTTCCCATGCATTCCACGACAGGCGAACACTTTCTTCAACCTGACGGTGCGTATTATTACGAATTTCGGCCGCTTGATTGATCAAGAACGCAGTTTCTTCACGACGCGCTGTGTCACGACCACCGTTGACTAAGTTATAGCGTAAACGCAACATCGCATAGAGGTCTTTGTCCTTACCTTCCTGACCGTCAATATCATGGTCAGCACGTGTCCCCAACTCTAAATGTAAATCTGGGTAAAAAGGTGCTTTCGCTGTGGCATGTTGTGCTTGCGCTGACTCAACGTCAAATGCAGCTAATCTCAGCGTAGGGTGATTATCAACTGCAGTGGCAATAGCTTCATCGCGTGTTTGAGGTATCAGACTAATCGGTGAGTCAGGTTGTGACAAAGTGTCCGGCTCCATCCCAACAACACGGATATATGATGTTTCAGCATCACGCAGGTTACTTTGTTCAGACATCAGGTTCGCTTCGGCAAGCGCCAAACGACCTAAGCTTTGGTCCATATCAGCTTTACGACCAACACCACGTTCACTACGGAGCATGATCTGGTCATGTGTACGCTGATGAGCTTCAAGATTGGTTTGAGCTAATTCAACCAAATGTTGACGACGCAATACATTCAGATAGGCTTCGACCGCATCAAGGCCTGTATTCTCAGCAGAACTGAACACTGAGAATGCACGTGAGTTAGTGCGCGCTTCCTGACGTTCCACTTCATTTTTTGTTTCCATGCCATCAAATAACATTTGACGGGCATCCAGTCTGGCTTCATCACGGTTAAGGTGCACTTCACCTTTTCCTGAACCACGTGTGCTTGGGTTGTCGGTCATTTCCCAACCCGTGCCTACTTGTAAATCCAGTGTTGGGTAGTAGCCTGCTTTCGCTTGATCTACTTCTTTCGAAACAGCTTGTCGTTCATGTACGGCCGCAAGTACGTCTGGGTTGGTTTTTACTGTCGCATCCACTGCCTCTTGGAGGGTAGCTGCACTGCTCGTTCCAACCATTAGATATAGAGGGAAGACTAAAGCTAAAGGTCTCATAATATTATCTGTCCTATTTTATTATTTATGTGGTGGTTTCGGCGGCCCCTCATACACCACAATTTAAACGTCCTAGATTGTCTAAGTTTTATTCGTAAACAACTGTATTACAACATAAGTTCATCTGCAATAGCTATTCATCGTAAATCGCGGAAGAAAATAGCTAAAGACAAACGATCAGGTAAGCTCATTTTCTGGAAAATAGTCGTGAGATGAGCTTTCACGGTTCTTTCGGTGATATCCATTTCTCTGGCGATCATTTTATTGGTTGCGCCATGACTAACCAGTTTTGCCACTTCCATTTCTTTCGGTGACAAACTGTCCAACGCCTGCTTTTGTTGATGTGTAATGGTTGGCGTGTGGGTTAGTTCTTCAATGAGCCCAGAAATAACATGACGCTCCACCCAGACTTCGCCATGCAAGATTAATTGCAGTGCGTCATGCAATTTCGTCAGCGGTAGTTCATCGTTGAAATAGCCTCTTGCACCTTGTTTCAATGCGGCTATTTGAATCGTCATAGGCCTCGGAGGCCCCATAATCAGAATTCGGCTCTCCGAGCAGCGCTGTGTCAGGTTTGATAGGCGGTCTGAATCAGCATCTTCAAATAATGATTGATGACAGATTATCAACTGCGGCATATTTTCTTCTGTCAACGAAAACATCGTATCCAAATCTGAAAATCCCGATACAGCGTAGATATCAGGCAAATTGTTTCTGACATCTGCCTGACTTAGCTCGTCAGGCATAACAATATACAAACTAGCCTGTGTCATCGTGGTATCTTTCATTTAGATGATTCCATCCATCAACGTTCCCGTAGCGCTTCATTTTTCGCTTTTAAAATAGGCTTGAGTAAATAATCCAAGACGGTTTTCTTGCCTGTTAGGATATCTACCGTGACAGTCATACCCGGTATAATCTCCAATGGTCCTTTACTGCTGTCAATATTATTTTCTTTAGTGCGTAAATAAATAATGTAAAAACTTTCGTCTTCTTCATTGGTTATAGTGTCTGCACTGATACGTTCTAAGGTTGCTGGCAAGCCACCATAAATCGAGAAATCATACGCTGTGAATTTCACCATAGCATTCTGCCCCGGTCGCAAGAAAGCGATATCGGAAGGCCTGATATGTGCTTCAACCAACAGGTTATCCTCAACAGGAACAATTTCAACTAAATCTTCACCCGGCTGAATAACACCACCAACGGTATTGATCATTAATCGGTTAATTTTGCCTTTAACCGGTGCTCTTACCTGAGTGCGTGTTACCCGATCTTCAGCGGAAGTGACGGTCTCTTGCGTCCTTGCTAACTCGGATTGTACTTCACTCAATTGCGATGCAGACTCAGACTGAAAACGTAATTTGGCATCTTCAATTTTCTGTTTTACTTCAGATAAAGAAGAACGAATACGCGGAATCGCTAATCGTGTTGTTTCCATGTCACCACGTAGTTCATTGACAGTACGTTTCAATCGCAGAATTTCCACCTCAGAAATAACGCCCACTGAAACCAGTGGTTCAGACATGCCGAGCTCTTGATTACTTAACTCATAACTGGTGCGTAATTTGTTGAGTTTTGATTGCGTTTCTCGAAGCTCTTGCTCACGCTGTCTCGCTTGCTGTTGCAACACATCAATATTGCTTTGTAGTTCCCGCTGTCTCGCTTGAAACAAACGTCGCTCTGCTGCAGCTAGCTCCGGTTTCTCTTCGACTAAACGTGCTGGTAAAACAAGCTCTGCATCGTCTGCCTCAGCCTGAAGTCGAGTACTGCGCGCAAGAAGCTCCCAGTATTTCAACTCAGTTTCTCTAAAGGATGACGAAAAACGCGTATCGTCAATCTTCAATAGAACATCGCCTTTCTCAACTATCTGACCTTCTGCAATCAGTACCTCAGAAAGAATACCGCCTTCAAGATTCTGTATGATTTGAATTTTGCTGGAAGGAATAACTTTACCTTCACCGCGTGTGACTTCATCGAGTTCCGTGACTTTTGCCCACCAGCCTGCACAAATAAAAAAAAGTAATGTGAGAAGCAGTAAAGAATGTCCTGTACGTGGCGTCGATTCCATCGTCGCAGCACTGACTTCTGACATAAACTCAATATCATCAGGATGTGCTCTTTTAAACCAAGCCATTTCTTATCCTTTCGATACTTTGATGTGGCCTTTTTTCAAGGCAGCCAATATTTGTTCACGTGGTCCATCAGCGACTAGATGCCCTTGATCCATCACAATAATACGATCAACCAGGCTTAACAACGACGCTTTATGTGTCACTAATAGCAATGTCTTTTCCTTGAGACTCTCAGATAGCTTGGCTTTAAAACGTTCTTCTGTGCTGTTATCCATGGCATTGGTGGGTTCATCGAGCACAACGACTGAAGGGTCCAATAATAATGCGCGTGCAACAGCAACACTTTGCCGCTGTCCGCCTGACAAGCCCTCGCCACGTTCGCCAACAGGCATATCGAACCCTGAAGGATGACGATTGACAAACTCGCTAACCCCGGCGACATCGGCTGCTTTCAATACCATTTTGTCATCAGCAAAGGGCGCAACCATGGTGATGTTATCGCGAATGCTGCCAAAGAACAGCACAACATCTTGAGGCGCATATCCGACACTGCGACGTAGATCGACCGGATCCACTTGTCGTATGTCTGTACCATCCAGCAAAATTGCCCCTTCATCCGGCTCATACAAACCAAGAATCAACTTCTCAATTGTGCTTTTACCAGAACCAATACGGCCGATAAAGGCGACTTTCTCACCAGGTTTGATACTAAAAGACACTTCAGACAGTGCATCAACGGGCTGGTTTGGATAACGAAAGCTGACCTTTTTGAATTCAACACCGCCTTTAAATTCAGGCCGATGCAGAAACTCACGCCCACTAGGTCTTTCTACTGGAAGATTCATTAAGGTATTAAGGGATTGCAGTGCCGCTTTAGATTGATGATACCGCGTCAATATACCTGCTAACTGAGCCATCGGTGCCAAAGCGCGGCCTGTCAAAATGGTGCTTGCGATCAGTGCGCCCATGGTAATTTCATTTTCTGTAATCAAATACACACCAAATACAACCACAGCAATAGTGGCCATTTGCTGCAAGAATGAGGTGAAATTGACCGCAGTAGACGATAATAATCGCGCACGCTGACTAAACTTAGTCATAAAGCCTACTGTTTGCTCCCACTTACGCTGGATGGGCGTTTCAGCCCCGATACTTTTGATGGTTTCTAGGCCGGTCAATGTCTCTATAAGAGTTGAACTGCGTTGGCCTGAGTGGCGAAATAGGTTTTGAACAGTACGGCCAAGTGGTATCTGGATGATAAGACTCACCAGAATAGTCAATGGAATGACAGCCAGAGGGATATAAGCCACAGGACCGGCAAGCATCCAAATCACAGCAATAAACAAAAAGGCAAAAGGCAGATCAATCAGTGTTGTCAAAGTAGCCGACGTGAAAAAGTCCCGGAAGGATTCAAACTCTTGCATGCTGTTGGCGAAAGAGCCGACGGAGTTGGAGCGCGCTGCCATTTTTACAGCCATTGTAGGCCGCCACATGAATTGCGATCTCTCGCCACATGAATTGCGATCTGTAGTTTAATCGTCAGTTGGCGAAACTACTCCTCGCTTAACCAAACGTCTCAGCAAAATCCTAGCGACTTGGTCTGGCTTCATACCTCCAAGAGTGGTGAACTCGACCTCTGGCTTATGAGGGTCACCTAGATCACCATAAACCCGAACCACACCACCAACTTCATGGTACTCAGACTCATAGAGCTTCCCTTCGACCTCAACAGAAACAAAACCAGACATAACAAACTCCAAACTAACTATAGGTAATTAATGATCTATTTAAGCTGCTTTATATAAGAAGTAAATGCAGAAGATTCATCATAACTGCCACCTAAACGATCAAGTGGTTTTAAGTTCTCTCTAGTGAGAAACACTCTGGCAAAGAGAATGATTTGTGTGGCTTTACTGACTAAAGAGTCAACCTCTCTAACCCACTTCGCCCATTTCTCTAAATCTTGATAACTGAGCTGATTTATATCGGCATCTCTCAATTGATTGAGATTGCTTTCAAGCTGAATAACCACCAACTCTCTGATGTCGTTCTCATCATACAAAGCCTCTAAGCCAGCAATTTCAGCAACAGGACGTTCAACATAATGAGGCCTTTCAAGGGTTACATTTTGAGCAGCCTCAATAGCTTCAACCTCTTGCACAGTAGCTTTCACGGTAATTATAAGTTGATTACTCCGTGTCTTGATCATGCTAGACAAGGCTTTAGATATGGTAGGAAATTTATTCTGTTTAAACGGGCTAAGTTTAGAATTAGCCCAATTGGCACCTTTTTCCTGAGCCTTTAGTTCCGAAACCTGTTGTTGAACAGAATCAATATCAAACTCTCTTAATGTGGCACGGTTTTCAGATTCAGTAACAAAACGGTCGAAGCGTTTCGATAGAGTGTTGAATTCAACACCGAAGTAACTGGCACCACATAACTGGCCGATGTTAGTGGTATAGCCATCTTCAGTTGAGACAATATAGCCTTTGTTATGAGGCGAATGACAAGTTGATAAACCACAACGAATTTTTTCAGTAAAAGTATAATTACCTAGAATCTCCTTTAATTTATGGTCTGATGGATCGAGGTTTTCCTCAAAACCAGCTAAGTCTTGAATATCTCCCCATGAATCAACACGGATTAAGCCTTTCTCGGTATTTAGTGTAATCATCGCTTAAGAATGTGACTCCATTTGTTAATTATCACCAATTCCATATTAGCAGCTCACGGGATGCTTTTTTATTGTGATTTCCACCTACCGTGTAATTGATATTTAAAGGCTTATTTGAGAGGCCTTTAAAGACCTTTTTAATAGTGTCGTGGTCGTTGATGCTGATGAGCATTTTGCCTTGGATAGTTTGGGCCAGTTCTGCCATGGTTTCGTATTGTTCTAAACCAAAGTCTTGACCGTAACCTGCGGTTTCATAGTACGGTGGATCCAGATAGAACAGTGTGCCTGGTCGATCATATTTCTGAATGCAGCGCTGCCAGTCTAGGTTCTCGACGTTGGTTCTGGCCAGGCGAAGGTGAGCGGCGCTCAGATCCTCCTCGATGCGGAGTAGATTGAGCCGTGGCGGACTGGTAGTGGCGGTGCCATAGCTCTGGCCGTCGACCTTGCCACCGAAGGCAAGCTTTTGCAGATAGTAGAACCTGGCTGCACGCTGGATATCGGTGAGCGTTTCGGGTGTTTTGGCTTTTTCCCATTCAAACAGTTGTCTGCTGGATAAGGCCCACTTGAACTGCCGGACGAATTCTTCAAGGTGGTGCTGAACAACCCGGTAAAGGTTGGTCAGCTCACCATTGATGTCATTAAGCACTTCGACTTTGGATGGTTCCTTTTTGTAAAAGAGCGCTGCGCCACCAGCAAAGACTTCGACGTAGCATTGATGTTCCGGAAACAGGGGCAGGATGTCTTTTGCGAGTCGGGTTTTACCGCCCATCCACGGGATAATTGGTTTGGCCATGTTTTTCCTCTATTGGTCTGGCACTCGCTGGTGCTGGATTAAGAGGCTCAATGGCCTTCAGGTTGTTGAGTGTCTTACATCGCGGACACTTGATTTCGATTTGTACGTATTCAGCTTTAGCCAGTAACCGGCTGCAGCCACCACATCTAACTTCTTTCATGTGAGCCTCTATCTGTTTGTGCTAGGCTGGCCCGGCTGCGTCGACGCGGCGGGATGGCCTTGGTTGGCTCACAGGGTATGTGCCTGTGGGTTGACGGCTCGGCAGTGTTGGCGCACTGCCGAGTCGCTGTCTCTTCCTTTACTTCAGTATTTGGTCTAGCGATTTGTATTGGCCATCTTCAAAATGAAAACGGCCAAAGAAGCGAACCAGACCATAGAACCCAACAGCTTCTATAGCTGCTGGCAATTGTAATGACCAATGCAGCCGCTTGACATCTCGCAGCATGGCTTTAAAAAAGCCTCGGTCAGCTGAGAGACGATCCTTATCACCACCACCACGTTGGTAGTTAAAATCGTGATGACGGCAACTCGCCTCGAAGAACCAGCCAAATAACAGCTTAGCAACTGGTTCGGGTAGCCAGTCAGGGCCACAGCCATTTCCAAAACTGATTTTTTGTTCCGGTGTCAGGTCTGACCAGGATATTTTTGATTGCTTAGGCATTAGCTGTAATCCACAACAATCGCGTCAATATCAGCTTGAATCACATCCGGCTGCTGCTCATCTTCGTGCTGTGTTTGAAGTGCATAGAGCAAGTCTTCATAGTCCTGCTTTTTTCCAATAGCTGGGCCAGCCACACTTTTATAATTGGACGCATTGCTAATGATTCGTCCGACTAGGGTTGCTTTATCAACGCTGGCTCTCTCTGCAACAATGAAGTCAATCAGTGGCGTCGGCGCGGCATTGTCCGACTGCCAAGCTATTGCTTCTGGCTCTTGCGTTGGGAAGCTAGCAATTTCTTCAGCCGTATAAAGACTCGTGACTGGAGCCATGGCTAGTTTGAATTTCTGAACAATCTCAGAATGCTTATTAGCAAGCCGATCATCGATTATTAGTTTTGAATCTATGACAGATTGAATTTCTGACTCATCAATTTCAGTCATGCCAGACTTAATTAAATGATCTTGTGAGCCATCGGATTCAAATGCAAAGACATTATTATTTTCGTCTTTAAAATATTTCATTATCTAAGCTCCCACCAAACATCAAATCCCGAAAGAACTCCAGCTCCGGCTTGATATGTGCTACCGTTCGGAATAATCAAATTAACGTATTGTTCATCAGAATCACCTGCGATAGTGCAGATAACTTCACCGTCAACAAGGAAATTACGAGGCCCACTGCCAGCGCTTAGAACTATCGCCAGTTGAATAGATCTACCAGTAGTGTTTGTATAAGTAACACCCTCTGAACGACTGACAAAAACGTCTTGCCAGACCTGCCCCTCGCCAATAGCCATCGTTTTGATTTTGGCATCAAGCTTGTCGGGGCTGATAATACTCTCAGTCGTATCGGTTCCCGTATTCCATGTCGTCTGATCCTGAATAGGCGTACCGGCAATCGGGTCAATATCAACAAACATCACGGTGGCTGATTTAGCCAGACCGACGACCACCTTTTCGGATGGCGCAGTTGCAGTAATTTCCCCCTCCGTACTGCCAGACAGATAATACTTGTCACCCACCGTCAGGCCGGAGAACAGCGCCGAACGACCAAACGCTTCGACCAGGCTGTTGGTGACATCCGCAAAGCCGACCATCTTCTGTTTGTCGGTACCGTCGGCAATGGCACGGTCATAGCGGCTGTTGGCAGTGTCCCAGTACACGGCATCGCCATCGGCTACTGATGGACCAAAGGTGACATCTTCCAGCCGTACAACGTGGTTGGTGGCTGAGACCAGCTTGACGATGGCTTTCTGCAGCAGGTTTAAATCACCATCATCAGGTGTGAGGCCTGCATTAGTGATGACGTTGCGTAGTGACTCGCCCATTTTGTAGAACCAATGCGCGCCGGGCCATGTCGCTGGTGTACCGGATGTAGGATCACCATTTGTTGGATAACCAACTGACGGTACTGCTGGGGCATCAGGAGGTGATGCTGAAGCATCCGCTTCATAATTACGTGGTTCCATTATTATCCTCCGTAGGAAAAAATGAGTGTGGTGTGATCGGGTTTTAATCTATGGAGTGTGCATTCGAGGCGCTTATTGCCCCATGATGCTAATGGCTCATCGACGCGGCCATTCACTCTCCAATAGCTAATCGTTTCTTCAGGCGCATTGACCTGCCATGCAAACTGCCAAGACTGCCCATAAAGCGGTTTATTGACTCGGTCTGCGACTGTCCAGCGCGAAAACTCGGTGATAGTGACTTGATAGCCAATCGATTCTGCAATGGCTATAAAATACGGGATGCTTTGCCCCCCTTTATTGGTCACTTTGGCGTATAGGCTAGCCAGTCGCTGCTGAAGGGTTTGCACGTCATCTACGCACGGATCGGGCAGCGCGTAAGCGGCTTCCCACTCATTAAGCATTTCATAGGTGGTACGCGGGTCTGCTTCGTCTAACAGGTCATCTTCACGGGCGTGAAGGATGGCAAGCTCTTCAGCGGTTGATTCGAACAAGCCGATAAAGTCAGGATCGTGTTGCAGATCGTCCCAAAGCAGGCCGCGAGGCATTAAGGCCATCAGCATAGTGAGGTATTGCTGGGTTTTTATTGCCATGTGATATCACCTGGCACGAGAATTTGGCCTAGCGTTAGCGTGACGTCTTCTGTCGGGCTAACTAAAACATGATCGGTCTCACCAGCAGCGATACTAATCGCTTCTCGGATATGGCTGACTTTGATAGTGCCTTTGCCATTACCATCTTCTGGAATCGCTTCTCGCGAAAGTAAGTCGGCTATTTCGGATTCAACGGCTGCTTTGACAACCGTGGTATTCGGTGTCAACGCGATAGTTAAATCTAAAGCGACAGGGATGGGGGCAACAACATAGATCCCGGCTGTAACAGGGTGCTGTTCAAAAATATAGTCATACACCGCTTCCACTTCAGTCGCATCAGGGATGATGCTGTCATCGTTATCTCTCACGAAACGAACGGTGACAGTGCCTTCACCCATCTCACCCGGATATTGCCATGCACGGGTAACACCTGGCACTTGTTTTGACCATCTAATGTAGTCATGTGCCGCGCCACCTTGAGCCGGTTGCTGGATGTTTTCGATATGACGTTGACGCCAACTTTCAAGCTGCTCGATGTCGGTACCATTGTTAATACCGTCTGCGTCAACGATGGCTTGGCCATTAATACCGGCAAGGGTATCGACAAAGGTTAAGGCAACGCCAGCGATGGCATTGGCTTCAGCGCCTGGCAAAACGGCTGTGACTGAAATAACGGCTTCACCACCGACAATAGTGACTTCATCATCGACTGTGTATTCAACCGCATCAGCACGTTTTAGAGTTTTACCGGCTTCGATAACAGCGCCATTGGTGCCGGTGACTTCACATTGGCCGATCGCGTATTCGAATGGGTTTCGCTCGGTGCCTTCAATTGATGCGAGACGACCAAAGTGCGCTTCATCGGCGCTATCAGGCAATAACTGCTTCGCTTTATAGGCTTGATAGCCATACATCTCATGCATGCCACCCGCCATGACCGTGGCAAAGATATTAAACGGTGAACGGCGCAGACGTGGCTGACCATCGGTTCTGCTATCAATATTCGCCGTTAAACGGGCATGTAATTCTGCCAATGAAGGACGTTTAAACGCCATTGAAAGCCTCCCAGGCATAATTGAAATTTAAAAGCTGGCCGTCTGCTGTTTCGATGTCGATATCTAAGGCTAACCATTCAGCGCGTGGGTAACTGGCTGTGACTTGCACGGAATCAACCACTTCATCATCAATGAGATGCTGCAAGGCTTCATCGGCATAGTCTTCAGCGGCTTTTCGCACAGGCTCGGTTTGCTTTTCACGTTGTAACAACCAAAGCCGTGAGCCGATCAAGTCACCAGAAACAGACGCCAAGGCATCGCCCCACCAGCCACGTTTATCATTGGTGCCATCGGGGATGACGTCATCTGAGTCGGCTTGTCTGTCAGTGAAAAGCGCCACGATGACGGCTGTTTCCAGTATCGCGACGTAGGTAATTTTTAATGGATCGGTTTCCAGCACAAAGCGTGGACGACCATTTTTATTCACCATTTTGATAACAAAATCCATCATGGTGTCATACTCTGATTAGGGTTACTGGTGGTGCCGCCACTATCGCCATTATGATTGTGGCCGTTATAAGTAGAACGCATGCTCGCCATGGTCAGACCATCGCTATCGACGTGATCGATAATGTCGCCGGTGACGTTCAGTTGGCCTTCGATACGAAAAACCGGCACTTTGGCCGTGATTTGTGTGTTGGCAATCAACTCCATCAGGCCACCCTGCTTGAGGTGAACGAGTTGTCCTTGACTATCGTAGAGTGCAACTTCGCCCGGCTTGAGACTGACTTGACGATAGCGCTTATCATCCATCTTGATGCAAACATAGCCATTGGTTTTACCGCCAATAGCCGCGACGACACCTTTTGCTCCGGGTAGTGGCACGGATGTTATGCCGTAATCTTGAATGCGAGGCACCTCAATCACCTCACCAGATAAGGTTTCGATCTGCACCATTTGAATCGGTGGTGCGTCATTGACTTTAAGCAAGGCACCGACACGTAGCATTTGTTGCAGGCCACGTTTTAATGGTGACAGTAATTTCTGTAAGCGACGCATTACCAGACACCGCCTTCATCGTTTGGCTCTGGCAGGGCTTGTAGTTCAAACGCTTCAGGCAAACCAAGGATCAGCTCAGCGCGCAGCCCTTTATCATCAACTATATAGGTGATGCCTACGATCAATAGGTCACGATTGACATTCAGGTAGTGGTCTTTCACTGCGATAAGGCAATTGGGTTCGATCAATTCATCGTCTAAATACCAGCTCAGCATCGTGTAATTAAATGTCTGAGCTTTCGCTGCAGAAATATTTCTATGCCATGTGGCTCTGGCTTTGCAGCCAGCGGCATCTAAGGCATCTTCAGCTAGAATAATTTTAGGTCGATGACGAGTAACGGCTTTATCTGCCACGGTAGCTGACACCGATACCGTATCTATCCAGGCACTGCTGGTTTGGCCTTTAACCGTGTAGTGACTAAAGCGTTCGCGTGATGAGCGTTTACGACTACCGGCTTTAATGTTGACACCGGTTTCTAAACTGCCTTTCAGGCGTCGGGTTCCGGAACGTGTGATTTTTAGGCCACCCAAACCATCAGACACTAGCAGTACTGCTCTGATTTTAGCGACGGTATCGAGCACTTCAAAGGTGCTTTCACCTTCATCTGATTTCATTGTGGCAAACGGTTTGCTGGTATCAACCGTTGAGGACACCGGAATACCGTATGGCTCACAGAGTACTGACGCACCCTCTAATTGGTTACGACCAGCCCACTGAAACGATGGCGCGCTACAATCAACCAGGTCACCGGTTGCATCACGCCCTGCTACTTGAATGCCATTAGTGCTGTCATCATAGCTATGATCAACTTCATCAATATAGCCAGTGATGACCGTGTGATCATCAATCGTCACCTTGCAGGAATCGCCATCGTTAATAGGGCGTGGCGCGCTGTTTTCAGACCATTTATCAGTCAGCTTGAGATTAAACTCATTCGCAATTTGAACAATTGAACGATTGATCCGAACCTCTTCCCAGCCATACCAGTCCAGACCATTCACTTTCAAGGCGACATCATGCATCCAACACCTCCAAAGTCTGACCACCGGGTACAAATCCGGGGTGACCGATGTTATTGCGAGAGACGATATCGGTTGCACGATCAGCGTCTTGGTAGAGCTGATGCGCAATCACTAATGAGGGCAATGTCGCTTGTGGTGTATAGCGACGAACTTGCTTGAGGTTGGCGGCACGTTCTGTCAGGTCTTGAACCATGGAAGCCCGTAAATCTTGCAGTGCGATATAGGTCTCATCGTCTGCCGCTTGCATTTGCTCATCTAATACCTCAGACAGTTCATCACGTGCGGCAATCGCATCTTGAGCCGAGTCATAATCACGGGTACTAGCCACTCTGGCCGCTTCAATTTGTGATGATTGTTGTACCAGGTTAATGATTGCCTGCTGATTTGAGGCTTGCTGAACACGACTTGGCGTGGTGGTTGGCACGGCGGCTGATTCGCTACCAAAGCTGAACAGTTTACGAAACTGAGTCATGGCAGAAAGACTGCCGACACTGCCAATCACCTGCCCCGCTAAGGCATCGGGCAAACCAACAAAATCGGCAATGGTGGCATCGATAACACCTAATCCGGAAAAGCGTGACTCGATATCGGATAAGACGGTTTTCGCCTGTTCTTTCACCCAACCTGGAAAGCCGGTAACGCTGTATGCCGATGTAAATTGTTGCTTCACTACAGCTTGTGCGTTTTTGGCCGCTGCATTGACGCGTTGTTGCGTGTCAACTTTTGATGTTGGCTTGGCGCGTGACTCAGCTTTGTAAAAAGTCAGAGTAAATCGGGCAATACCACCTTCTTTATTGGTTTCACGCAAACTGCTGGGGCCAGCCTGCACACGGACACGTCCGAGGTAACGATGAACTAAGGTGCCAGAGCCTTTTTTGTTTAAAGCCTCAATCAGTTTGTCACGCTGCTGCCTGTAATCTTCACCCACTACAAAAGCAGGAAAGGAGTACACAGCATCTTTGCCGCCTAAGTCTTCGGCATAGGCATCATCTTTAAAGGGATAATCATGCAACTGGACACGGCGACCAAATTCGAGCGTATGGTCATCAACATAAAACTCAACGCCACGGAATGAGGATTGTTGAAGTTGCTCGCGCCATGTCAATACTTGTTCGGCCATTACAGATTCCCCACTGTAGGGCCAGTATCGACATTAATATCCATGTCATCGCTTTGGATATTTTTGACCTGGACACGCTTATCGGTGACTTCAATTTGCAGTTGGCTGCGTTTTTCCGCACTTAATGCGGCCTGAGCATTATCATTACCAAACAAAGCCAAGGCTTTAGCAATCGAACGGCCTAATGCGTCAGCAAACTCAGTGCCTTCTAATGCATTATCATAAATAACCTTACCGGCTCCGTAACCTGCCAAACCAGCAGCGCCAACTGCTAAACCAGCAGTACCCATCGCTCCGGCACCCATCGCTGCTATTGTTTTCATATTTGGCGCTGCTCTAAGCATTTGCCTACGATTAGGTTTTTTTACTTTTGGTTTCTTTTTTGGATCCATACCCGTTGGATCCATGCCGCCGCGCATATTGACAACATAAACAGGCGTTACCCCATCCATCCCGCCTAGTGCACCACCCATGGCGGATTTAGCTTTGCTGCCTTTAACAAAGTCGGAGATACCCTTGCCACCTTTATAGAGTTTCCTCGCTAGGATAGCTGTGCCACCGACTGCAACCAGACCTGCTGCACCTTTGATGAGCATATCCAGTGTTTCTTTATCAATGTCATTGATCGTGTCCGCCAATGATTGAATGTAGGTAGTCAGGTTTGAGTCAGCAAATTGTTGCCAGGCAGTGTAGAGGTTTCGCATAGCGCCTGCGGCATCATTTGCTGCTCTGGTCGAGTCTTCTAATGTGGTGGTGCCATCAGCGTGGACATTCATGAATTTATCTAAGCTTTCCAGCCCACCAGTGCGCTGGAACTCGGCAGTGGAAGAATTGAATGCACGCATGGCTTCTGCATCAAACACGGTGCTTAACAGTGTTTTTTTGCCTTGTGTTTTTTTGATAATGTCGACCATGATTTCATTGATTGGTCGCAACACTTCTTCGCCACGACTTAAAGCTTCAGCATCAAATATTTTGATGCCGCCGCTTTTGAGCATGTCTATTTTCTTAGCATCACTCAGTGTCCGCATTAAGGCTTCAAAAGCCGTCGCTGCCATCTCTGATGAGCCGGTACCCTGACGGATAACCTGCAATGCCGCACCCATCTCACGAATAGCAGGAATACCTTGCCGCCCCATCGAGGTGTAAGCGGTGACAACACGAGGGCCTAATGCCGCAATATTTTGCAAGGTGAACGCGCCTTCTTTACCTTGCACATTGAGTGTGTCGAGTGCCGTAAGCACGTCTTTTTCCAAGACGATGCCCATTTTCTGGAACTCACCTAGCACTTCACCAATCGATGTGCCTTCTGCACCGGTTGCCTGGATGGCTAAACCAATGTTGCGGATATTGGCTTCAGCAAAGTCCAGGTCACCGGTTTTCTCGACAATAGATTCAATCGCGCTGGTGATTTGACTTGGGTCAACTCTGATGTCGGGTGATTGTGCCGTTTCATAGATTTTCTTTTTCAGTTCATCGATTGCTTCAGCACCGATATTGGCTTGAATGCCTAGCCGAGTGAAGCGACGCTCAAGCGAGACTAAAAACTTGGCTGTTCCGGCACCAGCGGCACCGGTCAATAGTGCGGTGTAACGATTGCCTAACTTATCAAGCCCGTTACCAAAGCTGCTGACACTTCTACGCAACACGCCCATTTGACGTTGGCCTGTTTTGCTAAAGCGTTTCCAACGGTCTTCATTAACACGCATCTGGCGGCCGAAGTTACCTCCGGCGTTGATGTTGATGCTGGTTGTTAAGTCGTTTTGGCTCATCGTTTCATTAGCTGCGTATAAAAGAGTCTTAAAGGTCTATTTAATGTGTAGTTAAGAGGCGTCTGGCTGTACTGGCTGAACTTAATCGTCTGCCAGTTCAGGTTCTCCGCCAGACGCATCATGCTTCCCCCGCTGCATGACAGACTCCAGCACTGCCTGGTCTAATCGTTCTGCATGAAACTGAAGCAGCTCAAAATCTTCACGGTGAAATTTACGCAGGTCATCAATATCAACAATGCCGTCATAATCACCAATAGATTCAATCTGCTTCGCCAAGGTATGAAGCCCCATCAATGTCGGACTGACAGCAAACACATAGCCATCATCTGATGCCGTGACACGTTCAGACGCTAGCCCCGCATCAATGATGTCTCCAGGGGTTAACTCTCGCAGCAAGACTGTAGTGTGGGTTTTATCGCCCATTTTGACGCCGTGTTCGAGTGAAATTGTTATCGTGGCCATGCGTTTATACCTTCTCCGCCATATCGCCTGACATCTCGACATCCGCACTGGTCATGCCATGCTCAATCACATTCACAGTGAAGGCGTTACGCATTAAATAACGTTGGCCGGTATCAGTGATAAACGTGACGGTTTTGTTTTTCCACTTATTCACCTCTGTCACGTCAACCGTTGACGTGAGCAGGATTTTAAACTTCAGGTTCGGTGGTGAATCTGATTCGGTGAAATAGGTTTTGCCACCATGGCTCGACGGTTCTCTTGAAACACCACCCGGATCTAACGTGGCTTCGTTTTCTGACTCAATAACACCGCCGTCAATTCTGACTTTTACTTTTCCTGTGACTTGTTCGCTCATTGCTTACTCCTAAATTTAACGACGATATTCAGTGTGCACAGCCGTGACACGTAGGTTATTGATGAGTTTTGGTGAGTCATACATATCCAGACGGTCTGGATCGTCATCATGAATTTCAGCGATGATTGTGGCTTTATAACCTTCATAATCCTGGCACCAGCCGCGATCCATAAAGACGGTATACAAGGCTAAAAACTCATCTTCCATGGCATTAGGCGTCACCACCGCCTGACCGGCTGGAATATCAAAATCATCATCCGCCAGCTTGTGACGCGGGAATTTTTGAGACACCATTGCCCGTTGCTCAAAGCGGATGCGTTCTAATGTTTCTGCCGTGTTGATGTTGAGATAACTGTCATCAGCAAAGCCGGACGCATTGGTTTGATACATACTGATTTGACGTTCAATTCGTACCAATCCACCACGATCAACACTGTAAGTAGCAATACCATCGAACAGCAGCTGATTACGCTCGGTACCATCCCAACGCAGTTCTTTTTTCGGTGGCTTAATACCAGGCAATGCCAGCGTTCTTAGCTGACGTGCCGGGTCAATTTGCAAGGAAGCGGCAGCGACAACACAATTGACGCCAGCCCATAGATAAGGCGGAGTCGGTGAGTCATTGGTACCCATGCAGGTGACGTGTGGGCCATTTCGTCCACTGCCAAAAGTCCCGGTTTCTGAGTGGGTGCCTTTAAACGCAGTAAATGCCCGAAAGCCGATGGCACGCATTGGCCCCCAGCGACTTTCTGCTTCGGCTTCTAGCACCACTAAGTTGGCTGTATCGGTATAAGGCACTGCAAGCCAGTTGTACCATTCATCACCAATAGCAGTGAACACATCAGTAAGATCAGGATTACCGGTACCGCCAGACATGGCCACAAAGGTGAGGCCGACACCATCAGGCAAGGCTTCATCGTAGAAATTGAGTCGCATATCAATATCGTTGCCGGTTTCACCTTTCCACTTACAAGTGATATCGACCTCAGTCGACTCTGCACCATTAACTTCGGCTGTTACCGGTAAGGTCGTCTCTGCCGTAATGGCTGCAACGATAGCGCTGGCAATATCTTCATCCGTGTCAGCAGCGTCAACACCAATGAGTAAGCGATAGCCTGCGATGTAAAGAAAGACTGTGCCTCCTCGCGTGGCCGGGCCAGTAACGGTGATTGACCCGGTTGCTTGTTCACCGCCTGATGCATCATCTAAAGCCAAGAACCACTTTTCAGTAAACTGATCGGCATTGATTTGTGCCTTGCCCATTTCAGCCAACATAGAGCCTCGACCAAAATACGCTTCCAATTCTTCAGGGCTATTGGCACGAACTGCTTGCCCCGCTGGAATCGTGCCGGTTGACAGTCGCTGACCGATAACCAGCATTTTAAAATCAATATTGGCATTACCTGCCAACCGATTACTGAACTCAATGGCTGTAAACGGTAGACGTAATTTTTCAGGAATCGTATCAAAAGAAATAGCCATGCTTATGCATCCTTATCAGTTGAATCTGTGGGTTTGGCAGCAACGGCTTTTTTGGCATCCGTTTTAGCCTTGGCCAACGCTTTTTTAATGTCGGCGTCACTGGTTAGCTCAATCGCATCACCGTCTTTTATCCGCTTCAGGTAATACACTTCACGTGGCACGTATTCACCGTGCTGATTTAACAGACCGCCGCGTAGCTTTCGCACATTGACAGCCTGCTTGGCGGGTTTGATAAAAATTCGGTCTGGCATGGTTTATTGCTCCAATGTTATGTGGTCAATAGCGTCGGGTTCGTCGTCGCCGTCGACCAATGAATGTTCAGCATGAAAGGTGACAAAATCAGCCAACGTTGATGGGTCAAAGTCATTAGGAAATGGCATATTTGGCAACTCAAAAGTGACGGCATACATCGTGGCTTTGAAGCTTTGCTCCAGCTGCATTGAAAACAGATTCCTGACATTCTTCAGCGCCAGTGAACCGACCCCTGCAATCGTCGATTCATGCAGCTTAGGAATCAGTGCCGCTAAAATGTCATAAGCACCAATGGTGGTTGTGTCACCTCGACGCCGGGCGCTGTGGTTACCAACGTGACGGGTGATGACATACACATCAAAACGGCCATTGAGGCTACCGCGTGAGTTGCCTTGACCACCGAGAAACGTGGTGTAAACGCCCGGCGTTCTGTTTGAGGCAACCAACTGTTTCAGTACTGCCAAGTTCAACGCGCTGGGTAACACTTCAGCAGCGCTTAATGTATTGCCAAATAACGCCTGTGCTTTTTCAATGATGTGATCTTCAACGGTGCTAATGCTGTTCATATAAAGCTCTTATCTTTACGGTTAAAGACATTGCCACCGGTGTTGATTTTCACTGTGTTTTGGCTGAGAGGTTTGGCACCTTCTGTACTGATACCAATGCTCAATTCGCCACGGGCGATGCTTTTGAGTGACTTGACTGCTTCGTTGTACCGGTCTTTTACTTCATCGGGCGCTAGATTTTCGTACAAGTAATAGCGTGTAATTTCGCAAGCAATACGCACCAATGACCTTGGCAGCGGGTCAATCGGCAGGCTGTAACGGCCACCCAGATAACCATCAATCATGCTGTCTGAGTCGGCAATGGCTAAATTAATGACGTCCGTGTCCAGCTGACCCGTGTTTTGCTTATCCGTAAGCTGGATCAGTTCATCCTCTCCATATCGGGTGACCAGGTCTTGTTGTGTGCAGTAAGGCATCGTTGAGATATCCGCTTATAGCTCGACAACGCTGAACATCGGATCGGCTTCCAGGATGGCGACCTCTTCTTCGCTCAGCTCGACATCATCACTGCCTGACCAGGCACGACCTAAACGACGAAACCCATCCCGCATCACGGTCACACGGTAGTGTGGTAAAGCGTTCTGTTTGGTGCTTGGTTTAGAATCAGGGTCACTGTCGGTTGTAGTGGTTGTTGTGGTTGTGCTGTTTTTGTCTGAGTCACCGCCACCCCCATTATCATCAGCTTCTGAATTCGTTTTAGACTGAGCCTGCTTTTCGTCCTGAATGACTTTCCAGGCTTCATCACGCTCTTTGGCTGTAATGCTGTCCAGACCATCAAACTTTTTCAGTTCTTCGACGGTAGGCTTTTTGTCGAATGCCTTCTCACGTAGCAGTTGTAGTAAGTTTTCCATCATGCGTTCCTTATCTTGGTTATCAGGGCGGAAAACCGCCCTGATAAAGTTGTCTTAAAGGCTGATTAACTACGCGCCGCCGGTGGAACCGACAGACAGTTGCCAGAAGCCATACACGCCAGTCGCTCGCGCTTCGGCACCAAACTTGTATTCACGCTTATTGAATACATCATCGTTTTCCATATCCGTCTGGCTGACGAAGACAGGCTTCTTACGCATCTGGATAATGAAAGGCTTCACAGCGTTGCGGGTGTGGTGGAGGAACCAGACAGTATCAGACGTTAACCCCGGATTGACTTCAATTTTGGCTGTGCCTTTGTAGGGGTTCGGGCTGTCATCGTCGAGCTTGTCGGCTTCGACCAATTTACGTGCGACAGCTTCCAAAGCCGGTGGCACTTCGAGCAAGTCGGGTACCAGACGCAATGGCATGCCTTCGTCATCGGTGAACTTCATCATTGCAGTACGTGCCGCACCGTAAGACGCCGCTGCAGCCGCTGATGTTGCCGCGCTCAATGCCACTGTCAGTTTGTTCGATACCGAATCTTCATTCACTTCATGATCGGTGTCATAGAAGTACTGACCATCAAGACCTTCATTAATAAAGGCGTTGTTTTTCAGATCGTCCAAGATGATGTCGTGCAGTTCACCCGCTGAGTCACCCGCCATATTGGCTTGGGTGTTGTAGATACCCAAGGTGTCATCTTCGATATCGTTACGATCAACCGCGATGGTCGTTTCCCAATCTTCATTGGTGGCAGTGTATTTACCGGCTTTCAAGGCTTTGACATGCTTTTCACCCACCCATTTACGCATTTTCGGGAAACGTTCTAACCAGGCGTAGTCTTCGGTCTTGGTGCTAGACATGACCTCCATCGCAGTCAGTTGCCAGTTACTGGTTCGGGCTTTGAGTGCGTTATGGAAGACGGTTTTCAGGCCAATAAAAATATCTTGAATAGCCTGTTTGTTAATGATGATGCCGCCAAACGCCAGCATTGGCATTGCATCACCCATCATGGCCGTATTCAATGAGGCAGGGCCGGTCATTAGGCTGGCTGGCAATGACCAGTCAGCCGCCATCGCGGAGGTCATCATTACGAGAGCGCCGACGATGGCCATCGGCAAGAGAATCAGTTTTTTCATGGTGTCATCCTTATTAATTAGCTAAACCAGTGAAGTCTTAGTCGAATTTGACCCAGACGCCGTCAACATCAACGTCGACAATCTTGCCTGCAGCACTACGGGAGCCGGTGTCGTCAGTGTTAGCCACTGTCTGGTCATCGACGATGTAAGCGGTGGCTTCGATATCGGTGCGGTCAATCGAGCCATCGTTTGCAAACAAGAACGTGCCTTTGCGTACATCAATGGCTTTATCACCGGCAGAGCCAGCACCGTTATCAACGTGCTGGTCTGCACGGCCTACGGCTTTCAAACCGGTTGCCGTTGAACCAGCCTCAGCATTGCCAGATGAATCAAGCACAACAATAGAGCCAGCAAAGATGACACTTGATGCCGCCACTGGATGGTTGTGAACTTCACCTAACCGTTGCGGGGTATTACGGTCTTTGGTTAATGCGGCCATTACTTATCTCCTTTGAGTGATTTGGCGTATTCGGCTGGCTCGACACCCAATTGCGTACAAACCGCCAACTGCGCATCAGACAGAACGGGGTTGCCGTCGTCATCGACTTGCTGTGTGGTGGTTTGTTTACCTGTCAGGGCGGCAATGGGGGCGGCTGATTTAAGGTAGGACTTCAGCACATCAACCGGCTGGTCTTTAGCCCACAGCTCCATGGCGGGAGTGAGCTTGCCATCTGCTTTGGCTGCGGCAATCATGGCGTCCTTGTCATTGCCATCCAGGCGCGCTGTCAGAGCAGCAATTTCTTCGCCTTGCTCTTTAATAACAGCCATAGCGGTGTCGGGGGTAGCCGCAGTGGCAGCAGCAACAGCTTCATCAGCGCTATCGGCTTTTTTCTTTAGCTCACCGAGAGCATTGCTAACCGCTGTCAGCGCAGCAAGCCCTGAAGTGTCTTTCAGCTCCAATGTGGTTGCCATGTTGGTAACCTGCTTATTCATAGCAGTCAGAGCTGCAGTCACCGCTGATTCATCGGCATCAGCTGCAAGGCCAAATAATTGGCGTAACAGCTTTAAAGTCTCCTCGTTCATAGAAGCGTCCTCTTGTTTTGGTTGCGGGAGAAGGGAAGCCGCTGCCAATACATCATCCATTCCATCAATGGCTGGGTTATTGGTTAACGCGACATGAAGTAAATCCAAGACATGACCTGTTTTGGGGTCATAGGTGAAAACGGGTGAAATATATTTATATTCTTTGTTGGTGATGAAGCCGTTGGCTTTTGGTGTCCATTCAGGACTAGACAACATGAGACCTTTATCAGGCACCCAACTCAACGCGGCAGGCTTACCCCAACCGGCAGCGGGTGCAGGCTGACCATTTTTAGCAGCCAACAAAGTTTGGTGTTCGTAATCGAAAACGATGTCGTTCTTGCGTGATTGAACGCGATTAATAAGTGCAGCTGCAGAAACATCATCAAGATACCAAGGGCCACTCCCTGCCATCGCACCGCGAGGGGCATCGAACTTGCCAGCAGGAAATAACTGGACGGCACCATCAGTGCCGACCAGTAGTGAGCAGATTGCAAGCGCTACGTTATGCATAGCGACCTTGAGGGAATGATGTCATGGCGAGTCTCCTGTTCGTCGTTTATTTCAAGAACAGGTGCCACTCTACGAATGCGGGGCAAAAAAAATGCCCTGAAACAGTTCAGGGCATTAAATATTTGTTGTTATTGAAGATACCGTCTACGCATAAAAACGGCAACAATCAGAAGTTAAGATGCAACCGCTTGACCTATGCAATTAGCTTCAGCATCCAGCATTGTCCATTTACTACGTACACTTTTTGACGTGACAGCATTATCAATCTTGCGATTTTTTAGAATTAGGAGCAATGCCGTCATATATAGTACCGCCCTTAAAAAGAGTGAACCTCTGACAATGTGATAAAAGACAGTAAGGTGCATTTCTTTTTGGGCTTTTAATATCAGTTTCTTTTGATGCTCTGACTCTGTTTTTAAGAAAGCATCCTCCCAACGCTCTTGATAACGTTTTAACTGAGGACTATTTTTAATATCATTCCGGCCCAAAAATAACGTCAGGATAAAATGCATCGCACTTAACTGATGGGTGTATCTAATCACCCCATTCAAAGTCGTGCGTGTAATGCAATACAATTCATTATCAAAATCAATTTCTCCCGCTTCAGCGGCATTGAATAATTGATCACGTATATCAAAAAGGCGCTGACGAGTAGAGTCGTTCAAATAGCTTCTATACTCAACAAACCAGGCGTACCAAATCCCAATAAATAACGCGATCAGTAATATTGAATCATTCAATTGTGAATCCATCACACATCCTCCGGTCTTGTTTCGCCTCTTGGCGTTAAGTCACTAGATGTTCTCTTACTGTCCACTTCTTTTTCATACATCTCTTTATATGGTTGATAGCGTTCAACCACATTTTTTCTATGTCTTGACTGACCTCTACCATATAAAATCCCGAACACACCAAAGAGACCACCGAGCAAGCCAACTAGATAACTACTCTCTTCAGCTGACTTTTCATCCTTGTTAATTTCAGCGTGGATTTTCGCGTTAATGCCAATATCAGCTTTTGTTGTTTTACCAGCCCATGAAATTGCAACTGGCGATAAAAGATATAGCCCTAAAACCAATGCTGACCCAGCAATAAACCACCTTATAGTTTTTGACCACTCAGCAGCTCGCATTGTTGCGATACTTCCCCGAAGCGATGCATTTTCAACGAGTAAGTCTGTTCTTGATTGATATTTGTCTGCCATCAGGCACAAAAAAACCCGACACCAATCAAACCATCAGCATCAGGGTTACTCCCTATTAGTAGTTATCCATAATAAGGCATATTGTCACAGTTTTACATATCCAAGCAATAGCAACACTATTAAAGACCGCTTAACCCCGTTTAAATTCCCGCACAATCGTTTAATACTTTTATATTCCAATACTGACCGCACATCAACAGTTAAAACAGCTTAGAACGGCACACAGAGATTCAACGTAGTGCATCTTGAAAGTGTTCGTAAAGGGTATCAATTATCATTTGTTCATCGTCTTCTGACACACCCAAGTAGGGCCTGGCGGGAATACCTCGGTCTTCATCACCGAACTGATGGGTCGCGCCCTGGATAAGGTTGGTACCCATTTCCATACTCTGGCTGCTGGTGTTATAGGCTAGCGTGTCACGCATGAATCCTTCTAGCACCAGCACCTTGTCGGCGTTTTTCTTTTTACGTGCCTGATATTTCGGATCGAGTGGCTCCCATGGGTTACTTTCAGGATCGACTTGCTGATCCCATCGATCATGGGTGCTGTTAAGTAAACCTTCACCGATATCGATAAAGGCGGGTTCCAAGTCTTCACCGGCATCGACCAGGGCGCGTAGCCGGGCGGCGATGGCTTTATCCGGGAAGCTATAGTCGATACTGATTGATGCGCCTGCCATTATTCACCTATACTATGTTTATCGGTTGCGATGCTGGCGCGTACGCCCATAGCATCAAAAACCCGCCAACCTGGTGCGTCAGGAAAAGTGGCCCCATCATTCTTCATCCCCATACACCAGATACCCCTTACGCTGACTGTTCAGGTAATTACGGCGTGATGTCGGGATAAACGTCCAGCTTTCCAGTAACCCCTTTCTCACATTGGCCACCGCGACCAGGTACCGGCCTTTACCGATATCGTAGGCTTTGACAATGCGAGAGCGCAGCACCACTTTGCCAGTGCCGTTGTGTTGCTGGAACGATAACCAGACTTCATAAGGATTGGTCAGCAAGTCGTCCAGTAACGGCAGGAACTCAGCACGGGCGGGATCAATATGTTCTGATAATGCCTTGCTGTTGAGCAGAAACGGTAAGCCTCCGGGGGTGTAGAGTTTCTCTTCACCCACTTGTTTTTGCAGCTGCTCATATACTTCTGCTTTTTTATTTAAGCGTGATCCCAACTTCACCGGCGACTTGGTGAAAGGTATCTGTTGTTCTCTGCCAGCTTCAGCCCAGCCTTGTGGTGTGAGCGTTGTCCACTGAGTGCGTGTTTTTGTGTATTGCGCCATCACATCATCAGCCAGCTGCTCACCAAAAGCGGCTCTGCCTGGATTATAGGCGAAGCCCGGATCAACACCTTTGGGTACGCTTACGGTACGAGGCGACGGGCCTCGGACACCGACCACTTTATCTTCCAGTTCTACTGCAGGAGCGTTATCCGGGCCAGTTTTACCGAGCTTATCCATATCGCGTTTGCTGAGTGTTCTGACCCGACACTTGCAACCCCAGCCGTTCTGGGGGTAATGGGTCTGCCAGAATGGGTCGTCGGCATCAAGGATTAATCCGTCCCAGGCTACATGCTCTGGCCGTGGATGCTCGACAGCATCATTGTGTATGTACTGCCAGAATGGTCGAGTGTGTTTGACTTGCTGCATCTGGGCATATCGACCAGCGTTATGGCTTTGATACAGATTGGTCTCGTAGATAACCCGGCTGCGCCAGTTGCGACCACCGTTATAGCCCCAGCCGTGCTTGCTGACTATCTGATCAAAGTCTTTGCGAAAGTCCTTCAGGCTCATGCCTTCAGTAATCACTTTGTCCATTGATGAACGAAAATCGTTAAGCAGGTCTTCTTTCATCGCCCCGGCAATGACAAAGGCACGGGCATGCTGGCCCTCATAGATATCTGTCCAGGATGCCGTCGGCAGGTTCAGCTTGTCACGAAACGCATCAACCGCTTTATTGAAAGGCATGGAGCCGTAATTGATGTTCATTTAGCCAGCTTCATGCAATTTTTGCTTCAGCAGATAACCTTCCAGTTGCCAGATTTTATTTTTGGCATTCTCATAGGCTATCTTCTCACCTATTTCAGCGTCGAAGTTTTCTGGACTAGCGCAAGCTGATTCACCTGTTACAGTAAAGCCATTTTGTAAAGTTAAGCAGCAGACAGTTAATTGGCTTCCTTCAAATACGTGATACTGCTCTGACTTGATTACAGCCTGAAGCATATCTGGAGTTAACCTTGGAGCGTTAAGTTCTTTCTTTTGAATTTCATTTTCTATTTCAGTCATTTTCAGACACCTCATAACGCCCAGCCAGCTCAGCGGTGGCCAGCGCCATTTGAATCACGTCAGCAAGTTCTTCCGGGTCAAGAAAACCGAATGCTTCGACCAGGCGATCCTGAAAGTCTTCTAGCGTGCCACCGTTATCATCCACTTCCTCTAATAAGGATTTAATACGGTTATAAAGGTCGTCTAACGGTGACTGTGCTTGTGTTGCCAGTTGATTCACAACACCATCTAACTCTGTTTCATTATCACCGGCTTTGGCTGCAGCGGTAGCGGCGGCATTCGGGCGTGCAGCATCATTTTGTTCAGGGGTGTTAGTTGGAACCGGTTCATAGCCTTCACCATAGATCTCCGTCAGTTTTTCTTGGTTAAGCCGGTAGCCCATATCGAACAAAAGCTTATCGCGTTCGGCGCGTTCGTTAAGTTCTTCACCTTCCTCAGAGATGAACTTGATACGTGGGCCACGGCGTGGATCGGCACCGGGAATATTGAGTGCAACCATTGGCCAAAGTAGGTCACGGTTTAAGGTGCCAGCAATTTGCCGCACGTCACTGACCAGCAGATCATGACGCACTTCATTATGGATATCACCCAGGTTAGAACCCAGACCGGTATTTTGTGCCGTACTGGTTAAGGTGCCACCGAGAATCGCTTTAGACTGAACCGACTCGCACCAGTTGATCATAAACTGGTATGGGTCGCTGGCTCCCTTGGCGGCCTCTTTAAAATCGACATCCATACCATCGGGCATGATGCCTGCAGCACTGTGGCCGATACCAATGACGGCGCGAAGCAAGGTATTTTTTTCTTCATCACTGGCACCGCTGGGGTAAGTGCCGAGTCGCATTGGTATGCCATAGACTTCCAGAAACTCGGCCAGATCCCGAATGCTGTAGTTTTTAAACAGGTATGGCCATGCGAGGATACGATGCAAACCGCCACGGGCAATGCTGCCAGACTTGGCTTTATGAACATGCGTTACCCAGCCAAACGGCCACAATTCATCACCTCTGCCACCACTGTTACGCAGCAGAATCTTTTTGCGATCATTTTCATCGATGGTAAATAGGCGTGCTGATTGATGCTCTAGCGTTGGTAACAGCGTTTTACCCAGCTTATGCCAACCGAGTTCCAGCATCGAATAGCCTTTGCCAATCGCATCACCGATATCGAAAAGGTGATCTTCGAAGTCTTCCATGTCAAGCAGCCACTCTTTGACCTCTTCGGCAAGCGCTTCTTCTTTTTTATCGGCATTACGCGGTGCGACCACATCCCAATCGACACCCATCAACGCCCGTTTTCGCTTACTCATTTCCGCAAAGACATGGGCATCTTTTTCTTCCATATCTTCAAACAGGTCGGCCTGTTCGACCAGATTGCCTTGTTCAGCTGCTTGCAGAATGCTGGCTAACTTGCGTGGTGTTAAACCACCTGAAGGATGGTTCTCAAACTCTTTACTGATAAAGCCGAGCTTGGATGTTTGCTCTTCACTCAGTGCTTCTCGCACCTGTACTGGCTTACCAGCGGCATCTACGATTTGACTTGTTCTTACTTGTTCCATTGTTACCATCCACCGCCTTTTTGCATCAGGCTGCTGTAGTCGTTGTCGGGGTTGTCGCGTTCGGTTTTGCTGGGGGCTGCTGTCCACTCAATCGGTGAAGCCAAATCAAAGCTGGCAGCATGCGCCATGACCAAACTAATCGCTGCGTCACCGTGTCGGCTTTTGGCAGCATCGGTTTTACCATCGGGCAATTTCGGTACACCTTTAATCACTTGCAGCGCACCGATATCGTCTGCGACATCGGCATCACGCGGGATAAGAATGGTGTCGTCCTCAAACGCAGCTTTGAACTTGGGCATATTATCCAGGTACCAGCTTTGGCTAAGCATCACTTCTTCGACCACATTGACGCCATAGCGGTACTTGGCTTGCTCTGCCAGATACTGACCATTACCACGGGCATCCAGCTTGGCCGCACTGAATCGAGGCAAACGATCACAGATATAAAACAGCACCTGCTCTTGCTGCTTGAACGGCACGTTGTGCAGTTCAACCATAAATGGCACTACGCGCCTGAGCTGCTGACTGATGGTCATCGGTGTCAGCACGGTTAAGTCACCGGAGCGACCAAAATCTTCGCCTAAAACGTGGCGTAAATTGGGATTTAACTGGTCTAAAAGCGGCTTTAAATTAACCTCACACCAGGCCAGCATTTCTGCCTGGCGAAGATGCTCTGGCCACAGGTTGAACTCGGCGGTACCGGAATAGCGCAGCACCGGCACATCATGCATGCGGGACTCACGTAGGGCGCGGCTGATATAGGTGCCACCGCCTTGTTTGGGGACGCAGTCATATTCTTCTTCGGCATCTTCGGTACTGGCAGTATTTTTACGAAGCCCAGCTTTCCATTCGTCTTCGCCTTCTTGTGTCCATTGAATTTTCTGAATTTGGCAGATGCGTTTATAGAGACCCATTTCACACGCATCATCCAGTGTGATTCGATGAACGCTGTAATCTTTTTTTCCAGATCGACTGTCTTCGATGAGTTCATTGAACAGGTTTTCTACGCCATTATGCGTAGAGATGATTCGAATTTTGCTGCCCCACATCGTCAGAGCTAACGCAGCTTTTAAAAGCTCATCAAGTGCATCATGGAATGCCGCCTCATCAATGCAGACATTACCCTGACGACCACGCATATTGCTGGGTCGTGAGCTGAGTGCCTGAATCTTAAAGCCGCTGGCAAAGCGAATAGTGAAGGTGAGAATATCTTTGTCTTCATCTTCAAAGATTTCCTCTTCAATGGCTGAGGCAGCCTTATTGAATGACTTAGCCCACATCGAACAAGCATCAATAAACTCTACGGCCATCTCTTTATTAGAACCAACGTAGTAGCAGTTGGTACCGCCCGCAGCCTTTGACGATGAGGCGGCTAATACTTGATCGGCTGCTTCAGCCCAAGTTAAACCTGTACGTCGTGACTTTTCAGCAAGCTTAAGAATACTGTCATCTGCCATCCAGTTCTTTTGATATGGCAGCAGGACATCATTCGGATCGTAATCTTTGTATATGGCTAAAGCAGCGCCCATCGCTTAACCCAGCCCCAGTATTTCTGTCTTGATTGAATCAATTGCTTTTTGGCTCATGCCTTGGCTGACCATAGACTTTTCAGCTGTCGCTGCAGCTTCGTTAGCGGCTTCGGCTCTGATGGCTTTCTCTCGCTCTTCATTCATATTGGCCGCTGACTCCAGTCGCTGAACAGCGAGTGCCAATTGAGCCAGCATTTTTGGCTCTACAGGGGTATCACCTTCAGCCATATGCATTGCTGAATCAAACGCCATCGTGCGGATGATTTCATTGACTAACTTACCAACCTGGCCTTGCGGTGCAGCGCCCAGCTTGCCGATCCACATGCTGGCCAGTTCGCGTGATTGCTGTAGTTTGGCTCCGACATCTTTCATCTTGACGGCATATCGATTGACCGCAGACTTGCTGACGCGATCATCAGTGCCGAGCTGTTCAAGGATGGCATTGATTTGTGCTGTGGCATCCAGTTGTGAGACTCGCGGATCTCGCAACAGGGTTTGCAGCTGCTCCAGAATATCGGCTGGCAATTGCTCAATGGATGAGGCGCGAGCCATTATTCAGTCGTCTCTACGCTGATGGTGATGGGTGAATAAGAATGTGACATCCCAACACCAAAGAAATAACCAGCGGCAATGATGTAGCAAAAAATAACCACACTCTTTAACACTTCTTTGCCGAAGCTCTTTATATCTTGCTGTAACAGCCAGTTCTTTAATTTTCTAATCATGGTCGCGCTCTCCCAATACCATCAATTCGGCTCCGCCCCAGCGCAACATCGACGCCACGCTGAGTCACCTTGGCAATCAACAATTCACCAACCGTTGTAATCGCCAGCAGACCTTGCTCTTCCAGCCAGCGCAATTCGGTACGAACACGATCAGCAGACACATCATGACCAACACTGGCCAAAATCATTTGCAAGATGTTTTCGTTATGCGAGTAGCCAGGGTCTTGCTCCAATGCCTGCAATAAGGCAAGACGAATAGATTCTGTGAGTATTTGATTAAAGCTCACCGCTTATCTCCTCGTAACAGATAGTCATTGATTAGCGTTAGCTGGGTTGTCATGGCTTTCAAAGAGCCAGTCATTTCGCTGATGTTTTCACTCATTCCATTCATGCGATTGTAGATATTGCTAAGGTCGGTATGCGTTGGTGCACCATTCATTCGCTCTTCAACGATATCCATTCGGCTAACTACTTTAACTATCTGCTGGCTCACTTCTTTAATCTCTGTTTTATTCACGCGATGGCGATTGATTAGCCAGGTGTAAACCCAATTACCTGCAAACAAAAAAGCCAGAAACACATCAAACCAAAACCTGTATGCGGTGTAATCTAATTCCATTTATCGCTCCCGCTTAGCCTTAATGTTTTGACAGTCCACACAGCGCACCGCGTCTGGTCTTGCTTCCAGTCTTTTATTTGGAATCGGCTCACCACAATCCAAGCAATAGCGAATACCGTTTTCTTCATCAGGTTGTTCTGTTTCTCTGCTACTTCGAAGCACCGTCTGAATCGCGATATCCCTGTCTTTTTGTTCGCGCTCCTGGGCGCGGTCGAACACGTCCACCATGCTTATTTACTTTCCTTGTTACGGCTTAAAAGAGTAGATAGATTCTGAAATACGCCCGGAGGTGGCGTTTGTCCGGCTGACACTTGTTTATCATCAGAACGCTTTTTCACTGAGACACCCAGCACAGCAAGCGCGATTGCCCACATACCAGATAGGTTGACCATGGCATTGATAACAGCAGGAGCGTCATTCGGTGAAATAACGATCACAATGCCCAAAGCAGACATTTGTACAAACCATGTCACGGCAATGGTGTAACCGAAGAAAGGTCTCCAGCGACGGACGAATGAATCGCCAGAGGTGTACTCGGTTCGCATGGTGGCGTTGATGGTGGCCAACTGCTTGTTCTCGGCTTCTAGTTCGGCGAGAACGATAACGTTCATTTCTTTTTGCAGTTTTAGTTGAAGCTCTGGATCATGCTTTATTTTGGCTAAGGCTTCATCAGCGTTACCTGCGCCCGTTACTGCATTGGCTGCTTTAACAACCTTATCAGCGACGTTACCAGCCCTATCCCCCATTAAAAGCCGGGTTAGCCCCGGCACGAATTGCGCTAATCCTAAAGCAATGCTAATCGGCTCCATGAGTCACCTCTGTATTGATAAATTGCTGCAACACAAACAGACGGCGCATCCAGCCCATAATGAAGCGTTCTTGTGATGGGTTTTCAACGGCGAGGTCATGATAGAAGTCAGCCCGATAGGCAAGGCTGAGAGTGAGCTTGTTAGTAAGGTAGTCTTCGTTATTAGCGAAACGTCTGATAGCGCCAAGCGTTTCATCACCGATCACACCATCTACTTCCACGCGATAAGCGCATTGAAGGAATTTGATTGCTGTTTTGGGCCGGTGGTTTACTACCGAGTCAAACAAGAAACAACCAATGACTGGTGGCAAATCGCCACAGCCATAGGCTTGCCAGTAGTCACGGAAATAGAGTGCAATGGCATCATCTAATGTCAGCAGTCTGATATTAAGATGGGGGTATTGACGCTTGCTGATGCCGTAGTTGGTTTCGCCACCGGCATCGTTTGGATCATCCACATAGCCGCCTTCAATCTTCAAGACATGATTGACTGCTTTGAGGAAAAGTTCTGGGTAGGTTTTGTTTGTGTCCATGGGTTGCATGATGCTTTCTGGCACAAACAAAAACGCCCTGAATGAGTTCAGGGCGCTGGGGTGTTACTACAATTTAGTTAAGCAGGTTTTAGAAGTCTGGGCAATCTTGAGTTATTTTTTTCAGACTGGCTGGAAGTTATAACCAAGCTGGAAATTTACCTATAAGATTCATTGGACTTGGTCTTTCAGCTGACACCGTTGAACCCAACCGTTTGACATTGCATCCATATCTACTTTTTCAAAACTCTGCCCGGAACGGGCTGCAAATCTCTCAGCTGCCATTCGGTAGCTATTATTTACCCAGTTACTACGCGACTCATACTGCTCATCATTCAATGTACTGGGGCTGCCATAAATGCGATTCGCTGCCAAACTCACCATACCCTGAGCAGTGAAAGCATCACACCATGGCTGGAAGAGTGAGTCATCGGCTGCAAAAACTGATGAAGAAAGTAGTAGCGCATAGATACAAAAAGCGAGTTTTTTCATTTTTAAGTTCCTTTTATCAACAACCGATACAACCGCTACAACTTAGCAGATAGGTTGTTCGCGTTGTAGTGGTTGTTAAACCAAACTATAGGTGTAAGCACCTTTTATTTTCTCAGATTGCCAGTGAATACGGTCAAAGCGATCTAGTCTATCACGGGCGGTTTTATCATCTTTTTTGTGACCGCAGGCGTCCAGTAGCTTGGTTTTATTCAAACTACCTTGCTCCTTCAGCACGGTTTTTACCTTGTCGATAAACGCTCTTTCTTCATCGTTGAGTGTGACTTCGTCGAGATCCAGTTCGGTTAAAAACAGATCTGCCACTTCTATTCTTAGTGCGATATTGGCAATGGCAGCACGTTCTTTTTTAACTTCGAGCAGCCAGCGAATTTCACCTTCGGGCGAGTCCGCTTTGATAAGACGGTACATATTATCGACGCTGTTACGTAGGTTGTTTGATCCTTGATAGTTGCTGCCGTTCTTGGTGGAGTGATGCAACACAATAATGGTGGCACCGGCGTCACGTATCTTTTTCAGCTTGTTGCCGATCCGCATGGCTGTCAGGTCATTATTGATATCACCAAAGTCTCTGAGACTGTCCAGCATCAGCAGCATGTTTTTAAACGCGTTGCCATAGGCTCTGTTTTCAAGCTCATCCAGCAGTTCGAGTGGCTCACCATTGAACTTACTGCGGTGCGAGTAGGTTAGATTCGGGCAGGCTTCGATCAGTTTATGTTCGATGCCACGCTCTTTCAGCACACTGATGGGGTTATCGACATCGATGTACAGCACATTCATCGCGCCTTGCTCACTACCACTGTTGTGTTCAGTGGCATATTTTGCCAGCCCGAAAAGCAACCAGCTTTTACCCATGCCGCCATCGGCATAGATCATAGTGATTTGTTTTTTAGGCAAAAAATTAGGGTATAAAAACTCAACACTATCGTTGAAGTCATCAGTTGTGAGTGGATTGATAAAATCGAACATTAAAAGAGATCCTGTTGTTTGTCATTTTCAAGTTGACGCTGTTTAGCCTGGCGTTTGTAGACAGCGCGTTCAGTAATTTTTTGTGTCCGGGCGACTTCTGCTTTGGTAAAGCCTTGATCAAGCAGACGGCTTGTCTCTGCCAGATCCACTTGGTATAGCCTTGCTTGAAGCTTGGGGATGGCGATTTTCTCATTACGGAAGGTATGCACGAACTGTTTGTATTGATCTGGACTAAGCACTTGCTTTAGGTCACCTTGCCCCGGCACTCGAATAGTGACACCACCGAACTGTTTCACCAGACGCAACAGTCCATCAAGACCGATCACATCGGCTATCTCTCTGGCTACAGGTGGTAAATAATCAGGTAAATTCACTGGCTCGGTACCTTGCTTATGGCAGCGCTACTTGAGTGGCACGTTCAAACGCGACTTTGTCATTAAGGTGATCGACGATGGCATTGAGTAGCGGCACATTACGACGCCACTTGCTGGCATTCGCACGGCCTGCTACCAGCTTCTCGACATAGCTTTCGCTCAGGTTCATGGCATCCAGTAGGTACTCAACGGTTTGCAGCAGGCTGCGTTTTTTCTGTTCCTGATATAACGCGGCAATGATCGCTTCAAACTGCTGACGCTTGTGCACCCACTCCAGACGTTCAATACCAGGACGGCCTGTTGTTGCATGGCCTTTACCACCGGTGACGTGCCAGGCTATGGTTTCAGCGTATTCCCAACTGAGTTGCATATCGGTCAGTAAGGCTTCAATTTTTGCCATATACGGGCTGCGATTGAATGGCTTTCTGCCTGCGCGTTTAGGTGGTTTAATCGCTTTGGCATCACGTAGCAAATTGACTAAATGTTTCAATTCTTTGTCCGTCATCTTGCTGCACGAACGTTCACCGGTATGGTCTCCTTGCCATGTGCGACGAGCTTCTTCGTCCTTAAACAAGCGGCTAGCGCCGATATGAACAAGCTGGATTAGCTTTTGTCTTGAACTCATAGCTGCCCCACGATTTGTAGATAACGGCCAACAAACATTAAAAACGCTGTGCTGGGAGACACTGGTTCAATGGCTTTTTTTAATGGCTCAATATCTTTAATTAACGGCCATTCATCATCGTGTGGTGCCATCAAGTCACGCTGCTCTGTGGCTAACAAGACCAAGTCTGCGTGCTTCACTTCTGCAGGCATCTCAGCGTCTAACCCAAAACGGCCTAACACGGCTTTTTCAACACGCTTCTCTATTTCACGATAATCGGGCAAGAGGTTTTTCAGTGGTCTGGCCACATCACCAACAAACGCCTCTGCGGCATCATGCAGCAGTCCGTGCAAAGCCATTTCAGGCGGTACAATTTCAGACACATAAACCGAATGTTGGGCTACGCTGTAGAACTTATTAGTGTGGCCAGCGAAGCGGCAAATGTTTGATAGGCCATGAGCGGCAACGTAAATGTCGAACTCAGACTCTTCAGGACACATAAAGTTAAAGTATTCACCACTGATAGTGAGTATGTCTGGTCGCATCTCGCTTGCTTCTTTCATGTTCATTATTTGGATTCCTCTAACGATCCCCAGCTCCATGCAATGGAGTTATGGCCACAATGTTTACAGCGGAGGATATGAATGTTTTCCGGTGTAACCTCTTTTGCTGTTTTGTACTTGTGACCAGATATATACCGACCACGACTAAGCGACCGCCAGATGCAACGTGCAAAACAGATTGGGTTCCTTAATTCATCCATATCATCTCCCGGATTTTTCACTGCCTTAACCCCAACGAAGGGGCTAAGTAATCCGTCTCGTGGATCAGTCGGCGTTGCCCGGCGGGGAGAAAGGTTATAAAACCCACCGTCTCAGCTGCAGTCTGTTAGTTTTTTGCTGGCACCACCTGTCTGCTGACGCGCCGTTGGTTAAGCGGATTTAGGCTGAATATCGATGACGCGATACTTCAACTGTCGTTGAACCCCATCACGGGGACTGGTGACGGTTGGTCGCTCACCAACTTTTATGTCTGATACAAACGTGCCACTCCAGATACCAGCCTGAAATGGTCTTGAATCAACAACGACGCCATCTTCATCGATGTCCCACTCCAGAAAGTCCTGGCCCCTGTCTTCGAATACAATCATTTCCATAGAAGACCTCACAGAGCAGCCATATCGAGAGCCAGATTCTGAAACTTGCTCTCGGTGGTCGGGCGGTAATAGAAACGCACATAGGCGCTGGAGCCAGTGATTTGCATCGAATCTTTCAGCGCCTCCATGGCTTGCTTCCATTTGTGATCGTCAATCTCCAGCCGCAGCAGTCCGAGGATTCGGGCAGCACTAAGCTGGCCTTCAGTGTTGGTTTTGAAGGCGTGATCGACCAGGGCTTTGATATTGTCGTTGCTGCCTTCTGACCATTCTTGAATGCATTCATCAATCAGGGATTTAGCTGCTTCAGCACGCTCATCGAAGTGCAACAGCTCGGCCATTTGAATGCGAATCTGGCGTTTACCGTCATAGCTGGTGAGGCTGATATTGCCTTTTTTGCCACCGAGCTTGGCATCGTATTTTTCTGCAACAAGCTCGACGAAGGCATAAACGTCATTCATCGCCTGAGCTTTGAAGGCGACCATCTGCTCTCGCAGCAACTCGGCCTTACCAAACAGTTCTTCGATAAGATCATCACGATCCAGATCGATTTGTTTGATTTTGCTAATGGGTACAAGGTGACCTTGTGCGTTCACCTTGTGTTGCTCTGTATTGATAGCTGTATTCATGGGTTACTCCTGTTTAAGCCACAACTTTCCACTGCACCTGGCAGCCGCTGACTTCTGTGGCGTAGGTTTCGAGACGACGTAGGCCGGTTTTAATGCGGGTTTTTGTGCCGCCCTTAAGTCCACCTGGACTGTCGTTGTAGCCGACGATGGTGATGGTCGGCTTTCTGGCTTCACCGATGTTGATATCGGTAATGGTGAGGCCACGTCGTGCTAGTTCTGCTAAGCAGTGGCGAACGTCTTCTACTTTTTTGCTGATGATGTCGTTACCCAAATTCTTGTTCATGATTAGGCTCCAATTTTGCTGTGTTCACAGCCGCCACGGCAGGCTCTATAAAGTTGAATGCGTGTCGGGTTTGTTGCTGCATACGGGCGGCTTTGGTATTCAATGCATTGGTCGCTGGGGATAGCACCAACCACCGGGCATTGCACACTGCCGGACATAAACTTGCCTTCAATGAGTGCTTGCAGTCGGTCAGTTCTGCCGGGGTATTTACTCTTGATGACCTGGTTAATCACGGTTGGTGAAGGAAAGCCATCATTCTGTCTGAGAACAGCGGCCACCTTGGCTTGTGATGTTTTCTCACATTCGGTTTTGAGTACTTGTTTCCAGTCGCTCATTTGTTGTCATCCTTTTCTTTCTGAATGCGGTTATAAATTTCTTCACGATGAACAGAGACATCTTTTGGGGCTTCAACCCCGATCCGGACTTGATTACCTTTGGTACCAAGCACATTCACGACAACGTCATCACCGATAATCAGGGCTTCGCCCACACGTCTTGTTAAAATCAGCATTACTCACCTTCCTTTAATGAAATGGGTAACTTGCCAAGCAGTGACAAACTAATCTTCACGCCTAAATGAACGCCTTTGAGCACCTCCGGATCGGTTATTTCAATCTCTTCACCGATTTTGATAGAGGCACCTTTTTGATCCACTATCAGCTGCAATTCATCAACTCGTTTCTGGTGCCATGCCATTAATTGTTGAATTACGTCTACTGTCGCTTCATCCATTACTCACCATCCTTTGGCCATACGACCTTGTTTAAATTGGGATCAAAGACTTGTTTAATGCGTTGAATCATCGGCGGCTTTGGACCGGTATTCATCGCGGGTAATAGTTTGTATCGCGCCAGACCACCACCATGGTTGGCTGGGATTATCTCTTTGAGATAATTCGCCTTAGCCAGAAAGGTGATGTAATCCTTGGCAGTGTTCGGTTCGATAGGTGTTTCTTCCGTAGAGGCTGATGCCACCAAATCACGCCAACTGAAATCACTCAGAATTCGCATGGTTCGCCACATCTGTTCACGGCTCTCGCCACCAGTGACGTGGTCACCTTTGCGGTTGACGCGAGGTGCATTCACACCGACATCACGAGTCAGCCTCCAGACAATGGCACCGCCCATGCGCTTGGTGGTGCGTTCCAGATAGCCAGCACCTTCCAGCCCTATCACGTAGGTTCTGGCTGTTCGGCGATTCACTTCATTCAGCTGTTTGTGATCACTGGTGTGTGCTTCCAGGTCAAGTAAAGAAAACACTTTCAATTCACGTATGGCTTGCCAGCAGGCATCTCTACCTGACAGCTTGCCGTTTGCTCTTGTGATATGAACAGGCTGTGTCATTTAACCTTCCTCCTGGGTGCGTCGCCGGTATAGAGGGGACGGTTACCCCAGAGTTTGACGTCGATTTGGTCGGTACCAGCTGAGTAGGCGGCTTGCTGAACTTGGTTGAGATTGACGCAGATTCGACGGGCGACGCCCATGCTTTCACGCTGGATGCGTTCGAGCAGGTCATCAGCAATGGTGATGTCCGGGCAGTAAAGTTGGGACAGTTGTCGTGTGTCTTCCAGATCGGCAGGTTGAGCGCCTTGCCAAGCCAGCATTCGATTGTGGAACCGTTCCCACTTGAGCAGCTTGGTCGGGAGCTTCTCTTCACCGATCAGCAGGATGGCAGCGTTTGATCCTTCATAAATGTCACGCACTACTTCGACGGCTTTCTTTTCGACGATGTGATCCATCTCATCGATGATGAGCGGCAGACCACTCAGCGCCAGCTGCTGACTGATTTGCTCGACCATGTCATAGTTGGTCTTATCTGGCTGGATGCCCATTTCTTTGAGAATGGAAAGGAGCAGCGCTTTTTTTGTCCAGGTGCTTTTGCATTCAACGTAGTAAGCGCGGTATTTATTCGCTGCATAAGCTGCAGCAAACGATTTACCCCAGCCACTCGGGCCAAAGAAAGTGACCATACCTGGTAGATGTGCTGGGCGATTCATCGCTTGTTCCAGCAATCGTGTACAGAGCATGACGTTTTTCAGTGGTGCCGTGGTGACAGAGGCTTCGACTCTGTCTCCCAAGTTGACCACGTTTTGATTTGTTGTCATTATTTACCTCATCACGTTTTACTTACCCGCCTGCCAGCGGGTTTGTTTTTTTATGCCTCGACAGTTTCGTCGAAGCTCTCAAAGTCAGCGCTGAACTCGCTCATAAAGCGGAACTCATCGCCTTTCTGGTACATCGCCCAGAATTTCTGATCAGCTGCTGAGAGTTGACTCCCTTCTCGCAACCGACGGTCTAAATTGACCCAACGCTTGTAGCGCGCTCTGGGGTCATCATTTCTTATGATTTGTGCTGCAGGCTCTTGTGGCTGTTGGAACTCGGCTTGGAATGTAGCCAGATCCTGTTTTTGTTCGTCAGTTAGTTGTGGCTGCGGTATGTGTCGGCCTAGTTCTGGCGCTGGGCGAAGTGGTCTGACCACTTTCGGGTTGGCGACTTCAGGCTGTGGCTGCAAAGGCAGGCGACTTGCCACTTCCATTGCATCCATCGCGACTTCGGCTTTCGCTGCCAGCTTGGTGGCCTTGATAAAGCGAGTGCGATGCTTGTTGAAGCTTCGAGCCGCTTCAGTATCACCAAACCCAGTAGCTTCAATACATTGCGCCTCACCGATATAGCGATTATCTAAGGTGTAGGCATAGACGATTTCATGCAGCGCTTGAGGGTCAAAACGAACGGTAATCTTCTGGCCTGCAAAGTCGAGCAACGCTGGCGCGTGGTAGCGGTTTTTGCCTTGTCCTGTGGCTGATCCGGCATCAAGATTAAATGATCCATCTTTCTGCACTTTGATGGCTTCAGCCATCAGCAGCCACATGCGACGTTGTTCTTGGTTAGCTGTTTTGATAACGGCGGTTTGATAGCTTTCGGTGAAAGCTTGATCAAAACTTTTTGTGCCGTTGCAGATTTCAGTGCGTCGAGCCGGTTTGGCATTCCAAGCAATGATTTCTTGTTCCAGTACTGCTAGGAACGTTTCAATGGGTACCGCTTTTTTGGCGTAGTTTTCTGGCTTGGCCATTGGGTTTGGGCCGGTATAGGCACCTTCAAACTTAGGATGCTTGTCCAGATATTCACCAAGACCACCAACACCAAAGGCACGTTCGACAGGTTTAGCCTGACCGTGTCCTTTGCCGCCAATCACTGATGTCCAGTGCACTTTGATACCGAGCGTAGGGAATAGGCCGAGTGGATCATCTTCTTTTACGGTGAAGCGATAGCGGTTTTTAACGCCACCGGTCATCCATTTATTGGCTGCAGCGCGGGTGTTATCAATAGTGACGTGTTCGGGTATGCCGAACTGATCCACAACATCGCCAAAACTGGCTCGGATTGAGTCGGTGTTTTCTGATTCATCGACGCGGTAAGCCAGTATTTTGCGGCTGTAGACGTCCTGCCAGAACCACGTTTTCATGCGCGTTACATCGCCATTTGGCAATAGAACAAACACGTTGTGTTGGTAGCCATCACCATTGATCCACTCAAGCGCATGTAGCTCTTGGACTGTTCGCTGTTGGGCAGGAAACAGTTTGATCAAACCGGCTTCACCTTCACGTAGATAAACGCGGGTTGCCAGCGGTATGGCTTTGATGCGACGTTCCAGTGTTTTTTTGCTGGGGATTTTCCAGCCTTGTTCGGCTGCAGTACGTTGTAGTCGGTAGTAACAGGCTTCGAACTCTGGCTGCTCCAGGCGAAGGTAATCGGCTTTGTAAAATTCCCAAGCCTCAGTATCCATATCTGCTGTGACCGTTCGGCCAACAAAGCCGGGTACCAGCGCGGCTAACCAGTCTTGACGAGCATAGAATTTCACCCCTTTCTTGCTCTTGGTACCGTGATACCAGCCTTGCATGGTGCGTTCACTAATGTCGTTTTGATCAGCCACCAGTAAGAAGGCATTCTTAAGTGTGGCGCCACCGTTTTCTGTCAGAGCCATGACCTGCAAAAGCAGGTTGAGTTTGTTCTGAGCTGCGTCCTTTTGTTTTTGTGGCTTGTTGTCATAGTGCTGCCATAATGCTTGAGGATCGTAGCTAAATTCAGTGCTTTCCGAGCTGCTCTTAACTGGGGTCGGCAGGTGTTGTTTTATCAACGCGGCCTGAGTTTCTACTGGCAGGCTGGAAAGGTGGTATTCATTTGCTGATCCACCTCTTACTTTTACTTGCCTTGTATTCCAGCCTTGTTTTGAGGCCTGCTGATTAACGCCACGCTTGTACTTTGGAAGACCTGGTTTGTTTGCTAATTCAGTTGCTGTGAACCATTCCCTGTTTTGTTCAGTCATCTTCACCGCCCTCAAAATCTAGACCTGGCTGACTCTGAGAGATAACATTTTCTCTGTGGTATGCCACGCCAGCTAACAGTCGAGTGAGCGCTGAAGTAAGGATATCTACCGACTCACCCTCACGATAAAACTTGATTAGCAAACTCATTGCATCTGCAGAAAGCTGCTGTAGTTCGGCTAAACCTAGTTCATCCACTTTTTTCCCTGTGGGGATTTGAATCATCAGCTTGTTACTTCGGTAACCCAGATATTGGGTGACATAATCCATCTCACAGATATGCTCATATGCCGGGATAAAACTGACTGGCATATCACCAGTAGAGAGCCATTTGTATAAGCGGTCTTCACTGACAGCCATCAGTTCAGCGATAGCTGGAACAGTTAGCCTTTTGAACTGTCTGGCGTACTCTTTATTAAGCCGCAGCGCGTCTTTTATATTGTTCGGCTGGATGCGTTTCCAAGCCACCTTACTTTTTGGAATTCTCATCACAACACCACTTCCAAATTTATTGATTGTTGCGGCAGTACTGCACGGGATAGGCTGGTTCTGCGTTTTAACCAAACAGGAGATAACAAAGTGAAAACAACCAGACCAGCACCCGTCAGTGCCGCGTATTTACACGGGCAGAATGATGGATTCATCATCATTTCATCGACCATGCTTTTATCCGAGCTATCAGCTTTTTTAAAAGCATTGAAAGTTGACAAATCGGACATACGTGAACCGGACAATTCAGAGGAACTTCCACAACTCGCTGAGACTGTTGCTTGGCAAGTTGTTGAAAACGTATTGCCGCCTTCATCCGCGACGCTTTGTAAGCAGATTGGCGATCTGGATCACCAAACCCAGGAGAAACTGGCATTCCGTCTTTATCAACTAAAAAGTTTGATTGCGACGTTGAAGCGCACTCATCCAGCCGATACTTACCTTGTGCCGCCGAACTGGAATCGCCGTTGGTTTGAACTGCTTTGTGGGCGCGTGCTTTTTGCGGATGTAAGTGCTCTTGATGCGGATAGTTATCAACCATGATTAGGCGCTCTCAGCAAGACCGGCTTCTGCCAGACGCGCTTTTGCTTGATCAATTTTGGCTTGGCGATCAGTTTTTACATCAGACTGATAGCGGGGAATATCCGGAAAAACTGCTGCAATATCTTTCTCGATTAGCACGGATATTGATCGTGCAACTCTTAAACTTTCCGCTCGTCTTGCACAAACATTCATTACATGCTGATGAGTGCAACCAATTACTTCACCAGCGACTAACCAAGAAAGACCTTTGGCTTTCAATGCTTGATGTATTTGCTTGTAGTTCATTGTTACAATCCGTAATTAAATATATAAGCGTTTACATAAATGCAAACAAAACATAACACCTGCAAAAATTATGTACACATAAAATAACATTGTCAAGGGCTTGTAATGGAATCATTAGTTTACATTGGCGGCAGAATACTAGAGGAGCGTAAGCGTCTACGCTTAACCCAGCAGGATGTTGCTGACTTTGTTGGAATCACAAGGCAGTCACAAGCCAAATATGAAAAAGGTGAACGTAGCCCTGATGCTATTTATTTAGAAAAAATATTAGGGCTTGGGTTTAATTCGTATTACGTGCTGACGGGGAACGAAACCTTTCCAACTCGATCCCACTTAGATGTTGATGATAATTCATCATCAACACATAGAAATTCAAACGAATCAGAAACTTATGAAAAGCGGGATCGAAAATCTAAAGTGGGGCAAGTCGATCCCACTTCCAACGAAGAAGTGGGATCGAGCATCAAAGACTATTCAGCAGGAACTGGTAGCATTATGGAAACATTCGCCCACATCCCACTGTTTGATGTAAAAGCATCAGCTGGCAACGGTTATGTCATTCACGAGGAAGAGGAAACTGATGCACTTATATTCAAAAAAGAATGGATATATAACGAGCTACACAGCAGCCCAGCTAATTTATATCTGATTTATGTAGAAGGTGAGAGCATGGAGCCTGCATTGCGTCCAGGCGACGTTATACTCGTTGATCACACTGACAACGTTGCTAAACGTGACGGCATCTATGTAATCAGAATGGGTGAGTCATTACTAGTTAAACGGCTACAGCGCCTACCAAGTCAGCGGTTAAAGGTTACCAGTGATAATCCAGCTTATGAGCCTTTTGAGATATCACTGGATTTTGATTTGCAGAACGAGCTTTCGATTATTGGGCGAGTTGTTTGGAGTGGTCGTCGTCACTAATGAGCTTGATCGCAATTCATGTGTCTAAATGTTTACTATATTTAAAATGATCGCGATCCATAATTAATTATTAAATAAGCTTTAAATGTTACTCAAACCCTCATTATTAAAAGCTTCTTCCCATTTAAAACCATTAAATCCCGTTATATCCCGTCTTACTTAATCCATCTGTC
>NZ_GG657893.1:61148-72247 GCF_000156355.1 Methylophaga thiooxydans DMS010 | reverse complement strand
TCGATTCTGCTACGTCTGCTGTCACATCAACATCAAGGTTACCATCTGCTGACATACGTCTGCGCTGACGTTCTTTGTGATACGCCAAGCCGGTACCAGCTGGGATCAATCGACCCACGATGACGTTCTCTTTCAGACCGCGCAGATTATCACTCTTACCTGTCACAGCCGCATCGGTCAGAACACGTGTTGTTTCTTGGAACGACGCCGCAGAGATAAACGAGTCTGTTGCCAGAGACGCTTTTGTAATACCCAGCAGTAACGGTGTAAAGGTTGATTCCAGTTTTTCCTGCTTACGCAGAATATCGTTCGCATCCAAGGCACGATCATATTCGACCTGCTCACCTTTGAGGAACTTACTGTCACCAGCCGCATCAATCTCAACTTTACGCAACATTTGTCGTACGATGACTTCGATGTGCTTATCGTTAATTTTTACACCTTGCAGGCGGTAAACTTCCTGCACTTCACTAACCATATAGTTAGCCAATGCCAGAACACCTTTGAGACGCAAAATATCATGCGGATCTTCAGGCCCATCTACCAGCATCTCACCCTTCTCGATATGCTCACCTTCAAACACAGAAACATGACGCCATTTTGGAATCAGTTCTTCGTATGGTTCGCCCTCTTTCGGGGTAATGATCAGACGCTGCTTACCTTTGGTTTCTTTACCAAAGCTGATGGTACCGCTGATCTCTGCCATCAACGCAGGATCTTTTGGTTTACGCGCTTCGAACAAGTCAGCAACACGAGGTAGACCACCGGTGATATCACGCGTCTTACTGCTTTCTTGCGGAATACGCGCCAAGATGTCACCGATTTCTACTTCTTGACCATCCGTAGCACGAACAATCGCGCCACCTGGCAAGAAGTACATCGCAGGGATATCAGTGCCCGGAATGAAGACGTCTTCACCTTTATCATCGATCAGTTTAACCATCGGACGCATGTCCTTAGCTGCACTACCACGCTGCTTAGGCTCACGTACGATCAAGCTGGTCAGACCGGTGACTTCGTCGACTGTTTTATCAACAGTCACACCTTCTACCAAGTCACTAAGCTGAACCATACCCGCTACTTCGGTTACAACCGGATGCGTATGTGGATCCCAGTTAGCCACAACTTGGCCTGAATCTACGGCTTCATTGTCAGCAACGGCAATTTCCGCACCGTAAGGAATCTTATAACGCTCACGCTCACGACCGTTTTCATCAATCAGGTGCAACTCACCCGAACGTGATACTGCGATAAATTTACCGGCAGAGTTTTGAACGTTTTTAATGTTGTGATAACGAACGTGGCCTTTGTATTTCAAGGCAACAGAGTTATCCGCAGCTGTACGTGAAGCAGCACCACCAATGTGGAAGGTACGCATTGTCAGCTGAGTACCTGGTTCACCGATAGATTGTGCCGCAATGACACCCACCGCTTCACCGACGTTGATTCGGTGACCTCGACCCAAGTCACGACCGTAACAGGCTGAACAAACACCGTAACGAGATTCACAGGTAATCGCACTACGTACCAATACTTCGTCGATACCTTCACGTTCTAGTTTGTTAACAGCGCCTTCGTCAATCAATTCGCCAGCGGCCAGAATGACGCGATCACCTTCCGTCGACATCAGATCTTGTGCAACCACACGACCCAATACACGCTCACCCAATGGTTCAACCACGTCACCACCTTCGATGATTGGCGACATGTTAATTCCCAGTGAGGTACCACAATCTTCTTCAACCACGACCAAGTCTTGTGAAACGTCAACCAAACGACGAGTCAAGTAACCTGAGTTCGCTGTCTTCAACGCGGTATCGGCCAAACCTTTACGCGCACCATGGGTCGAGATGAAGTACTGAAGTACGTCAAGACCTTCACGGAAGTTCGCCGTGATCGGCGTTTCGATGATAGAGCCATCTGGTTTCGCCATCAGACCACGCATACCAGCCAACTGACGAATCTGCGCAGCAGAACCACGAGCACCTGAATCGGCCATCATGTAGATAGAGTTCATTGAGACTTGCTCAACTTCATTGCCATCTGCATCGACAACGGTATCTTTACCGATACCATCCATCATCGCTTTTGCTACTTGGTCGTTGGTACGAGACCAGATATCGATGATTTTGTTATAACGCTCACCATCAGTAACCAGACCAGACGCGTATTGAGAAGCGATTTCTTCAACTTCCGCTTCTGCTTTAGCCAAGATTTCGGCTTTCTCTGCCGGGATAACCATGTCATCCGCACCAACAGAAGAACCCGATTGTGTTGCTTGCGTGAAGCCCAAGTACATCAATTGGTCAGCAAAAATAACGGTATCTTTCAGACCCAAGCGTCGGTAACTGGTGTTGATTACATCACCGATAGCTTTTTTGGTCATTGCACGGTCAACCACTGAGAATGGGAGACCTTTTGGCACGATGCTGAACAAAATAGCTCGTCCCACCGTTGTTTCAACACGGATACGACGGGTTTGCTCGAGTTCTGGCAATGTAATATCAGTTTCTTCCAGACGCACAGTCACTTTGGCATGCAACGATACCGCGGCATTATCATAAGCACGGCGTAATTCTGAAAGATCAGCAAAGTGGCTGCCTTCACCTTTTTCATTCACACGGTCACGGGTCATGTAATACAGACCCAAGACAACGTCTTGTGAAGGAATAATAACGGGTTCACCGTTTGCTGGTGACAGGATGTTATTGGTCGCCATCATTAACGAGCGAGCTTCCAACTGTGCTTCCAATGACAATGGTACGTGTACCGCCATTTGGTCACCGTCAAAGTCGGCGTTGAAGGCACTACAGACCAATGGGTGAAGCTGAATCGCTTTACCTTCGATCAATAATGGTTCAAAAGCCTGAATACCCAAACGGTGAAGTGTTGGCGCACGGTTAAGCATGACGGGATGTTCGCGAATGACTTCTTCCAGGATATCCCAGACTTCAGGTCCTTCACGTTCCACCATTTTCTTAGCGGCTTTTATCGTTGTCGCCAAACCTTGACGTTCCAATTTACCGTAAATGAATGGCTTGAACAGTTCCAATGCCATCTTTTTAGGCAGACCACATTGATGCAATTTCAGGTAAGGACCGACCACGATAACCGAACGACCTGAATAGTCGACACGTTTACCCAGCAAGTTTTGACGGAAACGACCTTGTTTACCTTTGATCATATCTGCCAAAGATTTCAATGGCATACGGTTAGTACCCGTGATGGCACGACCACGACGACCATTATCTAATAAGGCATCAACCGATTCCTGCAGCATACGTTTTTCGTTACGTACGATGATATCCGGTGCATTCAGATCTAATAGACGTTTCAGACGGTTATTACGGTTAATAACACGACGGTACAAATCATTCAGATCAGAGGTTGCAAAGCGACCACCATCCAGTGGTACCAATGGACGCAAATCTGGTGGCAGTACAGGCAGTACTTCCATCACCATCCATTCAGGTTTGTTACCTGAATCATGGAAGGCTTCCATCAGTTTCAGACGTTTGCTCAGTTTCTTGATTTTCGTTTCTGAGTTCGTGCCATCAATTTCTTCGCGAATAACTTCAATTTCTTTTTTGAGATTGATGTTTTTCAGCAGTTGTTGAACGGCTTCCGCACCCATACGTGCATCAAACTCATCGCCGTATTCTTCCACTGCTTGCAAGAACGTTTCATCCGATAACAACTGACCTTTTTCTAAAGGCGTCATACCAGGATCAACAACGATGAATGCTTCAAAGTACAACACGCGTTCGATATCACGCAGTGTCATGTCTAAAAACAATGAAATACGTGATGGCAATGATTTCAGGAACCAGATGTGTGCAACAGGGCTTGCCAGTTCAATGTGACCCATACGTTCACGACGTACTTTGGCCACAGTGACTTCAACGCCACATTTTTCACAAATAACACCACGGTGCTTCAAACGTTTGTATTTACCACACAAACATTCGTAATCTTTGACTGGGCCAAAGATTTTGCAACAGAACAAACCTTCACGTTCCGGTTTGAAAGTACGGTAGTTGATGGTTTCTGGTTTTTTGACTTCACCAAATGACCATGAGCGCACCATTTTTGGTGAGGCCAGACCGATGCGAATGGCATCAAATTCTTCTGGCTGAGTTTGTTGCTTTAACAAGTTAAGCAAGTCTTTCATCTTTATTCTCCGCTGCCGTTAAACGGCTAATATCTCGATTATCAGTCTTTACCCGGTATTGCTTACTCGTCGACCAAATCGACATCAATACCTAGAGAACGAATCTCTCGGGTCAATACTTTGAAGGACTCAGGCATGCCTGCATCCATACGATAATCACCATCAACGATGTTTTTGTAGATCTTAGTACGACCGTTCACATCATCCGACTTCACTGTCAGCATTTCCTGCAAGGTGTAAGCGGCGCCATAAGCTTGTAGAGCCCAAACCTCCATCTCACCGAAGCGCTGACCACCGAACTGAGCTTTACCACCCAACGGCTGCTGTGTTACCAGACTATATGGACCAGTAGAACGCGCATGCATCTTGTCATCAACCAAGTGATTCAGTTTCAACATGTGCATGTAGCCAATCGTGACCGGACGGTGGAAGAATTCACCAGTACGACCATCAATCATTTGCGCTTGTCCACTACGTGGCAGACCAGCCAGTTCCAACATGTCTTTGATCTCATTTTCCTGAGCACCGTCGAAGACAGGTGTTGCCATTGGCACACCGCCTTGCAGGTTTTTCGCCAGTTCAATGATTTCATCGTCAGTCAATGAATCCAGATCTTCTTTGGTACCACTGGTGTTGTAGACCTTACCAAGGAATTCACGTAGCTCAGCCATACCCTTCTGCTGTTGCAACATTTCCTCAATCTTGTAACCCAGACCTTTAGCAGCCCAACCAAGATGCACTTCCAGAATCTGACCGATATTCATACGTGACGGTACACCCAATGGGTTCAGTACGATATCAACCGGACGACCATCAGCAGTGTAAGGCATGTCTTCTACAGGAACGATGTTTGAGATAACACCTTTGTTACCGTGACGACCCGCCATTTTGTCACCTGGCTGAATACGACGTTTCACTGCCAGGAAGACTTTGACCATACGCTGAACGCCTGGTGCCAGATCATGACCTGATGTCAGTTTTTCTTTCTTGATTCCAAACGCTTCCTCCATTTCCTGGCGGTATTGTTTGAGATGTGTATTCGCTTGCTCAAGCAGCGTATTCAGATCTTCAGACTCCATGCGAATATCAAACCATTTCGCATGTTCTAAACCTTGCAGATACGCTTTAGTCAGCTTGGTACCTTTTTTCAGATCAGGGCCGGCTTCAGCCACTTTACCCACCAGATTACGCTCCAGACGTTCAAACACGTCTTCGGTCATAATACGGTTTTGATCTTTCAGGTCTGCCCAAACTTTTTCAAGTTCCGCTTTCTCGATTTCTTGGGTACGCTCATCTTTTTCGACACCGTCACGGGTAAAGACTTGAACGTCTATAACCGTACCGTATGTACCTGATGGCACGCGCAGCGATGAATCTTTCACATCTGCCGCTTTTTCACCAAAAATCGCTCTCAGCAGTTTTTCTTCTGGTGTCAGTTGTGTTTCACCTTTGGGTGTCACTTTACCAACCAGAATGTCACCAGGCTTAACTTCAGCGCCTACGTAAACAATACCTGACTCATCTAATTTAGACAGTGCACTTTCACTAACGTTCGGAATATCGCTAGTAACTTCCTCTGTGCCTAGTTTGGTATCACGCGCCAGACAGTTCAGTTCCTGAATATGAATAGTGGTGAAGCGATCTTCTTCCACAACACGCTCAGAAACAAGGATTGAATCCTCGAAGTTATACCCATTCCACGGCATGAATGCGACCAGAATGTTCTGACCCAAAGCCAGTTCACCTTTATCGGTAGACGGGCCATCTGCCAGGACATCGCCAGATGCGATCACATCACCCGGCTTCACGATTGGACGTTGATTGATGCAGGTGCTTTGGTTCGAACGTGCGTATTTAATCAGGTTATAGATATCAACACCTGACTCGCCCGCTTCCGCTTCATCATCGTTGACACGAATAACGATACGACTTGCATCAACAGAATCAACGGTACCACCACGTTTTGCTGTGACCATAACGCCAGAATCTTTGGCAACAACACGCTCGATACCTGTACCTACTAACGGTTTATCAGCACGTAATGTTGGCACCGCTTGACGCTGCATGTTCGAGCCCATCAAGGCACGGTTAGCATCATCATGTTCCAGGAATGGAATCAATGATGCCGCAACCGATACAACCTGACGTGGTGATACGTCCATCAGTTGTACTTGTTCCGATGGCATCAGCGATGACTCATTCCGGTAACGACAGTGAACCATATTTTCAGCGATAGAGTTATCGTCATTCAGTTCAATCGTTGCCTGTGCGATTTTGTACTCGCCTTCATCGATCGCTGACAAATAAACGATATCTGTTGTCGCTTTACCATCAATAACTTTACGGTAAGGTGTTTCGATAAAACCATATTCATTGGTACGTGCATACGTTGCCAATGAGTTGATCAAACCGATGTTTGGACCTTCAGGTGTTTCGATTGGGCAAACACGACCATAGTGAGTCGGATGTACGTCACGGACTTCGAAGCCTGCGCGTTCACGAGTCAAACCACCTGGGCCTAAAGCAGAAACACGACGTTTATGTGTCACTTCTGACAATGGGTTGTTTTGGTCCATAAACTGAGACAACTGGCTTGAACCAAAGAATTCTTTGATTGCCGCTGCCACAGGTTTCGCGTTAATCAGCTGTTGCGGCATTAAGCCTTCTGATTCAGCAATACTCAGACGCTCACGAACTGCACGTTCTACACGAACCAGACCAACACGGAATTGGTTTTCAGCCATTTCACCAACGCTACGAACACGACGGTTACCTAAGTGATCGATATCATCAACGATACCATTACCATTGCGGATGGCGATGAGTTCTCTCAATACAGCAAGAATGTCTTCTTTAGCTAAAGTGCCTTCGCCTTCCAGTTCTTCACGACCCAGACGACGGTTGAATTTCATACGACCGACGCTAGACAGATCATAACGATCCATAGTGAAGAACAGGCTGGTGAACAGGTTCTCTGCCGCATCTTCTGTCGGTGGTTCACCTGGACGCATCATGCGATAGATTTCAATCTTCGCTTCTAATGCACTACGCGTTTCATCAAGACGCAAGGTATCTGACATGAACGGACCATCATCCAAGTCGTTAGAATAGATGGTATCAATTTCATTAATATCGAAACGAGCAAACGCTTCCAACAGATCGTCGGTTATTTCATCATTCGCCGCAGCCAATAATTCGCCTGTCTCCGGATCGATCATATCTTTCGCCAGTACTTTACCCACCAAGAAATTGGTAGGAACAGTCAACGAGTTCATGCCGGCTTTTTCCATACGTCGAATATGGCGGCCTGTGATTTGGCGTTCAGCTTCAACGATCACTTCGCCATCAGGATCTACAATATCGAACGGCACGGATTGACCACGTAAACGTTGTGGTTCCAAAGCCATTTCAAAATTATCGCCTTTCTTAACAAAGCTATCGTTGCTGAAGAAGATTTCCAGCATTTCTTGGTTGCTGTAACCCAGTGCGCGTAGCAGTATCGTGGCCGGTAATTTACGACGACGATCAATACGAACAAACACCGAGTCTTTAGGATCAAATTCGAAATCCAGCCAAGAACCACGGTAAGGAATAACACGAGCGTTATACAGGATCTTGCCTGAAGAGTGAGTTTTACCACGGTCACTGTCGAAGAACACACCAGGTGAACGGTGTAGTTGCGACACGATGACACGTTCAGTACCGTTAATAACGAAGTTACCTTTCTCCGTCATTAGCGGGATTTCACCCATGTAAACTTCCTGCTCTTTTATGTCTTTAACGACTTTTTGTTTTGCAGGCGCATCTTTGTCATAAATGACCAGACGCATTTTAACTCTTAAAGGTGCGGCATAGGTTACGCCACGGAGTTGGCATTCTTTAACATCGAATGAAGGGGTACCCAATCGATAGCTGACATACTGCAGCTCTGCCATGCCAGTATGGCTCTTGATGGGGAACACAGATTCAAAAGCGGCATGTAGCCCTTTTGCACCGCGTTCGTCAGCGGCAACACCAAGTTGCAGGAAATCCTGATAGGAGTTAACCTGCGTTGCTAGAAGGTTTGGAACATTCAAGACACTTGGACGCTTGCCAAAATCTTTACGAATCCGTTTTTTCTCGGTAAACGTATAGGCCATGTATTACACCTCGAAGAACGTCCTGTTTTCACCGTCGTGAAAAGCAGGAAGGATAATTGTGTTAGTGGCCGGTAAAACAGACCGGCCTGCAACGGAAAAAGGCCGGTGACCAAAGTCACCAGCCATTTTCATTTCGTAGTAGCCTTCAGACCACCACGATAGCTGGGATGCTTACTTAAGTTCAGCAGCTGCACCAGCTTCAGTCAGTTGTTTAACAACGTCTTCTGCTTCAGCTTTTTCTACGCCTTCTTTCACTGTAGCAGGTACGCCTTCAACCATTTCTTTGGCTTCTTTCAAGCCCAGACCTGTCAGACCACGAACAACTTTGATAACTGATACTTTGTTATCACCGAAGCTTGTCATAACAACGTCAAACTCAGTTTGTTCAGCGGCAGCAGCAGCGCCACCTTCAGCTGGAGCAGCAGCAGCGGCTACGGGAGCAGCAGCAGTTACACCAAATTTTTCTTCCATTGCTTCGATCAGATCTACGACCTCAACAACGGTCATGTTGGAAATCGCTTCCAAGATATCGTCTTTAGATACAGCCATGATAATTTTCCTATTTCTAGCTTACAGAATTTATTAACGTGCTCAACCCAATAAGGATTAAGCAGCTTCTTTTGCGTCGCGAACAGCCGCGAACGTACGTACCATCTTGCTGGTAGGCGCTTGCAAAGTACGAACAAATTTCTCGATAGGCGCTTTAATGGTACCCATGAACATGCTAATAGCTTGATCTTTGGTAGGCATTTTCGCCAGTTTTTCGATTTCGCTTGCTGGCAATAATTTGCCACCTAATGAAACCATTTTAACGTCAAGATTTTTGTTTGTTTTCGCGAAGTCACCCATGACTCGTGCAACTGCACCTGGATCTTCCATAGAAAAACCAAATACCAGCGGGCCAGTCATTCCTTCCTGCATGCAGGCGAAATCAGTACCCTCTACGGCACGACGAGCTAAAGTATTACGAACAACACGTAAATAAACGTTCTCTTTACGCGCTGCAACACGCAGCTCAGTCATATCTGAAACAGTCAAACCACGGTATTCTGCTGCAACAGCAGAGAACGCGTTAGATGCTACTTCAGAGACCTCAGCAACGACGGCCTTTTTACCTTCTAGATTTAAAGCCACCTAAGACCTCCTTAGGTTCACCCATCTTGATGAGTGAATAGTTGCTACCAAGAAGTGTTGCCACTTCCACCTTTACGGTATCCAACTCAGAAATTCTGTAGCTGAACCCGTCTGCGCAGGCCGTCCCAATATCAAACGTGGGTCAATTAAAATTGCTTGCCTGCGGTCTTAGACGACTCAGCCCGAGGGCTGAGCGGTCCAATTCGTTGTGATAAATCTTATCCGAGGAACGATTTATCGACAGTGATACCGGCACCCATGGTGCTAGAAACACTGATGCGTTTGATGTATGTACCTTTTGCTGAACTAGGTTTCAGCTTGTTCAGGTCATCCAACAACGCGGTTAAGTTTTGAGCCAACGCGGCCACTTCGAAACCAGCATTACCGATAGGGCAATGAATAATACCTGCCTTATCTGTGCGGTAGCGAACCTGACCTGCTTTAGCATTAGTTACTGCTTCTGCAACGTTTGGTGTAACCGTACCAACTTTTGGGTTAGGCATCAGGCCACGAGGACCCAGTACTTGACCTAGCTGACCAACGATACGCATTGCATCTGGTGTAGCAATAACAACATCAAAATCCATGTTACCTTTCTTGATGTCTTCCGCCAGATCTTCAAAACCAATGATGTCAGCACCTGCTTCTTTTGCTGCATCGGCATTAGCGCCTTGAGCAAAAACCGCCACGCGAACTGTTTTACCAGTACCGTTAGGCAGTACAGTTGAACTACGAACAACTTGGTCAGATTTACGTGGATCAACACCAAGGTTGATCGCTACATCAATTGACTCTACAAATTTTGCTGATGCGTTTTCTTTGACAAATGTCAACGCTTCTTCTACAGAGAAGAGTTTGCCATCTTGCAATTTTTCGCGGATAGCGCGAGTTCTTTTACCTAAAGCAGCCATTACTCAACACCCTCCGTGTCCAGACCCATGCTACGTGCAGTACCTGCGATTGTTCTAACAGCTGCATCTAAATCAGCTGCTGACAAGTCAGGCATTTTAGTGTTGGCAATTTCTTCCAACTGCGCACGTGTAACTTTACCGACTTTTTCAGTATTTGGACGGCCACTACCACTTTTCAAGCCAGCTGCTTTTTTCAGCAGTACCGATGCAGGTGGTGTTTTGGTTACGAAGGTAAAGCTTTTGTCGTTATAAACTGTGATAACAACAGGGATCGGCAGACCACTTTCCATGTTTTGAGTTTGTGCGTTAAACGCTTTACAAAACTCCATGATGTTCAGACCGTGCTGACCTAAAGCTGGACCAACTGGTGGACTTGGGTTAGCACCACCTGCTGGCACTTGTAGCTTGATATAAGCTTCAATTTTCTTTGCCATGTTAACTCCTTACGGGTTCAAACGCCTTGCGGCTCCCCAACGATAAACCAGCCGAAACTGGACATTCTTTAATCAGTCTTAGCCTTTAGCGACTTGACTGAACTCAAGCTCGACCGGTGTGGAACGGCCAAAGATGACCACTTCGACGCGCAGCTTGCTCTTTTCATAATTGACTTCTTCAACGACGCCAGTGAAATCGTTAAACGGTCCATCAGTGACACGAACCACTTCACCTGGTTCAAACAACACTTTCGGACGAGGGCTATCTGAACCATCCTGAACACGTTGCAGGATTTGATTCGCTTCGGCC